>CAWDWA010000023.1:0-854542 GCA_963805815.1 uncultured Verrucomicrobiae bacterium
GGCTTCGCAGCCGACTTGATACGATCTGCCGCAAGCCGCTGGCCTTCGCAAAGGCCGAAACTCTTCGCAAACGCCTCGTTCCGGGCGCAAGGGAATACACGGAAGTCTTCGCCTTTATCGCACACGGCGGGCCACCGACCAACAATCACGCGGAACGCTCGCTGCGTCCTCTGGTCATCTTCAGAAAGGTCTGCATGGGTACTCGAAGTCCCAAGGGTTCGGACAATGTCGCCATTTTCGCCTCTCTCGCTCAGACCGCAGCCCTTCAGGGCGCCAGAATGATTGAAATGTTCCGCGCTCTATTCCGATCCTCCCCGACCCCCGCCCACGACATCATTTTCGCCGCCCGCGGCGACCCGGCCCGGGAGAGCTAAACTGTTACAACATGGAAAGATCGCTTGAAGTCGCGAGGCTCTGGCTGACCATGAGCGGAGCTCGCGTTTAGTTGTCTGTCCTGCTGGAGCCGAATAACTTCGCGAAGACCGTCGCGTCTGCTTCCGACTTCTTCTCCGCCGCGATCCGCGGCTCCTCTTGTTTTTCTCTCTTAGGAAGGATCTCGAGCTTCACTCTGGCGAGGCCCCGCTTCCGTGTGAGGCCGATTTCGCGGGCTGCCCTCAGGCTGAGGTCGATGACGCGACCTTTGACGTACGGACCGCGATTGTTGATGCGAACAATGGTGCTCTTGCCAGTAAGCTTGTCGGTGACCCGGACCCGCGTGTTGAACGGCAGCGTCCGGTGCGCGGCTGTCCTGTCCCTCGCCTGGTAGATCTCGCCGTTAGCGGTTTTCCGTCCAATCCACCGCCCGGCATAGAAGGAGGCAATGCCATTCTGGACGCTCACCGGCTTCAAATCCGCCTCGGATTCTTCGACACGCTTGCTGGAAGAGACACAACCGACGAATAGAAAGGCGATGAGCGGCAGCAGGAGCTTCATCATGGGTGCTTCTGATTCAAGGCTACAGAGCGGAACGTGGCAAGCCTTCCCTTCCATGCGGCGTTCTGCCATTGCCGTTTCTCATTGATCAGGCGTCCCCGACAACACGACCATTGTGCGTATATAATTGACGTGAAACGACCACGCCGTGGTTCCTCATGTCGCGGTTCTAGAAAACATCGGGATGGGGCTCTGCCGGCGACATGGGTACACAAAATTCACTTTTCCTGATTTGTTCGCAGAGAGAACTTATAGACACCTCCCCCAAGTTTTGACGTACAACAGATGGTCGCGCCGTGAGTCATCTTTAGATTTGGCCGCTCGTCAATCGAGCCGCCGAACGCCAGACTACCGGCCCTCACCGCGCACCGTATAAATCGATCTCTCGCATCCGTATTAAACGGTTCTCATATTATCGAAAATGCTGGTCCGGGCCGAACGCGTGCCGCCTGAATGCAGAAGCGCTCGGCGGGCGGGAGTGATCCGGCACGCTTACTTCCCGTCCACTATCCCTGAGCTCTCTCCCACTGGAGACTCGCGGCTTTTCACGGCGTACCGCGAAGTCGGGTTAACGAGACAAAAGTGACGAAGTTCGGCTACGCTGCGGATTCAACCGGGGACCGCGCGATGTCAAGCGCAAGCACCTGCTCGATCGGCATTGGACGGCCGAGATGGTAACCTTGTCCGTAGCTCACCCCAATGCCGACAAGTTTCTCGCAGGTCGTTTCGTCGCCGACATACTCGGCGATCGTGAACTTGCCCAGCATGCGGGCGATTTCGTTCATAGATCGAAGCAAGGTGAGTTCGACCGGGTCCCCGCTCACTTTCTCGACGAAACTGCCGTCGATCTTGACCACGTCTATGGGAAGCTGCCGGAGATAGTTGAGAGAGGAAAACCCGGATCCAAAGTCGTCCAGAGCAATGCAGCAGCCCTTTCCGCGGAGCAGGTTTACCAGTTGCTTCGCCTGCTGGAGCTCGAAAATGAACACCGTCTCGGTGATTTCGAACATCAGTCGGTGAGGATCCACGCTGGACTCGGCCAGAGCGGAGACGATGAACTCCCCAAGCCCGGGTTCCTTGATGGACTGCCCGGAAAGGTTTACCGAGGCGCGCATTTTCCCGTCCCGTCGGAGATCCTCGAGAACATGGCCGATGACAAAACGATCGATTTCCGCCATGAGATTGTACCGCTCCGCGGCAGGCAGGAACTCCTCTGGGGAGTGCATCCGCCCGTCTTCGTCCATGTATCTCAACAGCGACTCGTGGCAAAGATTGACCCGCGTCCTCAGGTCCGCGATGGGCTGGTAGAGCACCTTGAATCCGTTTGAGTGCAGCGCCGCCCGTAGACGCGGGATCCATTCTGCCGCGGAACGAATGTGCGCCAGTTCTTCACTGTTCGCCTGATACAATCTGCAGCGGTTCTTTCCGGAGCGTTTCGCGGCGTAGAGCGCGAAATCCGCGCGCGACAGAAGTTCCTCGCTGGTAATCCCCTCCTCGATCATTGCGATTCCGGCGGAGAGAGTTATACCCAGACTCTGCCCGACTCCGCCGGACGGATCCTCAGAGAATCTCCTGAGAAGTCTGTTTCCGAGCGCGTCGGCTTCCGCCGCAGTCACGTCGCTCAGGAGTACGCAGAATTCGTCGCCGCCCTCCCGGAAGATGGAATGGCTGCCCTCGAAGGTGGCCTGAAGCACACGTGCCACGGAACGCAGCGCCTCGTCGCCCGCCTGATGGCCGCGGGTGTCGTTGACGAGCTTGAAATTATCCACGTCCACGCGCAGGATGCCCCCGGATTTCCCGGGCGTGAAATCCGCCAGCGCCGAGGCGAGCCGCTCCTCGAAACACTGCCGGTTTCCGAGATCGGTAAGTGGATCGTGCAGCGCCAGGCGGGCGAGCCTTGCCTCGGTTTCCTTGGTCTGCGTAATGTCGCGGGAAACGAGTAGCATGCGCGGGAGCGAATCCGTCGGATTCTGGATGCCACCCGACACATCGAGCCAGCGCCATTCCCCGGCCTTGTCGCAAAAGCGGACCGTCATGCGGGTGCTGCACGAATGGGCGAGCATACTTCGCAGTACTTTCTCGGCCTGCAGGCGATCGTCGGGATGCACGAGGTCCAGCCAGCGGGCCTCGGCGAGTTCGGAAGTCTCATACTGCAGGATACTCCGCAGATTCGGGCTCGCGTATGCGATGCGAAGATCGCTGTCGAGCTCGCACACGAGGTCGAACGAATTCTTCACCAGCGCGTCGAATCGCTGTTGTGCGGTCTTTAGCGAAAGCTGCGCCTCCGCGGCCTCGCACGCCGCCCGGTTACGAATCTCCTGTTCTTCGTCCTTGCGCCGGATTTGCGCGCGGATGCGAGCGACAAGATCCTTCGAGTCAAAAGGCTTTGTGATGTAATCGACCGCACCGCGTCCGAGCGCCGTGATCTTTGTTTCCGCCGTGGCGTCCGCCGTGAGCAGAATCACCGGTACATGCTGGAGGTGAGACCGCGCGCGGATGACGTCGAGCAGGAGCAGTCCGGACATGTCCGGCAGCGATTGGTCGAGCAGGATTGCGTCAGGCACGAAATGCTCGAGTTGCTGCAGGCCGTTCGTCCCGTCCGGAGCGGTGTGGATGTCCAGACCGTGCTGTTTCAGCAGCTCGGACAGCACGTGCCGCACGTCGTCCTCATCCTCGACGGCCAGAACGACTCCGGATCTTCTAGCCCCTTCCACCGCCCCCCGGCCACTCACAGGTCGGCGAGATCCGTTGCGAAGAGACCGGCGCGAGGCTCAAAGAAGTACTTCAGGAAAATGCCCGCGTTGAATTCGCTGTAGTTCGCCGTCCGGTTATACGAAAGCGATGCGCCCAGCGCCCATTGCGCGGAGAGCTGGAACAGCCCGGTTACCTCGGCCATTGCGATAAACGTCTCGTCCTCGTTCTCGCGATAAGTGGGACTTGGCGGGTCCAGCGGGAAGATCGGCGCGGTCGCTTCGCTGTAGGACTGAAGACCGAGCTGGAGACCGCCTTTCACGAGAAGGGGACGCGCCTGCTTCGTCAGGAACTGCGCACCGAAAGTGCCTTGCAGCAGGTAGTCGGGGCTGAAATAGCCGCCGTGTCCATATGTGAAATGGGAAAGGTTTTTCGCGTAATGCTCGAATGCGAAGCTGGGGCCGACCGTAATGTACTCGAAGTCGGGATGTTCGATTAGCTTATTCAGAGAGAAAATGAGGCGTGTGTGGCTGTTGGAGGCCACGCCCTTTCCATCGAGCGCCCCGGCACTGAGCAGGCCGAACATGCTCCATCCGTCCTGAATATTTGCGAATCCCGAGAGACTCGCTCCCGATTCCGAGACTCGTCCCCACTTTTTGCCGGTATAGGGATCCTTCATCCCCGTGTAGCTGAGAATCGACTGCTTCACGCTTTCCCGGTAGAAGGAGAATTCCCAGTCGCCCCAATCCTGCGCATTGCGGAGTCCGATACTTCCCACCACGGTGGGACTGACGGCGCCGCCGGTCGGCGAAAATCCAATTTCGACGTGAGGTGTGAATTCGCCTTCGCGCTCGTAGGAGAGGCGCATATCGACGAGCGAACGGTAGGAAGTAACCGGCGACGATTGATAAACGCGTTCGGCTCTATCCAACGGGGCCTGACCGACGAGGGACGCTTTAGGCAGTCCCCCCGCTTCGAGATTCGAGACTCCGATTTCGACGCCAAGACGATTCACGTCGTCCGCATAGAGAACGCCTCCTGCAGTGGCGCGAATTTCCTGCAACTCGGACGTGCCGCTGTCGCCCGTCTTGTACCGAAAGCGCCCGCTTGCGTTCGACCGGGGTGATGTGTAGCCCTTCAGTTCGGGAAACTTTTCCGGCGAAGTGGCGAGTGCGTTCGCATAGAGACCCCGGTCATAATAGCGACTGCCCAGGTATTCGCGATACATAGAGGCGAGCGGGCCGCCATGTTCCCTGGATATCTGCTCGATACGTTTCCAATTTTCTTCCCTCGCGCAGGCGGCATAGACGCCCGACGCCGCAAACTTGTCTGGCTTCGCCAGATAGAGCTTCTCGAATTCCGTTGCCGCCTGGGGTGTCATTCCGGAATGGAACGTATTCCACGCCTGCACGATTTTTTCGCTGCGGCTCAGCGGGCGATACCGTTCCACTTCTTCGAAGAGTTCGCGGCTTTTCTGGTAGTTCTTGTCCTGATATGCAGACACGGCGCGCGCGGTGAGAATGTCACCCATGACGTTCTCCATCTTGGGATACTCGCGCATCCGCCACCGGACCATCTGTTCGGCCTTATCGTATTTCCCTTGCCGCGTCAGGACGAGAGCAAGGCCGTAGGCAGCCTCGTAGTTGTTCTCGTTCCAAACAATCGCCTGCTCAAACCACTTTGAAGCGTTCCTGAAGCTGTCGTCGTTGTAATAGGACCAGCCGACGGCGGCGGCGAGCGCGGAGTCGCGCGTCTCCATCATGATCGGCTCGAGTTCACGGTAGCGTTTCTGTTTCAGAAGCTTGCCGGGGTCGGACGGCGGTGCGGTTTTTGGTTTCAACGGCTTTCCGTCCTCTCCTTCGAAGACGATCGCGGGACTCTGCGCACCATCGACGCTCACGAGATTCGGGGCATCTGTTCCGGCATCGATTATACGGGAGTCGGCAAGGGCGATGGGCTGCGCGACTGGTTCGGGAATGGGCACCTCGATCATCTGCGTCATCGTGCGGGGTCCGGTGGGCTGATTCTCCGCAGGCCATTCTTCCTGCGGTTCCGGTTTGGGCGCCGCCAGGAAACTGGGCCGCGGTGACCCCAACCCTTCCGACACATAAAGTTGGTCGAGCGGCAGGCTGGCGAGATCAGCGTCCTGATACGATGTCTGGCCGTAAGCGGTCAGGCCGGTGACAAGCAGGATGAGCGATAGGGCATTTCTTGTTTTCATGGTGCCAGGGACTTGGAGAATTTTCCGGCTTCGGAGGCCGCGAGATTGGAAAGCAGCCCCAGACTCGCGGAGAAATAGGGTTCGTCCGGCGCGATGGACCGGTAGGACGCTGCGAGCGAATGCGGCTCCAGATTCCCGGGGCCTTCAACGAGGCGGTAGATCGCCATCATTCCCGGCAGGGCGGGATCCTCGCCCGGAACACCAGACGGAAGACCTACCGTAGCACGCGGCAAAAGAGATCCCGCAGCTTGATCGAAGCCGCGAAACGGCTTGTAAAGCGCCGCGTCGCGGACGCCGGCCCAGGCGAGATTGAGCGGAACTCGAATCGCGTTGTAGCCGTAGTTGGGATCGTGCCCGGGAGCGACACGCAGCCCGCTACGCCCCACGAGCAACCAATCGGGAGGAAGCTCCCACCGGCTGAAGCGCGCCTCTCTCAAGAGCGCCAGTCCGGAATGGGTGAGCGCCCGCCACACGGGTGACGGGTCAACGGTTTCGAGTTCCACGAACGCCGGGAACAGCCAGTAGGAGAGATTCACAACCGTTCCGCCATCGCGTTTGAATCCGGATCCTCCAGGAAGGACAAGGTCGCCGAACGCGGATGAGACCCGCATCTTCGTACGGACATCCTTCGCGATCGCGGCGGACGCGCGGCGCCACTCCGGTTTCTTCCACGAGGTAGCCGCCCGGCAGAGGGCCCACGCGATCAAGAGATCGCCATCGGTCGCGTTGTTTTGATCCACGACGCCCTTGCCTTGCTCCCAGCGCCATGCGAACAGCGCGTCATCACGCACGCCGAGGTGCTTGGCGGTCCAGCTCCAGATTTTCTCGAACGCCACCCGGTCCTCATGCGCCTCTGCCAGCAGAAGGCCGTAACCCTGGCTCTCGGAGTGCGAAGTGCCGCCGTTTGCGGTATCCACGACACGGCCTTCGGCCGTGACGAAGCGCTCCTTGTAAGTTTGCCAGAGAGGCTGCTGCGCGCGAACAACGGGCGAATACGGAAGATTCGTCACGAGGGCGACAACGGCGACAAGCGCGATCGCGGGCTGGCGTCCGAAACCGAGATTGGCATTTTCTGCGTCCATCTCAGGGTCGCCGCTGCCGCAGTTTGAGCAGTTCTTCGTATTTGCGAAGCACCTTGGCGGTAAGGATGACGCAGAGGATGAGCATGCCCGCGACGAGTGCGACCCAGTTTCGCACCGGCATCGTTTCGCCGAGCGGAAGATCGGCAGACCATTTCGCGGCGAACATTTCCTTGCGGATCTGTCCGGGAACGTGGGCATCAAAAGAATCCGGGGAAGTCTCCCACCGCACGATATCGCCGCGGATCCGCAGCCAGAAATTCGGTTCCACGAGAGTTCGTATGCGCGTCTGCAGCGTCTTCTCGTTGCCGAGTGCGGAGACGATGAGGATCCATCCGGCCCGTCCCTCGACCGGCTGATGACAAGCGAGGAGACCAAAGCTTTCCTTCACCGGCGCGGCAGGCAGGGGAGCGCCGACTGCCGCGTTGCCGTTCCCCGCCGACTCCTTCCTCGCATGGCGTTGGACGAAGGCCTTGAGGACGTCTGCGAGGTTGACGCCCGACGCGCTCCCGTTTATCTCGGCAACCGGCGTGTCGAGGTGCGCCTCGTCGAATGCACTGAGCGAAACGAACTTCCGGTAATTGTCGGGAAGGCGATCGTAGGGGCCCACCACGAGCTGGTGGCGATGTGGGTCGGGCGTGCCGAGTGTGATTTGCGCGTTGTAGAAGAAGGTGTTCGCAGACTGCGCAAGGCGGGCGAGAAGGGTCCAGGCGGAGGAAAGCTCTTCCCTGTCGCGGCTCGTCAGCACCACCGCCAGATCGGAGCCGTCGGGCTGGCCGATGAACGGAAAGAACGTCCGGCTCGTGACCCGCAGGTCGGGAAGGTCAACCCCGCTTTCGATTGTCGGCAGTACCAGTTCGGAGTCGGAAAAGATCCTCAACTCGGCACCGTGATCCGACGTGATAACCAAGGTGTTTCTTCCCGGCTGAAAGAGACTGACAGGAAAGGTGAACGCGGCACCCGAATATCCCTTTGCGCTGCCGCCGGAAGTCGGAGTGAGCGGTACCCCGTTCAGCGTGACCGTGAGGGCGCTTCCGGATCCAAAAGCCCCCGTCTTCAGGGCGAAATGCAGATCGAGCTTCGCCTCGGACTTCGCTTCAGTCCTCAAGTAGCCAGGATAGAAGAGATCCATCGCCATTCCACCGCCAGGCGGCATGGAAATTCCGGCGCCTCCCTTCTGGAGCTGGTCGAACGTATAGAGCCTGTTCGATTCCAGCGGCGAGCGTCGGTAGAATGGCGGCGCCGTCGGGAGAATGATCTCGCGAATTGCGGCAGACGGCTTTCTCGGAAATTTCTCACGGACGAGCCCCAGACTCAGAACGGCCGCGTCGATGCCGCGGGCTTCGCGTCCTACGACGTAGAGGACGTAGCCGCCCGGCGTACGCATGCGGCGAATCGCGATATATCCGCGCTGGATCTTCTTAAGGTCCGCACTCGGGATTTCGCTGCGGAGCTGGTCCACCGTGCCTACGACGACGTTGAAGCGGCCCGGCACCAACTCCGCTTCAGGTGCAGCGTGGATCGGGCGGTACCCTGCCCGCAGCGCGAGCGCCTGGGCAATGGCCGCGCCCTGGGCGATCTGGTAATCGTTAAGTATTTCCGCGTCCGCGAATCGGATGCAGATTTCCAGCGGATTTGCGGATGCGCTCAAAATCTGATCCAGTTCGGATAGATAGGGTTCACGGGTAGATGGAATCGCGGCCTCCGGCTGCCGGACGGCGGGCGGCTCATAGAGTTGAGCCCCGGTCCGCACAGCGGCGAGGCACAGACAGATTCCGAGCGCGGCGGAGTGGAGTCGTGTGGGCCTGAATCGTTTCATCAAGGTAGTTCAGAGTTCGATACCCTGAGTTTCCATCGTTCGGTTGCGTCCGGTGACGGCATTGCCGCTGCTTGCCGCGATGTGGATGAGATGGCGGAACGAATTCACCACACCCAGATAGGTGAGGCTCACGAAGCTTCCGAAGACGCCGAGCTTCGACTCGCGGCGCGATTGGAATTCCACCCAGCGGGCGCTGCTGCCGGTGACGAGACGCACCTTGGTTCGCAATTCGTCCAGGGATTCATGGAGGAATTGTGCGCCCACCACGACTTCGCCGGAGGCATCGTTTGTGCGGAGGTTCCTCAATTGCACATGCATCGTTCTCCCCTCGAGCTTGTCGCCGACGCGCACGTTCAGGCGCGCCTGGTCGTGGCGGCTGAAAACGCGATCCGACACATCCCGGAAGACCATTTGGCAGCCGCCGAGCGAGAGATCGGCCAGCTTGCAAGGAAGGACCGTCTCGTCGATGACGAGCTCTGCAGGCACGGCAGAGGGCATGCGCGGCGTCGCGCGACGCTGCCTTCGCTCAAGGAGCGCCCCGAGTGCCGCCAGGAGCATCGTGGTGTTTACCGCACCCCAGAAAAGGGTGATGGCAATCGGGTAAATCTCCTCGCTGCCCGAAGCGTGCAGGAGCTTGTAGATTCCGGAGCCGACCGTCGCGAAATTGACGAATGCGAAGAAGTAGAACGGCACGGCCAGAGGGGAGACGAAGTCTTTGCCGAGCGTCTCGCCCTTCGGGGTGACTGCGAACGAGGGTTTCCGCGGATTGAGAAACGTCGAAAGAATCGCCGGCAGGGTATAGACCGACTGGAGCAGCTCGTATAACTCTGAGACGAAGGTCCAGCGGACCTTACCGTAGAGGTAGTTTGACACACCGAAGACCGCGATCATGTAGGGCACAACGAAGGCGCAGAACGACTGCCAGTTCGCGGCGTAGATCTTCAGCCCGAAGAAGAGAAACGCTGTGGGCGCGAGGAGGTAGATCAGCCGGGAGAACGGGAAGAACCAGAAAAAGCAGCTATTGAAATAGCAAAGCCGCTGCGGGAGTGTGAGGCCGCGAAGGAAGAGCGGACATTTCAGCAGGAAGATCTGCACCATGCCCTGCGCCCACCTTGTCCGCTGCACGATGAATCCGCCCATGGTTTCGGGCGCGAGCCCCGAGAGCATGGGCGTGCCGATGAAGGCGCTGTTGTAGCCCATGGAATGGAGCATGAGCGACGTTTCGGCATCCTCCGTAATTGTCTCGCCCGAAAGACCGCCGATCTTCGCGAGGTGCTCGCGGCGCATCACGGCGCCTGATCCGCAGAAGAACGCGGAGTTCCAGAAATCGAGCCCCTTCTGAATGACCCGGTAGAACATCTCGTTCTCGCTGGGCATTTGGTAGAAGGTATCCAGGTTCCTTTCAATCGGGTCCGGATTGACGAAGAAGTGCGGGGTCTGGACGAGGAAGAGCTTCGCGTCCTGCGAGAAGAGACCAACCGTCTTTTCCAGAAAATCTTCGGTCGGCACGTGATCCGCATCGAAGATCACGACGAGATCGCCGGAGGTTTGCCGGAAAGCCTCGTTGAGGTTGCCGGCTTTCGCCTTGAAATTCTTCGCGCGAGTCAGGTATTCGGCTCCATGCGTGGCGCAGAGGTTCCGAAGCTCCGTTCGGCGGTTCCTCGCCTCCAGCCGCTTCTCTTCGGAACCGGTTTCGCATTTCTGGTCCGTACCGCCATCGTCGCAGAGATACACCTTCCGCTTTTCCGCCGGGTAGCGCATCTGCGTCGCCGCGATGAGGCTGACCTCGAGAATCTCGGGTCTCTCGTTGTAGCTGGGAATGAAAACGTCGATCGTCGGCAGCTCGTCCTCCGGCGGGAGCGGTGCTGGTTTGCGTGTAATCGGATTGAGATTCACGAAATTTCCGATGAGGAAGACGACGATGCCGTAAAATTCCGCCAGAAAGAGGATGATCGCGCAGGCGAAGCTCAACCAGTCGGTGAACTCGATCGTGTAAAGTGACCGCCAGAAAAGGTATCGCATCACCAGGAAGGTCGCGATGCCGAGGAAGAACAGACGCGGCATCCGGCGGTGTGGGTTCATGCGCTTGAAGATCCAGAACAGCGCGAGAATACCGGCGGAGAAATAGACCTGCGGCCATGCGTCGGTCTGGGCCGACGACAGGTAGGCGAGCCCCGCCATTGCGAGGACCCAGAGGAAGGAGAGGAAGACCAGTCCCGGCACTTTGGGGCGACTGGGTCTGGAAGTTTCGATTTCGATGGCAGACATGGTGTGGGTAGCGCCGGCGATCGCCGAATCCGCCTGTCGGAGAACGCGCAGGTAACAGCGCATCGACCTTTCGGGAATCCGTGGAACAGCACCGGACGCAGCCCCGCAAAAGCAGGTTGCCTGCCCCCGCGCTTCCGAATCGAAAAAAATCTGCCTGACCGCTTTGCGCCGGCCCGCAACGAAGCCGTCTCTATGCAATACGCCACGGGCGCTTGCTTGATATTCCTGCTTCCTCCGCGGCGGATCGTTCGTTCCTCGCAGATCTTGGTTCCGAAATGCCCCGTCCTCACTCCTTGCCTTGCGCAAGACCATCAGCCGTAACTATTCAAAACGCTCAGAGCCTGCGCTTTTTTTTGTTGATCACTGTTTATCGTGGCGGGCAAGAAGGTATTTCAACACTAGCGGAGGGGACACCGAGGTAGACTAATGCCTTTTCTTTCATAGGTTGCCTGCTCTCCCTTCAATGAATCCGCTCGAACCTGTTCGCGATTTCCGCGAAGAAATGAACGGCCTGGTTGGCCAGCTACAGGACTGGCTGGCAAGGGTAATTTGCGGCATTGACGACCGGGTCGCACTACCGCCCGGTGCCGAGGCCGCGCTCGCCAATTTCCGCGAACCTTTACCGGAAACGGGATGCGGCGCGCGCCAGGCAATAGAAGAACTTCTGCGCCTAAACGATAAAGCGGGCGGCAACACTACGGGACCGCGTTGTTATCACTTCGTAATTGGCGGCAGCACGCCGGCCGCGCTCGGGGCCGATCTGCTGGCAACCGCTTTTGATGCGATCACGTACACGTGGATACTATCGCCTGTCGGCGTCGAAATGGAGCGCCAGGCGCTTGACTGGCTCAAGGAAATGCTGGGGTTGCCCGCAAGCTGGCCCGGCGTCATGGTGACTGGGGCGACGATGGCGAATTTCGTGTGTCTCGCAGCGGCGCGGCAGTGGTGGGGTGAACAGCACGGCGTAGACGTCTCAGAGATCGGACTCTCAGGCCTGCCGCCGATGCCGGTTCTGACTTCCGGCTTCGTGCACGCAAGCACGTTGAAAGTCATGGCATTGCAGGGAATCGGCAGAGGCAACGTGCAGAAGTTTTGCCGCGACGACTTCGGGCGGCTGGACATCGACGCGTACAGGCATGGACTCGACTCGCTCAGGGAAAGGCCAGCGATCGTCGTCGTGAATGCGGGCGAGGTCAACGCCGGCGAATTTGACCCTGTGAATGAGATGATCCGAATCGCCCGACAACACAACTGCTGGATACATGTCGACGGAGCATTCGGGCTGTTCGCTGCGGTCTCACCGCGCACGGCGCACTTCGTCGAGGGTGTCGAGAAAGCCGACTCGGCGACCGTCGACGGACACAAATGGCTGAATGTTCCCTACGACTCGGGATATGCATTCGTGCGCGACTACGGACTGCTCTCGCGGGCGTTTCGCTACTCGGCCGATTACCTCCCTAACGAAAACGACAACCGCCCTACGTTCGGCGCGATTGGCCCGGAAAGTTCGCGGCGAGCAAGGAGTTTCGCGGTCTGGGCAACCATCAAGGCTTACGGCCGCGAAGGTCACCGGCAGATCGTCGAGCACTGTCTCGACATCGCGCAACACTTCGCTGAGGTGGTCAGAAACACGCCCGAACTGGAACTCATGAACGATCCGAAACTGAACATCGTTTCGTTCCGCTACAACCCGGGGGGTGTGAGCGACATAGAGCTGGACGCGCTAAACCAGCGGATGGGCAGGGCCGTGATCGATGATGGCCGCTTCCTCGTCGGAACATCGCGAATAGGCGCGCGCACGATATTCCGGCCCGCTTTCTCGAACTGGCGCACGCGCAATGAGGATGTCGAGGAACTCGCCAAAGCCGTCGTCGAGCTCGGTAACAAACTCACGGGAAAAGCATCGTAAACTGGCGAATAAGCCCGTGTTCCAGTCGAACTCTCATTTCGGACCAGCTTCGTCGTGAGCCAGGCCCGGAATAGAAGGGGGACTTCCTCGAGGCAATGCACGGCGCAACTCCCAAGCCGCGAATTAACGCTCCTCGCCTCCCGGATTCTCGAATGACTTCTCCCAGCTCTGCAGGAATTCATTCGCTTCGCAGGAACCGTGCAAATAGGCAAAACGTGCAACCTGTCGTCCCACCTGCTTGACGCGCTTTTCGAGCTTCGGGTCTTTCAGATTGCCTGCATCATCGAATTCCTTCCAGGACTGCGGAATGGAGGCCTGTTCTGGAACGACCCAGGCGTGGAGGGCACGCCCGATCTCGCGAAGGCTATTCAAAGCGCCGAACGCCCCGATCGATCCTCCTGAAATTCCAACGAGGCCGAGCATTTTTCCTTCAAATTCATCGAATCCCATCAGATCCAGAGCATTCTTTAGAACGCCACTGTATCCCCCGTGATACTCGGGCGTCCCCAGGATGATGCCTTGAGCCTGTCTGACTTCCTCCCGCAATCGGAGAACATCGTTCGGCAGTTGCGAGTCATCATCCGCCCCGTCGCAGAAAACCATTTCGTAGTTGCGCAGGTCGATCAGTTTTGTTTCGCACTTTAATTCTTCAGCTCCCTTCAAAGCGATCGCAACGGCCAGAGTCGTATAACTCCCGGGCCGAAGGCTCCCCGAGATGCCAATGATCTTGCATGGTTCAGCTTGTTTGTTTGTTGCATTCATTTTCGGTCTTTCGGATCAAAGCCCTGGTTTCGTTTCCATAAGGGCAACGGGCTCAGAAGCTCATATATAGGCGTCCGGGTGCAGCGTAAAGCGGCGGTATTGAGGGCAAAGCGCCACTCTAAGACAGCTGCCGAGCCCTTCACGTCTTCACGCCCATCAACTACACCCATTAGTCTCCCACCTTATTGAACTTCGATTGCTGTGCAGAAAATGCCGGCTATCTTTCCGGAGATCCGTGCAAGTATGGGCTCAAACCTGACAAACGTGCACTGGCTTTCTCAAACTTTCGTCACCAAAGCTTAATCCCAATGAAAATAGCGGTGTGTTCTGACGAACCTTATCCGGTGCACAAAATCGTGCGAGAACTCCTGGAAAAGCGTGGTCACATGGTGATTCCGTTTGGCTCGCTGGCTACGGGTCTTGAGCACCCGTGGGCTCTCGTAGCGGAGCAGGCAGCGCTAGCCGTAGCGACTTCCGAGGCTGATGAAGGGATCTTCTTTTGCTGGTCAGGAACTGGAATTTGTATGGCCGCCAACAAGGTCGCCGGAGTACGTGCTGCGCTTTGCTCCGACCCCGGGCAGGTGAAAGATGCCCGCATTTGGAATCATGCCAACGTACTCTGCTTGTCGAATCGCACGCTTTCGGGTCCCATGGCCGACGAAATGCTCGAAGCCTGGTTCGACACGGAAATGGGGGAAAAAGGTAGCGACGGAGTGAAGCTTCTCCTTGAGGTAGAGCGACGCTGTCTGAATCAGAAAACGCCTGCCACGACCGGTTGACAAACGATCAGTTGATTGAGACCGAGTGGTTTTAACCAACCACTATGCCCCATCAATAACCGGCATCGCGTCGGGAAATTTCTTGCAATGAATAAGGGTGCGACTCTAAGGAGCATGCGACGGCTTCCAAGTTTTCCCCCCAACTTTTCCAATGGCCAGTGACACACCTCTCAACATTCGCTCGCTCGTCATCTACCAGATCTTTCCCCGCAACTACGGACCGACCGGGACCCTGAAGGACATCACGGCAGACCTTGATCGTCTCGTTGCGATCGGTGCCGACGTACTTCATCTACTGCCCATCTACCCGATCGGGGTGCAGGGTCGAAAAGGTTCCCTCGGTAGTCCTTACGCGATCCGCGAGGGCGCATCTCCGAAAGTTGCAAAAAAATGCTGGACTACAATTTCCCTTGAGAGCAAGAAGAGGCCATGCAATGGCCGATCGTGATTCAGGGACGGGAAGTGGATGGGGAAAAAGTACGGTGGCTCCGCGGGTGGATTGCGGAGCTCCCGCACTGGAGTCGGCGGAAGTTGGCCGGGGAGTTGTGCGTGCTTTGGGATTGGCGGGACGCAAGCGGGCGGCCCAAGGATTTGGCCGCCCGCAGTTTGCTGCTCAAGATCGAGCGGCGGGGTTGGATCGTTCTGCCGCCCTTGAGGGAAGCCTACCGCAAGCCACGAGCAGGCATTCGATTGCCGGCAAGCCTCCCGCAGGAGGAGAGCCTGGAGGCGGGTTTCGAGGAGGTGGGTCCGGCAACCTTGGAGGTCGTCCGGGCCGGGAGCCAGGCGCATCGGCGATGGGCGTACTATCTGTCGCGCCACCATTATCTGGGACTTCGGGTGGTGGGACAGAACATCGGGTATCTGGCCAGGGATCGTTGCGGACGGGAAGTGGCGGCCTTGCTTTTCGGGGCTCCCGCCTGGCGCTGCGCAGACCGCGACGGCTATCTGCAGGAGCGGGGATTTTGCCGCGAGCAGGGCTTGGCAAGGATCGCCAACAACACCCGGTTCCTGGTTTTTCCGTGGGTGCGGGTTCCCCATCTGGCCAGCCATATCCTGGGAGCGGCGGCACGGCGCATCGACGGCGATTGGCGGGAAAAATACGGGCAGGGTCTGGAGTGGCTGGAGACCTTTGTGGAACGGGGACGCTTCGCCGGCACATGCTACCGGGCGGCCAACTGGGTGCATGTCGGCGGCACCCGCGGACGCGGACGCCAGGATCGCGGGCACACCGCTGCCGTGGCCGAAAAGGACGTGTATCTCTTCGGGCTCAGAGCATGAGTGCGACACTCCTGGCGATGGAGAAGGAAGTGCTCGAAGAGGGGCGCGAGTGGACGAGGGCGCGGCTCCAGGCGCGGCTCCAGCATGCGGCCGATGCGATCCCGCCGATGTGCGCCCGAAGTGGGCTCCTGCTCAAGCGCCAGCAAAAGACGGGCTTCACGCTGATAACGGTATCGGGCATCGTGAGCATCAGTGCGATCCGGGGCCATTCGAAGGCAACGGGAAGCTGGCACTGTCCGGTGCGCGAGCAGTGGGGGCTGGGCAAATGGGCCCGTCTGAGCCCGGAGTTCGAGCAGCGACTCGCCTACAATGCCGCCGCCGCCGGTTCCTTCGAGAAAGGCGCGGAACTGGCCACCCGCTGGGGCTCTCCGATAAGCGACGACGCCATTCATGCGCTCGTGGGGCGCATCGCCGGGCGCAACGAAGGCGTGGAGTTGCCCGCACCTCCGCTCCCGAAGCCGCAGGAGCCGGCGTTCAGTCTGGTCGTCATGATCGATGGCTGGCTGGTTCGCCAGAGAGGGGTGGACTGGGGCGCCCAGCCGGGACCTCCCGCCCTGGAAAGAGTCTCCTGGAAGGAAGTCAAAAGCGCGATCGTCTACCGCCTCGAAGACCGGGCGGCCAACGCTTCCGGGCGTGGCATGCTCATTGAGAAAAAGGTCGTCGCCGTCCCTCCGGATACCGATGTCGTCGATCTCGGGGCCATGATCCAGGCGCAGGCGATGCGGTGCGGCCTGGCTCGGGCCAGGGAAGTCTTCGTCCTCGCCGATGGAGCCATCTGGATATGGAATCTGATCGAGGACCGCTTCGCCCGGGCGACCAAGACCCTGGACTTCTATCATGGCAGCGAGCACCTCTGGAGCCTCGCCCACCATCTTCACCCCGGGAGCCCCGAGCAGGCGGCTGCCTGGGTCAAGCCCCTGCTCCATCAACTCCGCCACACCCCCGGCCATCGCGTGATCCACACCCTCGAAGAACTCTTGGCCAAGAACACCACCGAATCCGATCGTCAATCGGGAAGTCAACTACTTCCGGAACCACCGCGAACACCTCGACTATGGCGACCTGGCCGCCCGCAACGCCCCGATTGGATCCGGCTCGATGGAATCCGCCTGCAGCCAGTTCCAGGACCGTTTGAAGCGTCGTGGCCAGTTCTGGTCTCCGCGCGGTCTGGCCCACATGCTCGCCATCGACGTCGCCGCCAAAAACAACACCCTTCAGTTCCTTTGCAACTGATTCGTGCAACTTTCGGAGATGCGCCCGATCCGCGACTACCGCGCTCTCAACCCGGAACTCGGCACGGATGCCGATTTCGACGCTCTGGTAGCTTCCGCCCACGAAAAGGGGCTAAAGGTGATGCTGGACGTCGTCTTCAACCACACGTCGCAGGACAGCGTGCTCATCGTCGAGCACCCGGATTTTTTCCACCGCAATGCCGAGGGCAAGCCGATAACGACGGTCCCACAATGGACGGACATCATTGATCTCAAGCATCCGAACCCCGAACTAACGCGCTACCTAATCGACTCTCTGGCGGTATGGGTTCGCCGCGGGGTGGACGGCTTCCGGTGCGACGTCGCCTCGCTCGTCCCGGTCGAGTTCTGGGTCCAGGCCCGCTCCGAACTGGCCGAGATGAAGTCAGACCTGCTCTGGTTGGCCGAGACAGTCCATCCGATGATGGTAGAGCACCGCCGCGCCACCGGCCTGCCGACAGCAGGCGATGGGGAGATGTATGCGGCCTTCGACATTGAGTACCAATACGACCTTTGGTCGATCTGGCAGGCCGCGGTGGATTGTCAAGTTCCAGTTGGCCGCTACCTGGAGATGCTGCGCTGGCAGGATTCCACCCTTCCCGGAAACTATGCCAAGCTGCGGTTTGTCGAGAACCACGACCAGTACCGGATCATGTACTTCGCGCCCACCCGGGCACAAGCACTCGCCTGGACCGCCGCCATGGCTTGCTCGCGCGGTCCGCTCCTGATCTATGCCGGACAGGAGTCAGGTCTCCGCAAATGGCCCTCGCTTTTCGAACCCGATCCGGTCCAGTGGGGCCACTACGAACTTTCCGATTTTCTTGGCACGCTGGCGCGCTTAAAGAAACACCCCGCGATGCGGACAGGAGAGTTCTGGATTCTGGCCGACGAGCCGTGCATTCAGTTCGCGTGGGGCCTGCTCGAAGACCAGCGCCTGGTCCCAGTATCCGGGGTATCCGGCCTGTATGGCGTCTTCAACGTGGCCTCCTGCAGCGAAAACCTTCCCGTCCAGCTTCCAGACGGAGAGTATCGCGACCTGCTTGGCGGGTCGACTATTTCCGTGGTCGAGGGCACGATCCCGGTCCCCGAGTCGGCACTCGTTCTCGAGTTCGGTGAATCCTTCGCTGCCAAATTGTGGAAGACCCCTCTACTTGACGTCTTCCTCCACGTCGAGGAGCTCGGCGACGAATAGGAATGCGACTCCAATTGGACTGGTCTAAGGCGCAGCGACCGGACGCATAGAACCGATCCGGACTTGTGCGGACTTCGCAAAAGCCAACAGGCCCAGCGGCGGAAAACCCGAGCCTGCACCCGGGACAAATCTGTCATCGGCATGGCGATTTCGGAATCAATGGTTCAGAAGCGGGGATCGACGTATTTAATCAGGTGTCTAGGAGCCTGTCGGACTTTGCTTGAGTAACACGGCGGTTTTCTGCTTAATGGAGCATGCCAGCGCACTTCGTGAACGTTGATCGGACGACACCGATGCTGTTACCGCCCGACATCCGGGACTGGATTCCGCAAAATCACATTGCGCACTTCATTCTCGAAGCCGTGGAGGTGATACCCGAGTCGGCCGGACATATCAACTGGCGGGGCAGTGGCAGTGAACAGTATCCACCGCAAATGATGCTCGCTCTGCTCATTTATGCCTACGTGACAGGGCGATTCAGTTCCCGGGAGATCGAAAGGGCGACCTACAGTGATGTTGCGATGCGTTTACTGAGCGGGGACACCCATCCCGATCACGACACGATCTGCACGTTCCGGCGGCAGAACGAAGCGCTTTTCAAGTGCGCGTTTGTCAGTGTGCTGGAGACGGCCGGGGAGATGGGACACATTAAAAGGGTGGGCAACGTGAGCCTGGACGGCAGCAAAGTACTGGCCGCAGCGAGCAAACATTCGGCCGTGAGCTACGGCCACGCGGGTCGCAGTATTAAGCAGTTGGAGCTGGAGGTCGAGGAACTCATGAAGAAAGCCGAGGCAGCCGACAGCACGCCGGTGAACGACGGCCTGGATATACCCGCGGAGCTCGAGCGGCGGCAAAAGCGTCTGGAAGCCTTGAACAAAGCGCGTGCGGTGATCGAGGAGCGCGCCCGGGAAAAGGCGGCGGAGGAACAGCCCGAGTATGAGCGCAAGGTCCAGATCCACGAGGCTCGCAGGGCTGCGGGCAAACGCGGGGGACGCAAACCAAATCCGCCCCAGCAGACGCCGTTGCCGACAGACCAGTATGATTTCACCGACCCCGAGAGCCGGATCATGAAGTCTGGCAGCGGCGGGCACTTTGAGCAGAGTTACAACGCGCAGTGCGTTGTGGATGCTGAGGGCAGCATGCTGATTGTGGGGATGCATGTCGCCGATGCGCCCAACGATAAAGAGCAGCTTGTGCCGGGAGTTCAGAGCATCGAGCCGGGTATCAGGCAGCCCGAAGCGGTGCTGGTCGACAACGGTTTCTACAGCGAGAAAGCCGTCGCGGAGGTCGAAAAGGCACCCGAGGATGGTAGCCCGGCACCGGTGGTGTATGCGGCGCTCAAGCGCGAGAGCCATCACCGCACGCTGGAGGAACTGGCCGGGACACCTGAACCAGAACCGCTATCCGAGGGAGCAGGCATCCGGGAAACCATGGAGCACCGCCTTGCCACGAAGGCCGGGCGTGAACTTTACAAGCAGCGAAAGCAGACGGTGGAACCGGTCTTCGGCATCATCAAGGAGGTAATGGGATTCCGGCGTTTCAGTCTGCGAGGAAAGTGCAAAGCAAATCTGGAATGGCTTCTGGTATGTGCCTCCTACAACGTGAAAAGACTGCACCGGCTGGTGCAAAACGTCATGGAGAACAGGAAAATGACCCCTCAGTGGGCATGAAAAGGGATGAAATGAGCTGCAGCACGCAAAATTCGGTTCGACGCATCAGGAAAATTGGCTTCTTTGTTTAGACTTAGCAGATAGTCAACCATATTAACTATTGTAGCTCCTATGATTCCACTTTTCAGGTAGAGTCGAGAAGTGGCGCGGTGGAGTTTAGGCGAAGCCGTAACTGAGTCCGGCCCTTTCGGTTGCCGGTGCCTGAGTAACTTGCCTTGCTCTCCGTTTCCACTCCCCGCTCATCAAACCGGACGTGCGGTTTTCCCGCATCCGGCTTTCGGACAAGGTGTTTCATGCTTTCGCCCACGGGAAGCTGCGCGTGCTGCGTTCAAGCCGGTACAGTCCCAGCTTGTCATGCAGGTGTGTCGCCGGATAGCGCACGGGGTAAGCTCCCCTGCTCCGGTGTTTGCCGTTCAGCCACTGTCGAACCCGGTGCCGGGCGTGGTTGTCCACCACCCGGTAGGCTCTGCTCACTGCCCCGAGGCTGAAGTAGTTTCCCCAGCCCCGTAGCTTCCGGTTGATCTGCCCAACGATTTCGTCTGTCGGCTTGCGATACGAGTTTCGCCCCGTCATCGCGCTGATTTCCACGCAGAGGCTTCGTACCCGCCTGATGGACGGCCGCGTGCCAATGAAGCACCGTCCCGTCCGCGAATAACACCGCCCAATCGTATAGCCGAGAAAGTCGAAGGACTCCTCCGGCACGCGGGCGATGCGCGTTTTCTTCTCGTTCACCGTCAGCTTGAGCACCTTCATGATCTTCCCCATCTGCTCCTTTGCCTGCGCCGCGTTGCCACGACACAGGATCACGAAGTCGTCCGCATAGACCACCACGCGCGCTTTGAGACGCTCTTGATGGCCACCCTGTTTCCAACCCAGCACGAAGCGCCTCATGTAGAGATTGCTTAACAACGGCGAAATCGGTGCCCCCTGCGGGGTGCCGCGTCCGCTGTCTTTGGCGAGGCTCGTGCGGCGATTGCCACCTCGGCCATCGTCTTCCTCCACCGGCATTTCCAGCCAGGCTTTTATCAGGGCCAGCACTGCTCCATCGCTGATCCGGCGCGCCACGCTTTTCATCAGTTCGTGATGCGGTATCGAATCGAAGTAGCCGCTCAGATCGCAATCGACCACTTCGCGGTAGCCCCGATTCAACAGTCCGTGGATTTCACGCACTGCGTCATGCGCACTGCGCCCAGGCCGATACCCATACTGCTCCCCGGCCAGATCAGCCTCGTAGATCGGTTCGAGCACGATGACCGCAGCCATCTGCACCACCCGATCCCGGATCGTCGGTATCCCCAGCGGCCGCTCTTTCCCATCGGGCTTGGGTATCCATACCCGTTGCACCGCTTGCGCTCTGTAGGTCTTCTTCCGGACTTCCTCCCCCAGTTCTTCCAGCCACCGTTCCACACCTTCCGCTTCGATCTGCTCGAATCTCTGTCCGTCCACGCCGGAAGCACCACCGTTTACCCGGCAGCGCCTCCACGCATGGAACATCACGTCCTTCCGATGGATCTTGTCGTAAAGACTGTAGAACCAATAGGCCGGTTCTCCCTTCGCTTTGGCATGCAATGCCGCCTGAAGCTTCCAGACACTCTCCGGAGTTGTTAGGCTCACGCCAATCTCCCAGCCTTCGCTTCTTCCTGCATCGCCCTTGAACCAAGGCCCCTTCCCTCCACCGACATTACTCGGCTTCTTCGGTAATACGGGCCTCTCCGCCATCCCATCCGGCCCGGCTCCTTCCTCGCGGAACGCCAGTTGGCTCGGCAGAAGCCGATCCACCCAATGGGACTTCCCGTGTTGCCACAGGTCTCCTTCTGCGAACATGCCGTCACCACTGCCCCGGCGAACTCGTGCGGTGCTTGATTCGCTCTCTTCCCGCACGATGGCAGCCTTCCCCTTGTCGGAGCTGGGTCGACGTTCGCATCACATGGTTTCGGGACTTGCCCGGTGTTCATTCGCATTACGGCCTGCTCGCTCGCTGACTCCCTTTTCAGGAGCCTTTTACATCGGGGGCTTCGGACGCTTCGTTACCTCCACGCCCGCCCCGACTGCTACCGGCTGGAGCGAAAGTTGCCGGGTGGGTTTTAGTCATAGACTCTCCCACTGGAGTCCTGCACCTTTCTCACGGCGCACCCCGACAGGCTCCTAGAATGGGTTAAAATTAGATCGCATTTTCCGGTTGATTGAGCGTTTCTCCGCTAAGAAGCATCCGAAACACACCAATATTGCGTCGGTGTGAACACTGCTACCCGCGCGACACGATGTTTCAGCCCGATGAAATGCAAACGCTCCTCTGAACGCTCTCCCACGACGGGCTGGCTGGCAATCCCCGCGACGTTATTCATGGGCGCGCTCTCGTCGTTCGGCGCTTTTTTCGCGATTCGCCGCTGGGAACGCATTTCGCGGCGCATCGAGGAAAAGACCCTTTCGCGTCAGAAGATTGAACTCTTGCGGACGCGCATGTTGGGTCTCATGGAGATTCTGCATTCGCTTTCGGCGTATTATCGCGCGACCGGGCCGTTTACGTGGGATTCGTTTACCCGATTTGTCGATCACGCGATCGATCGGCATCCGAGCATCATGGCAATCACGTGGAATCCCTGGGTATGCCACGAAGAACGCGAGGTTTGCGAGAAGCGCGCGAAGGAGGAGGTGCTTTCAGATTTCCAGTTTCGCGAACAACTGAAGTCTGGAGAATTAATTCGGGCGCGCAAGCGAAGGGCTTATGTGCCGGTCTTCTATATCCAGCCGCTGCAACGCAATCTCGAAGCTGTAGGATACGATCTCGCGTCGGAGCCGGCGCGGCGCAAGGCGCTGGAACGCGCGCGCGACACTGGTGAGCCGGCAGCGACGGCTCCGTTGCGTCTCGTACAGGAGCCGGAGGATCAACTCGGGTATCTGGTGCTCGTTCCGATCTATCGCGTCCCATGCAGGACGGTTGCACAGCGGCGAAAAAACCTGCTTGGTTTCGCCGCCGCCGCATTCCGGGTTAATGAAATGGTCGAAAGTGCCGCAGAGGTACCGGAGCGACGGAACATGGCTCTCGAGGTCTACGATCAGGCGCGGGGACTGGTGTATCGGCATCCCGCGACAACGGGAGCGCTCGCAAAGGCGCTCCGTGCATCGGGGGAAGAACTGCCATTCGCCGGTGGCCGCTGGAACGTCGTCGTAAAACCGTCTGCCCGACCAGTTCGCTGGCAATCCCGGACAGTGCTTGGAGCAGGTCTGGTTTTTACTTCCATCGTCCTGGCATTTATCTGGAGCGCTCTTCGCCGGCGCACAGAAGTGGAGCGACGGGTAGTGTTGCGGACTCGTGACCTAAGCCGCGAGATTGGTGTGCGAAAGAGCGTCGAAGCAAATTTGCGCGAGGCGGAACGGAATTACCGCAGCATCTTTGAGAATTCGATTGAAGGAATCTTCCAGACGTCACCGGACGGGCGCTATCTCAGCGCGAATCCTTCCCTGGCGCGAATATATGGATATGCTTCGCCCGAAGAACTAATGGCAGAACTCGGGAACGTGGGAGAAAAGCTCTATCTCGACCCTGAGCGCCGGAGCGAGTTTGTCCGTGTTGTGAGGACTGATGGCGCGGTATCTGAATTCGAGTCGCAGGCTCGACGGCGAGATGGCACAGTGATCTGGATTCGGGAAACGGCTAGAGAAGTACACGGTAGAAACGGCCAGATTCTCTACTACGAGGGTACGGTGCAAGACATCACGGAGCGCAAATCGGCTGAAGAAGCGCTTCGAATTGCAAATGAACAGTTGGAAGCCCGGGTGTTGGAGCGCACCGCAGAGCTGGCGGCAGTCAATGAGACTTTGCTCGCAGAGATTCGCGAACGGCGCTGCGCGGAGGATGCCGCGGAATCGGCGAATCGGGCAAAGTCTGCCTTTCTCGCGCACATGAGTCACGAGATTCGCACGCCGCTCAATGCCATCCTCGGATACGCGCAGCTCCTGCAGCGCGACGACTCGCTCTCCACTTCGCAAGCTGCACGGCGAGTTCCAGATTCTGCTGGGCGCAGCGGTGACGAAACATTGCCTCGATGCGGTCGATCAGTTCTTTGAGATCAAAGTTGGTTCTGCAGTTCCATGCGCCCCGCTTCGATTTTCGATATATCAAGAATGTCATCGACGAGATCGAAAAGATGACCGCCGCTGCTCGCGATCGTTTCTACGGCTTCGCCCAGGGCGACGTGGGAAAACTGCGTCAGGTTCTGATCAACCTCCTGGGAAACAGCGTGAAATTCACGAAATTCGGGCGAGTGACTCTGCGCGTGGCAGAAAAGGGCGATAACCTGTATTACTTCGAAGTTCTCGATACCGGTCTCGGGCTCGCAATCGCGCGCCGTTGCATCAGGATGATGGGAGGTGAACCCGAACTCGATTCAACGCCGGGACGCAGGTCTCGATTTTTCTTTTCCGTGAAACTTGCAACGGTGCAGCGCGATATGGAACCGATCGAGACTTCCCGAAGTCGCGTGCGACTGACGGCCGGTTTTTCCGTGAAAGCGCTCGTTGTGGATGATGTGCGCGAAAATCGTGAAGTGCTCGCCAGAATGCTCAAGGCGATCGGGTGTGAAACCCGCGAGGCCTCAGACGGAGAGAGTGCGATTCGGGAAACACGCGCGTGGAATCCGGATATAGTGTTCATGGATGTGTGGATGCCGGGAATGAATGGTATCGAGGCAACGACAGTGCTGCTTACGGAGAAAAGAGGGATACGGTTCGTGGCGCATTCGGCATCAGCGTTTGATCACGAACAGAAGCGATATCTCGATGCCGGATTTGATGATTTTTTTGCGAAACCATTTCGATGGGACCGCCTGTGCAATTGTCTCGGAAGTCTGCTAGGCGTCACCTTCGAGACAAAGAACGGGGGAGAAGCGCCGCATGAAAGGAAGCTTCCGCAAATCGCCCTCCCGGCGTCTGTAGTTGAAGCGTTACTCTCCGCAGCGGAGGTAAACAATATCACGGGATTGCGAGAGCAGCTGGCCTTCGTGTCTGCGCTCGGCCCGGAGGGCGAGCGTGTCGCGCAACAGTTCTCCATCTGGATGAATTGCTACGAAATGGATCGCATCGCAGCGTATGTGCGCTCACAGGCAATTGCGCATACCGACTCATGAAATGAAACGCGAACGCCTACTGGTCGTTGACGACAATCCCGTCAATCTGAAAGTGCTGGCCGATTCGCTGGAACCCCAAGGTTACGAGATTCTCGCGGCGCCAAATGGCGAAACAGCGCTGCGCATTGCGACCATGGCAGCCCCCGATCTCGGTACTGCTCGATATCATGATGCCGTCCGTTGACGGGCTCGAGGTGTGCCGACGGCTAAAGAGTAACCCGAAAACGTGCGAGATCCCCGTAATATTTCTCACGGCGAGAAACGACACCGACACGCTTGAAGCGGGATTCGCGGCGGGCGGCGTGGATTACATCACGAAACCTTTTCGGTACTGAGGAACTCCGGGCGCGCGTGGAGACGCATTGCCGCGCACAGCGCCTCACCCGGGAACTGCGAGAGCGAAACGTGGAATTGACGGAAGCGAACGAGCGATTGCGCCGTGAAATCGACCGTGCGGAACGTGCCGAAGTTGCATTCCAGACCGCGTCTGAAAAACTCGATCTGCTTGCGAGTCGGGAGTCAGCACGCTGGGGCGTGGAAGGATTCATAGGGGAAAGTGCCTCCGTAGCCGAAATCATGAGAAATGTCGAAAAGCTGCACGCATTCGACGGCACCACGGTTCTGGTCACGGGAGAAAGCGGCACGGGAAAGGAACTCATTGCCCGCGCAATTCACTTTGGCGGACCACGCGCCCGGAGCCCTTTCATCCCCGTCAATTGCGTTGCGGTACCCGGAGAGCTGATCGAGTCGATGTTTTTCGGCCACGTGAAGGGCTCGTTCACGGGGGCCACCGCCGATCGAAAGGGTTACTTCGAGTTGGCCGATAAGGGGACGCTCTTTCTCGACGAAATCGGTGACATGCCGCTCACATTGCAGGCAAAACTCCTGCGAGTGCTCGAAGATCGCGTGGTTACCCCGGTCGGAGCGACCGAGGGCCGGAAGGTCGACGTTCGCGTCATCGCTGCCACAAATGTGGACCTCGCTGAGAAAATCCTGACTGGGGCGTTCCGACAGGATCTGTATTTCCGCCTTGCACGTTTCACGATCGCATCGCCCCCTCTTCGCGACCGACCTCAGGACGTTCCCGTTCTGGCCAGTTACTTTCTCGAGCGTTTCGCAACAGAAATGGGGCGAAAAGCACCCACGCTGTCTCCCGCGGCATTGGCCGCTCTTGGTGGGTATGCGTTTCCGGGCAATGTCCGAGAGCTAAAAAACGTGATCGAGCGGGCACTCATCGAAAGCGGTGGCCGGGAGATTCTGGCTTCCCATATTCATTTGATCTCGCTACCCAAATCGCCTCCCCCTCCACCAATTGCCTCCGAGAACGTGGGCGGGCAGGCAACTTCTCCGGCCAACCAATTGCCTCTGAATGTGGAGGCCGCGGAAACCATCCTGATCCAACGCGCGCTCGCTCAAACGAATGGCAACATCGCCGAAACGTCGCGCCTGCTCGGAATTCATCGCACCCGCATTTACCGGAAGCTCGCTCAGAATCGGACAGAGCCCTGACCGATCCTGGCTGCTGTCAATTCGACCGCGTTTTCCTCAGGGCGACGGGCACCATGATTCCGTGCGTGTGTTTCAAATGTTCCGAGCGCGACGTTCGAAGCACGCCTCCGTTCGAAGACAACGCTCGAGACAAAATCACAACTCTCTCGAATCTAATTACTTAAAAAAATGACACGCAGGTGGCACGGGGACCGCTCCTGCCGCGAACCGCCGATTTCAGGCGAACAAACACACAACCATCATCAACGGAAAGACTCATACCGTGGTAGACATCAAATCTCACAACTGGCTGGTCCTCATCATGGCCGGTCTCTGTACTCTCACGGGTTTGCGCGGTCTGCATGCGGGAGAAGCGAATGCGACGCTGGAAAAGTCGATTCTCGAGAACGCACCCGGCGAGCCATTTGGCGGCCGCGTTCACGGTCTTGTGCAACTCGACATTTCCTCCGCTTATATCACTCCGCGCGGTCTCAATGTGGAAAATCAAGGGGGCGTCTTTCAGCATCTCATTCTGATCTTTTGGAATCTGTATAATAAACCCGACGCATTTCTGAATGACGTCACGCTTACGACCGGTTTGTGGAACAGCATTCACACCGTGCAGTCGGGTGTCGAACCGGGAAACTGGAACGAAATTGATGCCATTGGCGGTCTGACATTGCTTTCCGCACAACTGAAAGTCAGCACCCCCCTCTCCTTCATCCCGAAGGGCTATTGGGCGTGGACGCTATACGCGGGAGTCAAGTATTACGCCCTGGAAAACGCCGGGCTGTTCGATGGCAACCAGGTGCGCGCGGACGCCACGCGCGAAAAGGACTTGTTCCAGTTCAGCGGCGGCATCGCGGTTTTTATTTAAATGTCGGGTTGGTTGACCCAGTCCCGCATGACTATGCGGGACCGGAAGCCGTCCACCGTCTATCGAATCGAACCATGGCACGATACGTTGAGTCTGAACCCTACCCTTATCCATTCGATGGGGATCTTCGTCCCGAGAACACCCTTTTTCTCGTGATCGACATGCAGACGGATTTCTGTGGAATCGGCGGATACGTGGATAAAATGGGATACGATCTTTCCCTGACACGCGCTCCGATTGAACCGATCCAGCGTGTCCTTAAAGCGACGCGAAAAAAGAAATTCCACGTGATGCATACCCGCGAGGGCCATCGCCCGGATCTCGCGGATCTCCCGGAAAACAAACGCTGGCGAAGCGCGCGAATCGGGGCGGCGATCGGCGAAGCCGGTCCGTGCGGCCGCATTCTCACCCGCGGTGAACCGGGTTGGGAACTAATTCCCGAGTTGGCACCGTTTCCTGGTGAAGCGGTGATAGACAAGCCGGGGAAAGGTTCGTTTTACGCGACAGACCTTGATCTCCTACTCAAACGGAAAGGCATACGAAATATCGTGCTCGCAGGAATCACGACGGATGTCTGCGTTCACACAACGATGCGGGAGGCCAACGACCGTGGCTACGAGTGCCTTCTGCTCGAAGATTGCACTGGTGCGACCGACTACGGCAATCACCTCGCCGCCCTTAAAATGGTCAAAATGCAAGGCGGTGTTTTCGGGGCGGTGGCGAAGTCCGACGAGTTCATTGCTGCGATTTCATGAGGTAACATGGGGACACCGAAAAATGCTCTCATTCTGAAAGGACTCTTCGATCTCCCCTCGAAGCTGAAGGAAGTGATGCGTTGGGAAACGCTGCGAGATGGCGTGAAAATCCATTGGCTCTATCGTTCAGGCCCCGACGGGCCGTCCGCCGCTCTCATAAAGTTTGATCCGGGCGCCAGAGTTCCGCTCCACGAGCACTGCGGCTACGAACACATCTTTGTTCTCTCCGGCTCACAGATGGATCAAAACGGTTTTCTGGAAACGGGCACGTTAATGATTCATCCTCCCGGATTCAGGCACAGCGTGGTCAGCGAAGAGGGTTGCGTTGTCCTGGCAATCTACGAGCGTCCCGTGGAATTCCTGGATTCATGAGCATGGATCCATCGCGATTCTCACTGGATTTTTCGATGCTTCGAAGTCTCTACTCGGAGGGGTACCTTACACCTGCCCGGGTAGTGCATGAGGTTTTCTCCCGGATCGACGAGTGGCATGACGACGCCGTGTGGATCTCACTTCGCGACAAATCCGAGGTGCTGAAGGACGCGGAGCATTTGCAGGCACACCGCGATTCGGGAAGTTCGCTCCCTCTCTTCGGTATTCCATTCGGGGTGAAGGACAACATTGATGTCGCAGGCCTTCCAACGACGGCGGCCTGTCCGGATTTCGCTTACCGCCCGGGCGAAAACGCGCCGACCGTGCAGCGATTGGTAAATGCCGGAGCGCTGGTGATCGGAAAAACGAACATGGATCAGTTCGCGACGGGACTCGTGGGTGTCCGCTCGCCTTACGGGACACCCCGCAATCCCTTTCACGAGCAATGTATTCCGGGAGGATCCAGCTCCGGATCCGCCGTCGCGGTAAGCGCTGGACAGGTTAGCTTCACCCTTGGCACTGATACAGCGGGGTCCGGCCGTGTGCCTGCGGGATTCAACAACATCGTGGGACTGAAACCATCCCGCGGACTGCTCAGCACGCGCGGTGTGGTCCCGGCCTGTCGTTCTCTGGATTGCGTATCCATCTTTGCCCTCGCCTGCGAAGATGCGGCAGATGTACTCGCTGTTGTGGGAGCCTATGACGAAAAGGATGCGTTTTCCCGGAGGTCGGAGTGTCGACCTCCCTTTCCGTCTTCCCGCTTTCGATTCGGGATTCCGCGAGAACTTGAGTTCTTCGGAGACCCGGAAGCGGAGGAACGATTCCTCGAAGGCGTGGATCGTCTCGAGGCGCTGGGTGGAATTCGTGTGCCGGTCGATTTCCGCGTATTCAGAGAGACGGTAGTTCGTGGTTGAGCGGTTCGCCCTGCATGTGCGCACCTGCAACCGCGACGGAAATCGTCATGATTACGAGAATGATTTTCTCACGTGTTCACATCCACGTTGAGTGTGAACCGGGTCGCCCCGAGCCGGGTGGCTGAGGCGCGATGGAAACGGCTTCCGAGCGTCGGATTCGGAACCAATATCCTCGTCAATCTGCTCACCCTGACCGCACTGCTGCGGTACGTTCTCAAGATACCCGACGACATTGTCTTCGGGCGGATCCTTCCCGCGACGGGCGTAATGCTTTTCCTCAGCACTATCTATTACGCATGGCTTGCTTATCGGCTCGCGAAAAAAACCGGGCGAAAAGACGTCTGTGCGCTGCCGTCCGGAACGAGCGTGCCACACATGTTCGTCGTCACCTTTGTGATCATGCTACCAATCGCTCTAAAGACAGGCGACCCAATCAAGGACTGGGAGGCCGGTCTCACCTGGGTCTTCATTCAGAGCTTCGTGTTGATGATCGGTGGCTTTATCGCACCCGTCATTCGTAAAATCACGCCACGGGCAGCACTGCTTGGAACGCTGGCCGGCGTGTCGATTACATTCATTTCGATGTCGCCCGCGCTCAGCATGTATATGACGCCGGTCATCGGTGTCGTCTGTTTCGCGATCATCCTTTTGAGCTGGTTCGGCGGCGTCCGCTTCTACAAGGGCATTCCTGCCGGTCTCATCGCAATCGGCGTGGGCAGTGCCATTGCGTGGGGCTCAACGGCCTTCGGAGGAAACTACGGTGGAATGAGCCTCGAGAAGCTTACGGCATCGTTTACGAACTTCGGATTCTCGTTCCCGCTTCCGGCGTTCGGTCACGTTTTTTCCGGCTTCGAGTTCATTGGAGTTATTCTGGTTACTGCCATTCCCTTCGGCATTTATGATCTGGTCGAAACGCTCGACAACGTGGAAAGCGCGTCCGTCGCGGGCGATGAATTCCCCACAACGCGTGTGCTGACGGCTGATGGAGTCGTCAGTCTCATCGGTTGCTGCCTCGGGAATCCTTTTATCAATGCGGTATACATCGGGCATCCGGGATGGAAAGCCATGGGTGGGCGCATTGGATACTCCGCGGCAACGGGTGTCGTAGTTCTCGTGTTCACGTGGCTGGGAATCATCTCGCTGATGTCTTCTTTGATTCCCGTCGTCGCCATCTCGCCGATTCTGCTCTATATCGGAATGCTGATCGGAGCGCAGGCCTTCCAGGAAACCCCGAAGACACACGCTCCGGCGATCATTCTAGCGCTTACACCGCATCTGGCCGCGTGGGGTAAGACCATGGTCGACAATGCACTTGGCGCTGCCGGAACAAACGCGCAGGCGATCGGCATCGGAGCGATGGAACAGGTCGGCGTGCTGTATCACGGGATGGAGGTCCTGGGCGGTGGCTCGATTCTCGGGGGCGTTATCCTTGCGGCGGTCGCAGTGTTCATAATTGAGCGGAAGTTTATGAATGCTGCAGGCTTTGCAATGGCCGGCGCGGTGTTGACATTCTTCGGTCTGATGCATGGTGAACAAATCGGCATCGCGCAGAGCCCGGTCGTCGCGATCAGTTACGTCACCGTGAGCGGGATCCTCGTGGGTTGCGCAAAGTTTGCTGTCAGCAAATCGGCGTCGGAGGCAGCGGCTGCGGAGACTTCGGGCGAGCTCCCGGAGCCCGCAGCCTGAGTCAATTCCGCAAAGTCTCTCCAGGGAAAGAGCCGGTCGGACCATGGCCGGCTCTTTTGCGTATTCGCGATCGCTCCCCCGTAGCGAAGGAAGTTACAAACGCTCTGCCGTATAGAGCGAAACGATCCCGCCCGTGAGGGGTTCGCAACGGGCATCTTTGAATCCGTTATCGTTAATGAGCGCGGTCATTTCCTCACCGTCAGGAAACTGTTCAATGGATTCCCCGAGATAGGCATAAGCTGACTTCTGGCCGGTCACAAAACCCGCCACAGTAGGCAGAATACGGTGCAGGTAGAATCGGTAGGGACCTCTCAGTAAATCCCTGGGGAGGGAGAAATCCAGCACGAGCAAATGACCTCCCGGACGCAAGACACGACCCATTTCTGCGATCGCGCGAGGATAGGACTCCATGTTGCGAAGTCCGAATGCGACAGTGACGGCGTCGAAAGTCGAAGGTGGAAACGGAAGCGCGAGTGCGTCGGCGGTTACAAGAGATCTGAGACCCTTCCTTTTCGCTTCGAGAAGCATCGGATGGCAGAAATCACTTCCGATGATCGTTGCATTCGGGCAGCGTTTCGCCAGGGACAACGCCAGGTCCCCGCTGCCGGTCGCGAGGTCGAGAATCGACGTTGGTTGCCAATCCGCCACAATCTTGCCGGCCCGGCGCCGCCAGAGAATGTCCATTCCCCCGCACAACACATGATTTGCGAGGTCGTATCTCTTGGAGATCGAAGCAAACAGGTGCTTGATTGACTCAGGATTCTGTAATTCGTGTACCGAGATGGCCCTCACGATAAATGCATGCCCGAAATTTCCGAAAGATTTTTATGACCTCGGCCATCGACGGTGAGTTTACGCTCTTCGCGCTTGCGGAAGACCCTCAGATGCCACTTGTCGAATTACTCAGCCCCGAGAGTCATTTATGCCAAGTTTCGCTGAGAAAGTGAACGCGCTCGAGGAGGTTTCAGCGGGTGCACTGCCGCATTTCAAGCTTCTGCTGGCAGCGATGCGGCGGGAGATTGGTGCTCACGAGAGGACTTGAACCTCCACGGGTTGCCCCATACGATTCTGAGTCGTACGCGTCTGCCAATTCCGCCACGTGAGCTTAGAGAGTATTCCGAAAACGGGAGCCGGAAATTACGGGCAAGCCTGTAGATTGGCAATGGGAAAATCTGCAGTTTTCATGATGCGCCCAGCTTTGAAGTTTGCATTTTGACGCGAGTCTGAAAAATAGAGCCGTATTTCCCGCTTCCGATCGTGACGAGCCTCATGGAGACGCCCATTCAATCCAGGGAGTTGCAATGCGAGCGAATCCTCGAACAGGAGGATGTCTCTCGCTTCGATCATGTCGACCTCGCTGTAGAAGCGCGCGTGATGACATTTTTGAAGGGACCGGTCGTCAGCGGCAAAAATCAGCTTCTGCGCCTGCTCAGTCTGAAGGAATCTCCAAATGCCGGCGGGCTTTGGTATCGCGGGACATCAACGGCAACGCGTTCGGAATTTGAACGCGCAAATCTTTGCAACCAACGATTCAGGTTCGCCGAACTTTTCGAATGTTCGGTTCTCCAACTCAGGGCAACAGGAGTGGTTACCGCAAGGCGGCCACTGCCGACTGTTCTCCCGGACCACGAGATTGAAATGGCGGAGGGGCGAGCAATTTCCGATACGTTGTTCGTCCATGACTCAGGAGGCGACGACTCATGAGCGGGGCGCCTTCCGCTAAGGCAATCACGAAAGCCAGCAAGTCCAATCTCGCGCTGGCATTTGTCGCTCTACCCAGGCCACGCAGGGCCGACATCACTACGTTTTATGCATTCTGCCGGATAGTGGACGACATCGCGGACTCGCCAGGACCGTCGCGAGCCGAAAAGCAGGATGCCCTCGATCTCTGGAAGCAGGCGATTCAACAGGAGGCGCACCCCGATCCTCCATTGGCGGAGGAAATGCGACGTATCATTCATCGTTACGGGATTTCACCGGATCTATTTCTGGAGATCATCGCAGGAGTGGAAATGGATCTTGTGCCCGCAAGATTCGACACCTTCGAAGAGCTTCGAGTCTACTGCTATCGAGTCGCAAGTGTGGTGGGTCTCGTAAGTATAGAGATCTTTGGTTACAAAGATTTGTCCAGTCGCAGGTATGCCACGGATTTGGGAATGGCGTTGCAGATCACGAATATCCTCCGCGACGTCGGGCTGGATCTCGAGAACGGCGGACGCATCTATCTTCCCGCGGCAGACATGGAGCGATTTAATTATTCCGCAGAGGATCTCATCGCGCGTCGGCACAATCAGCGATTCCGCGAACTCATGCGATTCGAGGCTGGTCGGGCTATCGAGTTTTATCGGAGCGCAAGGGCTCACCTGCCGGAAGTGGACCGGAAGGCGATGATCGCGGCGGAGATCATGCGGCGCGTATACTCCGAGTTGTTGCGGCGCATGCAGCATGATCACTTCCGTGTGTTTGAGAAAAAGTATGCTCTGGGAAAACTCAAGAAATTGGAGATCGTTGCATCCACCCTCATGCGAAGCATTTTCTGAGAGACTGTCGCAGAATATCGTCCCGATGTTATCGTCCGATTGTCATTCGAATTTATGAAAAGATTTCCTGAGATTCTCATCGCATCGGCTTTGCTTCCGACTTTTGCCCTTACGTCCTGCGAATCACCACCCGGACCCGGGCGAGGCGCAAAGATGGGCGCCATTGTGGGTGGCGGCATCGGTGCTATTTCCGGGCGCAACATTGAAAGCGCCGTCGTAGGAGGCGCAATCGGCGCGGCAACTGGAGCTCTTATCGGTGCCATCGTGCGCGACTCACAGCGTTACCAGGTCCTATGACGAGTATGGCGAGATTCCCTACGCTTCCCGCACGGGTGATCCCGGTTTCGTCGAAAGCCCCTATTACCCCTATAACATCATCGATGTGCGAGGCATTCCCCGGGGTGCAACGGTGCTTGATCCCTCGACCAACAACATCTTCATCAATCCGTAGCGGCGAGTTTGGACTTTTTCAGATCGCGATTCCGAGATTCCCAATCCTCGCAGCCATTTGATAACGGGCTACCCTCCATTTCGATTTCAAAATCGCATCGACGCGCTGCTGCACAACATCGTCCGTCTTTAGAAGGACCGGACATACCCGATCGTAACCCTCGGTGGGCAGCTTTCTGGTAGCGTCGATACCCATGTGTGATCCGAGCGTCGCGATCGACTGAGCGTGGTCCAATGCATCGCAGGGATTCCTGATGAATGTCGTGTCCCTCCGGGGATCCGTGTTGGCGCGCATTCGGAAAAGCACGTCGCAATCATAGGCCATGCGAGAACGGAGATTATCAGGGAGCGGCGTGGACAAAGCTCCTTTTCATTTGGGCCGTCGCACGGTGACTTCCCCTTCCCCCGATATCAAACTCGACTTTGCGCCGGCACGCTCCCTAAAGTTTTTCTATGAGAAGTATGACCGGCTATGGCCGGGGAGAATGCGCTTCGAGTGGGACGAAATTCAGCGTGGAGGTGAACTCGGTGAATCGCAAACAAAGTGATGTCACCGTGAATCTTCCACGTGAACTCTCCGACCTCGAACCTCGCATTCGCGATATGATCAACAAGCGGATCTCGCGCGGCCGCATGAATGTCGCAGTCGCCTATCACCGATCCAACGCTCCAAGCAAGGCAGTCATCGACAGAACTCTCGCCCGTGCATATTTCGAGGCCATGAGAGATCTTCGCGACGATCTCAAGATAGGAGGGGAGCTCAGTATCGATACCTTGCTGCGGGCCCCCGGTGTGCTGCGTGTCCCGGAAGACGAGATTTCTTCGACCGACTCCTGGGAGGATGTGAAAAAAGCGCTCGGCATCGCGCTGGACGAACTTGTGGAGATGCGAGAGCGCGAAGGCAGACACCTTGCGAAAGATCTGATCAAGCGATTGAAGGTCGTGCGAGCGTCTCTCAGGAAGGTGAAAAAATTACATCCAGAAGTTGCGAGCAAATACCGCCAGTCGTTGCAGGAACGTATCAAACGCGCGGGCATCGACCTGCCAATCGACGACGAACGGCTCACAAAGGAAATCATTTTCTTCGCAGACAAATCGGACATCTCGGAAGAGCTCATCCGACTCGATAGTCATTTGGCTCAATTCGCTCATCTGCTTCGGAAGATCGAGCCTGTGGGGCGCACCCTTGACTTCGTCGTCCAGGAAATCTATCGCGAGTTCAATACACTCGGGTCAAAAGCGAACGACGCCGAAATTTCTCAGCTCGTCGTCACATGCAAAGCCGAGATGGAAAAGATTCGAGAGCAGATTCAGAACATTGAGTGAGAAGCGATTCAGCCGGCGAGGCATCCTGTTTGTCGTTTCCGCACCTTCCGGCGCGGGCAAGACAACGCTGTGCGCGGGCCTCCGTCGAACCAGGGATTTTATATATTCCACCTCCTGCACCACGCGTCCACCGCGGCCCGGAGAGGTCGATGGGGACGACTATCATTTCATTACAGAAGCGGATTTTCGAAGGCGCCTGGAAAACGGAGAGTTTCTCGAGCATGCCGAGGTTCATGGTGCTTTGTATGGCACGCTGAGCAATCCTGTCCTTGAGAAGCTCGAACAGGGAGTCGACGTTCTCGTTGACATCGATACGAACGGTGCCCAGCAGATCCGGAATAGCACAAATCCCGGCATCAGCGAATCTCTCGCCGATGTGTTCATCATGCCGCCGGATCTCGAGGAACTGCGACATAGGCTGGAACGGCGCGGCACAGAGACATCCGCACAGATCAATACCCGCATTCGAAACGCCGCAACCGAAATGCAACATTGGCAGCGGTATCGCTATACGATCATCAGTGGAGCGATTGAAGAAGACCTGCAGAAATTTCGCGCAATCATGCTGGCTGAACGCCTGCTCAGCCGACGGATGATTCAGCATCTTTACGCCTCCGATGAGTGAGAAGCCGAAACGCAAAACAATTGTTCTCGGAGTCACAGGCTCGATAGCAGCCTATAAAGCCGCAGACCTGGCAAGCCGCCTGGTAAAAGCAAGCTACGAAGTCTACGTGATCATGACCGAGAACGCTAAGCAGTTCATCGGCTCCGTAACGTTTCAGACATTGTCGAAGCATCCGGTCATGAGCAGTGTTTTCGATGAGAAAGACTCGTGGCGCCCCGGTCACATCGAATTGGCAGACAATGCGGACCTGCTCCTGATCGCGCCCGCGACGGCAAATACGATTGCTAAACTTGCTCATGGACTTGCAGATGATCCAATCGGCGAAGTTGCGCTTGCAACACTCGCTCCGATGCTCGTCGCACCAGCGATGAATGGAAAGATGTGGATGCATCCGGCAACGCATGACAATGTGGAGACTTTGAAAAGACGAGGTGTGCAGTTCATCGGACCGGAGGAAGGAATGCTTGCATGCGGCTACACCGGTATTGGGCGGATGTGGAATGTGGAAGGGATCGTGGAGCGCGTGGAGAGGATGCTGGGCCCGGAGTCGGAGCGAAGCCGCTGTTAAACAATCAAGCAATCGTTCCTGGTTGCTGAGATAGGCGGCAATAAAATTCTTGCACAAGAAGAAAGAATAAAATTGACATTTGCCAACTTAATATATTAGGAAGCTATATTCATCGATGATTTTCATCGACGACGTTTGCAACCTCCGCCACTGCGGTTTGAAAGGGGGGATATCCTATGGCTCAGAAAAAGACCGAGCCTGCCAAAAAAACGCCCGCGAAGAAAGCCCCGGCAAAGAAGCCCGCAGAGAAGAAAACTGCGACTAAGAGTGCTGCTGCAAAGCCCGCGGCTAAACCGGCGACCAAACAGCCTGCCGCGAAAGCGGCGTCGGCTACGAAGAAGCCCGCAGCAAAGAAACCGGCGGCCAAGAAGCCCGCTGCGAAAGCGGCGTCAGCTGCGAAAAAACCGGTGGCCAAAAAAGCGGCAGTCAAGAAGCCAACCGCCAAGAAGGCCAAACCCAAAAAGTAGATTCAGCGACTTTTTTGCGTGTTTCGTTCCAGAATGGGAGGAGGATTTCGATTCTCCTCCCATTTTTTCTTTCGCATTCCCCGCAGCCCGTTAAAGCTCAGAGAAAATCCGCAATGCCGGATGCATTTTGCTTTCTTATTTATGAACGAATACCTTTCCACCGCCATCTCCGCAGCTCGCGAAGCGGGCGACCTGTTGCGACAAAATTTTGGTTCTGAATTGAAGGTCGATTCGCAGGAGGCTTACGACATTAAGCTCGAAATGGACGTGCGGTCGCAACAACTCATCACCGACCACATTCTCGCGAAATTTCCTGATCACGCAATCTACGGCGAAGAGGGGATTGCGGGCAGTCAGGAAAGTCCGTTCGAATGGATTGTTGATCCAATCGACGGCACCGTGAACTACTATTACGGAATCCCCCATTTTTGCGTTTCCATCGCCATGCGGGAAGGCGGAGAACTGAAGGCGGGCGTGGTCTATGACCCGATGATGGATGAATTGTGGGAGATCGAACGCGGCGGTGAGCCGACGCTAAATGGCAGAATCATTAAAGTCAGCGAACGCTCGAAGCTTTCGGATGCAATTCTCACAGTTGGATTCTCCAAGGCGAAGACCTCTATCGATTCGGGTCTGCCCTTGCTCGAGAAGATGGTATACAGAGCGAAGAAGTGCCGAATGATGGGCAGCGCCGCGCTCGCCATGGCCTATGTGGCAACCGGTCGCCTGGATGCCTATATCGAGCAATCTGTGAGTCTCTGGGATATCGCGGCAGGCTGGCTTCTCATCGAGGCGGCGGGCGGCAAAGTCGAACTCACCGAGGCAGAAATCCCAAACAAGTTTTCCGTCGTCGCTTCCAGCGGCCGAGTTCCCCTTGATGTTTGAAGGATCCTTCGACTTGTTCCTGTTTCGTTATGAATAGAGTAGGAATTGGCTATGATGTACATCGTCTCGTGAAGGGTCGGAAGCTCGTGATAGGAGGGGTAGAACTGGAGCACACGCACGGGCTTGAAGGCCACTCGGATGCCGACGTGTTGTCACACGCGATCGCGGACGCCGTCCTCGGTGCCGTCGGAGAGCGCGACATCGGGCACTACTTCCCAAATACGGACCCGAGGATCAAGGACATTAGCAGCCTGAAGATTCTCGAGGAAGTTTCCCGGATTCTGCGCCAGCGCGAAGCCACTCTGGCTAATGTCGACGCAACGCTGATCGCAGAAGCACCAAAGATTGGACCGCACATTGCCCAAATGCAGACGAACATTTCGGCGGCACTAGGCGTGCCAAAAGATCGAATCGGCATCAAGGCCACTACAAATGAATCGATTGGATTCATTGGCCGGGGTGAAGGGATCGCCGCAATGGCGGTAGCAGGTGTAATGCAATTATAATCTAATCATTCCACTGTTACAGTGAGGAAACGATTTCGATTCTTTTCGTATGGCCATTGAGTTGTTCAACACAATGTCACGAACCATTGAACGGTTCGAACCGCTGAATCCTCCACACGTGCGGATGTACACGTGCGGGCCGACAGTATATAACTACGCTCACATCGGAAACTTTCGCGCTTATATATTCGAAGACCTGCTGCAGCGACATCTGGAGTTTCGGGGCTACAAGGTAAATCGCGTGATGAATCTCACCGACGTGGACGACAAAACGATCCTGGGATGCCGCGAAGCCAATATGCCGCTCGCGCAGTTCACGCAGCAATACAAGGACGCATTCTTCGATGATCTCGCCACTTTGAGAATCAAACGGGCGAATGCGTTCCCGGCTGCGACCGGAGAGCGGTATATCGCGAGGATGATTGAAATGATCGGGACACTTATCGAAAAGGGTTATGCTTACAGGGCGGAAGACGGCTCGGTGTATTACCGTCTCGGGAGGTTCCCCGCATACGGAAAACTAGCGCATTTGAATCTCGACGAACTGCGACCGAGCGGACGCGTGGCAACTGACGAATACGAAAAGGAAAACATCGGCGACTTCGCTCTTTGGAAAGCATGGGACGAAAAGGACGGCGACGTTGCGTGGGACAGTCCCTGGGGCCGCGGACGTCCAGGCTGGCATATCGAATGCAGCGCCATGGCGACTGCGTTGCTCGGCCCGGAACTGGATATCCATTGCGGTGCGGTCGATAACATCTTTCCACATCACGAGGCGGAAATCGCACAATCCGAGGCATGCACTGGCCGCACCTTCGTGAAGTACTGGGTACACTGCCTGCACCTCATCGTCGACGGCCAGAAGATGTCGAAATCTCTCGGGAATTTCTACACGCTTCGAGACCTTCTCGCGAAAGACTTTACAGGACGCGAAATTCGCTACGTATTGATTTCGTCGCATTACCGGGCGCCGCTGAACTTTACCCTCGAGGGTCTTGAGGCGGCGCGAAGTTCGCTTCGTCGACTCGACGAATGGACCAATCGCCTGCGCGGCGAGACTGCGGGAGATGCAATACCTGACGATGAGTTTTTTCTTCCCTCGATGGAAGAGTATGAAAAAGCTCTCGATTCCGATCTTAATATCGCCGCCGCGCTCGGCCACCTCTTCGATACAGTGCGCGATACGAATCGCGCGCTGAACGAAGCGTCTTTGAAGCCGGGGATGGCCGCAAAAGTTCTTGCATGGTGGAATGCGATCAACAGCGTGCTCGATTTCGGGAAAGAGGAAGATACGATTCCCGCGGAAATACTTGATCGCGTCGAACGCCGGAAAGCAGCTCGTGCGAGGAAGGACTGGGCGCTCAGTGACCAGCTTCGCGACGAAATCGCAGCGATGGGTTACCAGGTTAAAGATGGACGCGATGGCGTTAAGATAACAAAAATCTAGTCAACCCGAGCTATGACATTCCCTCCCCAGGATTACCTCGACCTTGATCACACGGATCACCGACAACTCTTCGAGACCGCGACAAATATCTGGGAACCACTCAAGCAGATCGCGAGTTATTTGCAATTCCGACTGAAGCCAGCATTCAACGGAAAACTCGTTGGAAAACCATTCGTAAGCGGCGCGGTCTTCATCGGAAAAGGGACGGTGGTCGAGCACGGCGCCATGGTAAAGGGACCGGCGTGGATTGGAGAGGGCTGCCACATTCGTAACGGTTGCTATGTCCGTGAGAACGTGATCGTGGGGGACGGTGTTGTGCTCGGGAACTCCTGCGAGTTCAAAAATTGCATTATCTTTGACGAAGCTCAGATTCCGCACTTCACTTACGTGGGCGACTCCATTCTCGGTTACAAGAGCCATCTCGGGGCAGGTGTGATTCTTTCCAACGTAAAACTTGATCACGGTGAGATCACCGTCCTGGCCAATGACGGACTGATTCCGACGGGGATGAAAAAGTTCGGTGCAATTCTTGGAGACAGAGCCGAGGTAGGCTGCAATTCGGTACTGAGTCCAGGGTCGATCCTCGGAAGAAACTCAATCGTTTATCCGGGCAGCCAGTGGAGAGGCGTCATGCCTGCAAACCACATTGCGAAGTTTCGGCAGTCTTTTTCTGTCGTCGCGCGTCGCACGTTATAACTGTTGACTCTTACTACCATGTCCAAACCCACCCTCCTCATCCTCGCAGCCGGAATCGGCAGCCGATACGGCGGTTTGAAACAAATCGACCCGATCGGACCAAACGGTGAAATCATTCTTGACTACTCCATCTATGATGCATTGCGCGCTGGATTCGGCCGTGTCGTTCTCATAGTTCGACCGGAACTCGAGCAACCCATGCGCGAGCACTTCACGCAAACTTTGGGCGATAAAGTGGACCTGAGTTTCGTCTATCAGAAAATGGACGATCTCCCCCCCGGATTCACTTTGCCTGCAGACCGAAAGAAACCGTGGGGAACGGCTCACGCAGTCTGGAGTGCTCGAAGCGAAGTGAAAGAGGACTTCGGTGTCGTGAACGCCGACGACTTTTATGGTCCGGATTCCTATCGTGTCCTTTTCGAGTCATTGCGTGACAAAGAGCCTGGGAATTCCAGCCTGATCGGTTTCATGCTGTCAAAAACGCTTTCGGAGCACGGGGCAGTCTCCCGCGGGATTTGTCGTGTGGATTCCAACGGCTTCCTCGTAGAAGTAGTCGAGCGGACAAAAATCGAAATGGATGGCGCCGGCGCCGCCAAATGTGAACTACCAGACGGATCCTGGACTTCCCTGGCCGGTGATGCGGTGGCATCGATGAACATGTGGGGGTTTGGCGCGGAGATCATGCATGATCTTGGCCGCCTTTTCGCTGATTTCCTTTCAGCGAATGTCGACAACCCGAAAGCGGAGTTTTATATCCCGACGATGGTCGATATCTTGATTAAGGAAGGCAAATCCAATTGTCGGGTGTTGGAAACCCAGGAGCAGTGGTTCGGAATGACGTATCCCGAGGACCGGGATTCGGTCGTCGCCAGCATCCGCGCACTCACGGAGTCTGGAAAGTATCCGGCCCCGCTCTCTCAAGGGATCTGAGCCATTCACTGTTCATTTTTCAGCATGGCACATTGGAAATTTCCTCGCGAAAGGGGAGACGAACGAGCGCGCCAGTCTTTGCCAATCCTGTTCGGCCCACCACATCCATCCCGAAAAAGAAAGCAAAGTGCTTAAGGAACTGTCGCGTTGCTCTGGTAAACTCGCAAATCCGTTCACCACTTTACTTTAACCCGTCATTAACGACTGACAGTCTCCGTCTTTCGCTTTCAGGCCTGCGAAACTTCAAACAATGAGCTGGTATTATGCAATTGGTAACGAGCGTCTTGGCCCTGTCGAAGACGACGAATGGGATAAACTTGTGGCTTCCGGGCAGATCAAGCCCGACACATTGGTCTGGCGCGAAGGGATGGCCGATTGGGTGCGCTATTCTGAACTCTCGCCTGATATAGCTCCCGAGCCTGCCGAAGAGGGACCACAGACTACGATTCCGGGGGAGGATCCCGAAGCGCTGGTAGAGTCGATTCGTCAGCGTGATTACCAGTTGAGAGTCGTGGACTGCATGAGCCGTGCAATCGCACTAGTGAAAAGCCGCTTCTGGGTTTGCGCCGGTACGACGTTCCTCCTTTACCTTGTCATGGCTGTTGCCGGCATGATTCCGTGCCTGGGAATCTTCGCGGGTATGGTAGTCAACGGCCCCGTCATCGGCGGGCTCTACTGGTTCTACCTAAAAATGATTCGGGAGGGCGAGGCGACCACTGCCGACGGTTTCTCCGGGTTTAACCGGGAGTTCGTCCAACTGATGCTCTGCACTGTGGTCAGCTCCCTGGTAATCGGAGTTTTCTTCATTCCGTTCGGTGTCCTCGTGGCAACTGGCGGCAGTCAAAGCCCTGACACGATGCCATCATTTGCAGTCGTCATCGCCTACATTGCAGCAATTATCGCGGCGATCTATTTCGGGATCGCCTGGTTGTTCGCGCCGGCGCTGATCATCGACAAACGGTTTCGCTTCTGGCCGGCTATGGAGGTCAGTCGACGGGTAGTGAATATCCACTGGTTCCGTGTGTTCGCCCTCCCTCTCGTGCTTGGCCTCGTCATGGTTGGCATCGTGCTCTTCTGCGTTGCGATCATTGCTGCGATTGGAGCAGGTGCAGCGGGCGATTCCGCGAGCGCGGCTTCGGGCATAGCGATGGCTCTGATGTTCGGTGGTTTCGTTTTAGGCGTCTTTTTCATCATGCCTCTGTTCTTCGCGGCGATCAGCTATGCCTACGAAGATATCTTCGGGGAAACGGCTTCAAAAACGACCCTTTGACTTTGGAAGCTGTCCGAAAAGCAAAGAGTCCATCCTGGACAGTCTCTTAGATGGTGCATTCGCGGATCAGCTCCGGGAGGTCCATGAAGAACGCACCAATGCTGTCCAAATCGTTCCTGGACTGGTTGCTACTTGCTACACTGGCTGTTGCACTCATTGTGAGTCTGCGGATCTGGGATACTCTCGGATTCCCATTTCCGAGTTGCTGGTTTTCCGAAACGCTGCATTTCCCCTGCCCGACCTGCGGTTCCGGTCGGTCGCTCCTCGCGCTCGGCCATTTCGACCTTCTGACCGCCTTGCGCTTAAACCCACTTCTGGTCGCGGTAATCGCCGGCCTCTTCATCATGCCCCTTGCTGTGGCGTCAGAAAAATCTATACCTCGCTTTCATGCCTCGTTCACCACGAAGCGAGTCGCCGCTGTCTGCGCATTTCTGGTGCTCGCAAACTGGATCTATCTCGTTTTCGCGAATTGACGACGATTCCGTTTGCCCCGGATCCAACGGCTTCTCTCATTTCGTTAATGGCCTGCTCGTCGAGCGCGCACCGAACGGGAATTTATTTTGTATTTTGATATTTTACCGACATCCAGTTCCATCTACGCGAGTTGGAAGAAAGGCACGACCATATTCGCTCAAAAAAACGATTGAATTGATTGGGCCCGCTCCTATTTTGACGATCCTGATACCAAGGAAAAATTCGAAGATTCCCAAACCATGGCTGATGTAGAGAATAAATACGAAGAAAACGTCCCGGGACCATTTTACGTAGACGATCAATGCATCGATTGCGATCTCTGCCGGGAAACGGCACCTGCCAACTTCATCCGGAATGATGACGCCGGTCATTCTTACGTCTTCAAGCAACCGGAGAACGAAGAGGAGGAGGCTCTCTGCAAGGAGGCTATGGAAGGTTGCCCCGTTGAGGCAATCGGCGACGACGGCTCCTAGGTCAAACCTTCGGGAGATTTCATTGTCAAGAACCCTCGCCCTTACCAGGTGAGGGTTTTTTTCTGCGTAGGCAACTTGCGATTGCATTTGGCATCGCGCCGGTTTCGAATCACCGTGTTGCGCGCAGCGCCGTTTCAAAATAATGAATCCCTCTATCCGTCAACGAGTCCTTTATGAGTGGCGCGGGCTCCCTGGTTCGGTGAAGCGCCCGGAACGCGCAAGATCCGTCGCGGAATTGTTGCCGACTGCATTCAAAAAGATGGGTCTCGGAGAGAAGCTCAACGAGACCGAAGTAATGCAGGCTTGGAAGGATATCGTCGGAGAATTCATCGCCACGCACTCGTCCCCACAGCGCTTCGCAAGAGGTGTGCTTTACATACAAGTCGTTCAGCCCACCCTTCATTACGAACTGGACCGCGAGTGGAAGCCGGAAATTCTGAGAAAATTGAAGGCGCGATTTGGTGCCCGCCGGATTCGCGAGGTTCGGTTCAGCGTGTGACCAGTTCCATCATTATTTCTGAACTGGAGGTTCAGAGCCGGATTGGAATTACCGACGAGGAACGGCGCGAATCCCAGCGTCTGACCGTGAGTCTTTCCATCGTGCCCCGTCACGGATTCACCGGGCTTGACGATTCAATCGAACGCACCGTCAATTACTTCGAGGTCTGCAAGATGGTGAAGAAACTTGCGGCCACCGGAGAGCGAAATCTCATCGAGACACTCACAGAAGAGATTGTCCGTGACGTCCTTGCGCAGTTTGACGCGCATTCCGTTGAAGTCGAGGTCCGAAAATTCGTTCTTTCCGACACCCGATACGTCGCCGTGAAGCTGATGCGCTCGTTGGAGGACTAACTGGGATTGTGTGAGGGTAAGAGACTGACAATGTTGGCATCGACAGGAACTGGTGGTTTCATTCGCCCTTGTCGCATCCCGCGCATGCGTTGGATTCACATCGGAATTGGCTTTGCGGGGAGACTCTCCTTGACCTGAAGGCTGGGCCAATTCTAGAGTTCCTTACGTTAGCGAATCCCCCGAAGCTTGCCACGACATGGAGTCGTCGAATTTGTCCGAAAGTGTCCCGGAGAAGAAACTGTTGAATCCAGAAGTTCTCGATCGCACGTTTTTCACCATCCCGCTTTTTCGCCTGTTGGAAGAGCGGCCCGACGACACGTATGACGTCATCATCGATCAAAATCTTTACTACCGCGAAGGCTGCGCAACAGCCCGGAAGCGGAACGCGACCGATCTAAAGCGCGACCCCTGCCTTCAGGGCTCTGGATTGGTCGATCTCTTGCGCGCTATTCAATTCGTCTAATCCCCCTATCCTATGCAAACAATCGCCGGTTTCCCCTACATTGAGATTCAATTCACCCAGAATGGAGCGATCCACGATCTACCGTCGGCGCAAAACGCTGACCAGGAGCTTGCCGATAGCGGCGCTACCGATTTGATCGTCATTTCCCACGGATGGAATAACGACTTGAACCGCGAGCGAATGCTCTACGCGAATTTCTTTTCCAGCGTGAAAAAGGTAATCGACGGAGGCCAGGCACCCGGGGTTGCAGGCCGCAATTTGGCAATACTCGGGGTGATTTGGCCGTCGAAGAAATTCGCTGACCGGGACTTGATCCATAGTGGTGCCGCGAGCTGGGGGGCCGAAATGACGGATGTGGCCGTTAACCAACAACTCGATCGATTAGGAGAAACTCTGGGTATGGGCCGCGCCGCCACGGCGATTCGGGAGGCGGGAGATCTTTTGCCGGATTTAGAGTTCGACTCTGCCGCACAAGATGCCTTTGTGGAGAAAATTCGCTCAGCTCTGCCAGCAGGGCCCGGCAACGACGAAGAGGTGGCGCAGGAATTCTTCACGTTGAGCGGCACGGAGATTTTCGAAATACTCGATGCCCCGAATGACCTGCCGGCGGCGCTGAGCCTCGGGGACTTCGCAGAAGGTGCCGAGGTCGTCGATTCGGCAGGACTCGGCAATTTTTTCAGTGGAGCGGAAGCCGCCGCGTTGCGCATTGCAAACTACGCCACGTACTACTTGATGAAAGAGCGAGCCGGCACCGTGGGTCGCAAGGGTTTGCGACCCACGATCGAGCAAATTCACAAAACTGTCCCGAGCCTTCGGATCCATTTGGTAGGGCATAGCTTTGGCGCGCGGCTCGTAACTTCTACCGCCGATGCCATCGCGAGTGGCCATTTGGCCAGCATGAGCCTCCTCCAGCCCTCGTTTTCGCATAACGGGTTCTCCCGGAAATTCGATGGTGAGCAGGATGGATTTTTCCGCAAGGTCGTCACCGGAAAGAAGATCCAGGGTCCGCTGATCATCACGCATACACCGAACGACCATGCGGTCGGCATCGCCTATCCAATCGCCGCGAGGCTAGCCGGCCACCATGAGGGAGCCCTGGGCGAAGAAGATGACCGGTTCGGCGCCCTCGGGCGGAATGGTGCTTTGACCCAGTTCACCCCGGAGGCGGTCGCTGGCAAGCTGCTCGCCGCCGGCTCCGCCTATGAGTTCAGCGATGGAAAAGTGTTCAATCTCGAATCGAGCTCGTTCATCGGCGACCATAATAACGTAACGGGACGCGAGGTCGCCTCTGCCGTGCTTTCGGCGGTAGGCACTTCGTGATCGAGACAGCAACTGTCCAGCAGGATAGGATAGGCACGTTGCTTATCACCCATTGAGCCTGATTCCGCCTTCAAGCAGGCCGGGGATGTTTAGAGTCAGACTTCACCGCGTGAACAGGGGCTTGTCTTTCGCGAATTAATACGTGGGCTAAGGCGTAATGTGACTTTCCGCGCTCTGCACGACGTTTCAGGCGCTTCCGAGAACCCGCCAATCCTATTCCAACCGTATCGCCGCGGAACGCCCATGGGCGTCCAGACCCTCGACTTCGCTGAAAATGCGGATCGCGGGGTATGATTTTTTCAGCGACGTGGCGTTGAAGCGCACAATGCTGGTGCGGCGCTGGAACTGGTCCACGGTGAGCCCACCAAAGGACTTTCCCGCGCCACCGGTGGGAAGTTCATGACTCGGTCCTGCCACGAAGTCTCCACCTACGACCGGCGAGAGCGCGCCCAGGAAAATGGCGCCCGACGTGCGAATGCCCTTCGCGAGCTTTTCTTCGTCCTTTGCAGTAATCGAAAGATGCTCAGGCGCGAAGTCGTTTGCGATCTTCACGGCGTGATCCAGAGATTTTACCTGCACTAGAAACGTATTCTTCTCGAGAACCTCCTCGAGGTGCTGCTGACGGGAAAGTTTCGCCGCCTGCTTTTTCAGTTCCTCCTGTACTGCCATGATGAGTCGCTCAGAGTTTGTCACAAACCCAACGGTGCTGCCGTGACCGTGTTCGGCTTGCGCCAGCATGTCGGCAGCGATGAACGCCGGATTAGCGGTGTCATCGGCAATCACGAGGATCTCGCTGGGACCCGGCAACAGATCGACGGCGACGCGCCCGAATACCTGGCGCTTGGCCTCGACGACCCAGGGATTTCCGGGACCGAATATCTTCACCACGGGCCGTATCGTTTCAGTTCCATACGCGAGGGCGGCGATTGCCTGAGCGCCGCCGACCTTGTAAATTTCCGTCGCGCCGCAGACGGACAACGCATACAGCACGGACGGGTTGATCGCTCCGCCCGGGCCAACGGGGCTCGCCACCACGATCTCCGGCACGCCGGCCGCTTCGGCGAGCGTAGCAGTCATAATCACTGTGGAGGCGAGCGGTGCCGTACCGGCCGGAACATAGATTCCCACACGCTCAAACGGATCGAAACGTTCGCCAACTTCGACCCCCTGGCGATTTTCTCCCGACCAGTTCTCGCGTTTGCTCCGGAGTGCGAAGTCCCGCACGTTTTCATGGGCCATATGGATCGCGCTCCGGACATGCGATTCGACCTGTCTTTCCGCGTCCTTCAATTCGTCGGACGTGACGCGGAGGTCGTCTGGAACAAGGTTTGTGCGATCGAATTTCGCGGCCAGTTTGACAAGTGCCTCGTTTCCACCCCGTCGAACCTCCGTAATGATGTCGCTCACGCTCTTTTCAACTGCCGGTTCAGGGGTGAACTCTCGATCGAGTGAAGCGAGCTGTTCGGCAAAGTCGGCGTCGGTGTGTTTAAGAATGCGCATTCCAATAGAGTTCTCGGTGTTCGGTGGTGTTCAGTATTCAGCAAATTCAACGTCCAGCGCCAACCTGAACATTGGTCGTTGGAAACTGAATCGAAAACTTACCTTGCGCGGTCCTCGGAGGAACCGGAAATTTGGCGCGCGCGATGAAAGGTGAATCCATTGCTCACTTGCACTCGTCGCCCGGAGGACGGGCGAACCAGAAGTGTCGCTTGCGGCAAGCGGAGACGCTGAAGGCGGTGTGCGGCGCCACCGTGGGGCTCATCGTCTCCTACCTTCTTCTCTTCCTTTCTGACCGTTTGTGGGACACCCCCCCCTGGATGCGGATGATAATGTTGGGAGCCGGTTTGGGGACGGCGATTTTCCAGGTCATTTGGTGGCTGAAACGCCGGGGCCTTTTTTCCCAACGCGGGGAGAACTTCGCCGAATACTTGCAACGCCATAACTGCCCGCACGGGAAACTCGTGCAGGAGTCCATCGCCACGGCCTGGCCCCGGAAGGACGCCGCGCCGCTGGCTCTTGCGGCAGCGGTGCTCATCATTCTGCCCGAGGCCAGCCGGTCAACATTCTTGCGGTGGCTGCTTCCAATGAGTCAGGAGCCAAGATTCACGTTCGTCCAGATCGACGATTTGCCCAAAGAGCTGGTTGTCGCTCATGGCGAGCCATTCCCACTGCGATTCGGTGTCGTCTATCGGTCGTTTTGGCAACCGAAAACGGCCACCGCTTCCTTTGCCGGCGAGTCGTCGCGTGAAGCCACCGTCACTAACGGCATGGCTGCGTTCGAGTTTGCGGGGCAGACGGAGTCGCGCCCGTTGACATTACACCTGGGTGACCTTTCGCTCAGGGCGAATGTCACCCCGTTGCCTCGACCGGAGCTCACTGAACTAGCCGCGCTCGTCTCTCTGCCACCTTATCTTCAGCGCCCCCCAATGGCAGTACCGTTGCAGAACGGGAAACTTTGTGTGATCGAAGGCAGTCGGATCGTGCTGAAGGGCCTTGCTTCCCGAAGCTTGAAGAAAGCGTGGTTGAATGGTTCTACGCGTATTTCTGTGGCCAGTTCCATGTTCCTCACGGAGGAAATCAGTGTTTCGAAAGACAAAGATATGACTTTGACGTGGGAGGATTGGCATGGTCTTAAGCCGCAGGACCCGATGCAGATCACGGTCGTTGCGCAAAGCGATCAACCGCCGGAAATCAAGGTTCGTAACCTCGGCGGGCAAGTGGCCATTCAGGAAGACGAAGTTCTCAACCTGGAGCTCTCTGCAGGTGATGACTATGGTCTGAAAGACATTGGGCTTTCCTTTGAGATTTATTCGATAACGAGCGCGAAGAAAATCGCCCACCGTGAACGCACCTTGCGCGTGAAGAGAGGCTGTCCGAACGTCGACTCCCTCGCACTCACTTTTTCCTTCTCACCGTCCGAACTGAACATACCGCCTGGCTCTCTGGTGAAGGTGCATGCGACGGCGCGGGATTTTCTACCGCAAAGGAAGGCGAGCGTCTCGAAAGAGCACGAAATTTTGGTTCTGGGAGAAATCGAGGAGGCGAAACCCGCTCGCAAAGAATTCGCAAAGCTAGCGGAAAAGTCCGTAAAACCCCTAAAAGGCAAATGGGTTGTGCGCAGATGATTGACTTGCAGTAGTCCCCGTCTTCAGCTGTTTATCGGGTCCAGAGCCATCTTCCTGATTTTTTCCTTTTCGGCGCTCGCAGAGCGCCGCTACAGCGCCTGTAGCGTTGATCTATGACCGTCGGCATTTCGGACGATTCTTTTGAGAACTGCTCTGGCCCTTCTGATTGCGGCAACACCATTTCCCTTGTCTCCTTCCGGGAAAATCCACAGTCTCCGGAAAGAGTTTTTATGAAATTCATTGATTCGGTTTTCAAGAAGCTTAGGGGGCTGCCAAAACGGATCGTGTTTCCCGAAGGAACGGAGACGCGGACGCTGAAGGCGGCAGAACTCTATGTGAAGGAGAAACTTGGACCGGCCATTGTCCTGGGAACGCGCTCGGAGGTCGAGAAGGTGGCAGAAGATAGCGACGTTAACCTTAAGCATATCCACATCATCGAACCGGCGAAGTCCGAAGATTTTCCCAAGTTTTGTGAGCATCTTGAAAAACTGAAGCGCTACCGGGATCTGGGTCGCGAAGAAGCGCGTGTGATCATGCTCAAGCCGCACTATTTCGCCTCCATGATGACTCAGTATGGACAAGCGGACGGCCTCGTAGGGGGAGCGAACGTCTATCCCGGATCTCTTTTCCGCCCACTCATCCACCTCATCAAGCCTCTGCCCGGCATTGAGACCATTTCGAGTTGCATGGTGGTCGAGACTTCGAAAAAGGATCTCGGGGAAAACGGAGTTTTCTTCTTTGCGGATTGCGCAGTCATCCCGGAGCCGACGGTGAATCAGCTCGCAGCAATCGCGATTGAGGCAGGGACGCTTTGCCGCCAACTCACGGGCGTCCGTCCACGGGTAGCTTTGCTCAGTTTTTCGACAAGGGCTATATCGAAGCTTCCGGGACCGGAGCGAGTCGCTGCCGCCGCTGCAATTGCGAGGAAACGAGCGGAGAAGGAGCAGCTCGACGTCGATATCGATGGAGAAATGCAGTTGGATACGGCGATTCTCCCTGAATTAGCGAAAATCAAGGGGGTTACGAGCGCTGTAGCCGGCCGCGCGAACGTCCTGATCTTTCCCAACCTCGAAAGTGGAAACATCGGCGTAAAACTCGTTCAACACCTCGCGGGAGCGCAAGCTTACGGCCAGCTTCTGTTGGGTCTCTCGAGACCGTGCGGAGGCGTGTCCCGCGGCGCGACGGTCGAGGAAATTCTCGGCGTCGCCGCTATCGTCGGGTTGCAGGCAATCGAATACCGCAAGCTCTATCCTCGAGTCTGATATCGTTCGGGAAATTCGAGTGAATGCCGAAACACCCCGCATCTTTGTCGCTGCGACCAATCAAAACGGCGGCAAGACCACCATAGCTCTCGGCTTATTCGGAGCTCTGGCAAAGCGAGATGGAAACATCGGCTTCATCAAACCAATCGGACAACGTTTCCAGACGATCGACGGCAGGCCGATCGACGAAGATACGGTATTGATCGATGCCACCTTCGGAGTGAAGACTCCGCTGGAGGCGATGAGCCCGATCGCGATCGAACCCGATTTCACCCGGCGTTACATCGCGGAGGCGAATATCGATTCCCTCGTTCGCCGGCTCCAGAACTCTTTTGATCGCGCGGCATGGGAGAAAGATTTTTGCATCATCGAAGGAACCGGTCACGCCGGCGTTGGGTCCGTTTTTGATCTGTCGAACGCACGCGTTTCCAGATTGCTGCAAAGCAAAGTCATTCTCATCACCGGCGCCGGCATCGGCCGTCCGATCGATGAGGTGGCCTTGAACAAGGCGCTTTTTGACAAGGAAGGTGTCGAGTTGCTCGGGGTGATTCTTAATAAAGTACTTCCTGACAAATACGACTATGTGAAGGACTTCGCCCGACGTGGTCTGGAACGACTCGGAATCGAGCTCCTTGGCGCCGTCCCTTCAGAACCGATACTCTCCAATCCTACGCTCACACAGGTCTCGCACGCCATCAGCGGCACGTTCATCAATTGCGAATGCAAGGGACGCCGGCTTGCCGAAAGGGTCATCATCGGCGCGATGAATTCCACTCACGTGATGGAACTTTTCACTCCAGGCACTCTGGTGGTCACTCCAGGAGATCGCGAGGACGTAATACTCGCCGCCCTTTCCACGAGTTCCTTCGGTGAAAATCATGACAGATCAATCACCGGGCTCGTGCTTTCGGATGACATGATACCTCATCAAAGAGTGCTGGATCTCGTAAAACGGTCGAACGTTCCGACAATCAGCTCTGCCATGGACAGCTACACGGTCGCAAGCCGCATCCATTCCATGACGATCAAGACGCTGCCGGGAGACGTCAAGAAGATCTCCAGAATTCAGAGCCTCGTCGAAGAGTATGTCGACGTGGATCGAATCCTCGAGAAACTTAAGACCGATCGTCCGGGGAAAATCTGAACGTCCTATGCCTGGTCGCCAGGCCTCAGCAGTCGCTCGACATATTTCGCAAGCATGTCGAATTCGAGATTCACGCGTGTCCCGGCGGACGCTTCGGAAAGATTGGTGACTTCCATCGTATGGGGGATGATCCAGATCGTGAACCGGTCTTTCCCAAGCTCCGCAACAGTCAAACTGATGCCGTTCACCGCAATTGATCCTTTGTAGGCGACATAGCGGGAAAACTTCCGCGGCATCGCGATCACCAACCGATAGTCCGCTCCAACAGGCTCGAGAGCAATCACTTCCGATGGACAATCGATGTGGCCCTGGACAAAATGCCCGCCCATGCGGCTGCCAACGGCTACCGCGCGCTCAAGATTCACGTGAACACCTGTCTTCAAATCACCGAGATTCGTGCAGCGCAACGTTTCCGCGAGAATATCAAACGCCAGGCTATTGCCGTCCACACTCGTGACAGTGAGACAGCATCCGTTCACCGCGATGCTCTCGCCAATGACGGTTCCTTCCAGCATCCCGGGTGCCTCCAGGACGAGGCGCGCTCCAGTCTGAACCGGTCGCAGCGCCTCGACGCGCCCCGTGGTTTCGATGATTCCTGTAAACATGGGTACGGCCGCACTTCTAAAGAAAAATGAGCGAAATAAGGAAGAAGAATGGGATGAGAATCGGAATCGAGAATTTCACCAAGTATCCGAAAAAACTCGGGACCTTGACTTTCGCGTGCTCGGCGATCGACCGAACCATGAAATTCGGACCATTGCCAATGTAAGTCATCGCACCGAAAAACACGGCACCGAGTGAAATTGCGACCAGATGCCGCGCGTGCTCTTCAACAAAGATTTTTACGTCCGCCGAAAGATTCATATTGAGGCCTTCGAGTCCGAATGCCGCCGCGAGGAACGTGAGATAGGTCGGTGCGTTATCCAGCACGCCCGACAGGAGTCCGGTGAACCAATAGAATTGGCGCTGTGATTCAATTCCCAGGGAATGGGCATGCACCTGCAGGTAATCCAGTGCCGGCACCATGGTCCCGAAGATGCCCACGAAAAGAAATGCCACCTCCTTAATCGGCGCAAACGTGAAATCATTGGACTCATGTACTGCCTTCGGCGTTGCAAAATACGACCCGGCAGCCGCGCCAACCATGATCACCTCCCGGAGTCCGAGCGGATGCTCGATAAAGACGGCGCCAAGAATCGCCGCAAGAAAAAAGATATTCGTCATTCCGTCGAACCGCCAGGTCTCACTCTGCGTTTCCTTTATCCGGATCTGCTTTGGCGCGCGGCGGAAATTCCGGCTATCGAAAACATAGAAGACGGCAATCAATCCGAGCACGGCCAACGCCCACTGCGCAATCAGATGCTCGAGAGTCCACCAGAAAGGCACCCCTTTCAAGTAGCCTAGAAATAGCGGCGGGTCGCCAATCGGCGTAAGGCACCCGCCAACATTGCTGACGATAAAGATGAAAAAAACAATGTGAAACGCTGTTATGCGGTATTTGTTCATGCGTATCCAGGGGCGGATTAGAAGCATGGACGCACCGGTGGTACCGATGGAATTGGCCAGGATCGCGCCCAAAAGGAGGAAAACGCAGTTTGCACCCGGAGTCGCCTCCCCCTTTACCCGGATATGAATTCCGCTCGCGACGACGAAGAGCGAGCCAATCAGCGCAATGAAACTCACGTATTCGTGCGCAACTCCGATCAGACGCGTCCCGTTGTGAAGCACAAAGAGGTAATAGCTCACCGTAACGAGGGCAAGAGCGACGGCGACCTTGGGATAGTGATGCTCCCACCAATGCAGGTTGACGAACGGCATTAGTGCAATGCAGAGCAACATCGCCACGAACGGCAGAATCATCCATGGATTCGGCTCAACGACAGACGCGGACGAAGCGAGAAAGAAGGTGGGATCTGTCATAGCGCCAAGCGCAGGATTACTCGAAGTGCGCCACCCACGTCACGCGGGAATTCATCTGGGGCTTTGGGAGGAGTTGGGAGGAGGAAGCCAAACAAATCCCTGAAACGACATTCCCACCTCCATGGTAAAAACTCAGCGCGCCCTTTTCTGCATCTTCTTCAACCGGCTAGCCAGACTCGCCTTGGTCGCGGAATTCATCCGGTCGATAAAAAGAATTCCCTGGAGATGATCGACTTCGTGTTGAAGCGCGCGGGCGAGCAGGCCCGTCGCGCCAAATTCGACCTCACGTCCGTCGAGAAGTGTCGCTTTCGCGGTCACGGATTCAGCACGCGTAATATCAGCCGTGATATCGGGGAAACTCAGGCAACCCTCGACTCCGGTCTCTTTATCCTTGCTCAATTCGAGACGCGGATTCAGCAGCACCATCGGCATGTAATCCTCAATGTTCACGGACTTTCCCTCGATCGTCATCTCGCTCGGACGATCTTCCACAAAGCGAACATCCAGCACAGTAAGCTGCAGCGGGACGCCTACCTGCTGCGCTGCGAGACCGACGCCATTCGCGTCCACCATGGTCTCAAGCATGTTCTGACCGAGTTCCCGGATTTCTTCAGTGATCTCGACGACGGGTTTTCCTTTCGCGCGGAGGGCTGGATGCCCAAATTTCACTATTTCCAGAATCATTGGCCTGCAGCTTCGGTAAGAGCAGACACGTTCGCGTCTATCCCGTTCTTTTTCAACACATCGAGGACGCGAATGATAATCCCGAAAGACGCCTTGGTATCGGCATTCAGGGCGAGCGGAGCATCAGGTTTTGCCGCAAGCTCCTTCTGAAGTCTGCCTGCCAACTGATCAATCGCGACTTCCTCGTCCTGCACATGGATGCGTTCGTCGGGTTCGATCGAAATGATAATCGGCTCCGTCGCGCGCTCCGAGGGCGCCGCCGTTTCTGATTCCGGAAGCTTGATCACGACCTCTGGATGCACCGTCTTGAATGTTGTTGTGACGATGACGAAGATCAGGAGCATCGCGAAAATGTCGATCAGCGAAACGATGATGACCGACGGGGTGCGACGCTGGCGCGTGTAAAATTTCATGAAACCTCGATCTCGGACGCCGGTGGCTCGTCAATGAAGGAACGCCGGCGTCGTTGATGGTAGCATTTGGCCAGCAGATCCCCGATGAGCGATTCCATCTCGGAGGCCATCATTTCGATTTTCTTGGAAAAATAGCTGTATGCAATCAGGCTCGGAATGGCGACTGCGATTCCGACGATCGTTGTGCTAAGCGCTTCCGAAATTCCGCTGGCGATGCCCCGCGGATCTGTCACCGTAGCGCTCTCGCCCAGCGTCGCGAACACGGTCACGAGGCCAGACACCGCGCCGAGCAAACCGAGCAAAGGCCCGATGCCCACGACGACTTCCAGAATGAACAAGCCGGTCTCGAGACGAACGATTTCGTGGCGCGCCTTTGTCTGCACCGCTTCATGGTTTTCAGATTTCGGCCATTGCAGATGTTGAAGCCCGACGCGAGTGATTTTCCCAAGCGCCGATCGATCCTCGCGCACCAGAGTGGCGAGCCGCTTCACGACCTCGGTCGTGTCAGCCGGCCGAAGACGGTCGATCGCGTCCTGAATCTCCCTGGGCATCACCTCCTTGCGACGCAGGGCAAGTCCGCGCCATATGATCACCGTCACAGAGACCACCGAGCAGATCAACAGGAGAATCATAAAGAATCCGCCCTGTTCGAAGAATCTAAAAACACCTGAAAGAGAGGCTATTGCGAAGAAATTCATCAATTTGGATAGAGGGTGAAGGTGTATACAATTTCGAGGCGATTGTCGTCGAGCACCTCGACGACATCAGATGGAGGAGGTGGAATTTCAGCATCGAGGATCGACTGAATAGAGAATCCTGCAAACGTATCGTTCCCGGTATTCGACAACATCCTTACGTCTTCGACTTTGCCTTTGTCGTTGACGAAAAACCTGATCCGGACGGTGCCAACGGTCATCATGTCCATCCTTCGATTGATATAGAAATACCAGCGTGACCCGACGGCATCCCGTATCACTTTCTGATATCGTCCAAGAGGCGTACCGATTGCATCGACACCACGCGGCCCGCGGTTCGATAAATTCCCCTCGATCCTGTTACGTTGCTTATGTGGCTGATAGCCGGGAAGCACCGGTTTTGCCCGGGGCGCCTTCCGTGGCCGCGGTGTCGGCATGAACATGGCCAGATCCTCCGGGGAGAGCGTGGGAGCAGGCGTCGATCTGGGAGCCGCTGTTGGTGTTACGGTTGGAGTCGCCCTTAGCTTCGGAGTCGCCGACGCTTTCACGACAGGGCGGGGAGTCGGGCGCGCAAATCCATCTCGTTCAGATTGTTGAGTCGCTTCCGGTCGTGGTGTGGGCGTGGGAGTCGCCTCGGCATCCTGCAACAACGGTTCACCCTCGTATGTGGGTGTCGGTGTCGGCTCTTGCTCGAGAAGCTTGCGCTCCGGCTTCGGCTTGCGCTCCGGCTCCGGCTTCGGCAGATCCAACGAGGCGATGTTCAACACGGGAGGTGCAGCCGGTCGATCGGTGGGGCCAAGCGACAATGGACTATCAACGAATTCTGCACCCGGGCGATCTTTGCCTTCCTGGCTTGGGGCCGGCGCGTCACCAGTGGCAGGAGCGTCACTCCCGGCTTTGGAATTGATATCCGATTCAAACAGCGGGTTTTCGGGAGCAGCCTCCGTGGCTGTGAGCCCGGTGGTATCGAGGATCCCCGGCTCCTGGGTTTTCAGCACATCGGGAGCGAGCTCCACGACGTTAATCTCGGTGGGCCGATATGTCTGCGCCTGCATTGCAAGCGCTTTTTCCCGCTCAGGGAGTATCCATGTGCCGAATGCGAACACCAGAATGAGCAGCACGTGCACAAGCAGCGACGCAACTACAGCGAGACCAATCTTCTTTTTATCGGACATTCCAGTCGTAGGTCACGGAGAGACGATGGTCTCAACCTTTACATTGATCCTTCGCTGGTTCCACTCTGCCCTCTCTCAGAATACCGACCACGTTGTATATCGAGTTCTGCGCGCACCACTCGATCTCGGCACCGCGTCCCTTGGCGGTAAGAGCCCGCCCATTGCGCGTTTTTTGCAGTGCGCTCAAGATATTGGCGCTCTGCGTGGTGTAGTATCCGAGGGCGACCTCCGCCGCATCCGTGAGAACGGCTTCGGGAAATTGCGCGCAAAGCATGCCCGCCGCGAGAACGTCCTCGGCCGCCAATGTCTCGAACGTTCCCGCGCAAACGACCAGCACAGAGCTTGCGGCAACGATGTGATCGCACGTCGCAGCCAGATTCAGGATCGCAGCGGCTAGTGTTTCCGCGGCGCCATCGCAGGCGCGAAGGCCAACAGTGCCATTCGTCGTCGTCGTAATGATTTTTGCCGCGACATTTTCCCGATATTCCAAGGGCGAGTTTCCAAGCTCAAAACCTTCAATCCTTTCACCATGTCGCTCCCCGCCGAGCGCAGCTGCCGGCAGTATCTTTTTCATAGCGAGCGCTTCTTCGATCGTCCGCACTGGAAAAATTTCCTGCGCACCGTGCGCCAGCGCGGTGACCATCGACGACGTGGCACGCAGGACATCGAATACCACACATGTCGTCGCGGAAAGATTCCGGGCGGGAAGAAGTTCAATTTCCGAGGGGTTGAGCACAACGTCAATCTGCATGGAGTGCCTGCATTGAAACCATTATGTTATGAGGAAGGGCAAGGGAATCTGCCGGGCAAATGAATGAGCTCGCTTCTCCTGTAACAATCCTTTACGCACATAAAGGAAATGAACATGTCCGCTTTTTCCTTCAAGATGGCGGTCGCTGCGGGAGTGCTCGCCTATGCGACCGGTTGTGCGAATCTATGCGACATCAGTGACCCGACCACGGGCGCGATGATACCGGATTCGTTTACCGGCACCGTCGCCGACACATCCGCACCAAAGAAGCTTCCGACCACGGCGCTTCTGACCGACGTCGAGTCAATCGAATGCAACGGCTTTGATCGCGTGGTCTTCACGTTCGATGGATCGGCAACACCGGGATATTTCGTTGCTTACATCGATAAGCCGGTACGTGCGTGCGGTTCGGGCAATGTTGTCCCTGTGGCCGGAGACGGGTTCCTCGAGATTCGGATGACCCGTGCCCAGGCGCACACCGACGCCGGCCAGGCTACAATCGAAGACCGCAATCGCATGCTGAACTACGAAAATCTGCTTCAGCTCGTGGACACGTGCGATTTCGAAGGGAACGTCACCTGGGTCCTTGGCGTGGGCTCGCCCAATGCCTATCGGGTAACTGAACTCACCAGTCCGCCGCGCCTCGTGCTCGATGTGAAGCAGTGACCATCTGAAACGCGTTTCGGGCGAATGAGCGGGAACGCAGTCTCCCTGGTCGCTGGATTAAACATCCCTGTCGAACCGCGATGAAGGCGCCGTACCCGGCATTGGCGGTCGCGTGGTGCGGTTGACCCGCCCCTCATGCCGCGCGGAAATCCAATACGGTGCAAGCTGGGCATCCGCACCCCCGGTGTCATTCGCGGACGCGGCGGCGCCACGTTCTCCGCGCGTGATGGAAGAGGTATTGCTGCGCGTAACCACCAAAAGGCCCGAAATATTCTTTGGAAAACGCCTTGAGGCGGGCAGCGGTAACTTTGCGTTTTCGTTTGAAATAGATCTCGCGGAGGACTCGACCGATCCAGACGTCAATTGGGAAAGCCTTTGGACGTTCGAATCCAAAAAGAAGGGCGCAGGTCGCGATCTTTTCACCCACTCCCGGAAGCCGGCAGAGTTCGGCGATAGCGTCGGAATCTTCCATCGTCGCGACCTGTTGCAGGTCGATTTCTCCGGCGGCGATCATTGCCGCGGTGCCTCGAAGATTCTTCGCGCGGAAACCCAGACGACAAGCGCGAAGCGCACTCTCCGAAACCGCGGCGAGCTGTGCGGGCGCAGGATACGCGTGCAGGATTTCACTGCCCCACGGAATCGGAGTGCCGAAGTTCCGCCGGATCAGGTGAGACATTTGTTCGATGTGCTTCACCTGTTTCAGGGAGGAGGTGATAAAGGTGGCCAGGCACTCCCATGCGGGCTGGCGGATCAGGCGTAACCCACGGCAGAAGGTGAGCGCTTCATTCATTGCAGGATCGTTCGGAAACGTGGCGTAAATCTGTTCCAGCGAATGATCCAGGGCGAAATAATCGGACACGAGCTGTTCTCGCCCTTCTGTAACGAGCAGAGTTGCGCCTCGCTGCTCTACATAAACCGGCTCACGATCGATCAATCCGACCCATCCGTCACCGCGAGGAAGCCAGTGAAAGACCTGCCCGGACTCGAGCGTGAGGCGCAGATTAAACTCAGACGCCTCGATCCGGGTGAGACCGATTCCGGTGCCACTCATCGGATGAAATACGAGAGATTCTCCAATTCGATAGCGAGATCGACGTTGTTTACAATGACCCCGCCAGGCACCTCGAGAACGATCGGCGCAAAGTTTAGAATTGCCTGGATCCCGCAGGCGACGAGTTGATTCGCTATTTCCTGAGCAACCCGCGCGGGCACAGTGAGAATCGCCATCTTGATGGAATGCGCCTCGACGTATGTCTTCAGGCGGTTCATTCCGTAGAGCGGAATCTTCAATTTCTCGGACCTGATGCGATCGCCCCTGATGTCGAACGCTGCAACAATTTCAAAGCCTTCCCTGGCAAATCCGTGATAGCCAAGTAACGCATTGCCGAGATACCCGGCACCAACGAGAACGACAGGCTGGAGATGGGTGGTCCCAAGAACCGCGGTGAGCTTGTCTCTCAGCGCCTCCACCTCATATCCGAGACCCCTTGTGCCGAATTGTCCGAAATAGGCGAGATCCTTACGAAGCTGGGTCGGTTTCACGCCTGCGGCTTTAGCCAGCGCGGCGGAAGACACTGTTTTCGCCTTGTTCTCGGTTAACCGCTGAAGACAGCGGTAATACACAGACAGGCGGTAAACAGCCTTCCGGGGTATTTCCAAATGCGACATCCTCGTGAAAAAACACAATATTATTTCTTAACGGGGTTGCCATCGAAAAGCCCTTCCTATCGCAACGCGTAGCGTCGGCCCGAAAACCCTTGCGTCGTGGAATTCTTTCCTTACGGTCGCCCTTATGACCCAGGCAAAATCAGGAGACAGCGTCAAAATTCACTACACAGGAACTCTCGAGAACGGGGAAACATTCGATAGCTCGCGGGGGCGCGAACCATTTGAATTCACTCTTGGTGCTGGCCAGGTGATTCCTGGATTCGACGACGCTGTAACCGGAATGGGAATCGGGGAAACCAAAACGGAAACGATTTCTGCGGACCGCGCCTACGGATCACACAGGGACGAAATGATCATCAAGGTGAGCAAGGAACAGATTCCGGAGGGAGTGAATCCCGAAGTGGGAAATCGCCTCGCCATGCAGACGAGGGACGGTCAGCAGGTGCCGGTGGAAGTGACGGACGTCACGGACGAAGGCCTGACGCTCGATGCCAATCACCCGCTCGCCGGAAAAGATCTGACGTTCGAGATCGAACTTGTGGCGATTGGACAATAAACAGCGGACCGCGCTAAAAAGTAGAAGGGGGCTGTAAAGGCCACAGAGGCGACCCGCGGCCCCCGTCTGGAAAAATGTCGGAACGTTCTGGCAGTCTATTCGAAGTTCCGGGAGAAATCCGGCCCAGTAATCCGTAGTCCCGTAAGGCAAAGCGCAACCCTTCCGGGCGTGTAATCCCCTCTTGAGAGGGGCAGAAAGGCCGAAGGCCGCTTCCGGGTGTGTAATCCCAAAAATCCAATCCAGCACCTTATTTCATCCGCAGGGCACCTCCAAAGAACTCGGGGCAGTGGTCCATCCCCACCCCAGAACCCGGCACCAATGGCACCAAACAACCCGCACCGAAAATGCGCCCCGGCGTTTTGAGCTTCAAAATCCGCCGCTCTTTCTCCCTTCTCCGGCGTTTCTTCATTCCGTATATCCGCGACCAGGCCTAAAAACGACGGAGCTATGGCCAGACCGTCGAAAACGAAACCTTCACGTCCCCGGAAAAAGAATGCGCCGGATCTTCCTCCGGCTACCGATTGGCGAACGACAGACGAGGACGAGATACTCAAGCGCCGCCTTCGCGCACGCGAAGAACGCTATCGCATCGTCAATCTCGATCTGACCCAGCCCATTCTTTCAAACTTCGAAGTCCATTCGCCAAGCGGGATGACCTACCAGGTCGAAATCCGCGACCTGGTCACCAGTCAATATTCCTGCACCTGCACAGATTTTCGTACGAACGGCCTCGGAACCTGTAAACACGTCGAAGCCATCCTCCTTCAGCTTTCCCGAAGGCAGCGCGCGGAATACAAAGCCGCCCGGCGACTGCCTTCCAGACGCATCGATCTCGTCCCCACCGACGAGGGGCTTCGGGTTGAACGCGGTCTCGAAAATCTCTCTGCCGGTCTTCGCGCTTACTTCGACGAGACTGGACATCAGCATTCCGGAATCGACGCCGAAGAAATCCTCCGCCGCTTCGCTTCCTCAAAGAAGCCGGATCTGAGAGTCTCTCAGGAAGTCGCTCCATGGCTCGAATCGCGCCGACGCTCCGAAGAGAGCGTCCTGCTGCGTCGCGAATACGAGGTCGGTGTGCAAAAAGGCATCCACCCCGAGCACGTCACACTTTCGCCGCTCTTCCCATACCAACGCGAGGGCATGCTTCACCTCGCGTTTCGGGAACGGGCGCTGCTGGCCGACGAGATGGGTCTCGGCAAGACCATTCAAGCCATCGCCGCGTGCGCGCTGCTCCATCACCTTGGCCGGGCCCGGCGCGCACTCGTCGTTACGCCCGCCTCCCTCAAATCGGAGTGGGAGGAACAGATCGGCAAATTCACCCGGCTGCCGTTGCGCCTCGTCTTCGGCGGACGCCATGCTCGCGCACAGATCTACGCCGAACCCGACCCTCCCTTCTTCACGATCGCGAACTACGAGCAGATCGTTCCCGACAGCCTCGATATCAATGAGCATCTCCACCCCGACATCGTCGTGCTCGACGAAGCCCAGCGCATCAAAAACTGGTCCACCAAGACTGCCCAGGCCGTGAAACGCCTCCGAAGCCGATACGCCTTCGTCCTCACCGGCACACCCATAGAAAACCGGATCGACGAGCTTCGCTCCCTCGTCGATTTCCTGGATCCCGGCCTGCTCGGCCCACTTTTCCGGTTCAATCGCGAATATTACGTCTTTGATAGCAACGGCCGACCCGAAGGCTACAAGAATCTCGAGCGACTGCGCGAGCGGGTGCGGCCCCTCCTGCTGCGCCGCCGCAAAGCCGACGTTGAGACGGAACTCCCCGATCGCTCCGACCGCCATCTTTTCGTCCCGCTCACCTCAGCAATGCGCGACGAGTATTCCGGCATCGAAAAACAGGTGGGCGAACTTGTCCAGAAATCGAAACGTCGACCACTCACTCCGAAAGAGCAGGACCTCCTCATGATCCTCCTGAACATGATGCGGATGATTTGTGACTCCCCTTCAATCATCAAAGACACCCCCTGCGAAGATTGTCCCAAGCTGGATGAACTGGGCCGTGTCCTCGACGATTCGCTCTCCGAGGACGACGTGAAAGTGATCGTATTCTCGGAATGGGAAAAGATGCTCGTCAAAGTGCGCGCCTGGGCCGATCGCAATGGCATCGGCTACGCGTGGCATACCGGCAGCGTCCCGCAGAAGCGCCGTCGCGCGGAGATCCTCGCGTTCCGGAACGATCCCGGTTGCCGCCTTTTCCTGAGCACTGACTCCGGTGGTGTTGGCCTCAATCTTCAGAACGCCAGTGTCGTCATCAATTGCGATCTCCCCTGGAACCCTGCCAAACTCGAGCAACGAATCGCCCGCGCCTGGCGGAAGAACCAGCGCCGCGCAGTTACAGTCATCAACCTCATCGCCGAAGAAACCATCGAGCATGGCATGCTCGCCAGTCTCGCGAACAAGACGGAGCTCTCCGATGGCGTGCTGGACAATCTTGGCGACCTGAGTAATATCAAGCTGAAGAGCGGGCGCCAGGCCATACTCAAACGCCTCGAGCAGATCATGACCGCCACGCCGGCGAAAGGTCCTTCGCAAGCCATTCCCTCCGATCCCGCCGCGAGTTTCGCCGGCACGATCCGTAAGCGCTTCGGCAACAGCGTAGTCCACTGTGATGAGACCTGGCTTCCCGGAACGGACGTTCCAATCCTTCTCACCGTCGTCCGCGGCTCTGTCGAAGAGCATCGTCCACACCTCGAGGAAATTTTCCAGAGCATTCCCTGGCGTGGAAATTCCCCCACCCTACAGATTGTCGACACCGGCACGTGGGAAGCGCTGCAACAGCTCTCCTCAGCGGGAATGCTGACGATACACACCCGGGCCACACGCCCGCTCCTCCCGACCGAAGGCACACCCTCCCTGCCCCCGCTCACTGCCGAACAGCTCGCCCGCATTGAATCCCTACGCGCCACCGCCACAAAAAAGCGACGCGCCGCCGGCCTGCTCCTGACCGAGGACCTCGCCGAAGAAGCCGCCGCACTCACCCGCGCCGCCGAGCATGCAGAGGCCTGCGCACGGGCCATCGAGTCCAGTCAGCCCGAACCGCCGGGAGAGTGATGCCCTCCTGAGTTTCAGGTTTTGGCCATTACTGCGAACACGCAACTCCAGTATCCATGCCTTTGGGTTTTTCGCGACCGGAGAGGACAACCTCTTCTTCCAAACACCATTTCGTCTTACTTAAGATCACATGTAAGAACTATACGATGAAATCACCCGAAAAGACCGGGATAGTGCACTTCACGACCAAAGGTCAGGTGGTGATCCCCGCAAAGCTTAGAAGGCTATACTCCATCGAAAGCGGAACACGCGCGATCGTTGAAGCCACTCCGGAAGGAATTCTACTCAAACCGGTTACCAAACACGCCGTCGCACGGCTCCGGGGCATTCTCAAACGGAAGTCCGGCGATAGACCACTTGCCGAGGAGTGGGCCGAGCATAAGCGGGAGGAAAAGAAGCTGGAGGATTGCTGATTATGCCGCAAGTCGCTCCCGTTCTCGACAGCTACGCGCTCCTCGCGTTTCTGCGCGGCGAAAACGGCGAAGAAAAGGTCACTGCACTGCTGGAACAGGCTAGTGAGAACAATCGACCGCTGCACATGACAGAAGCGAACTATGCCGAGGTCAAATATATGACCTTGCGAAAGAACGGCGCCGCTCGCTGGTCAGAAGTCTCACGCGAACTTCCGGCTCTTCCGATCGTATTCCACCCGTTCGACCGCCCTCTTGCCGATCTCGCGGCGGATTTAAAAGCCCGTCATTCCCTCAGTCTGGCCGATTGCACTGCCGCTGCTCTCGCCCTTTCAAGAAAGACTGAACTCGTTACCGGGGATCCTGGGTTCAAAGCATTGGAGAAGCAGATCAGAATTATCTGGCTCGTGTAGTTGCGCATCCGGATTGCACAGTCTCAGAACTGGATCACTTCGGCAATTTCAAGCTGTCTTCCGCCGGTGAAGCGTCAACTTATTTTCATCAGGGTCGCGGACTGTCACCATCTGACAGGAAGGCAGATCCAGAGGACCGATGAGAAACTTGATTCAATTGTCACACAGCGTTTCTACCGCCGCCAACGACCAGGATTTGCAAAAAAGAAAAGCGGCAAGGTCGAATCCATTGTTTCTACCCTTTCGGGAGCCAACCCCGCTCTTGCGGAACCAGTGGAATAACCTTGCCTACAAATTAATCGCCGCTGGCGATTCTGATGGTCGCAAAAATTGGGAAAAAATTTCGAATGAACCTCGAAAATCCATGGCCACAGCAGATCCAGCAGGTTTCTCTCTGAAACACAATGGTCGTTGGGCAGAACTCGCCAGAAAAAGAGATCCGGGACTACCCGCTGGCCCCAGTCATTTCGTGGCGTTCCTATGTGACGTGGTGTTTGCTGAGATCGTTCCGGCCTTCGATTCATACGCGGAGGCGCTCGAAATGTTGAACCAGATCGGACCCCGCTTAGACCCACTCTGAGAAACCCGCCACATCTGTCAATGTGTAGAGGCGGTTGTGCCAACCGCCTTCTTAGACGGGGACAGGCGGTTGGCACAACCGCCTCTACAACGACTACTCTTACGCCCGGTCTATGCTCACGATCTCGCCCCCATGCGGCCACTTATCCGCTGAATCGACGAGTCCGGCCCGGACCGGGTTCTCCCTCACGTAACTCCATTTTTCTTCATAGCTCTCCGGGTTTCGAATCAGATGATCGAAGAATCCCTCCTGCCAGTGAGGAGGTTCAGCGGCGAGCACCCGCCGACGTCGAGCCGCGTTGAAGGTCACAAAGTACAGCGGCGGATCGTATTTCTCGAAAATCCGCTCCAGTCTTTGAGGACGTTCTCCCATCGTGCAGAGCTTCTTACGTCCCAGGGACGTTGTAGAGGCGGTTGTGCCAACCGCCTATGGAAATCGACAGGCGGTTGGCACAACCGCCTCTACTTCGCCCGCAGGATGTACTGTTCCGGAAGCCCCTCCCGATCCATGAGTTCGACCGTGAACCCGGCTTGCTTCAGTTCCTCCTCGACCTCGGATTCTGCAACCCGAATCTCAACGGGCGGACCATGCGGCGTCGGCTCTTTTTTGTAATCAACGATGAGAAGCACACCGCCATCCGCCATTCCGGCTTTCAGTTTCTTAAGGTAATTCACACGATCGTCGATGTGATGGTACACATTCACAATCAATACCGCGTCCGCCTCACCCTGCCTTAAACCCGGCGAATCGGGTGTCGTCAACCGGGCTTCGACCTTCGGATTTCCTTTCTCCTCGACGTAATCGATGAACCGCGGATCGATGTCGATTGCAATCACCCGGCTCGCTTTCGCCGCCATCCGAAAGGTGAAATACCCGCTGCCCGCGCCGATATCGGCCACCGTCTTCCCTTCGAGCGGCTCAAGCAGACCGATTACCATCTCCGGCTTTTGCCATGTCGCCCGCTCCGGCGCTTCAAACCGGGCCACGAGCTCATCGAAATCGTGCCGGTGCATGTATGCGTTGGCAGGGCTGCCGGTGTGTTGGGCGCAGGAGAGCATGGGCGGAAAGATCAGGGCGACGAGTGAACAGTGCAGCCAAAGGAATGCGTACCGTCGAGCATATACGGATCGAAAGAAACGAGCGGACATAATCCCGGAATCCTAACATCGAACAGCACTGGTTTGTAGAGGCAGTTACCATCCTGCAGCCGCCTGGCAGCCGCCGGACTTCTACATCTCCGGCGGCACGACAACCGGGATCCTTTCTCTCTGATGCCTGCGATAGATGCGAAAGTCTCCATCGACGGTTACAACAGGCCGGGCGGGAAACCATTCGCTGAGGCAAATCAGGCAGAGGTCGGCGAGATCGGGCGATCGATCCTGGTATTTCCGCCCCAGTTCTTCGATGCGTTTCTGACTGGCGTTGAAGTCGAAATTCACCACGATCAGCCCCGTGTCGATCAGGGCCAGAACGTGCGGCACGGACCCCAGATGAAAAGCGGCTTCGGCCAACACCGCTTCGCACGTGATCAGCGGATCGGTCACTGTTTGAGCCAATTCGAAAGACCAGCGGTGGTGAGTGTCGCGTCGATTGAGAAACGCGACAATAAATCCTGTGTCTGCGATGCCCTTCACGATTTTGCGAATCCCTTGCGCTGAGACAGATTAACTGGGCCTGAGATTCCACCGGCCAGTTTCAGGAAAGGCTTTGCTTCAGCCTGTTTCGCGCGTTCTAGCGCTTCCTTGACGAGACTCCCCCGTGAACGCCCGGTGACTCGCGCCTTTTCGTCGATCCAGTCGGCGAGTTCATCAGGTAGTCGAACCGTCAATGTCGTGCTTATTTTCCAAATACGTAAGACATCCACTGACCGTGTCAATGCTGAACTTGCGCATTTCTTCAAATCGCCATACGACGTTCCTTTACTGTTACGGAAATGAAAGCCACTCTTACCAGCAAAGGCCAGATCACGATCCCGCTGAAAATACGCAAGCGTCTTGGCCTGAAAGCCGGTCATCAGCTCGATTTCGACGAAACCGCTCCCTTCGTGAAAGCCGTCAAGGTGGTGCATGAAGACGCGTGGAAAAAGGTGCGCGGGATCGGACGAGAACGTCATCCGGCCGCCGAGACGAAGGCCTGGCTCGACCAGACCCGCGGACCCGTCGAACTCCCGCCGGCGAACCACGAAAAGAGATGATCCCCGCGGTCGATTCATCCGTGCTATGAGCTGTGTTCAATCACGAAACCGGCGCAGCGGAGTGGTCGCAGGCCGGTGGAAGCATCACGTGCCCGCGAGTTGACAATATGTGATGTGGTGTTCGCAGAGATCGCTCCGGCCTTCGATTCATGCGCGGAGGCGCTCGAAATGTTGAACCAGATGGGACCCCGCTTTGACCCACTCTGAGACATCCGCCACATCTGTCAATGTGTAGAGGCGGTTGTGCCAACCGCCTTCTTAGACGGGGACAGGCGGTTGGCACAACCGCCTCTACAACGACTACTCTTACGCCCGGTCTATGCTCACGATCTCGCCCGCGTACGGCCACCTTTCCGCTGAATCGACGAGCCCGGCCCTGACCGGGTTCTCCCTCACGTAGCTCCATTTTTCTTCATAGCTCTCCGGATTTCGGATCAGATGATCGAAGAATCCCTCCTGCCAGTGAGGAGGTTTGGCGGCGAGCACCCGCCGACGTCGAGCCGCGTTGAAGGTCACAAAGTACAACGGCGGATCGTATTTCTCGAAAATCCGCTCCAGTCTTTGAGGACGTTCTGCCATCGCGCAGAGCTTCTCACGTCCCAGGGACGTTGTAGAGGCGGTTGTGCCAACCGCCTATGGAAATCGACAGGCGGTTGGCACAACCGCCTCTACAACTTCGCCCGCAGGATGTACTGTTCCGGAAGCGTCTCGCGATCCCCAAGTTCGACAGTGAACCCGGCTTGCTTCAGTTCCCCCTCGACCTCGGATTCTGCAACCCGAATCTCAACGGGCGGACCATGCGGCGTCGGCTCTTTTTTGTAATCAACGATGAGAAGCACACCGCCATCCGCCATTCCGGCTTTCAGTTTCTTAAGGTAATTCACACGATCGTCGATGTGATGGTACACATTCACAATCAATACCGCGTCCGCCTCACCCTGCCTTAAGCCCGGCGAATCGGGTGTCGCCAACCGGGCTTCGACCTTTGGATTTCTTTTCGCCTCGATGTAATCGATGAACCGCTGATCGATGTCGATTGCAATCACCCGGCTCGCTTTCGCCGCCATCCGAAAGGTGAAATACCCGCTGCCCGCGCCGATATCGGCCACCGTCTTCCCTTCGAGCGGTTCAAGCAGACGTTTCTGCCATGCCGCCCGCTCCGGCGCTTCAAACCGGGCCACGAGCTCATCGAAATCGTACCGGTGCATGTATGCGTTGGCCGGGCTGCCGGTGTGTTGGGCGCAGGAGAGCATGGGCGGAAAGATCAGGGCGACGAGTGAACAGGGAGGCCGACGGAGTGCGTGCCGTCGAGAAAACGCGGGGCGAAAGAAATGAGCGGCCGTAAATTATCCCCGGAGCAAGCTCCGAGGCATTCGCAAGAGAAGAATTTGAAATATCTGAAGCAAGCTTCGAGGCATCACACCCGGTAGGGAATGAATTGTGAACGTGACACTGGTCTCCTTAAGAAACTCGCTTTGGTTGGCACAAAGCGTTTCCACCGCCACGTCGAAATCCTTCACCTCCATAGCCGCCGACGAGCGCATTGTTAGACGGCTTCCATTGCTACGAAAATCCGATTCCGACCGTTCCCGGGCCAATGTCATACTCGATCCACTACTGATCTTCCGTTTTCAGCGGCGCGTTGGGCGCAAGGTCAAGCCCATCTTCGTAAAACTTCCACGCACGGCGGATATCCGTCACCGGATAGACGATGAATGCAATTTCTTCGTACTAGATCAAGGGGTCCTTGCTTTCTGCTTCGCCGCTGGCTGCGATCGCACGCCGTTAAATGGCCGGACGTTAACTGACCGCCGCAACTCTCTGCTTGCACCAAGCTCGATTTCCTCTGCCCGTCTCGCAACGTTTAATCTCCAACTGAGCCAGTGCGCCCAAAGCAAATATTTGATGTTCGAGGCTTGAAAAACGGCGCCCTGATTAACTTTCATCCGAATGCATTTTCACTTTGAAAAACCTGGTTATGAATCTTCCATCTGGAATTTACGACTTATTGCTGGATGACGAACTCAGTGAGACGTTGAAGCAAAATCGGGAGATACGTTCTGTCCTGGGCAAACTTGAAACCGAAGAAGAACCAACTCGTTTAGCGTGGTTTGTCGGCAAAGTGCTCGAGAAGGCTTTAGGGCAGCAATTTGATTCGACCTCACGTTTGCGACTGTGCAACGAGCTTATCGGCAGAATTGCAGGGGCGCCAAATTCAGAGTTCCTCAAGGCCAAACATCTCTCGAACGCCAAGGACTCAGTGCTTCTCGAAGTGACCCCCTCCGCTTACGCCGAATCAGGTATGCTGCGTCCATTGACCTCTGTTTCGGAAAGCAGCCTTTTCACAGGTTCGTCCCGTGATCCACAACTCGTTCACGAGCTGAAGCGCGAGATGCGATCAGCGGATGGAATGGACATGCTTATCTCTTTCATCAAATGGTCCGGGTTAAGTCTTCTGATGGCTGCATTTGAAGAACTAACTCGTCGTGGTGCTCAAGTGCGGATCATCACAACTTCGTATATGGGCGCTTCTGATGCGGAAGCGATCGAGTGGCTGGCGCGACTTCCCAATACCTGCGTCCGCGTGTCGTACGATACCGAACGGACGCGGCTACATGCCAAGGCATACCACTTTCACCGAAGCAGCGGTTTTTCCACAGGTTACATCGGTTCGGCAAACATGTCGCAAGCCGCGATGACGAGCGGTTTGGAATGGTGTCTTAAGGTCACCGCGCAAGACATGCCACATATCTTAGAAAAGTTCGTTGCGGAATTCGAAACCTACTGGAATAGCCGAGAATTCATTCCATTCGATCCGGATGAGCCGCAAGTGTTGCGGGAAGCAATTCGCCATGCTCGGTCGCGTTCGACCTCGAGCCCTGTCTTTTTCGACCTTCGCCCGCATCCGTTCCAAGAACGCATTCTCGACGCCCTGGAGGCGGAGCGCATCACACATAATCGTTGGAGGAATCTAATCGTCGCAGCAACCGGCACTGGCAAAACCGTCGTTGCGGCTTTCGATTTTCTTCGCTTCTTCGTCAAGCGAAGCCGCCAAGCCCGCTTACTCTTCGTTGCGCATCGCCGCGAAATTCTGGAGCAGGCCATTGCCACGTTCCGAGGGGTTCTCCGCGAGCCGGCTTTTGGAGAACTCTTGGTCGGCCCCCATACCGCCATGCGATATGAACATCTGTTTTGCTCGGTGGACATGTTGAGCAACCGGCGGCTTTGGAGGCAAGTGGGTGGAGATTTCTACGATTTTATTGTGGTCGACGAAGTGCACCATGGTCCCGCAGCAAGCTACCGATCGATCTTCGACCAATTTACGCCAAAAATCTTGCTGGGTCTGACGGCGACTCCGGAGCGGATGGATGGCGCAAGCGTGGCCGCTGATTTTGGGAACCGCTTTGCCGCGGAGATCCGCTTAGCGGAGGCGCTCGAAGAAAAATTACTTTGCCCGTTCCACTACTTCGGGGTGTCTGATCCTGTTTCGCTCGCCGACGACCGATATTGGCGAAACGGAAAATACGACGTCACTGCACTGGAGTCTATATATACAGGGGCGCATGCGATGGCGCATCAGCGTCTGCAACTTATTCTAGACGCTCTTGGGCGCTATCAGCCGACTATCAATCGCGTTCGCGGAATTGGATTTTGCGTTTCTGTGAAGCATGCGGAATTCATGGCAGAGGCTTTCAATAAATGCGGAATCATGTCCGCATTGCTTGTCGGCGACACTGAGACAACCGAGCGAAGCCGCATGCTGAGAGACTTCCGAGCAGGACGAATCCATTTTCTTTTCACACGCGATGTGCTCAACGAAGGTCTCGACGTGCCTGAGATCAATACGGTTCTTTTTTTGCGTCCAACTGAAAGTTTGACTGTATTCTTGCAGCAACTCGGAAGGGGACTTCGCCACGCGCCGGAAAAGGACTGCCTAATGGTGCTTGATTTAGTGGGTCAGACGCATCGCCGCTATCGCATTGATCGCAAGTTCAAAGCACTGCTGACGGAGCGGCGATTCAACGTGGAGCGTGAAGTGGAACTTGAGTTTCCCCATCTGCCCGCGGGCTGCAGTTTGCAATTGGATCGGGTGGCGCGCGAATATGTGCTTTCCAATATCCGACAGAACCTCCGTAATCTTGCGGTACAAGTTTCAGAAAAAATAGAAACGTTCGAATCGGACGCTCAGCAACCTCTCAGTTTCGGGAATTTTGTACAATATCACGAATATGATCCAGCTGCGCTCCTATCACGAAAATCATGGACGCGGTGGAAAGCAGTCGCACGTGTCGCTGGAACTCCGAAGGATCCTGATCTTGATCGGCTGCAGAATGGGTTACTTACAGTCTCACAGATAAATGGTCCGCGCGAGATCGCCAGACTTCGCGCCGTCGTTGCAAACCTGTCTGCTGGAAATCCAAGTGGCGCGTTGAGAATCGCCGGAACCTCAGCTCTGGGCATACATTATCGGTTGTGGGGGAAACCAGGTCGTGTTCTAGGGTTTGCAAACTTGGAAGAATCTTTTGCTCGGCTTTCTGAGAATCCTTCAATTCTTAGCGATTTGAGTGAAATCCTTAGCTGGGCCGACGACGAAACACGAGTTATCGGCGCAGAACTAAATCTTCCGTTCGATTGCCATTTAGAGCTGCACGCACAATACGGAGGCGATGAGATTAAATCCGCACTGGGCGGGGCATCTTTTGAAAGCGCAGGCGTGCGAGGAGTCGGCCGTCTTCATTTTCCTGATATACAAACTTATGTAGCATTGGTGACCTTTAAAAAAACTGAGAAAGAGTTTTCTCCGACTACCATGTATCAGGATTACCCAATAAGTAGAGAATTGTTACATTGGGAAACCCAGTCGCAAACCTCACAGGAAAGCGAAACCGGCCAAAACTTCATTCACCATAAAGCTCGTGGCTACCAGATATTCTTTTTTGCCCGATCAAAAAAGAAAACGGAATACGTAACTATGCCCTTCACGTTTCTCGGTCCCGCACAGCTCGTGGAATACAAATCGGAGCGTCCAATACAGATGGTGTGGCGTCTCGATCATCCCATGCCGGCAGAGATGTTCGAAGAGAATCGACGCGGGGGATAAGCGCAAATGCGATCTCCCGCCACATGCTTCGGTATAGCGCACTTGCTCCCTGGAGTCATTTGATTCTTTGAAGTTTTAAAGCCGGATCCAGTGACGCGAAGTTGTTAAATTGCATTGCGACACTGTTGGTACTGCGGCCGAGCTTCTTGGCCAGAGCGATGATTATTGGTTGACGGGCGTGCAGCTGGCCAAAAGTCAATTTGTGATAGATGTTGAGAGCAACGAGTAATTCGTCACGAGTCCATCGCTTGCCGGCAGCCATTAGAGAGGGATTGAAGCTCGAAAGATTTCAAAAATAGCCTGCTTAAAAGAAACTGTGGGTGAACTCGGGCTCGGGTAGTTTTCCAAGTGTATGATAGAGAGCGACTTCTCGGGCTGCGTCGGTGCGGAAGCCATAGGCTCGTTTCACGGTCAGTTTGACCTTGTTGTTCAGACCCTCGACCACGCCGCTCGAATAGGCCTTCCTCGCCTCGAAATAGTTCATGAGAAGGGGACGGTGGTTGCGCAGGCTGCGGGCGATTTTCTTGAGCGGATCGAGTCTGCTGCGCATCGTCCGCCGGCACCAGGCGTCGAGGAACTTCCCCGCCCAGCAGGGCGACACATAGGTCCAGAAATGCTGGAAACCCTCCACAAGCACGAAGGCTCGCATAGTTCGCAGAGAGGTGCTTTCGAGCGCCCGCATCCGCGATCTCTGCCCTCTGGTCCAGTTGGTGCGCCGCTTCAGGAACGCCCAGCGCATTTTCTTGAGCAGCGGCGCGAGGCCCGCAGCAGCCAGCGCCCGGCTTTCTGCGCGCCGGATTTCGTCGATGGCCTTGTTCATCTTCTCGACGATGTGGAAGCGGTCGAGAATGTGCAGCGCTCCAGGCAGGCACTCCGCCGCGACATCAATGTAGGGCCGCCACATGTCCGAGCACACGAAGCGGATGCGTTCGCAGAACTCGAATCCGAACTGCTCGAAGCAGCGCTCCAGGGTCGCCGCGCTGCGGTCCTGCCCAACCCACAGAAGCCGCCGACAGCCCTCGTCGATCTGATAGACCAGCGTCCAGAATTTCTCCTTCCTCCCGACATGAATCTCGTCGATGCCCAGCGCCTCCACGCCCGCCAGACAGCGGTGGCGCAGGCCGTAGTCCACCACCCACTTCACCGCCCCGTACACGTCCGCCCACGACACAGCGAACACTTGCGCCGTCTCCCGCCACGAAAGCCGCCGCGCCCACTGCGCAAGAAAGTGCCGCATGTGATCGCAGATCCGCAGCTTGCCGCTCGCCCACGGGATGCGTTCGGTCCTTATTCCGCATCGCGCGCAGCCAATCCGGCGCGGCGCGTACACCACAAACACCACGAACGCCCACAGTGGCACGAAGCGCCACATCCGCTCGGCCTGGCGGTCGTAGGTCGGTCCCGGCCGGCCGCACTGCCCGCAGCGCCCTCGGCTCCCCTTACGGGAGGCGACCACGGCTTCGATCACATCGTCGGCCATCGCGCTGCGGCGCACCTGCTCGTACCGGAATCCCCTGTGCGGAGCCGTTTGTCTCAGTATTGTCTTCACTGTCAGATTACACATGGCGAGGGGCTGGTTTATACGATCCGCGCGGATCGGCCAGCCTCCGTTCTTTCTCGCTTGCGCGCAGAAGACGCCGATCGACAGGGGGCGCTCAGACTTATTCACAATTTTCCCCTCCCGTCTGCCTGCGAGAATGTCCGCCTCGGCGGATCCGTTACGTCGGAGCAGACAGACGGGAGGGATCAGAAGATAGTGAGTAAGTCGGGGTTTGAAGCCTCCCTCCCGACGTACATTCAGCCACTTGTTTCCCGCCAAATCCCACAGTTTTCACCCACAGTTTTCTTCGAGGAGCCCAAAAATAAAGCTGGATTCTTTGCTCACTCCTGGCCAGGTGAATGTGTCCATCAAAATGGACAAGAGATTCTCAGTTACGCTGGACGATATTGATCTTGGTCAGGCGCTTGATGGGTTGAAGATACGAGCAGAGTCGTGGCAAAAGACCGCTGACTACTTGGAAACTGGCTTTACGTCGGATGAATTCTTCATTCCGGAAGAATGCACGGATGCTCACGAGGCAAGCCGTATCGCGGAACACTACGAACGCATCATTAAAAAAATTGAAACCCAAGTATCACAGCAAGGTGGTTGGTAACGCCAAATGGCGTCACGATTCGCGCCAAGTATTACAACCGCCTCTCCGCTTCGACGTTCGTATCCCATTTGCCGGTTGTTCGGCCGTTCGCTCGTCCCGAGATCACCCCGCGAGTAGGGCAGGACCCAAGCAATTGCAGATGCTTGAAATCCTGTGCAGTCGCGGCCTCGACAATCATTGCTACATAGCGCATAGCGGAAGCCCATTCGGTGGAGAGGACTGAGAACGATCTTTTCAGGCTTAGTGGTCTTGCTTTGCATCCGGCTCATGTTCCAGTTCCGGCAATCCGAGCAAATACGATCCTGCTGGACCCGAGCCTGCCACGCGACGCAATCTGCCCGGAATGAGAGCTCCCGATCACGTACCCCCCGGGCAATATATCGCCGGCCTGCCGGAGGAACGGCGTGCCGCCGTGCGGGCCGTTCATGACGGGATCTGCGAGTCAGCCCCCGAACTCGCGCCGCAAATCGGTCACGGCATGCTGTGGGGTATGGCCCGTACCGCTACAAATACGCCAGCAGTCGTGAGGGAGACTGGTTCGTCGTCTGTCTGGCCAGTCAGAAGAATTATATCTCGCTCTATATCTGCGCTTGTGACGACAACGGTTATCTTGTCGAGAACAACAAAGAACGCCTCGGGCAAGCACGGTTTCAAACCCTACCCGAAGGAATGGTGACACTTCACCCTGGCGGACGAACCGTACCCGGAGAGCTGGTTTGACTTTGCCGTGCAGTGACGTGGCCCGCGACAGGCCGGGCTAATTCTCCTTCGCTGCCTGGAGCTGCCTGAGCGCGGTGCACAGGCGCTCCAGGGCCGCCGAGCCCTCGTTGGGCGGCAGGTGCAGATTGATGAACACCAGTCGGTCCGGATTCCCCCCGGCCGCCGTCAGGGCTGCTTCCAGTTCGCCTTCGGTCCTGACCTCCAGACTCAGTGCGTCGCCGCCGAACGCCGCCGGCAGCGCGTGGTAGCGCCAGGGCTGGATGTCGTTATAGGGGCCGTCGTGGATGAGCCGCTCGATCACGTAGCCGTCGTTGTTCAGCAGGAAAATGATCGGGTTGCAGTGCTGGCGCAGCAGGGTGGAGAGCTCCTGGGCGGTCATCTGGAAGGAGCCGTCGCCCTGCAGCAGTACTGCCCGTTTGTCCGGCCGTGCCAGGCAGGCCCCCAGGGTCGCCGGCAGGGCATAGCCGATGGACAGGTAGTAGGCCTGGGAGATGAAGCCCTCGGGGTCGCCGATGTAGAGCTCGCTGGCGGCGAACATGGCATCCCCGGTCTCGGCCAGCACCAGGTGATCCGGCCGGAGAAATCGGTTGAGCCTGTCGTAGAAGCGCGCGACGCGCACCGGCGCGGAACTGTCCTCCGTGTAGTAGCCCCTGACCGCATGAGGGTCCTCGGGGTGATCGACTGTGCAGCTGTGCGGACCCAGCCCCGCGGTGAGCGCCTCGATCAGATCGCCCATCCAGACCCGGTCGTAGAAGTGGCTGGAAATCCTGACCCGGTCCTTGTGTGCGCGCACCATGTTCTGCTCGGGCAGGCGGGCGGTGAATCCGCCGGTATTGACGTCGGTGCTCATGGCGCCGAAGCAGAGCAGGCCGTCGGAGCTCTCCACCTGGGCCTTCACGGCATCACGGCTGAGCGCCCCCATGTAGACCCCTATGAATAGCGGGTGCTTCTCGGGCAGGGCGGACTTGCCGTCGATGGTGGTGACATAGGGGGTGCCGGTCTTCTCGGCCAGGCGGAGCAGGGCCTCGCCCAGGCCGAAGCGGTGGACCTCCACTCCGGCCAGGATCACCGGACGTTGGGCGGCGTCGATCATGGCTGCGATCTCGCGCACGCACTCCTGCAGGGCCGGCGCATGGGAGCCGCGCGGGCGGTGGAAATCGAGCGCCACCGGGGCGCGACAGGGGGCGTCCACCATGTCCACGGGCAGCTCGATGTAGACGGGTAGGCGCTCGCTCAGGCAGTTGACTAGCACCCGGTCGATTTCATCCGGCGCGGTATGGGGGTTGGTGAGCTGCACCGAGTCCACCGTCACCCTGGCAAAGATCTCCAGCTGCAGCTGATAGCTGGGGAGACTGTGATGCATATGGGTCCCGGCGATGCGCTGTGAGGCGCGCGGGGCGCCGCTGATGAAGACCACCGGTGCGCGCTCGGCATAGGCCCCGGATGCGGCATTGAGGATGCTCAGCCCTCCCACGCCATAGGTCACGCAGGCCGCGCCTATACCCTTGAGCCGGGCATAGGCGTCCGCCGCATAGCCCGCGTTGAGCTCGTTGCAGTTGCCGACCAGGCGGATGCGGCTCTCCACCACCCGGTCCATGAAATCCAGCACATAGTCCCCCGGCACGCCGAACATGTGCTCCAGGCCCGCCTCCTCCAGCCGCAGCAGCAGGTAGCGACCTACCGTCATTTCATCCATCGCGCTCTCCGGGTAATCAGACCTACCGACGTCTCACGCATTGGAGTATACGGGAGGCGGAGACGACCTGTCGTCAGGAGGTCGCCGGCGACAGGGCTATCGCACTTATTATTGCCAGGAATTTGCTTTTTCAGTTTCGGCTTCGGTCCGTCGAGGGGCTGCCGGGTTGGAGGGGGTTCAGAGGGAGGAAGGGGTTTCATGGTGGCTGTTTCCAGATACCTGCGCGAACTGGAGCGTCTCGAGCCGATTCTGTCAAGACTTCAGCGGCGAAGCGTCGCAGGTGCGGGTTCTGGGGCTGCAGTTTAAGCGTTCGCGGGGCACAACGATTCTGTGTGCACGGTGGTTACCGCGCATGTTTGTTGAGCGAAGAGATATGTTCTAGAGCCGACCGCTCTGAAGCCGTCTCGACGCCAACGCGGAGGTATTGGCTGCCCGGGCCAGTAGGCGTCATTGCAAGTTGCCTTATCGCAATCCCCACCCAGCGTCATCCACGCGCCGGTCCGCTCGACGTCGCAGACACAGATCGCCCGTTTCGGGTTGGAGGGATCGACCGTGCAACGCTTGTTCAGGCAGAAGGTCCACGGCGTACCGTCCGGGCACGTCAAGGCCCTCTTTACCCTGAGAATACTGTCTGAACGAAAACGTGGAGTAGATGGTGACGATTCGAAGTGCCCTCGCGCTCCTGGAGATTGGTGATTGCGTCGTCGAGCGTTGAATGTCCACTGAGGGCATATCGCAAATGAACGTCCACATCATCCGATGTTTCGCCACCAGCAAATCCGTCATACGAAACCGAAACCACGGAACTGATGTGCACCGGGCCGGCCTCCGAGTATTGTACAGGCGGGCGGCAGGGAGTCGGCGCCAAGACCGGTCGGCGCTCGATGATTTTCGGATCTGATCCGCCGATGCGGATGAGCTCGCGACCGACGAGCAGCCCGGCATTTCCATCGTGCTGAGGATTCCTCACTCACCATCTCCTTCGACAGAGCACATGGACAGCACTTCCCGCTCGGGGAAGGGAGAATTCCCGCTTCGGGGCGGTATCAGGTGATTTTTTGTGCACGGTGGCTTGACCGAATCGGCTTGGATCAGTCAACATAATGAAGATTCTAACCCGCGGACGGAATCCGGCAATGAACTCGGCAAGAAACCCTTCTCCCCCTGAACCCTCTTCAACCATGCGGCTCTTCGCCGCATCGACGCCAGGCCTGAAAAAGCGATTCCTTAGTGGTTAGTTGGTTTCTGGGGGTGCTTGGTTAGATGATGTGGAGGCAATGGTCTAAACTTTTCAAGGTTTCCGAAGAGACTGCCACACTTACTCATTTCTGGAAAACGGTTCAGAGAGCGCATGAGGACCCGTATTCGACAGAAATTACATCGTTCGGTATCCGGCAAGTTTTCATTTCCCATAGGCGGCGAAATTCGGAGGAGGAGTTCCGGCTTGCCGGTGCGGCCCATCAGGTTTCCGCGCAAAACCGCGGATCCCCATCGTCTACTAAATGGCCAGGCGCCGGATTCCCATCGGCAAGCCTGACAACGGCGGGATTACGCCGCGAACGCCAGCGACGAGGCTGCCGCGAAGTCTGCCCTCGAAGACACCCGGGCGTCCGCGCGGGAGTCCTCAACCCAGAAACGAAAGCCCGAAACACTTTTTAATGAAACCGGTCAAAGTCTTCTACTCTTACGCGCACGAGGACGAGACTCTTCGCAACGAGCTCGGCAAGCATCTGACCTCTCTTCGTCACTACGGGGTTTGCGAGGATTGGTATGATGGTTGCATTGAGGCGGGAGAGGAGTGGGATGAGGAAATCAAAAGCAAACTGGGCACTGCGGATTTCATCCTCCTACTGATCAGCGCGGATTTTCTCAACTCCGATTATGTGAGGTCTGTCGAGCTGGAGGAGGCAATGCAGAAGCACCAGGAAGGGCAGGCAAAGGTCGTGCCGATCATGTTGCGGGAGTGCAACTGCGGAAGGGAGGTATTCTCCAAACTTCAGATGCTCCCGAAGGAAGGTAAGGCTGTGGTTCTATGGGAGAATCAGGATACAGCATGGACAGACGTAGTGAACCGGTTGGAGACGGCTTTCGAGAAATTCCGATGTGGGCAACCTCGATGTCCAGAGACCACTGGTGGTTCACAGGATGGAAGGGATATCGGGCCGCAAGAGGGCCTCTCCCATGAGAGCCTCACCATTACGCCGACGAAGGGTTTCCATGGTCTCGGCGAACTCATGACCAATCCAGAGATTCAAAGCTTTGTGGCCGAACAGCAGCCGTATCTCGCCGCCGCAGATGAAAAGCTGCAGGTGCTTGTGGATTACAAGAACGTGCATGACTTGCTTCACGACCTCCAGTTCAAGTGCTTCAACTACATTTACCAGTATAGCCGTCGCCTGGAGGATGAAATCGATTGGCCGTTGCTCGTGCAGCCGCAGCAAGATTTGAAGTCGATTATCGAGGCGCTGGAAGTGGCAGCGCGTCAGCCGTCGTTGGCGGACGAAGACTTCGCCTGGCTCGGCCAGCTGCGCGACGCGCAAAACCGGCTGGATAAGGCATGCGAGGATCTGCATGCCGCGCCCCTGAAAGAATCGCGGAATCGTCTGAAAGGAATTCTCGAGAAGTGGCCGACGATCTTCGATACGAAGCTTTGCGCTGCTGCGCAGACAATCCCTTTGAATGAGCTGCAGAGCGCACTCGATGCGATCCGCGAGAAGCTCCGGGCATTACCGACCGGCGACAAGCCAAACCTGCTGGAGACTGATGCCGGCGAGCGGTTCAGTGATGGGGTGAAGACGCTGCCCGAGCTGAACGTCCACCTCGACGAGCTCACTACCGAGCACACTCGCTGGCAGGTGATCGAGGCCCGGTTATGGAGCATCGAAGCGTTCATCGGCCAGGATCCCGCGGCGTTTCGCGACGCATGGCCCGATCTGTACAGACGCATTGGAAAGGTTTGCGGAAGCGTCTCAGCGAAGTGGGCGACTTCGATCATGAAAGACGCTGCGAAACTCGATTCCCTTCTGCGAATGCCGGAGCCCGACGACCCGGATGAACTCCGGCGCTGGAAAATTCGCGTCCGTCAATACTTCACACGCTGCTCCAGCGAGGGCGGAACCCGCTTTTATCAGGTGGATCTGTCGCTGAAACGCCTTTGTGAAAGACTGCGCAGCGTCCATGCGGCGCTCGCAGACATCCTGAAAAAATCCCATGGACGAGCCCTCCAATAACTCTGGAAGCCCTGTTGCCGAAGCGTACGAGTTTCCGTCGCTGACAGTTCTCAAGGAAACGCACATGGAACTGCTCAGGCAGGAGCCCAGGGTAGAAGGCGACGAAATCACGCCCAAGTTTCTGAATCGCGTCAAAACTTTCATGAGGCGGGCCAGCGCTACTGGACGAATTCTCGAGGACGATGTCGAACGTGGCATTGCGCAGACGCTTCTCAGCTACTGGGTTACCGTTCTCTATCGGCACGGCATCCCCGAGGATTCGATGCCAGCATCCTTCCTCATCGAGCTGGACGACACCGCGGGCCGCGATCTCGACGACAGCCAGTGTCCGTATCGGGGATTCGCCGCGTACTCGGAATCATCCGCCCATCTCTTTTTTGGACGTACGCATGTAATCGACGATTGGATCGCGGCTCTGAAGAAGAAGCCGGTCCTGGTGGTTCTCGGCGCCAGCGGCGCAGGAAAAACGTCGCTCATCCGGGCTGGACTTCTGCCAGCGCTGAAAAAGGACCGGGTTCCCGGGAGCGCGGACTGGGAAGTGAAGGAGGTCACTCTCAGCAAAGAAAATCCACGAAAGGATTTGCGATCTGCCATGGAGGTGGTCGTGCAGCGCACCCGTGCACTGCTGGTGATCCACCGCCTCGACGGACTTTTCTTGAGCTGCGATCGCGCCGTCGGGCGCGAGATGATGGACGCCCTCCACAGCTGGGTGACAGAACCGGGCACTGACAGGCACATTGTGGTTTCGGCACGATTGAAATTAGCCGGGGTTTTGACGAGCCGCTTGCGCGAAAGCAAGCTCGCCAAAGTTGGCACCACAGTATTCATCCCGCCTTTCGACGCGCGCGAGCTCAGGGCGGTGATCGAGAGGCCGGCGGAGCAGATTGGGCTCCGCTTTGAGGAAGGACTGGTGGATACGCTTATCAACGACTTTCTCGGAGATCCGGCGGCGCTTGCCTTGCTGCAGTTCATGCTACTCAAGCTCTGGGACGCCCGAGAGCGCAACCGCATCACGTGGGCGGCGTACGAGGCGTGCGGCGGCGGTATGCGCGTGGTCGAGCAGACGGCGGAGAGCGTCTACCACGCGGCGGAATTTGACGAGCGAGATCGCGATCTCGTGAAGACGATCTTCGTGCGGCTGGTTCGCCCCAGTCTCACCGCCGAGTTGGTGTCGGAAAGTGTGCCGATGTCCGCGCTGGCGTCCACACCCGACGAGGGGCGTAGGGTGGAAAAGATCATAGATCGCTTCGAGAAGGCGAGGCTGCTTCAGCTGCGGAAAGACTTAGTGGGCGGTCAATTCGTAGAGGTGTCCCATGAAGCCCTGCTCCGAAAGTGGCCGCGCATGCTGGAATGGCTCGAGGATTCGCGCCTTGAGATGCTCCAGAAGCAGCGGGTCAGCATGGCTGCGGCACAATGGCGGGAGCAGGGCCGCGACCGGAGCGCCCTGTGGACCGGCGTTCTGCTCGCGTCAGCGCTCTCTATCCGCGAGCAGTTGTCGGTCGACGAAATGAAGTTTGTGGACGCGAGCGTTAAGGCGGCCAATCGGCGACGGCTTCGGAACCGCATTCTTATCGCGGCCGGTTTCGTGATCCTGGTGCTTCTCGCGACGAGGGAGTATTACCTGGGCAAGAAGACGGAAGCGGCGCTGAATCTTGAGCGGGCGGAGCGGCTCGTGAAGGCAGGCGACCCTGCCGGGGCGTTCATATTCTTTCAGCAGGCAGCGAGTGTCGACCCTGACCTTTTGGGCGCCAACTCCGAGTGGCACAAGCTCCGCGTGAGCACCACACTGCGCCAGCTTCCGCGACTCGTGGAGTTGCGACATCTCCCTGAGCTCGAACTTGCTGAACTCTCTCCCGACGGAACTTTTCTCCTGGGCGCCACGCGCAAGGGGGATCCCCAGAAGAAAGAGTCGGAAGGTGCCGTACGGATATGGCGCCTCGATGCGGGCGCACCATCTGAGGGCGTGGATCTGTTGAAAGATCATCTATACGGCGCCGTGAAGGGAGTGGCGATTCATCCCAATCCCTCATTCCCGCTGGTAGCGGTTGCCGTCTCTTCGCCCAAACGGGAGGGTGAACTGGCACCGGGAGGCAAGATTCTCGTGTTCAATGCGAAGACACGCGAGCAGGTGGGAAAGACCATCCCGTTTCCGGACAGTGTCCCGGAGCAAGTGCGGTTTCACCCGGGAAATTCCAAGCTGCTCCTGGTGTTAAGCCGCGACTCTGAGGGACATAGGGTCGACCGGGCAGGCGTGTGGAATTATATGACAGGGGATCCAGAAAAAATATTTGGAGCGGACGAGGGAAATCCCCGTCTTGACGAGCCTGTGAACTGGATCGCTTTTTCGGACGACGGGGCCCTTGCCGTCATCGCAGGAGGCGATTTGTCGGATAGGACGGGAATGGCCAAGGGCAAGGTTTGGGTTTGGGACTGGAAGTGGGGGAAAACAGTCGCTCTGCCACATGAGGGAGGTCCGATCAGTTTCGTGGAGTTTGATTCCTCGGAAGGTCTCCCCGCCCACGGAGAAAGTGGTTCCAATTTTCACCAGCTCCGCCTCGTTACCGCCGAACAATCAGGTGACGGCAGCTCGGGTGCCGCGAGAGTATGGAGCGTTCGCAAGGTAGAAAACGCCCCTCTGCAAGAAGAAGACGTCTCGGCGCTCACCCGGCCTTTCCTTCACCGGGCAGCCGTGTTAAGCGCCCGGTTCTCTCCGGATGGAAGATTTATCGCGTCGGCCGGGCGGGATCGCACCGCGCGGCTCTGGCACATTGAGACGCAAAAGGAGGTGCTCACCTTTCGCCACGACGGCGACGTGTTTGACGTGGAATTCAGTCCCGATGGGCGCCTGCTCGCCACAGGCGGCCGCGACCGGGTGGCGCGCATCTGGGAGGTGGCGACGGGACGGCTCGTGATGCCGCCGCTGTACCACTCGGAGACGGTGAGCAAAGTCGCGTTCAGCAACGATGGACGCCGGCTCGTGACAACCTCGAAACATCTCGCGCGAATTTGGGAGACAGAGCCACGCGAGCCGGAAGCACATCTGCTGGATTTGGACTCGCCGATCCTCTCGGCCGTAAGCGGCGACGGTCAGCGCTTGCTCACCGTGGACAGGAAAGAAGATCACGAGGAGAAAAACGTTGAACTATGGAACAGTCGAACCGGCGACGTAGTTGCATCAAGGAATGAGGAGAATGTTACTGGCGTGGCGCTTGACAGGGATGGAAGCCGGATGGCCATCGCATGCCATGGAGCAGGCGTGCGAATCTTCGACGTAACTTCGACTGAGGACAAAACCGAAACCGGCGAGTTAAGTCAATTCAAGCTGTCGACTTCACGTGATATCTCAATTCTCGCTTTTGACGCAGACGCGGAGCGAGTGGCCGCGGTCCTGCCGGGAGACAGTAGCGGAAAGAGCGAAGTGGCGATCTGTGACCTTGAGGAACAAACGCTCCTGAGGTTGGGCGGCACGGATGAAAACCCGATCGAAGAAGTGCTGTTTGGCCCGAAAGGGAATCTTTTGCTGGCGATCTCCAATGAAGTTAGAGCTGATCGTCGTGGTCGCGCCATACTTTGGAATCTCGACGATCCCACGCAGCCCCCCGCCAAGCTGTATCACGACACCGTCATTTCCTGTGCGGCGTTCAGCCGGGACGGAAAGTGGTTACTCACGGGCGGCACCGACGACGACGCAAGGCTTTGGAAACTCCCGATCGAGGAAGGGTACAAAGGGGAGGTTTTGAAAAAAGATTCCAGTCAGCCAGATTCGCACACTCATACGGCAGACGTCACAAGCGTGATCTTCAGCCCGGACAGCACGATGGCACTCACGGGAAGCAAGGACCAAACCGCAATCTTGTGGAGGCTTGGAGATGACGGGAAAGCCAGGCAAGTTACCGTGCTGCGTCACGAGGCTTCGGTCCGGAACATTTCCTTCTCTAGTGATGGAGAGCTGATTCTCACAGCTAGCGATGAACCGGCCTTGCGGCTGTGGAACGCAAGCGACGCAGAACTGATTGCGCTCCTTTCACCGAAAGGAGAGGTGGCCCAGTCGGGCTTCGGAACCGAAAATGACAGCTTGTTCGCGGTCGTCCAGGAATTCACCCGGGAGGTGGCCTCCACCAAAGCGCTGAACAGCGGTGGAACGAAATCGATTCGCGAAATTCGCCCCACGACCTGGAACTTGAAGCCGTACGACCTCAAGGAGCCGGAGAATCTGGCCAGGCTGCTCGCAGCACGGCAGTTGGAGTCAGCCGATCTCCACCTGCCGCCGTGGATGGAATTCGCGGAAGGAACGGTACTCGCGGCACGGCAATTAATTTCCGGCGATCGGTCCAAGCGCAAGGCGCTCGAAAACGCTCCCACCGGGAATTTGCCGGAACTCTGGCGCGAGGTCAAAGGGGATCGCAAACTCCTCGGGTCCGATCAAAGAAGCCCTGTCTCGTATCATGACGACGAAGCTAAGGAATGCGAAATCCTCAACCAGGGCTTCGCCGAGGCGTGGCATCTCGGCAAGCTGCTGGACAAGTTGCCAAAGGATTCGGCAAACATAGACGAGCGCGCAAAGTTGCTACTCCGCCGTGCCAAGGCGATTCAAAATGCGCCCAATCGGCTGTATGGTCTTACGAGCGCCCTCAGTGATCTGGAAGAAGCGATGAAATTGGGCCGCAATGGCGTCGATGACCACGCGAGAATCGGGAAGGTCTATCTCGAGCTCGGTAAGTGGGACCCCGCAATTAAGGCCCTGCAAAGAGCCGCGGAACTCGACCCGAAAAATCCTGAGCGCCAAATCAACCTCGGCGAAGCGTACGCCGGCACGCGTAATTTCAAAGGGGCTAAAGAAGCGTTCGAAAAAGCGGGAGAACTTGCCCAAGCGAATAAACCCGAGAGAGACATAGCGCCAGCGAGGCTCGCTTTCACTGCCCTGCTTTCCACCGACTGGAACAAATATGAGGAGGAATGCAAAAGAATTCAGGACCAAAATCCGAACGACTGGGCATCTTATGCCCTGCTTTGGCCATCCGTATTGACGGAATATTTCGGCGATGACGAGAACTTCCTCGGGAAGGTCGAAGAATGCGCCCGGATATGGTGCGATGACGATCCGGGGAATTACTACCGCCGCAACACTTACGGAGCCGCCCTGTATCGCGCTGGGAAATTCAAGGAGGCAATCACGGAATTAGAGACTTCCCGGGCTCTGCATATCGCCGAAACGGCGAGCAAACTCTCGAACGATTACGATCAATTGATCCGGGTACAAACCTCTCCAACGCCGGAGGGCCGGCCTGTGGACTGGGTATTTCTGGCGATGGCAAACGCAAAGCTAGACCGCAGGACTGAGGCTTGGGATTGGATGCGTAAGCTCTTGGTCATGCCGCAATTCAAGGACCGACAGGGCGTTCCGACGGACGTTAAGGACAAAAGACCGGTCCCTTACGATTCGCTTGCGCTGGAGCTTCTTTTTGACGAGGCGTATACTCTGTTGCGTTCCCAGTCTGCCCGCCAGTCGCAGTAGCTTGTACGGCTTCCCGCTTCATTCAAATCGTCCGGGCTTCGCAGGTAGAATGGGGCGCGGAGGCTAGCCGGCGCCGAGGTTTGTGACCGCAGTCGGCGCCAATATCACGCCGAGCAGGATGCCGACACAAAGTCAACTGTTCCTCGTTCTAAAGGAATGGGAAGAACAAGTCAGAATGGGCACATTCAGTCATTCCGAGTCCCCTCAGGCCAGGAAGCGCCTTCGAAAAGGCGTCCGTACTTCTTCCGGGGCGTTTAGGATGTATTCTTCCGCGACCGTCTTTTCCACAGGAGGCAACGATTCTAAAAATCGGATCGCAGCCTCGACGGCGTAGGACTCGCCCGTATTCCTCTCGAATGTCCTGGGCAACGCGGTCCAGACTACCGCGTCGAATGAGCGGCTCTCGATCCACTCTTTGATCCGGACGCATGCATTCGGGTGGTCGGATAGGGCCCAGGCGCTCATTTCGTCTGCCCGCGCATCGAAAAAGCCGATATGGTGACGATTCGGAGTGCCCTCGCGCTCCTGGAGATTGGTGATTGCGTCGTCGAGCGTTGAATGTCCGCAGAGGGCATATCGCGTACGGACGTCTACGCCGTCTTTTTCGTCGATGACAAGCGTAAGCCTCCGATTCACGGCGATCCGGGAGAATTCGATCGGCAGGACCGGACCACCGTGCTGCCATTCGCCGACAAACGAAAGACTACGTGGACTCCATATGAGCGAACCCCAGGCGAGGATTGCAATTCTCACAGGAGTTAACATGCGGCAGTGCCGCGCAGGCGTCCAGTCGGAGATCTCTTCACCGAAACTATCCCGATGCACCTGGCTCTAATCGCTTGCGGGCACGATGCAACCGAACACGACCGTATTCGTCAAACTCGGATTGAAGGCCGATGACCACAACCATCCGGGAGGGGAAGACCGTTGAATGGGAGAATGCCATCGACGAAACACCTACAACCACTTTGAAGGCAGTCTTAATTACAAATCCGGCCTCGGGCACCGGCAGCGGAGGATCCCACGCCGAACAGGTTCGGCAGATTCAGCGCTGGCTGGCTGGATCGCCCTATGCAATCGAGACTCAGGAGACCACTCCGGAAATTCCGGCAGCAGCGATCACGCGGGAAGCTGTGGAGGCCGGGGCGGAAGCAGTGCTGGTTGCGGGTGGGGACGGGACCGTGAGCGAAGTGGCGCGGGAGCTGGTGAACAAGCCGGTGACGCTGGGGATCATTCCGGCGGGGACATTCAACAACATCGCACGGAGTGTCGGGTTGCTGCCGGATCTCGAAGCGGCTTGCGGGGTGGTGCGCTCCGGATGCGTGCAGGCGATCGATGTTGGAACCGCAAACGATTCGCACTATTTTTTCGAAGCGGCCGGAGCCGGGATTGATGCAGAACTTTTCCCTCTCGGCGAGGAAGTAAAAAGCGGGCATTGGTCGCGTTTACTTGAGGCGATCCAACTCGGGATCAAATACCAGGATCAAGGATTCGAACTTACATTCGATCGATCCGTACGGGAAGCACATCGTTCCGGAGGCCGGAGGCGCCGGATTGAGGCGGCGCAGGGCAATCGAATCCGGCGCCAGGCGCTTTGCGTGGTGGTGGCGAATGGACCGTTCTACGGAACCAACTTCACCGTGGCAGCACGGGCCCGGGTAAACGATGGCCTGCTGACGGTGTCAATTTTCCGCAACTTCACCAAGCCCGAGCTTTTCTGGCATTTTCGCGGAATCTCGAAGGGGCGATTTCGGTTTTCCCCGCGCGTCGAGACATACTCTGCCCGCGAAATTCGGGTGCGGACGCGACGTCCCGTGCCCTTTCACACCGATGGTATGCCGCTCGGAGAAACACCGGCACATTTCCGGGTCACACCAGGGGCTCTACGCGTGTTCGTTCCTGTAGAGTCGATCCGGCAGGATGCGAAGCAGCACCCGGTGAATATCCGCAGCCCGAAGGAGGGCAAGATTACGCCGGCCGGCGAGAATCTCGAGGACGCGGAAGCAATCGAAGCGGCGGAGAGGGCGGAAAGAACGCTCGAAGAGAGCATCGCCGAAGTTCATACGCGCGAAGAAGCGGAACACACGATCGACGCCCTCGAAGCGCAAGCGGGTGAAGTGGAGGAGAAAGAGGTTGCGGAACAGACGCCGCCTTCCTCTCCCGAAGAACAGGCGGCGAAAATTGAGCGAACGGCGGATGACTCGCCACCGGAGGAAAAGACAGCCGCGGTAATTGGCGAGGTTGCCCGGCAAATTGCGGCCGCGACACCAGAGGACAAACCCGTGCTGGATGAAGCAGTTTCGCAGGCAGCGGAATTCTCCCGCCAGAAGGAACCGGATGCCGAAACGGAGGAATCGAGAAAACTGCTTCAGGAAGCACTGCTGCACCGTCTACGTCCGCTGCAGGCGCTCGATGCCGCCTTTTTCATTCGGATCAATAACTTCCGACACACACCAGTGACCGACCGTTTCATGAGCAGTCTAAGCTTCCTGATGACGGGCGGCCACGCGTGGCTGCTGGTTCCTCTCGTCGATATGGCCTGTAACCGGGAGCGGGGTAGCCGGGCACTCCGGAATATCGCTCTGCCGCTCTGGCTCGCAACGATGGCAGTCGAACACGGCATTAAGCGATTCTTCCGCCGCAAACGCCCGTTCATATCCCTGGTACGGGCGATCGTCGTAGGAAGCAAACCCGGGAGCTATTCTTTTCCCTCGGGTCACAGCGCTGCAGCATTTGCCGGGGCAATTCTGCTCTCGCGCCATTACCCTCGTGGAGCCCGCCCCTTCTTCCTGCTGGCAGGCATGGTCGCATTTTCACGCATCTATCTCGGCGCGCATTATCCGGGGGATGTCGTCAGCGGTTCGGTGAGCGGGGTATTCTGGCGAAGTTGTTTCGATGGATCCTGCGGAAATGGGAGCGGAATGGTTGAATTCTTGCGTGTACCAGAACAACGACGGGACCTGGCGATGCCAGAATCACTGCCTGCGTCACTTCAAGAACCCTGCCCAACTCCAAACTCGCTGAGTGTACGACGTAACTCGTTAAAATCCACGGGCTTCACCAGATGCTCAACAAAGCCGGCCTCGCGCGAACGCCGAAGATCTTCTTCCATGCCGAACCCGCTCAATGCAATTCCGCGCAGACCGTAGCTGTCCCGCAATCCCCTCATCAACTCGATGCCATTGCCGTCTGGCAAGCCGAGATCGGAAATGACAAAATCCACGAGCTGTTCCGAAACGCGCCTGCGAGCCTCCGCCACGCCGCTCGCGGTGACGACGGTGTGTCCCGCAGAGGTGAGCAGGCGCGCGAGCACCTGCAACGTCGGTTCATGATCCTCGACAACCAGCAACCGCATCGGTCGCTCATGCCGCCGATCTTCCGGTTGTCCGCTATAGTCAGGCAATTCCGACTCTACCCATGCCATGTTCGATTTTGGCAATTCGACCGTGAAAATGGCGCCAAGGCCTTCGCCCGGGCTTTCAGCGTGAATGACTCCGTTGTGCATTTCCACTACAGTGCGCGTGATGGCGAGTCCGAGTCCAATCCCTTCCATGCGATAAGGTTCCTTCGAGGCGACTTGTTCGAACGGTTCAAAGATCCGCTCCCCCGCCTCTGGCGGAAAGCCGATCCCGTTGTCAGTGACTTGGATACATATTCGAGGCTCTTGATCACTCCCGGAGTCCGGTGATCCATCAAATGAATGGACGCGGACGTGGCCACCTGCCGGCGTAAATTTCACCGCGTTCTGAAGCAAGTTCCAGAAAGCCTGCTGAAGCCGTGCGGGATCACCAATGAGCATGCTCTCTCTGGCCGCGAGGTCGAGAACGATCTCGATTTGCTTTTCTCGCGCTTCGCTGCGAACAATCTCGACGACAAGGTGGATAAGCGCGTGGGCGTCACACGGCTCCGGGCAGAGAAAGAGCTTGCCACGCGCCACGCGGGTGAGATCGAGGAGGTCGTCGATGAGCCGCGCCTCCAGGGAGACATTGCGCGCGATCATACTGAGCTGCTCGCGTACACGCTCCGGCAGCGTGCTATCTTCACGCAGCGCTGTCGCAGCCATGAGCGCCGGCGTCAGCGGCGTGCGCAGCTCATGAGAAAGGGCCGCCAGGAAGTCGTCCTTCGCCCGCGAAGCTTTCTCGGCTCGGTCCTTCGCAAGCCGCAATCTCTCCTCTGTTGCGCGCCGTTCGCTGATATCTCGGGCGATTTTAGACGCTCCGATCAAATTGCCGGAAGAATCCCTAATCGGAGAAATGGTGAGAGAGACCGGGAAACGACGCCCGTCTTTCGTCACGCGTTCCGTCTCAAAGTGCTCGACGCGGACACCGGCTCTTATGCTGGCCAGGATTCTGTCTTCTTCCCCCTTAAGTTCATCGGGGATCAACCGGGAGATGTGCTGGCCAATCATCTCCTGCGCAGAGTAACCAAACATTCGCTCCGCGCCGGCATTCCAGCTCGTAACGATCCCTTCCAAGGTCTTGCTCACAATGGCATCGGAAGAGGACGCGACGATCGCAGCGAGCCGCGCCCCGGCTTCCTCTGCCTCTTTTTGCACGGTGATGTCCTTAATTTGCGCAACGAATCCAACGACGTCATTTCCGATAAACTGGGGAACGTACACCGCGTGGATGCACCGCGGCCCGATAGCCGCGTACGGGATCTTCTGCTCAAAGTCCACCCGTTCACCGCAAAGCACTGCTTCCACGTGGTGGCGAAAGTTTTCATATGCCGCGGCTCCGACGACTTCCGAGATATGCTTTCCGAGCACATCCTCCGGACGCAGGCCAAACCGCTCCGCGTAGGGGACATTGCAAAAAAGGTAACGGCCCTCCGCGTCGCAATATACAATGAAGTCCGCTGCGTTATCGACCATAAAGCGCAACTGGTACTCGCGCAGAATCACTTGATTCCGAAATCTTTCCCGTTCTTCGAGAACGTCGCGCACCTGGTACTGGCGAACTCGAGAATTCAACGCGACCTCAACGGAACGGATGAGCGTAGCGTCACTGATCGGACGCTCTAGCAGCGTTGCCATGCGGGCCACGGGGGCTGTCACTTCCAGCAACCGCTGCAGGCGTTCTTCACCACCGCTGGTAAGAATGATGACCGGCAGATCCGACCATGGTGGCTGTGCCTCGAGAAAGTTCAATAATTCCGGGAACCGGACATGCTCAAGAGCTTCCTCCGTAAGCAGCAGGGCACCGGCGCCATTATTAATTTGCCGCGCACATTCCGCGGGGTCTTCGCAAATCTCTGGATTGAGCCCTGCGGTCTTGAGAAGCGCGGTGATCGCCTCGGCATCGTTCCCACCGAGCGCAGTGATAAGGACACGTTCCCTGCATCCTATCGCCGAAGGATATTCAGCGATATTGGGCAAGCTACGGTGTTCCATGGCGCCTGAAATCGCACTCAGGGTTTGCAGCGCGGTCCCGCGGAAGATCGCACTCCAATCCGAAACCCGAAAGGAAGTGCAATTCTACTCGCAGCAAACTGATCCCTGCATTTTCGCACAAAAAAGGACTCTGCAAGAAATCCAGTCATGTGATCGATGCGTCCGGGGTCGTGTGCCTCGTCCCGGCACAAGTTGATTTCCACACGCATCGTCGACAAAATCCGCGCTGATCCGGAATTTTGCGAGCTCTAATTCGCTGCAACGACGGCACCGAGCATCGCAGAACAAACGTGGAGGGGTGCCTCAATGCGAACGCGCGACATCCAAAACTCTCCGGCTTTAATGAAAGGCCGGATAAGCGGGTGGTATCATGAGAAAATTGGCGATTCGATTGTCGCATCGAGTGCCACCAACACTGCGACCGTCGAGCTGTCAGAAAGCTCCGGTAGCCTCGGCCTCCAGTTTTGACAGAAAAATACCCGGTAATGCTACTCCATCTGTTGAGGGAAGCGGTCAGGTTTCCTTGTGCAGAAGATATGACCCCCATGACCGCCCCATCCTTCACCGTTCTTCAGTCTTCTCGTCTCGAGTCTGTCTTGTTGTTCCTCGATTCCAAAACAAGTGAAGCCGAGCTCCTGAATTTGACCAACGAGATCCGCCGGTGAAATATCCATCCTCTTCAAATCCAGTGCATGCACCTCAATGAGAAGCGAAACATTGGTCATGCGCTCCAAGAAGTTTTTTGCACCTTGGATGATCTTCCACTCGCCCCCTTCCGTATCGATCTTGACGAAATCTACCTCCAGACCGTCGGGAAGCTCAAAGTCATCGAGCGTTATCGTCTTAACCGTCGTACCTGACTTCTTAGAATATCCGCCACCCTCAATGACAGAGAAATTCATCCCGCTAGGACCCGGATAAAGCGGAAATGGTGACTCTTCTGGTGAGAAACTGAAAATCTCTATGGTTCCAGCTTCATCAGAAACAGCGACCTCCTCGACCTTTACAGTCTGCTCAAGTCCGTTCAGCGCAACCACTTGATGAAGCAAATGCACGTTGTCCTGCAACGGCTCGAACGCGTAGACACTTCCTTTGGAGCCGACCTTCCTGGCAAACAAGAGCGTGTAGGTACCAACGTGAGCACCAATATCGAAAACGACCTGCCCAGGCTCGATCACTCGCTCACAGAGGTTCCATAGCCCCCTTTCCCAACCCCCCTGGTTAATGACGCCGTAGGACGGCCAGTCCCCCAAGTCGAGCAGCAATCGCCCGGCACCGGACTCCACATCGATGATTTTTCCCTTCATAGATCGGAGCAGATTGGCAGAAAGCTCCTGCCCCTGAATCACAGGGTCCAAGATTAACGCACTGATTACCTTGCTGACGGCCGCTAAACTAGCGTCATAAGATTCCGGGATTGCCTGTTCAAGCTGGTCACAAAGGTCGGAGATACCCTCCCGAGCCTTCGCGATCAGTTCCAGAGCGTTCCTAATAGACTCGCGACGCAGTTCGTCTGATTCTCGCATCGTTGTTCCCTCTTTCCGGGGTGTGATTGCAAAATGGCTTTTGTTAAAGATCGCGAGGGATTTTCGGCGCTGGACGAGGCGCAACGAAGGCCAGCGCAAAAAGCACCGCGAGATTGGCGGAATATATTTTATAAACACGCCTTGTATGTGTTTAGCGCCAAAGGCGTCTTTCATGCTAGCCTGGGGCAACGCCCCAGGAATCCAAGCCCAGAAAGCCCTCAGCGCTGAAAGCGCGATTCAGTTGGTTCGTAATCAGGTAAATAACTTTTCAATCCCATACGTAGCGCTCGTCAAACTCAACGCCGTGCTTCTTCAGAAAATCCCGGTATTCCTCCTGAAAGCTTCGAACCCGGTGATGCTCTTCCTGATTGTCGACGTAAGCGAGGGCCGCATCGAGTTGGCTGGGGCTGACCGAAAACGCGCCATAACCACGTTGCCAGAAAAACCCGCGATATTCGGGCCCGAGGCTCTTGATCCATTTTGATGAGGTCTTCTTCACCTGCTCGACCATCTGCGCTTGTGAAAGTGTGCGCGGCAGAGTCGTGATGATGTGAACATGATCCGCTACGCCGCCGACACGGTGGGCTTGTGCACCTAGGTCGCGGCAAATGGTTGCCAGATACGCGTGAATACGCTGGCGGACTTTGCGGTCCAGCCACGATTCACGGTCCTTGGTGCTGAAGATAAGATGAACAATGACCTTGCTGAGCGACTGCGGCATAGACTTGATAATGCACCAATTCGTGCCCGGATGAATCGCGCTTTCAGCGCTGGAGCGTCTTGTTCGACCTTTACTGGGGCGTTGCCCCAGGCTCTAATGCTAACCGCGCCTTCGGCGCTAAACAGATGCCACGCCTTGGCGTGGTTAGCTGGTCCCAGGGCGTCGGGCAAGCCTTTTGCGCAAATCGTGAGGTCTGCCAAATCACCGGTGTTCGTTGGCCGGTCATTCCCGATTCAATGCAGAACCCGAGGAGATACCTTCCGCTCCCGGAGAAGAAGCGGGTGACGTCTTACAATTCGGGTTCCGCTTCGACCCTGAATATTATTCGATAGCCTCGGGTGCGGATCACACTAAGGCCTATTGTGACGCGCTTTGGTGGTACTCGATGCCGATAAGACAGACATCGTCCTGGAAAGTTTCCAACCCGGAGGTTGCGAGGACCGAACGGATCACGTCGTTGATCAACCCGGGGAGATCTTCCAACGGCAGACGATTGATGAGGTGCAGCAACCCTTGCAACTCGAGGTCATCTTCACTTCCAGGGGCGGAAGGTATTTCCGTAAGGCCGTCGGTGAAAAGCAGAATCCGATCGCCGTGAGAGAGAACATCCTCTCCCATCTTGAAAGTCGCATCTTCAAAAAGCGTGAGCGCGGGACCGCAGATTTTCTTGGAGGAGCAGAGTTGGCGCGCTTCGTGAGAACCGGCACGGATGAAGACCGGGGGTTGGTGGCCGGCGGCCGAATACCGGATGCTTCCGTCTGACGTGTCCACGACCATGTAAAGCGCGGTAATGAACTTAGCCTCATCTCTGTGCGAAATCACCATGCGCAGTCGGCGATTGATTCTCCGTAGAAATTCGACCGGATTGGAGGTCTTCGCCGACTCGATTCGTGCCATCGCATTGAGCGCAGACATTAGTAGAGCGGCTCCAACTCCGTGTCCCATGACGTCCGCGACGAAGATACCCACGCTGGTTTCTGAAAGCGGAAGCAGACAGCAAAAGTCTCCCCCAACGTGTCCACTGGGCCGATACTTATTGACCACTTGCAGCGATCCGCCAGTAGTGCTGTCTGACTTTGGAAAATACATCTCCGGCGGCTCGAGAAACGATTGTTGCACTTCACGTGCAAGTTCCAGTTCCGCTTTCATCTGCAGTTCGCGCTCTTTGTGCTTTGTGATGTCGCGCGAGATTCCGAAAACGCCCACCACCTTTCTATCATCGTCAATCAAGGGCATTTTCGTCGTGGACACCCAGGTCGTATGCCCATCCGGCCAAGTCTCCTTCTCTTCGATACCGATTACCGGTTGACCGGTCGCGATGATTCGCTGCTCGTCGGCGAACGCCGCAGAGGCGTGTTCTTCTGCGAAAAAGTCGTAGTCGGTTTTGCCGATTACCTCTTCCGGCGATTCACAACCGAACCAGCGAACGCACCAGCGATTTGCCAGGACAATGCGTGAATGCAAATCCTTGAAGTAAATGTTGTCGGACATATTGTCCATCAGCTGCTGGAGCATCGCTCGACGGGAGATTCCCAGGGCAAATTCGGCATCTTTCATCATCGCAACCTTTGTAGCGAAACGGTCGCACTGATCGGGTTTCAATACCATATTCATTTGGAACATCCGGAATGTTTTGGGGCAGACATCACCCGTGCTGGCTCCGATCGAACCGAAAGTGCCGCCGCGCTGGCAGTGCCGGGTAAAAGAAATCCGTTCGATGCGCTATCCCTGCCTGGTGCAACCCGGCTACCACCACGGCAATTGTTTCCTTTTATATTTCGGTCAAAGTGTCACAACGCGTCCCTCCGATGCACTGAGGTAAGCCGCGTCGAGAACTTCAAGGGTTTGGATCGCCTCCTCGGCAGTCACGGGCGGCGCACCGCCTTCAGTTACTGCTCGTGCAAAAGCTGCGTAGTAGTCATGATACCGGCCCTGTTCGGAGGGTACGCGTTCAACGCCCGAAACCGTCCTCAGCGTACCCCAGAGATCCTCTCGTTCGTAGCCCCACCCAGCCAAATTATCTACAGGACGCAGACCGGCAAAGATTGCCTGAGCCTGAACATCAGTTCCAGACGACACATAGCTGCCACCTTCGCCATAGGCCCGAAATTCACGCACCTGGAGTCGATTGAGCTTGCTGGCAGAAAGATGAGAATGGACCCCGTTCTCGTGCCGCAAAGTGAGCGTGAAACTCGCAACTGTCGGCCCCTCAGGAAGGTCTATATAATCTAATTGTGCATCGACTGACTCCGCCGATCCCAACGACCAGAGCATCTGGTCAACGAGATGACTCCCCAGATCACGCAACAGCCCACCCGTCGGACCTGCCTCCAGGGTATGGGGATCGTCGAGATCCATGCGCGAATGCACACGCCAAAGTTTGCCGAGGCGCCTGCTTCCGAGGACATTCCGCAATGTTTGAATGTCGGCGTCGTACCTGCGATTGTGAAAGACGCCCAGGACGACGCCTTTAGCTTTGGCAGCGGCGTCCAATTCCCGTCCCGCTTCGGCGTTTGGTGCAAATGGCTTGTCTGCGATGACGTCGAGACCTGCAGCAATTGCCTCAAGCACCAGTGCCCGCCGGGTTTCCGGGGGCGTCGTGATGGTAACGGCCTCTACACCTGCATCGATCATACTGGTCAAGCTGTCATAAATTGGCACACCCAGCAGATCTTCCCTGACCGCCGCCACGCGGCCGGGTGACCGAGCTACAACACCCGCAAGCTCTACACCCTCTGCAGCAGCGATGAAGGGTGCGTGAAAGTGTCGTCCCCCAGTTCCATATCCAACCAATCCAATGCGCATGATGCTCAACGATCGAACTATACCGGCGTGAAAGGCGACCAGGGAGCTGCAACATTGGCAGGACGAGATGTGAGGCCAGAAGAGATCCCGTCCTCCAATCAAAGATCGAATGCCTCGCTGGCACGTGCGGCAATACCCTTACCATCTAGTCGATAATGCGCATAGAGATGCGTCGGCGGCGCGATTAAACTGTATTCGTCCTTGATCCCATGGCGAACAAGCCGACATGCCGACCCTTCGTCGGCCAGAACTTCGGCCACCGCACCACCTAGCCCCCCCAAAACGTTATGTTCTTCCACAGTCATGAGAAAGCCGCTTTCTCCGGCTGCTTCGAGAATGGCTTCACGGTCTATCGGCTTGACCGTATGCATATCAATCATTCCCACGGACCGACCTTCCAAGCGAAGGATTTCGGCGGCTTCCAGCGCGGGGTGTACCATGGACCCCGTTGCGATCAGTGTCAGATCAGAACCGTTCGCATGGCGGATGGCTCTGCCAAACTCGATTGATTGAACAGTATCGTAGACAACCGGATCCCGACCACGTCCTATACGAAAGTAAATCGGTTGGGCGTGGTTAACCGATGCCCGGATTGCTGCCCGTAGTTGTGCACTGTCTGCGGGTGCGACAACCGTCAGATCAGCGATGGAACGCATAATAGCGAGATCTTCAGTCGCATGGTGCGATGTCCCATAGAATCCAAGCGAAATACCGGTGTGGTGCCCGACCAACCTCACGGGCAACGCCGAGTATGCGATATCGGTGCGAATTTGTTCGCAGCAGAGCAATGCGAGAAACGATGCGAATGTTGCCACGAAAGGCATAGCCCCCGTTGCTGCCATTCCCGCTGCCGCGGATACCATATTCTGCTCAGAGATACCGAACTGGATGAACCGGCCGGGATATACTTCGGCAAACTTGGAAAGTCCGTTGGAATATTTAACATCCGCTGTGCAAGCCAGGATAGGATGACCTTCCTCAACCAGTTCAATCAACCCGTCAGAAAGAGTTTGCAGTCCGGGATTGAGGGCGTTGAGTTGGCGGTATTGCCAACTGTCATTACTGATTGGACCGCTCATAGTGCTGCTCCTTTCTTGAGTTCCTCGACGGCGCAAGCCTCGTCAATTGGCGCGAGATAGCCCAAATGCCAGCCCGCTTCAGTTTCCATGTAGCTAATGCCTTTGCCTTTCACGGTATCGGCGATAACGCAGCAAGGCATGCTTCGGCTCCCGTCGTTACGCACATCGCGCAGCAGACCGGCCAACGCAGCCATGTCATGGCCGTCGACACGATGGACTTCCCAACCAAAGGCGCGCCACTTGGCCATGAGATCCTCAACGCCGATAATTTCGTCGACTTTGCCATCAAGCTGATAGCCGTTGCGATCCAAGATGACGGTCAGGTTGCCCGCTTTGTGGTGTGCCGCACTCAACGCGGCTTCCCACACCTGACCTTCCTGCATTTCTCCGTCACCAACGAGCGCGAAAGCATGGAAGTCCTGTTCCTGGATGCGGCCGGCCAGCACCATGCCAAGGGCTCCTGAAACCGCGTGTCCGATCGAACCGGAACTGAAGTCGATACCCGGCACCTTGCGCATGTCCGGGTGATCGCCCAGCGGATTGCCAAGGCGCGTATATCCGTCGAGCAGCTCCTTTTCGAAAAAACCGAGATCGGCAAGGATAGGATAAAGCCCGACCGCCGCGTGCCCCTTGCCCATGGTGAACCGGTCGCGGTTCGGCCAGTCCGGCACACCGGGCATCAGCCGCATCGTATCGTAATAAAGCGCTGCAAAGATCTCGGCACATGAAAAGACCGATGAATAATGGCCGACCTTCGCGATTTGTATAAGGCGCACGGTCTCCAGCCGGCAGAACAAAGCCCGTTCTTTGAGAAAGGCAAGCACTTCCTCGGAGACGGCGCCCCTACCGGGTTCGCGTGGTTGTTTATCTTGATTTGACATCAAAACCTCCAAGATAATTCCTGTTGATTTATATATATGTATTGCCGATCTGACCGGCTCCGGAGTTTGCTACATTAGTCATTTGCTCTGGTGCTGTTATCTCTTTTTTTCACAGTCAAACGTAGACGCTGGTCAGTCTCCAGGTTCCTGGTTCGGACGTGAGGTGATCACATCGCCGCATATAATGACTCAACCGATTATGTAAGTGCGACGCTACAAAAAACCATACTTCTTCCTCAGTCGCGATGCTCTAGGACACAGAGTCAGCAAGCTCACCAAAACAGAGATACTTCACCTCCAAAAACTCATCAATTCCGTAATGAGAACCTTCCCGTCCAAGGCCGGACTGTTTGACGCCACCAAACGGCGCGACCTCCGTGGAAATCAGGCCGGTGTTGATTCCCACCATCCCGCTTTCGATAGCCTCTGCCACACGCCAGATTCGTCCAACGTCGCGGCTATAAAAGTAACTCGCCAGCCCAAATTCGGTGTCATTTGCCAACCGCACGGCATCTTCATCTGATTCAAAGCGAAATAGTGGTGCCACGGGACCAAAAGTCTCTTCGGTGGCAACCTTGGCATTGAACGACACGTCTACAAGTACAGTGGGTTCAAAGAATGTGCCGCCCAGCGAATGCCGTTTTCCGCCCGTCAAAATGCGCGCTCCCTTGGAAATGGCGTCCTTAATATGATCCTCCACCTTCTGAACTGCGTCCTCGTTGATTAGAGGGCCTTGTAGCACCCCAGACTCAAGACCGTTGCCCACCTTGAGCCCCTTCACAGACTCAGCCAGTTTGGCAGCAAATGCATCGTAAATACCCGACTGGACATACAGACGGTTTGCGCAGACACACGTCTGCCCCGCATTGCGATACTTCGACGCGATCGCGCCGGCCACTGCAGCATCCAAGTCAGCATCATCAAAGACGATAAAGGGCGCATTACCACCCAATTCCAGCGAGAGCTTCTTTACGGTGTCGGCGCTCTGCTTCATCAGAATTCGCCCCACTTCGGTCGAGCCGGTAAACGTCAACTTCCGCACATCGGGATTAGCGGTCATTTCTTCCCCAATCTCCCTTGAACTGCCGGTCAGCACACTGAATACACCTGCCGGAAGACCCGCGCGTTCCCCCAATACCGCGAGTGCAAGTGCTGAATATGGCGTCGAATTGGCGGGTTTGGCGACTAAACTACAACCGGCAGCCAGCGCAGGTGCGAGCTTACGGGCAATCATCGCAGCCGGAAAATTCCACGGAGTGATGGCCGCGCAAACGCCGATCGGTTGCTTGATCACGAGGAGACGACGATCCTCCCAGGGCGAGGGAATCGTGTCCCCGTATACACGTTTCGCTTCCTCCGCAAACCATTCCATAAAGCCGGCCGCGTAGAGCACTTCGCCCTTCGCTTCGGCAAGGGGCTTGCCTTGCTCCATCGTCATTAGCTTTCCGAGGTCGTCAACGTTTTCCAACATAAGATCGTGCCACTTCCGTAAGATCGCACTGCGGTCCTTTGCCGGCATTCGTCGCCATCCCGCCCAGGAACTCTTCGCCGCCTCGACAGCTCGACGCGTTTCCTCGCGACCCATCCGAGGTACTTTCCCCAGGACATCCCCAGTCGCTGGGTTGTTAACATCAAGGATCGCGCAATCGTCTGCGTCACACCACTGTCCGGCGACAAACGCCTGCTGCCGGAATAAATCGGGATCTTGAAGGGAAAACGTCGTATTCATCTTAAAATCGAAGTCGAGTCGATGCTTCCTTATATATTCGTGCCACAATACAAAGGAAGATTTTATATGAAACCGGCTTGATATTGCCACCTCCAGATCGGTGTCTCGAGTGTCAATGCGCTGGATTGCATATCCGTCAGAAGGACATAGTCGATCAGTGTTCTTGCTGTCACCAGCGCTCCCCTGCATGTGGGGGAATTCACCCCAAGATACTATTGTAACGCGCTTTCGTGGTATTCGATGCCGATAAGACAGACATCGTCCTTGAAAGATTTTGATTCGGAGGTGGCGAGGACCGAACGCACTACGTCATTGATTAACCCGGGGAGATCTTCCCAAGGCAGACCATTGATGAGTCGCAGCAACCCTTCCAACTCCAGATCGTCTTCGCTTCCGGGAGCTGCGGGCCTTTCCGTGAGCCCGTCGGTAAAAAGGAGAATCCGATCGCCGGAAGCGAGGACGTCTTCGCCCATCATGAAAATCGCGTCCTCAAAAAGCATAAGGGCAGGACCACTGAGCGTTCCGGAGGGACACAACTCCCGCGCTTCGTGAGAACCGGCGCGGATGATGACCGGGGTTTGATGGCCGGCGACCGAATGCCGGATGCTCCCGTCTGACGTGTTCACCACCATGTAAACCGCGGGAATGAATTTGACCTCATCTCTGCGCGAGATCACCCTCCGCAGTCGGCGGTTCATTCGCTGGAGAAACTCGACCGGATTGGCGGTTTTCGCCGACTCGATTCGTGCCATCGCGTCGATCGCCGACATCATAAGAGCAGCTCCAACTCCGTGTCCCATGACGTCCGCGACATAGATGCCCACGCGGGTTTCTGAAAGCGGAGGTATGCAGTAAAAGTCTCCGCCAACGTGCCCGCTGGGCCGATACTGATTGACCACCTGCAGCGATCCGCCGGCTGCTGGAATAACCCCTCCGATTTGACGCTCTGACCAACAGGGGGAACGCTCCCCCGTGCCCGAACACCAGCGATTAAGTCCCTTGAGCGGCGATTCCAGCGCCTCAATATCCCATTCAGGCTTGACGATTCCCTCGGTCCCCCGTGAAATTGGGGAAATCGTCCCTTTGTCCCCCTGTACCCCCCTCCAACCCGGGCTGACCCACGGCGAGGGAGCCGAGGAAGCGCTGGGGCTGAAAAAGCAATTTCCTAGCAATAATAAATCTCACTGATTTCAATTCCATCGGCCAAATCCCATTCTGCTCGAAGCGGAGAGCAGCTATCGACGGGGTTTTTCCAATAAAAATGCCATTCAGGTTGAATGGATTGTTCAATACCAATCCATGAATGTTCTCCGGGCTCTATATGACTGTTTTCCGGCAGAATTTTACTCGTAACTTAGCTATAGTGGCTTTGAGCCCGTGCCTGCATGCCTATACATACAGCTAAAACCAAAATGCAAAGAAACTTCATAATCCCCACTTAATATGCTTCCTGCCTATCGGATTCACAAATTATTTGCTATGCTATTTCCACAGTTTTGCGCATGCTCTTACCAGACATATTCGCTTTGACTTGACGCGGGGTTACAAGCTTCGCACACTTTAGATAAAATGAATTCTATATATACAACCTTACGATGACAAACCCGCCCTCACAAAATCAAATCAGCCCTCCTGAACTGTGGTCACCGCCGCAGGATATATCCACGACGATCATAGGTCGTTTTATGGCTTTTGCCAGACGGCGCAGCGGGCAAGAATTTAATGATTATCAAGCTTTGCATCGCTGGTCGGTTGAAAATCTGGAAGAGTTTTGGAGTGCCTTTTGGGATTTTGCGCAAATTATGGGTGATAAAGCCGCGCAGGTTATGGGCACGCTCCCCAACGTGCCATGGGTTCAATTCTTTCCTGATTCGAAGATCAGTTATACTGAAAATATGCTGGCGCATGCCGCAGATAAACCGGGCGAGCCAGCGATAATATATCGTTTGCAGGGTGAAGAAGATCGGGTGCTGAATTGGCAAGCACTACATGACAGTGTTAGTAGGTGGGAACAGGCTTTGGCTGCAGAAGGGCTTGAGGAGGGCGATAAGATTTCTGTGTACCTGCCTAATATTCCTGAAACGATTATCATTTTGTTGGCTGCGTCCAATTTGGGCATTGTATTTTCTTCTGCCGGGATGGAAATGGGCCCTGCGGATTTGATTAATCGTTTTGGGCAGATCCAGCCGCAGTTGTTGATCGCAACTGATGGATACGTACACGGCGCTAAACATATTTCACGGCTTAATGTTATTGCTCGGGCGCAAAACAACATTGCCTCTATACAAAAAACTGTGCTTATTGACGGCCAGGTAGATCAGGGTAAAAATTTGATAAATCTCAAAAATACCGTTAAATCCGGCGATTTTCTTAGCCAATTTCAGCCAAAAATTATGGAATTTAGGCGCCGGAATTTCAATCATCCACTTTATATATTATTTTCATCCGGTTCGACCGGAAAACCAAAATGTTTTGAACATTCCACCGGGGGTGTTTTGCTTAAGCATCTCAGTGAGTATATGTTTCATTGCGACGTGAAACAGGACGATTGTGTTTTTTATCATGCCACGCCGAGTTGGATGATGTGGAATTGGTTGGCCAGCGGATTGGGGACGGGCGCAACCATATTGATGTATGATGGCTCTCCCGCTTATCCGGATGTTTATGCGCAATGGGATTTTACAGCGGCACATAACTGTACGCATCATGGCACGGCGGCCCCTGTGATTTTAAGCTGGGCAACCTCTGGCGTGTCCCCAACTGATCGGTATGATTTGTCGCCGCTTCGGATGGTTATGTCGACCGGTGCGGTTTTGCCCGCACAGGGCTTTCAATATATTCATACCCATGTGAAAGGCGATGTAAAAATCGGCTCTATCTCAGGAGGGACTGACATTGTTGGCTCTTTTGTTGGTGGAAATGCACTTACGCCGGAATATGCCGGGCAGATTAACGGCCCGATGATGGGCATGGATGTTCAGGTCTGGGGAGAAGATGGCAAGCGCGTAAATGCAGGGCAAACGGGTGAGCTTGTATGCGCAAAGCCTTTTCCGTCTATGCCGCTTCGTTTTTTGGATGATCCAGACGGTTCGCGATATAAGGCAGAATATTTTGAATATTTCACAGCTGAGAATTCCAGTGCAGACCAACCGGTATGGCGGCATGGCGATTCTGTTGAATACACACCCCAAGGTCAGTTGGCAATTATTGGCCGTTCAGACGCGACATTGAACCAAAATGGTGTACGTATTGGCACCGCGGCAATCTACGACCAGCTAGCGCCATTCGCCGATCAGTTTAAAGATTGCGCTGCGGTGGATTTCACCCGTCCCGATAACAAGCAGGCCATTACAGTGCTGTTTTTGGGCATGGAACACCCGGAGGCTGGCGTGCCGGAGGATCTGCGGGCTGCAATTAAAAAAGCGATAAAGGATAACATCACTCCATACGCTATTCCGACCGAGATTATCGCGGTTAAAGACATTCTAAAAACCCCGAATGGTAAAAAGGCCGAAGTGATAATGAAAAAAATTCTGGCGGGTAAAAACATTCCCAATGCCTCTTTGTATGGGGAGGAACTGGTTGCACAGTTCGAGAAAATTGGAAAAAATTTACAGACAAAATACGCGGGGTCATAAAAGCAATCGGCTTGATAGGAGGGCTAGGCCCAGTATCGACGTTGTCTTACTTACTATAAGGGACTGAATGAGTGTTTGCGGGCTAGTCTCGGCGGGCAACGCAGCGCAAGAATTTTGCTCTCCTCATTTATATATCGATCAGTTGGTACATTACGGGATTGAGTTGCTGGTCCCCGATGAACACGGCGGCGTCGAGGTCAATCGCGTTGCACCTCCTCCAACCCGGGCCGACCCGCAGCGAGGGTGCAGAGGAAGCGCTGAGGCTGAAAAAGCAATTTCCTTGCGATCAATAAGATGCGCCGCCGCGTGGAAAAGGCGGCAACCGAACTGGGGTATTGCCCGAATGCGCTTGCCTCAAGCCTGGCCACGCGCCGCACGAAGCTGATCGGTCTGGTGTCCAACAACTTTCCCGGAGACATCGGTATTATCGGATTGAATGCCATGGAAACGACCGGTCAGCGGCCAACCCCAAACGCTGGCCGTATTAACGCCCGGCTTCGGGCCGGTGGTCCAGCGCACGAGCGGTGAATTCATGCAGCCCGTCAAGGCCCGCTCCAAGGCGGTGCGCCGGTCCGATCTGACTGCCTTCGCCGCCGCCGATCATGCCCCATTTCAACTTCGCCAATCCAGCGAACCTCATTCAAAGCCAATGGATTCAAGATATTCGCGATTTTTTCGCGCATCGCCCAGCGGATCGGGATCCAGCCGCGGGTCGCAATCCTGTTCAACCGTGCACCAGCCCTCATAGCCGGCATCCAGCAACAACTGCCGCACAGCGGGAAAGTCTATTTCGCCGTCGCGGAGGTTGCAAAAGATACCCTGACCACAGGCGTCATAGAACCCGGTACGATTGGCGATGGCATCTGCCCTTACCTTCGCATCGGTCGTCTTGAAGTGAACATAGGTGATCCGGTCCATGTGGCGCTTCATGAACGCCACCGGATCAAAGCCTGCATATGTGCAATGCCCAGTGTCGATACAAAGTTTGAGCGTGTCGGCATCAACCTCCCGCAACAAGCGTTCGATCTCGGGTTCGAAATCCATAAACCCGCCTGCATGGGGGTGAAGTTCCGGAATAAGCCCGTATTCCTCGGTACCCAATTTAGCAACAGTAACGATACGATCGCGAAATGCCTCCCACTCGGCGTTATCCATCTGTTCGGCCTCAGCAGCGCGACCTGCGGTCGGCGCACGGCGGGGCGATATGGAATCGATCAGCACAAAGTGCTTTGCGCCGTGGGCCTTCAGTGCCTTGCAGGTGCGCACGGCCCCGTCCAACACGTCGTCCCACTTGTCAGGGTCGTGGAAGGCGCGGAACACCACGCCGCCGATCAGTTCCAGCCCGTTTTCGGCCAGGTCGTCCGCCAGAATGGCGGGTTCTTCAGGCATGAAGCCCACGGGACCCAGTTCGATGCCCTTGTACCCTGCCTCGGCGCACTCCTTCAGAACCTTCTGCCAGCTGGGGTTGCGGGGATCATCAGCAAATTCAACGCCCCAGGAGCAGGGCGCATTGCCAATACGAATTGTCATTATGCATAGCCTTTCAGATGCTCAGAACGCTGCCACGTCCTGTATGTTTCAGTTTCGGTGGATGCAGGCGCGGCAAAGACCTGGTTGACCTCCAAAGCGTGGGCTTCGCCCATGCAGCCGCCACCAAGAATGTAAATTCCTATGGCAGCCATTGATGACTTTCTTCTGGGGGAAATTTAGTTTGCAACCAACCGGACGAGCTCTACCCTCTACTTCTGACGCTCGCAAGCTGAAACCGGCTTCGCGCGAAAAAATCCCCCAGAAAACCCGCTAAGATGAGTATTGCAGATGAAACAATCCGCCTGACAGTGTCTCAGGCGATCATTCGATGGTTGTGCAACCAATATATTGAAATTGACGGTAAGGAATTGCGCCTGTGTGGTGGAGGGTTCGGCATTTTTGGCCACGGTAACGTGCCCTGCCTGGGTGAGGCGCTGAATAAGGTGCGCGAAGAGCTGCCGCTCTATCGTGGGCAGAATGAACAGAGTATGGGTTTTGCTGCTGCGGCGTATACAAAACAATGGCTGCGGCAGCGGTTCATGTTCTGCACCGCGAGCGCTGGTCCGGGCACGTTGAACCTTGTCACCAGTGCGGCACTGGCTCATGCCAATCGCCTGCCGATGCTTCTGCTTTGTGGCGACGCCTATGTAACCCGTCTGCCGGACCCGGTCCTGCAGCAGATGGAGAATTATGGCGATCCGACCTTTGGTGTAAACGACGCGTTCAGGCCGATCGTGCGCTATTGGGATCGGATCACCCATCCCGCCCAAATCATCCAGTCGCTGCCCAATGCGATTGCCACCATGTTGGACCCGGCCGATTGCGGTCCCGCGTTTCTCGGATTGATGCAGGATATCCAGGGCTGGGCCTACGATTATCCGGCCATCTGGTTCCAAAAGAAGGTGCACCGCATTCGTCGCCAGCCCCCGGATGTGGCCGAGATCGCCGATGCTGCGGCGCTGCTGAAAACGGCCCAGAAACCGATGATCATCGCGGGTGGCGGGGTGCAATATTCCCGTGCCGTCGCCGAGCTGACCCGCTTTGCCGAAGCGCATCAGATTCCGGTTGTCGAAACCATTGCTGGCCGAGCCAATTTGGTTGCGACCCATCCGCTGAATATCGGGCCGATTGGCGTGACGGGATCGAATTCCGCCAATGCCATCGCTGAACAGGCCGATGTGATCCTCGCTGTCGGCACAAAGTTGCAGGACTTTACCACGGGATCGTGGACTGCGTTTTCGAAAGAAGCACGTTTTATCTCGATCAACGCCGCGCGCCATGATGCGAGCAAGCACATGTCCCTGCCGGTTGTGGGGGATGCCAAACTGTCGCTCGAGGCACTGGACGCCGGCATCGAAGCTTATGCCGCGCCGGAGACCTGGGTCGCGGAGGCCAAGCGCCACCGTGCGGATTGGGATGCCTATGTGGCAAAAAATGTCGCTCCAGGGAACCGGCCCAATTCTTATGCCATGGCCATCGGTGTGGTGAATGATCTTTGTGACAAACGCGACCGAGTGGTCACCGCTGCGGGGGGGCTGCCCGCGGAAATAGCCGCCAACTGGCGCACATTGGAAACCGGCACAGTGGATGTGGAATTCGGGTTCTCTTGCATGGGCTACGAGATCCCCGGCGGCTGGGGTGCCCGGATTGCCCAAGCCGAGAGAGAGCCGAATCAGGATACGATTGTCTTCGTCGGCGATGGCTCCTACATGTTGATGAACTCAGACATTTATTCGTCGGCGCTCAGCCAGAAAAAGCTGATCATTCTGGTGTTGGACAACGGCGGTTTTGCGGTGATCAACAAGCTGCAGAACAACACCGGCAATGAGAGCTTCAACAACCTGATCGCCGACTGCCCGACCGTGCCTGAGCCGTTTGCTGTTGATTTCGAGGCTCATGCGCGCGCGCAAGGCGCCATTGCTGAAACCGTGTCAAACCCGGCAGAGCTGGGCGAGGCGTTCAAGCGAGCCAAAGCGGCGAACAAGACGTATGTGATCTGTATGCAGGTGGATCCTTATGAGGGCTGGACCGAAGAAGGGCATACCTGGTGGGAATGTGGCACGCCGCATATCAGCGATAACGAAAATGTGCGAAAAGCCCATGAGAATTGGGAATCTTCCCGTCCCAAGCAGCGGAGGGGCGTCTGATGGTCCTCGACGGTATCGCCAAGAAGAGCTTTGTCGTGTTCGGGCGGGTTGGAATGGACCTGACGCCCGATCCCGCAAATACGCGAACACAGGATGCAAGCTCGATGATGGTGGCGATAGGGGGCAGCAGCGCCAATATCGCCGTTGGGCTGGTAAAACTCGGGTGCAAATCCGCGCTGGTCACATCGGTGTCTGATGACGCGGTTGGCTGGTATTGCCTGAACCAGTTGGATCACTACGGCGTGGACCGCACCCATGTGAAGAAAATCACGGGAGAATACCGGACCTCCTTGGCGGTTTACGAGACTCGCATCCAGGAACACCAATCGGTGATTTACCGCAACAATGCGGCAGATTTTCAGATGAATATCGAAGACGTGGAAGCGGTGGACTATGGCCAGTATGGGGCTTTGATCACCGTGGGAACCGTATTTGCTGCAGAGCCCTCACGTTCAGCGGCGTTCCGGGCCTTCGAGTTGGCCCGCGCGGCTGGTCTGGCGATCATTTTCGACGTGGATTATCGCCCCTATTCCTGGCCGTCACCGCAAGTGGCCCAAGAGATTCTGTCCCGCGCGGGCTCTTTGTCAGACGTGATCGTTGGCAATGATGAAGAGTTCGGCTTTATGGCCGGGGACATCGCCAGAGGGCTTGAAAAGGCCCGCGAATTGGCAAATTCCAGCGCCGCTGTTGTGGTCTACAAATTGGGGCCCAAAGGGGCCGTGACGTTTGCCGATGGTGAGGAAATCCGCACCGGTATCTTTCCGGTTGATGCGGTCAAACCCACCGGTGCAGGCGACAGCTTCATGGCTGGCTTCATTGCCTCCCTGGCAGACGGACGTCCGATGAGAGACGCCATTCTGCGCGGCTCAGCTTGCGCGTCGATTGTCGTGGCCAAACCCGGCTGCGCCCCCGCAATGCCCGACACTGCCGAGCTTGAGGGTTTTCTGTCCTCGCATCCCGGCCCTATGTAATCCTGAAAGGACGAACACATGCATATACCCCCCCATGACAATCAGAACAAGCCCATTGTGGATGTAGAAGACGCTCTGGTCCCACTGAACTACTTCAACATCGTCAAACTCAAAAAAGGCGACGCTTTTGAGTATCAAGTGCCGGGATATGAGACCTGCATCGTTCCCGCGACCGGGACAGTAGATGTCGAGATCGAAGGCGTGAGCTTTGCCGGTCTCGGCAAGCGGACGATCGATGTCTGGGATGGAGATCCTGAGGGCGTTTATGTCCCCGTTGGCGCCAAAGTCACGATCGTCTGCACCTCGGACGAAACCGAAACGTTCATCGGAGGGGCCAGGCACGACAAGGTTCTTGATCCGTTTGACGTGCGCGGAGATGGGATCGACCTTGTTCAATACGGGTCGGACGACACCAAGACTCATAGGAAGATCAAACATATTCTTGGGCAGAAGCAAAATGACAAAGTTGGGAGGTTACTGGTCAGCGAGCTTTATACGGTTGGCCAAGGCGGCTGGTCTGGTTTCCCTAGCCACAAGCACGACACCGACCGCCTGCCGTATGAGACCCGCCATGATGAGACTTATAACTTCCGGTTCAAGCCCAACTATGGCTCTGGCGTGCAAATGCTCCAGCGTGAAGACAATAAAGTGGGCGACGCCTATCACATCATGGACGGGTCCACGATCTGCCTGGACAAAGGCTATCATCCCTGCGCCGTGCTGCCCGGATATGAGATGTATTACTTCACCATTCTGGGTGGGCTGAGCCAGCGCTCGCTTGTGCAGTATTTCCAGCCGACCCATGCGGCACAGCTGGAAACGATCCCTGGCATCAAGGACATGATCGCAAAATTTAAATGATACGTTGTGAAACTGGCAAAAGGGGAAATCCTTTTCTATAGACTGAATATTCCCGGAATCAAGGATATGGTTTCCAAATTTAAATAGCAATACGCCGGAGTTCTCTCCGGCATATTTCGACTCCCTTAATAGGAAAGAATACCTATGCTAGTAAACATGTCAGACCTTTTGCCTGCAGCCGCCGCAGGTTTCTACATTATTCCGGGATTTAACGTCTTCGGCATGGATGAGGCCTGGGTAGTTATGAAAGCGGCAGAGGAGGAAAAAAGCCCAGTCATTCTTATGACTAGTAAAGATGTGGTGAACCGCTATCCAGTGGAGCTACTCGGCGCCATGTTAACAGGTATTGCCAGACAATCCACCTGCCCGGTCTGTGTTCATCTCGATCATACCTATGACGAATCAATTATATATCGAGCTATGGAATCAGGTTACACTTCGGTTATGTTCGATGGTTCCCAGCTGAGCCTTCAGGAGAATATAAGCCGCACCCTGGAGGTTGCCAGAAGAGCCCATAAATTGGGGATATCAGTGGAGGGAGAAATCGGATCTGTACCCTATCCCGATGATAAACCGGACATAAAAGATGAAAAAACTGATCCTTCACAGGCTGCGGAATATGCCGATAAGAGTCAGGTTGATGCTTTAGCTGTGGCCGTTGGTAATGTACACAAACTAAAAAAACCTGTAGCCCGTATCGATTTTGAGCTTCTCAAAAAGATTGAAGAGAAAGTAAATACACCTCTCGTGCTTCATGGAACTTCAGGAATACCTCAATCTGATATGAAAAAGCTGCTTTCAACAAGAGTTGCCAAATGCAATATCGGAACTGTTTTACGACAGGCATGGGGTCATACCTTGCGGGAAGAATTTGTGAAGGATTCAACAGGTTTTGACAGATTAACTCTCACAGCAGCTCCCCTGCGGTCTGTAGGCTTAAAAGCAGCCGAAAAAATCAGAGAACTGGGAGCCTCCGGCAAGGGCTGATTTCTTTCAATTTCTTACATCGATGAGGATTCCCTTCTATATGAAGGGAACTTTGTATATTACGGCACATCCCCTCTTTACAGGGGTATCTGTTTAGCGCCAAAGGCGCTCCTCATGTAAGCCTGGGGCAACGCCCCGGGAACCCAAGTCCAGGAAGCCCTCAGCGCTGAAAGCGCGATTCAGTTGGTTCGTAATCAGGTAACAGGGAAAAACGTTTCAATCCCCAAATAGGTTGCGCTCGTGGAATGCACCAAATTCGTGCCTCAATGAATCGCGCTCTCAGCGCTGGAGCGTCTTCTTCGACCTTTCCTGGGGCGTTGCCCCAGGCTCTAATGCTAACCGCGCCTTCGGCGCTAAACAGATGCGTTGCCCCAGGCTCTGGATGGTAGCCGCGCCTTCGGCGCTAAACAGATGCTTCTTCTTCGGTACTGGATCCTCGAAAACACCGGAGCTGATATCAAAATCGAATCGGCCCCGGCCCCGGACGCAGGAAGGCTAGAAGTATCGTTCCATAGCCAGACGCATCGCGGTCGCCACCTCCACGTGATCACGCTCCCACAGAAGCGGATTCAGGAATTCGCCGGACACGAACCCGTCGAAGCCGGTTGATTTCACGGCGTCCATCCATTCCTGGACCGGAATCTCTCCGTCTCCCGGGAGAACCCCCCTCAGTTCCGTTTCGTCAACCCAGCCCTCTCCGACTCCGGGTCTGTAGCCGTCACTTACATGGACTCCGTAAATCAGATTGGCATCGAGGCCGGCGATATCTTCAGGCACGGCGCCCCGGCTCGCCCAGAAATGCCAGAAATCTATGACAAGGCCGACGTTGTCCCTTCCGGTTGCGTCAATCAGGCGCAGGCAATCCTCCAGGGTATGGATGGGAGTCCATGCGGCCCCTTCAATTTGAAATCGGATGCCGTAGACTTTGCCGATGTCGGCGATGTCCCGAAGATTGACGGCAGTCAGTTCAATATTCTTGTCGATATCGAAACCATCGAGCGCGGAAAATGCGTTAACCTGTACCGTCGGCGCTCCGATTGTCTGCGCCACGGCACAGAGTCGCTCCGCCTCGGCCATAACTTTCCTGCGGGACTCGCGACCGGGAGCTTCAATGCCTCCGATGATATCGATGGCCGCTGCCTGTATACCCCGTTCATCCATAGCAGCCCGAAGTTCCTCTGCTGTCCGCCCGGCATTCAGGAAGCGAATCAATTTGTCGGTGTGTACTTCAAGAGCCGAATAGCCGGCTTCTTTCGCGATGCGCACATCGGAGAGTATGTTGGCGTGCAGCGTCACCTGGCCGTGTAATGTTGATATCATGGGTTTTCCACTCCTCGTAAAGGTTTATTAACGTGCGTGAAGAACGGAGTTAATGCCGAAAAGTAACAATCAGTTTCAAATGTACTACGTCAGGGGAACGGATTTTAGTTTGCTTTCCAGCAGATGGTCGATGTTAAGAATGTGGTGCCTGAATCGCTCAGTGGCAATGTTAAAATCCCCATCTACAATGGATCCCAGCAGCTTTTCATGGTGCGTCGGAATCTCAGCGAGTGTGTCGACATCTTTCTCAGCGAAATTTATCTCCATTTTCATAAATTCTCTCATGGTCTGATACAGGTTCTGGAAGATCCGATTCTCACATACACTGAAAACCAGGCGATGGAAAACGTAGTCGGCATCAAGACGCGTCTCCACCGACCCGAAGAGATCGCGATCTTCATGTTTTCAATTTCGGCATCGAGTCCGCGTATGGTTCTTTCCCTGAGTGCCCAGTCGTTTCTGTGATAATCCAGCAGATACCACAACCCCCTCACACCCGCCTTGCCATCCACCACAATGCGCTCTCGCGCGGCCCCTCTCTACTGCTTGGACAGTCTCTTAAATTCGGCTCAACTCCCAAATACGCCCGCACCAAGCTCCACCGGAAAATTTAAACCGTCCTGGCCTCAGACCACCCTGAGAAACCAACGCCAGCGGTTGATGAACAGTGCGCAGAAAATGATGGAGCATCCTATTAGCTGCATGCGGCTCATCTGCTCTCCCAGCCAGACCCTCCCGACCAGCGCTGTCCACACCGGCTCCAACGTCATGATGATCGCGGCATGGCTGAGCGGCGCCATACCTTGTGCCTTTATCTGGAGGAAAAAGCGCAGACTGGTGGCGATAAAGGTGCTTGCCACTAACCAGCCAATGACCTCGCCGCTAACGACCGTTGGCCAGCGCTCGCTCAGCGTGGAGATCAACAGTGCCAGGCCACCCACAATGGTCAACTGCACCGCGGTCAACGCCACCACAGGGATCCGCACTGCGAAACGGGTGTTCAGGTTGAAGTGCACGGCAAACGCACAAGCAGCCGCCAGGAAGTAAAGATCAGACGGCGCGAAGTGTAAGCCGCTCTCCAGGGACAAACATCCCATACCAGCTGCGGCTACTATGACGGCGATCCACGTGCTCGTCGTCACGCGGACGCTGAACAGCGCCCAGCCCACCACGGGCGCCAGAACGACTCCAAGGCTGGTGATAAAGGCGCCGACCCCGATGTTGCTGGCGTGGTGCAACCCCAGGATCCACGACAGCATCGCTGCCCCCATCACCGCGCCGGTTAGGCAGGTCCGCAGCAAATCACCGGTATCCAGACGCCTTAGCTGACTGGCTCCGATGCCAACTAACAACAGACCGGCCAACAGGAAGCGCGCACCAATAAAAAGGAGCGGCGGCAAGCCGTGCAATGCCTCTTTTGAAAATACCCAACCGCAGGCGGCTATCAGCGTCACCAACAACATCAGCGCGTCCGCCTTCAGATGATTATCGTTCTTCATGACATTCTCAGACGCTTGCTATTTCTGGCCGAAAAACGTCACTGGATACCAGCCTATCCGTAAACAACCTGTCACCGCTGCGCCCCCTGCCTGGTTTTTGGACAGTCTCTAAGTCCAATCATTTGCCAACATCAGCCTTGAAGACGAAAACCAGGCCCCCGCCAATCAGCAAAAAACCCAGGATGTTGGTCGGTGTAACGGGTTCCCCCAATATCACAGTGGCGGTGAGGACACCAAAGGCCGGCACGCCAAGCATCGCAATCGATGTCGTAACAGCTGGCAATGCCCGGTTCACTGTAACCATGGCCCAGAAACAAAATGCGGTAGCAAGTGGTCCGTTATAAAACAAAACCCAGCCCAGTTCCGCAGACCACTGGATGGAACGAGTTCCCTCCACCAGCAATGCCAGGGGAATCAGCAGACAGCCGCCAGCAGCAAACTGCCAGGGACCGAGGGAGAGTGGCGTGCCCTCCCAGCGATGACCGCGGATCTGCACGATCAGAAGAGCCCAAAGTAATGCCGCGAATAACAGTGTACCGTTGCCGATGAGTACGTTGCGATCGGTCCAGTCGAAACCCAGCGGGTTGAAAAGAACCACAACTCCGCCCAGTCCGAATAAGAAACCGGTTTTCTTGAGCGGGGACAGCCGCTCGTGGAGGACCAGTGCCGCGATCGGCACCACCCACAACGGAGTTGTGTATGCCAGTATTGCCGAGCGACCGGCGGGAACGAATTGCAAGGCGAAGGTGGTCAGCGCCATGAACGCCCCCATCTGTATCAGTCCGACGCTGAGGACGATGGGCCAATCGTGGCGGCTCGGCGGGCGCAGTTGTCCCACAGCGGCGGCAACAATCGTCAGAATGATCGCACCCATGACCATGCGGGCGGCAGCGAAGGTCAGTGGTGGAATATAGGTCAGGCCGACCTTCATCACCGTCCAGTTCGCCCCCCACAGAATAATGATGAGCAGTAGCAACCCCATCGCTGTCGGCCTTGAAACTACGGTGCTGTCGGCGCTTTGATGCGGGCCGTGGCTTTGCTTGCTCATGTTAGGCGGGGGGGTGGCTTTCAACAATATTCCCGAAATACTGCCTCAGGACTGTACACGAAACAACTCCCGATTCCGTGAGACGATTCGGGGGCGGCGGAGATCTCGAGATGGAAACACAAAAAGTCAACTCTGCACTTTTTCCGCGATTACGGGCACGGGATCATCGATTTCAGCGAAGATCGCATTCGTAGGCTCTTCCAGGGAGGCAAACTGGCTATCCAGCAGAGCTGTCGGCATGAAATGATTCTCGCGACTTTGCATGCGCTGGCGGATCAGTTCCTTCGAGCCTCTGAGGTAAATGAGCCGCAGCGTGGCGCCCCCGTCCGACGCCGAACGGGCAGAGGTTAGCGTCGCACTCACCTCCTTTTTTTGTAGTTAACCCACGCACTTTTGACTGAAAATCGAAATAACTTAGAGATGAAACAGCTATGCGTCGGTTTGTTTGGAACCGGCTATATGGGAAAATGCCATGCGTTGGCATGGAACGCGGTTGGCGGAACCTTTGGCTATGGCGAACCGCCGCGCCTCAAGATGTTGGCCGAGATGAACGAAGAACTCGCTCGTGAACGGGCCCGCAGTTTCGGCTTCGAAACGCCAACCGGCAACTGGCGCGAAATGATCGAAGATCCGGAAATCGACATCGTTTCGATCACAGTTCCGAATCATCTTCATGCGGAAATGGCGATCGCCTTCCTCGAAGCAGGCAAGCATGTGTGGTGCGAGAATCCTATGGCGACCTCGCTCGAGGATGCGGAGGCAATGCTCGCGGCCGCCAGGGCTTCGGGCCGAATCGCCGCGCTCGGCTACAACTACATCCAGAACCCCGCGATCCGGCAGATGGGCCGGCTCATCGAAGAAGGCGCCGTCGGTCGCATCCACAATATTCGTGTCGAGATGGACGAGGACTACATGGCCGACCAGACGACGCCCTTCACCATCAAGGACGACGCGCGCTCTGGCCATGGCGCCGCGAACGACTTCGGTGTCCACGCGCTTTCGCTCATATGCTGTGGAGGCTGCCGGTCAAGATCGTGACCCGCTTCGCCAGGCCCTACGCGACGCGCACTTAGAATGGCCTGGAGCGGAGCGTCGAAACCTTCGACATCGCCTCGGCACTGGTGGAGTTTCCGGACGGTGTCTCCGGTTCGATCCAAATGCATCGCGGTGCCTGGGGACGGAAAGGGCGAATCGCCATCCAGGTCTACGGATCGGAGGGCTCCCTTCTCTACGATCAGGAGCGCATGAACGAGCTCGAATTCTTCGATGCCCGCGACGATGCGGACCGGCAAGGCTTCCGCACCATCCTGACCGGCCCCGCCCACGAGCCCTATCAGCGCTTCATTCCGGCCCCCGGCCATGGTCTCGGTTTCAACGATCTCAAGGTCATCGAAGCAAACGAGGTCCTGAAAGCGATCGCCGGCGAACCCGCGAGGCTGATCGATTTTTCGGCAGGCATTCAGATTGAGCGCTGCGTCGACGCCATGGCACGCTCGCACCGCGATAACGACTGGGTGTCGGTCTGATGGGGGCAACTCGGGCCCCCTGGGGGCGGCACCCGTGTAGAGCATCTCTCAAAAGTTGGTTCCGATTGCAAAAAAAAGCACCCGCGACGTCGGTCTATGGAAGCCCTCGGCATTTCGCAAGATGCAATTGAACGGTCCTATAACGATTTCACTGTTGCGGCACGCTAGACGCCCCAAAAGGGGCAATTCATCACAGCCCGGGGCAACGCCCCGGAAATCGATTAAATCAGGATGGAGCCCTGAAGGGGCGGCCCAATCGCAGAGATGACGGTCGTAACAGGCGATGCGAATCTTCAGCAAAACGACCCAGATTCCGCCTGGAATCTGAGACAGCAATGGCGTTGTGGGCGCGCACAGTTTATGAGGCAACGCTACTTACCGCTCCCCGGTGCCGAATGAGGTCGATCGGAGGCTGGAGGCCGGTTGCGGGACTGTTGAGCCGCCCCTTCAGGGCTTGCAATTATTGACTGGGGCGGGTTCCCGGGGCGTTGCCCCGAGCTGGGATCGGGAGCCCCGTTGGGGCCGTAGACCACATGTTTGCTCTTCAAAGAACTGGCGTCAGGCTACACCTGGTGCCAGGTCAGCGTTCCCTTAGTACTGAATCTTCATGGGTTTGCCGGTCTTGAGCGACTCCGTCGCGGTGTCAGCAATGACCTGCGCTTTGAGGCCGTCTTCGATCGACGGAACAGTAACTTTTTCCCCATTGAGATGCCGCACGAAAGCATCGAGTGCCTGGTAAAAAGTCGCCTCGATCCGTTCGAACCAGCCCGCATACATCCCGTCGCTGATGATGTTACGGCCCTTATACAGCGACATGTTCCGGTAGTTCTGGCGCTGCGACTCCGCAAGGCCCCCGGAGCCGAAAATCTCCACCCGTTCGTCATAGCCATAGCTGGTGCGCCGTGCGGAATCGATTTGGCAGAGGGCGCCTGACGCCATTCGCAGCGTCACCAGCGAGGTGTCGACATCGCCGACCTCACCGACTCGTTTGTCCGCCAGAGCGCCACCTATGGTGTATAGCTCGACCGGATCGTCATTGGTCAGCCACCGCAGCAGATCGAAGAAGTGAATGGTCTGGTCGCGCATCTGCCCGCCTGAGACTTTGACATACTCGATCGGCGGCACCGAGGGACCGCGGTTGATAATCTGGATGATTTCGACCTTGCCGATCTCGCCGCTCTGCACCGCCTGGTGCACCGCCGCGTGACTGGCATCGTAGCGGCGATTGAAGCTGATCATGAAGGGAACGCCGGCCTGCTTGATCTTGGCGCAGGCATTTTGAACCCGTTCGAGATTCAGATCGATCGGTTTTTCACAGAGGATCGCCTTGCCGGCGGCGGCCGCGCGCTCCGCGAAATCCGCATGGGTATTAGTGGATGAGGCGACAAAGATCGCATCCACATCCGAGTCAAAGACGGCATCAAGCGAAGAGACCCGGGCGCTATGCTTCTCCGCAATCGTGCGTGCGCGTGCTTCGTCGGCATCCGCGATCAGATCGAAACTTACCCCGGGATGAGCGGCCAGATTTCTGGCGTGGACAGTGCCGATGAACCCGGCGCCGATGAGTGCGAAACGGATCATTCCTCCTGCTTCTCAGTCTCAGAAGCTTGAAGACCAGGCCAGGGGTTGTGACTGTCGTAGAATTCATCGCCGAAGATGTTGCGGATGAACTTCTCCCAGTGGGCAACATTAGTCTTGTCGATGATTACCGGACCCGTGTAGATATCCCCAGTCGGCTCCAAGCCGAATCTGTTTTTCCAGTAGAGCCAGGCTGCCGGCTCCCAGCCCTGCAGCCAAAAGCCCTGGCTGATCGTGGAGAGGAGGTGCCCCTCAGTGACACCCCAGAGTGATATAGGGTGGGCGTCAACGGTCATGACAGTAACGCCCTCCATATCTGCATCGGGGTAGAGCCCCATCTCGTTGGCGACCTTCCACACGACCGGGGCGGAATCGGTCGATGGGGCATAAAAATAGTTAATATCCCGGTGTGTATCAAGATAGTTTCTAAGAATCTCGGCCGCTTTCGTCGAATCGAGGTCCGTGACGAGGACTTCGGTCGGAATGAGCTCCTCCCCCATGCCATCGGCCATACCCCGGCAACGAGCGACCAGTCCCATATGCCTCGCGTCAGGATTGACGCAAAGCACCTTGGTTGGCCTTGGCACTTTTCCTGCCCTGGCCGAAGCGAGCGCATGCTCGGCAGCGCGCTTGCCGTCCAAAAAGGAATCGGTGCCGACGTAAGCCATATAAGGAATCCGCTTACCCTCCGGGCGTGGATCCGCGGTGTTGAAGCACATTACCGGAATCCCCTTATCGATGGCTTTTTGAACGGCGTCCTGGATCGCCGGTGGGTCGATAGCGGTGATCGCGATTCCGTCGGGCTCGCTGGCGATCGCTTTTTCGATCAGGCTGATGAACTCTTCATTGCTGTATTTTTCGGGCGCCCAATATTCGGTTTTAACATCGGGAAACTTCTGCTCGAACTCTTTCAGCGATACCTCGAACCACTTCGAGTTCGAGTCATGTGGCCCCATGTGCGAGACAAAGATGAAACGGTATTGAGCGAAAGCGGTCGCTGAACCTAAACCAAGCGCCACAAGACCGATCAAGAGGGCGCGTCTTAAGAGTGAACATTTTAATAGTTTTTTTGAGCTAAACATCGTCATTTCCTTGTTATGGGTGAATATTAGGTTTGCGTTTCCTCGCCGGGGAACATGACACCGATCTGTGCCCGAATGGCGTCCATCACTTCGAGCGTCCCGATGGCATCGGCCAGCGGGCGGTGCGCGTTTTCGAACTCGCCGGCGGCGATGCTGCGGGCGACGGCCGCCGCCTCGAAGTGCAGTCCCCCCTGATGGCCGGAGGTCGCCTCCTCGTAGCGAGTTTTTGTGCCGTCGTGCAGCCACAACGTGAAGCCGCCCGGCTGATAAGCCGGGCCATCGATGATAATTGTGCCGCGGCTGCCTGCAATCGTCGCCATCGAAGGCATATTGCTGAAGATGGTCGAGTGGATGAGCGACTGATTGCCGCCCTGGTGCTCCAGCGCCACCGCCAGCTGACCGTTTACGCCGCTCGGCGCCGGCTGGCCGTATGCGGACAACCGTTCCGGCGAGCCGAGCAGCCTGGTCACCAGGGCGGCTGGATAGACACCCAGATCCAGCAGCGGGCCACCCGCCAGATCAGGCCGCATGATGCGATGATCGGGCGTGAAGAACTCCCCGTGGTCGGCGATAACCGTGCGGATCCCGCCGAGCCAGCCATCCGCAATAATCCGGCCGATGACCTCGAATTTCGGCAGGAAGAACGTCCACATAGCTTCCATGCAGAATCTTCCGCACTCTCCAGCGACTCGGGCGATGTCACGCGCCAGTTTTGCGTTGATGGCGATCGGCTTTTCGATGAGCACATGCTTGCCGGCTTCGAGGGCCATGATGGCGCATGCGTGGTGGGCTGTGTGCGGGGTTGCTACGTAGATGACGTCGATGCGCTCGTCGCTTACCAAATCCTCGTACGCAACCGTGGGGCGTTTCGATGCCGAAGCGGTCGGCCATGACCTGGGCGCGAGCCTTGTCCCGGGAGGCGACGGCTGCCACGTTCTGGCTCGTGAACTTCTGAAGGGACGCGATGAATCGTTCGGCAATCCATCCTGGCCCCATGATGCCCCAATTCAAGGTTGGCGCGTCACGCGAGTCGGGCACGCGGTGCTGTAACAGATCGCCTGGCAGGTCGCTCATGGAGCTCTCCACTGGTTATCTGCGACAGGGTGAAGGTGTAATGGTGCGGCCATACCCTTGATACAGCTAACGAATGCTACACACTTTCATTCGTAATCCACCCATGCGCCACCATTATCGGCTGATCGTACACAATTTTCAACCCAGCGAACGCCTTCAATACCTATATGCACATCCGGGTAACGGCATTTCTTCAATCGCTCTATATCGCCGCGATCCGTGGCGTCCATCGCTATCGCAAAACGATAATAGAGATTGGCCCACGCTTCGAACAAGCCCTCCGGATGACCGGAGCCGATCCGGTCATCCGCCAAAGCTTCGGGATAAAGATAGCCCATGCCGCGTTCCAAAACCTGTGCCGGCTGGCCCTGTACTTCAAAGGAAAGCTGATTTGGGCGTTCGGACCACCACTCGATGCTGGCTTTTGAACCAATGACGCGGATTTTCAGACCGTGCATGGATCCGGCGTTCACAGCACTGCACCACATGTGTCCTACCACGCCATTTTCGTAGATCATGAGCGTATACGCGTTATCCTCCAGCGGAGCACGGCTTTTTATAAAGCTCTGGCGGTTACACATCAGCTTCTTGATCTTCAAATCGGGCAACATCACCTCGGACAAATAAAGCGGATGCGTACCTAAATCGCCTAAAACATAGGTGGGGCCAGCGAACTTAGGATTAACTCGCCACTTGAGGCTGGGGGTTTTCTCCTCGACTGCCTCGCTGTGATAACCGTGAGCAAATTGTGTATTGACGATCCGGATCTCCCCTAAATCTCCGTTGGCAATCATCGTCCTCGCCTGTTCGATCATCTGATGTCCGGCGTAACCGTAGGTAAGGCCTACCACTCTGTTCTTTTCCTCGGCCAATGTCCGCAGCTCTTCGCCCTCCTTCACCGTAAAGCACAATGGCTTTTCGCACACCACATGCAGCCCGGCGTCGAGCGCCGCTTTGGAGATGGAAAAGTGAGTATTGTTCGGAGTGGCGATGGAGACAGCCTGAATACCATCCTCGCGCCCGGCTTCCTTCTCAAGCATGGTCTGGTAATCGGGATAGCAACGATCGGGCGCCACTCCCAGATTGATCCCGAAATCGCGTCCACGCTCCGGGTCGATATCAAAGGCGCCTGCTACCAATACAAAAGGTACTGTCACGTAATGCCGCGGACCTGTGAATATATCCAATACCACTTCCGCGTCCTCCGCCAACCATTGCCCAACGGATGGAGGTTTCAATTTGCTTTTCGCCGCTAATCACGATGACTTCTCAAGTAAATTTTCAATTCGTTGAAAACCCACACCTTGCAGGTATTCCAGGCTCGCGGCAACGTCTCTGAGGCTGGTACCGGAATTTCTCGGGTCACGCTCCTGCTCAATGGTGATGTAGCCGTGGTAGTCAATGTCCTTGAGCAACTGATAGATTGCCGGGTAATCGATGATGCCTTTGCCAATCGGACACATAACACCTTTGGCGCAAGCATCGAAGAAAGCGATTTCCTCTCCCATCACCTGGTTGTATACATCCAGATCAATGTCCTTAAAGTGGATATAGTCCGATCTGTCTGCGTTGTCACGCAGCCATTGGACAGGGTCCATCTTTGAAAAATAAAGATGGCCGGTATCCAGACAAAGTCCTGCGGTTCCATAGGGAATGTCTGTCAGGATCTGACGAATTTCGTCCTCAAACTCGATGTAACCTCCCGCGTGAGGATGGATGACCGGGCGGACACCGTACTTCTCCCATGCAAGCTCGGCAAGCGTCCTCGCGTGGGAAACCATCTTGTTCCAGTCTTCCTGGGAAAGTCGAGGCGCTGTGTCAGGATGCCCTGCCTTATAGTCGCGTTCCTCATGACCCCAGTCGATAAGTACGAGATAGGGCGTCGGGTAATGCTGGCCTTCCTCCGTTGGGGCGCGTGGAAGTTTTGTAATCAGCGCACAAATATCTTCTGCCTGCCTTTGCAAATTGCCCAGATTGGATTCCGCGACCAGATCATCAAAAATCGTCCCGGCGACGATAAAGAGACCGCGCTGCTCCAGCGCCTTGCCCACGACATCCGCATCCAATGGAAAATAGCCATAAGGCCCTAACTCGATGCCTTTGTATCCCGCCTTCGCAGCTTCATCCAGCACCAGTTCCCACTTCGGAAGATAAGGATTGTTTACATTGTCCACACCCCAGCAGCAGGGTGCAGTCGTAATTTTGATACCCATTGTCTGGCTCCGATCAGCAATGTTTTCGAACGCGTAACACTCCGCCCTTAGCGATTGTAAAAAGCCGGACGTTCGGCTATCGAAATAGGAACGACTTCACCCGAACGCATGGCTTCCACACAGGCATCGGCCGTTACCGAGGCAAAGTAACCATCCCAGGACGTGGGGCCATCCACTTCACCCTTCAGCGTCGAATTGATCCAATCTTGCAACTCGACGTCATAGGAATCGATAAAGCGCAGCTTCCAGTCCATCAGGATCTCGGTCGACAGTTTCGCTTCGCTCCGCATAAGCACGCTCATCGGTTCAGGCAAGTTGGCCGTGCCCGTCTCACCGACGACCTGGCACTGGATGTCGTAGCCGTACTGGCAGTTGACGAAGATCTCGGTGTCGATGAGAAGTCCTTTCATTGTCCTGAGCAGGACAAGCAGCGGGTCCTGCAACCGCTCATGACTGAAAGAGGTCTTGCGCGGCGCGATCACCTGTGCAGAGACATAGTCGTCGTCGAGCAACCAGCGCAACACGTCGATCTCGTGAATGAAAGTATCATGGATCGGCATGTCCCCATGATAGGCCTCGGGTACAGTTGGGTTGCGATGGGCGCAATGCGCCATGAGCGGCGCCCCAATCTTTCCGTCGTCGATGGTCTTCTTCAAGGCGCGGTAGCCGCTGTCGTAACGGCGCATGAAACCGACCTGTACCAACAGATTGCCATGCTTGACTTCTGCTTCGACAATGCGCTTCGAGCCCTCGGCCGTGGTGGCCAGCGGCTTTTCGCAAAATACCGGTTTGCCGGCGGCGATGGAGGCGAGGACGAATTCCTCGTGGGTAGGTCCCCATGAGGCCACCAATACCGCATCAACATCGGTGGCGTTGATAAGGTCCTGCCCGCTCTCGTAGAACCTGGCATCCAGACCTTCCTTGCGGGCGATAGCTTCCGCCTGGTCCTTGTTGATGTCATTCAGGGCAACGACGCGCGACCCGGTCAGCTTATGGGTGAGTCTGTGGATGTGTTCCTGACCGATCGCGCCTGTTCCGATTACTCCAATTTTCAGTGACATGATAGAACTACTCCGACTCTGTTTATCCCAGTTTGCTTACCCGCGCTGTTAGAAACTCCATACTTTCGCGCAGCGCGCTTTGCGGATCGCTGAGCTCTTGTATCTCCTTCGCAAAAGGCTCGAACGAAAAATAGCCACTATACCCGCGGTCGATTAGCGTCCGGATCTGTTCGGCGTTGCGTAGCAAATCGGCTTCGCCCACCAGAATACGGTGGTCATCAAGCAGCTCGGAAACCGGAACACTCGCATCCTCGACACCCGAGATATGCACCAGGCCGGTACGGTCCGGAAAGTAATCCGGATCACTGGCAAGGTGATGGTGGAAGGTGTCATGAATCAAATTAAAGGTGTCTGCGCCGTCGATCTCGTCGATCGCCTCGATGGCAGGGCGCTTGAGGCGCAGCGCGGATTGGGGAAAACCAAGCGGCTCGACGTGGCCGATGAGTCCGTGGTCCTGCAGGATCGGCTGCAGGGCCTTCAGCGCTTTGCGCAGATCACTGCCGCGCTCACTTTCACTGCGCTTGTCGGGACGCTCGTTAAATGGACACAACACCAGCCCCATGACACCGCAGTCGCGGGCATAGCTTGCCAGCATCTTCGCCTGTTCCGCGCGGGTGTCGTCCCAGACGTCGAAGGGGTAAAGCGCATTGATTGTCAGCGCCTTCAGGCCATGCTTCTTGGCCATCTCCCCGACTTTTGATCCAGGCGTGCCGTCTTGCATCTCGACCCCTGGGAGATCATTGCGAAACTCCACGGCGTCGATGCCCAGATTGACCACCATCCGGCAGAAATCCTGAAGGGACAGACGCGGGGCAGAGATGCGGTTGATAGCGAACGGAATAGTAGTAATCACCAGCTCCGGCCTCTTTAAAAATGCTCAAACTTTCCCTTTGCGTGCCCGGTACATATCGGCCGCTACCGCCGCAACGATGATACCTCCCTTCACCATGTCCTGATAGTAAGCGTCGACGCCGAGAAAGGTGAATCCACTGGTCATGACGCCGATGATCACAACGCCGATGACCGTGCCTCCGATGCGGCCAATTCCCCCGGTAAGGCTCGTGCCGCCGATAACCGTCGCCGCGATCGCATCGAGCTCGTACATCAAGCCCATACCTGCCTGACCGCTGGCCGCACGGCCTGCGGTCACAACACCGCCGAGCCCCGAAAGCAAACCCGCGATCGTGTAAACGATGATTAGATGGCGCCCCACATTGATGCCCGAAGTTCGCGCCGCCTGCGGATTGGCGCCGATGGCGTAAGTGAATTTCCCGTAGCGCGTATACTTCAGCGCAACATGGAATATCAATGCGGTCACAAGAAAGATTATAACCGGCGTGTAGCCGGCCCCGATCTTGCAAAAACCTTCCGACAACAGACTGATGGGTTGACCCGCCGTGTAGGCGCTGGCCGCTCCCCGGGCTGCCACCATCATGCCCAGCGTGGCGATGAACGGTGGAATGCCGGTGAATGCAATCAAACTTCCATTAATCAGCCCGGCAAAACAGCCCATGAGGAGACCTGCCAGGAGTGGAACGATCCACGGCATGTCGGTCAGCGACGGATAAACCGCGCGGGCATAGTCCGAGGTCTGCGCAAGGCTTGCCGCCACCATTGCGCACAGCGCCACCAGCGAGCCGGAGGACAGATCGATGCCCCCGGTAATGATCACCTGAGTCACACCAATGGCAAGCATTCCGACGACCGAAACCTGAAGTACGATGATGAACAGACGCTGGGTATTAAAAAGGAAGCTGTTACCTTTCACGATCCAGCCGACAATTTCGAAAAGCACTGCGAGGCCGACCAGGATGAGAAAGATGTTCGCCTCCGCCGGCAGCTTGCGCTTCCCTCTCTTTATTTTAGTCGTGTCGCCTGCGGGTTGCTCCTCATTTTGGACATTGTTGCTCATTACTTTGCTTTGACTCCTACAAGTGCGTGGTTTTGGTGTGTTATGGGGGGATCTACGGGTGGGGCGAGGTGGTGAGGCAACTGTCAGCCTGAGGCAAGGTGCATGATGCTGACCTGATCAGCCTCGGATCGGTCGAGAATTCCGGTCATGCGCCCCTCGTGCATCACCATGATGCGATCGCTCATGCCCAGAATCTCCGGCATTTCGGAAGAAATCATAATGACAGCAAGGCCCTCACCGGCGAGCTTGGAGATCAGTCTGTGGATCTCAGACTTGGCACCGACGTCGATGCCGCGGGTCGGCTCGTCCATGATCAGGATTCGCGGTTTGGTAAGAAGCCAACGGGCCACCAATGCCTTCTGCTGATTGCCGCCGCTCAGATTCCCAATGATCTCATGGAGAGTGGGCGTCTTAATCCTGAGAACTTCCTTCAGATCCTGGCACTCCGCGGTCAAGGATCGCTGCGCCACGAATCCGCCTTTGACAAAACGGTCTTGCAGCACAGCCATTTCTATGTTCTCGAGAACGGAAAGTACCAGAAAGCAGCCGGTCTCCTTGCGATCTTCTGTCAGAAACGCCATCCCCGCGTGCATCGCCGTATTCGGAGAATCGATCTTCATTGGCTTGCCGTCGATGACAATCTCTCCGGACGTGGCCGGGGTCACACCGAAGAGAGTCTCGGCCACATTCGTTCGCCCCGAGCCCACCAAACCGGCGAGGCCAAGAATCTCGCCTTTGTGGAGATCGAAAGAGACGTTCGAAAAGACGCCTTTGAGAGAGAGGTTTTTTACAGAAAGCATCACCTCGCCGATAGCAACGTCCTCCTTGGGAAACATGTCGGTGAGATCGCGGCCGACCATCTCCCTGATGATCGTGTCGCGGTCGATTTCCTTCGCTAAATGGGTCGCGATGTATTTACCGTCCCGAAAGATCGATACATCGTCGGAGATCTGGAAGACCTCATCCATCTTGTGGGTGATGTAGACGATTCCTACGCCATGCGCCTTGAGATCGGCGATGATCTGAAAGAGGTGATCCACCTCGCGATCGGTTAGCGCGGAAGTCGGCTCGTCCATGATCAAAACGTCAGATTCGAAGGAAACCGCTTTGGCAATCTCGATGACCTGCCGGGTGGCGACGGTCAGGTTCCGAACCTCTTCCTCCGGATCGACGTGGATGTTCAGGCGACGAAACAGATGCTCCGTCATGCGGTGCATCTCGCCATGATTCACGAACCCCAGTCCTCTCATTGGTTCGCGCCGAATCCAGATATTCTCGGCAACCGTCATGTACGGCATCAGGGCCAGCTCCTGATGGATCATCGCGATCCCTGCGTCCTGGGCGTCGAGTGGCCCGGACATCGTAATGGGTTTGCCCTTCAGGCGGATTTCGCCCCTATCCGGTGTGTAGATTCCGGCAATGATCTTCATCAGGGTCGACTTGCCGGCGCCATTCTCGCCCATCAGGGCATGCACGGTTCCAGGACGAAGCTGAAGCCTGACATTATCGAGCGCCACGACGCCTGGAAAGGTCTTGCGCACGTCCTCCACTTCCAGAAGATACGGCACATCCGGAGGCAGTGCGCCGGGTTGGGATTCGATGAAAGGCTCTTGCGAGGCTGGGGACATGGCGATATTTTTTATATAATGTCTACTAGTTAAAGAAGGCTGCTCCGCCATGCGGCGCAGCCTTCTTGCCGCCGCGAGAGCGGCTTCACTTGCCCATGAACTCCTTATAGTTGTCCTGGGTGACCAATTTCCACGGGACATAGACAAAGGGGGTCTCAAGCTTCTCGCCCTTGATAAGCTTGAGCGCGGTATCGATCACGGCCGCGCCCTGACCCTTGCCGTCCTGAAAGACAGTCACGTCCAGATTGCCGCGCTTCATCTCTACGAGCGCGTCTGGGGTGGCGTCGACACCCCCGATGATCAGTTCCTTCGGATCCTTGCCGGCCTGCTGCAGCGCGATGATGGCCCCGATGGCCATTTCGTCGTTGTTCGCGGCAACGGCATCGATCTTCACCCCAGACACCAGCCAGTTGTTCATAAGGTCCACGGCTTCCATTCGTTGGAAATTGGCGGGCTGCTTCTCGACGATGTTCAGGTCCGGATGCTCGGCGGCCACCTTCTCGACCCCCTCGGTGCGCAGCCTGGCGGCGCTGGTCGCCAGCTCGCCTACCATGATCGCGATGTTGCCCTTGTTGTTCAGCAGGCGGGCGATCTCCTCGCCTTCCATCTTGCCGGAGATGGTCTCGTCGGAACCCACGTAGGCGACGCCGTCGGGCAGATCCTCCGTGTCAGGCTGACGGTTGACGTAGACCAACGGAATGCCGGCCGCGACGGCGAGCTTCGTCATCCTCGGCGTCGCTGCGGTGTCCACCGGGTTGAGGATCATCGCGTCGACGCCCTGGCTGATGAAGTTTTGCTCTTGACTGAGTTGCCTCCCGATGTCGCCCTGGGCGTCCTGAAATTGGATTTCCACGCCAAGCTCTTTTGCTCGTGCCTGCATAGCTTCGCGCAGAATGGTGAGGAAATTATCGTCGAACCGGGCCATGGAAACCCCGATGTTCTGGGCCATCACCGACGACATCATGAGGGCCGAAGCCATGAATGTGATTAAAATGCGTTTCATTTCGTGTTTTCTATTGATTTGGTGCCCGGACTATCCGGGTCTCTTGTAGTTTTTCCCCGAAATCGGGGGGTTATTGGGGGGTTATTGCGAGTCCAAGGCGTCTTCGCGGTTAGCCTTGTGTTGATAAGCTAGCTTAAAGTCTCTCCCTGTGTCAAAATAGTTTTGCCGCAAATCCGAAAAGTTCGAGTGTTGTCATTGATTGGTCTCGTGCTCGATGTTAATCGGGATTTCTGGATCAGCCCCCCCAGGAAGGCCACCACCACGGCATCCACGTCCGCCGCGTTGATGAGTTCCTGGCCGGTCGCATACGCCTTCGCATCGACTTGCAGGCTATCCACAGCAGCCTGACCCTCGGTGACATCGTTCACCGCCACCATCCGGGCACCCGACACGCTATGGGTCAATCTTTGGATATGAGTTTTACCGATGGCACCCGTACCAATAACTCCTACTCGTAATGTCATAGATAAAAAACTCGTTCTATTAGGTTCAGTTAACTAAATCTTCGGGATTGCTATTTCCAGTATTTGTCGACGTACTTCTGAATCTCCTGGCGCATAAACCGTGACGACTCAACCGCTTTTTCTTCCCAGGCAAAAACACAGGCGGTCATGATTCCGTCGAATCCCACTTCGGCCAGGGTGCCGAAGAAGACGTCCCAATCGACCTCACCCTGGCCGATGTTCAGATGCTGGTGCACCCGGGCCTGGGAACCGGGCGGATTGACGATGTAACGCAATCCCGACGAAGCTTTGTGGTTGAAGGTATCTGCCACATGGACGTGGGCCAGCACGGGGGCCGCTTCACGAATCATCTGCGCCATGTCGTCGCCGAAATAAAAGGTATGCGGCGAGCAATAGAGGAACTTGACGTTTTTGGAGCCGACCATGCGAATGATGTCCACAGTCGGATGAAAAGTCTCCACCCAATCCTCGGGATGCGGCTCGATATGCAGATTAATCCCTTCGCGCTCGAAAATCGGGACCAGCTCCTCCATGGACTTCCACCATGCTGCTTCACACGTCTCCGTCGTACCACCCGCGCAGCAACAGCTTTGGATTTGCGGTGACGGCCCGCGTCCCATCTCGGAGTTCATCGTGTCGCACTCCATTTCAATGCAGATTTCAATCGCTTTCTTCCAATATTTCACCGCAGCCTGCCGCTCATTCTCGTCCGGACTGGCCCAGCGGTACATGGGCAGCAAAGTGGCCAGTTTGACGCCATAGTCACTTAAGGCTTTTTTGAATTCCTGAATACGTTCGGGATAGGCTCTTGGATAGACAAACCAATCGAGGAAGTCCGCACGGGGTGAAAGCTCGATGTATTCGTATCCAATCTCCGCACAAAGACGACAGATTTCCGGCAAAGACAGATGCCGATGCATATAAGGATCTAAAGCGATTTTCATAACAATCTATCTAATGCAATTTTCAGGGTCTGCTGCCCATGTTTACTACCAGGCAAGCCATTCATGGGGAGTCTCGATGTGAAACTTCCACTCCCGTTTGGGGCCGGCCATGACGTTCAGGTAATAGAGATCGTACCCGGGAGCGGCAACGCATGGGTGATAGCCCGTGGGCACCAGGACCACGTCGCCGTCATGAACCGCCAACACACCACCCGGGCCCGGCGAGTCATCGTCACCGTACACCCGCTGGAAGGCGAAACCCTTGGCGGGATTGATCTTGTGGTAATAAGTTTCCTCCAGGTAGACTTCGTGCGGAGGGTTATCACGGTCATGCTTGTGAGGCGGGTAGCTTGACCAATTGCCGGCGGGGGTGAAGACCTCTACCATCAACAGACTATCAGCCGGTTCCTTCTCGGGCAGGACGTTGTGAATTAACCGCTGCATATTGCCGGTGCCTCGGTCCACAACCTCCACCTTGTCTGGGGAAATCAACCGGGCCTCATAGGTGCCCTTGCCGGGCGCAGTGCCGACGCCGATCTCGACGTCGGTCAGCGCCTCGACCTCCCAGCGGTCACCGTTTGGGACGTAGACCGAGGTGGGTGGAGTCTTTTCGAACACATCCATGCGCCCACCGAGGTTATCCCAACCGCTATGCTTGGTGCGAATGTTCGCCTTGCCGCTAACCAATACGACGCAGGCCTCATTGTCACCGGTTTCCCTGGCCAGAGTTTGGCCCTGCTTCAGAACATAGACTTCAAAGCCAATATACTTCCAGCCGGCGGTTTCGGGGGTGATGCGATGGACGTTGCCTTCCGCATCCGGTTGTTTCCTGGGTACTACCAGATCCGACATACTTCATCCTCCTCCAAAGTTAAACGATTATCATTATTTCTAATTTGTCAGATCAGGAGTCGTTGAAACTCATGATCTTACTAGAGCCTCTCTCAAAAGTTGTTTCCGTTTCGGCGCTCGCAGAGTGCCGCCTTTGTAGCGGCGGCCTATGACCGTCGGAATCTCGGAAGAGTCTCTTCAGAACTACTCTAATTTCAGGGTTAATTTCGCACAGTGCTTTTTCCACACTGGTCGTAATGTGTTACGTCTCAGCGCCGGGATTTCCCTAGCTCATGGTGGGCATCACAAAATCGGCTCCTGCCCGGATGCTGGTAAACCACCTGGTTGTGATGGTCTTCAAACGGGTGTAGAAGCGCACGCCCTCCGGGCCGTGCATGTGATGATCGCCGAACAAGGAATTCTTCCAGCCGCCGAAGCTGTGGAAAGCCATGGGCACCGGGATTGGCACATTGATGCCAATCATCCCCACCTGGATGTCGCCGGCGAAGGTGTGGGCCGAATCACCGTCCCGTGTGAAGATGGCTACCCCGTTGCCGAACTCGTGTTTATCAATCATGTCCACGGCTTCCTGATAACTCTCCGCCCGCACCACGGCCAGCACCGGTCCGAAGATCTCTTCTTTGTAAATCCGCATATCGGTCGTGACGTTGTCGAACAGGGAGCCGCCGAGATAAAAGCCGTTTTCGAAACCCGGCCGGGTCATCTTGAAATCGCGCCCGTCCACCACAAGTTTGGCCCCTTCCTCAACCCCCAGGTCGACGTAGCTCTTCACCTTATCCAAGTGCTGACGGGTAACCAGTGGCCCCATTTCAGAGCTCTCATCAGAGCCCGGTCCGATTTTAAGTTCTTTGATCTTAGGCACCAACCGCTCAATCAGGGCATCGGCTGTTTCTTTACCCACCGGAACCGCCACCGAGATGGCCATGCAGCGCTCGCCCGCCGAGCCATACGCGGCGCCCATCAGGGCATCCACTGTCCTGTCCATATCCGCATCAGGCATAATCACCATGTGGTTTTTGGCGCCGCCAAGAGCCTGAACCCTCTTTCCCTGGGCAGCTCCCGTGGCGTAAATGTACTTCGCTATTGGGGTTGAACCGACAAAGCTCACCGCCTTGACTTCCGGGTGGTTGAGTAGAAAATCCACGGCCTCCTTATCACCATTTACCACGTTGAAAACTCCGTCCGGAAGGCCCGCTTTCTTCCACAAATCGGCGACTAGCAACGACACCGAAGGATCGCGCTCCGAAGGCTTCAGGATGAAGGCGTTGCCGCAGGCAAGGGCTACGGGAAACATCCACATGGGTACCATGGCCGGAAAGTTGAAGGGGGTGATGCCCGCCACCACGCCGAGCGGTTGGCGCAGGGAGTGGCTGTCCACATTGGTGCCCACATTCTCGGTGACCTCTCCCTTCAAGAGATGCGGAGCAGCCATGGCGAACTCCACCACCTCGATGCCGCGGACGACTTCGCCCATGGCGTCACTTTGAACCTTGCCGTGCTCGGTGGAAATGATCGCCGCCAACTCCTTGGCATTCTTTTCGAGCAGATCCCGAAACCTTTCGAGAATTCGAGAGCGTCTCAAGGGTGTCAAGTGCGCCCACTGCGGGAACGCTGCGCGAGCCGCGGCTACGGCTTGCTCCAACTCCGCGCCGGAGGCAAGGGGAACCTTGGCGATGATTTCGCCGGTGGCCGGGTTGTAAACATCGCCGAATCGGCCACTGGTGCCCGCGACGCGCTTGCCGTTGATATAATGCTGTATCTCTGTCATTTCTTATTTTTCGCTGTGATGATCGTTATCCGGCAGGCGCCCGTTTATAGGCCGATTTCATCCACCAACTGCCGGAGGTGTTGGTAACCCTTGGTGGCATAGGTCAGGGGGTGGGCCACTGCCGGGTCCTGCTCGGCCTCCACCACCAGCCAGCCCTGATAGTCGAGATCCTTGAGGGCACTGAGATAAGCCCGGAAATCGATGCTGCCGTCACCGGGCACAGTGAATATCCCATCAAGCACCGAATCCAGAAAGCTGCGATCACGGTTCTTTGCGTCTGCCATCACCGCCGGGCGCACGTCCTTGCAATGCACATGACAAATACGCGAGCCATGGCGGCGGATCAGCGTCAGGGGATCGCCTCCGGCAAACATAATATGCCCGCTATCCGCCAGGAGGCCCACGGCGTCACCCGTGTTTTCCATCAGCCGGTCCACTTCCTCCTGGGTCTCCACCACCGTGCCCATGTGATGGTGAAAAGCCATCTGCACTCCCCGTTTCTGAAAGTGCTCGGCCACCATGGTCAGCCGCGCACCATAGTCGGCCCAGCGGTCATCGGCCAGCCGCGGGCGCTGGGAAAGCGGCGTGTCCCGCCTGTTTTGCACGGTGCCTGTGGTCTCTGCATAGACCATGACCTTGCAACCCATCTCCGCCATCAAATTCAGTTGAGACGCCGAGTCCTCGATCTCCTGCTCGACCGTGTGGTCCAGCAGCTGACCGCTGTACCAGCCGGAGACCAGCACGAGGCCATGCTGCTCCAATATGGGACGCAGTTTCGCGGGGTCGGCGGGGTACTTGCCACCCATCTCCGAGCCATCGTAACCAGCTTGCTTGATTTCGCTTAGAATGACATCAAGCGGTGTTTCCCCACCCAGCTCCGGCATGTCATCGTTGGCCCAGGTGATGGGATTAATTCCGAATCGTACGCTCATGATGTGTTCTCTTGAAGTTGTGTGTTCTTATAGTCGCTGAGTGGCCTTGGCCTGCTCATACTCCTGGCGCGCAGCGCGGACCTGTTCGCGGGTGGATACCTCGGGCACCGCCACGTCCCACCAGAGACCGGCTTCCTGGACGGATGGGCCCGAGTCTGTATCGATGACGATGACGTAAGTTCGCTTCGATTCCTTGGCCCGGACCAGCGCCTGCTCGAGCTCGGGGATCCCTTTCACTTTCTCCGCCACGGCACCCATGGAGGCAGCGTGGGCGGCGAAGTCGATGGGCGGTATCCCGAATTCTCCGTGCAGGCAGTTTTCCAGCAGGTTGTTGAAAGGGGGGCTGCCGCAGACCTGCTGCAGGCGGTTGATGCAGCCGTACCCGCGGTTATCGGGCACCACCAGAATGATCTTGTGGCCCAGCATCACCGAGGTAGCGAGCTCGGAATTCATCAGCATGTAGCCGCCATCGCCCATGAGCCCGAACACGTCCCGCTCAGGAAAAGCCATCCTGGCCCCGATAGCCCCGGGAATCTCATATCCCATGCAGGAATAGCCGTATTCCAGGTGAAAGCCCTTCCCATCGCGGGTCCGCCACAGCTTCTGGAGTTCGTTGGGGAGACTCCCGGCCGCGCATACCACGACGTCTTTCGGCGCGGCGACGCGGTTGACCGCGCCCATGACCTGGGCGTCCGTGGGCCGCGCGGCGTCACTCGAAGCGGTCACTTCGTCGACAAACCGCTGCCATTCGGCGTTGATCGTCTGAGCCTTGCCCAGCCACTCCGCGGGAGCTTTCCAGTCTCCCAACTGCTGGTCGAGCTCCTCCAGCCCCCGCCTGGCGTCACCGACCAGGGGCACTGAATAATGCTTGAGGGCGTCAAAGGCTGCTGCGTTGAGACTGATGATCTTCACATCCGGATTAGACGGCGCCACCCGGGAACCGCTGGTGAAATCGGCAAGCCGGGTGCCCACCGCGAGCAGCACGTCGGCCTCGGCGGCTAGCGCGTTGCCGGCGCTGGTGCCAAATACGCCCATTGAGCCCGCATGATTGGGATGATTCCAGAGAAGTGCGCCTTTGCCGGCCTGGGATTCAACCACCGGAATATTGTGGCGCTCGACAAATTGGGCCAAAGTTTCGCGGGCCTGGCTGTAATGAACGCCGCCGCCGGCGAGCAGCAGGGGTTTGCGGGCATTTTTCAAAAGCGCCGCGGCTTCGGCAAGCTGTTCTGGATCAGTCCCCGGGCGGCGCTGCCGGTGGACTTTGGGAGTGAAGAAACGAACGGGGTAATCGTACGCCTCTGCCTGAATGTCCTGGGGGAGCGCCAGAGTCACTGGGCCGCAGTTGGCCGGATCAAGCAGGGTGGCAATCGCCACCGGCAGGCTGGTAAGCAACTGCTCCGGGCGGCTGATGCGATCCCAGTAACGAGAAACCGGTTTGAAGCAGTCGTTGGTGGTCAGGTTCGGATCGTAAAAGTTCTCTACCTGCTGGAGCACCGGGTCCGGAGCGCGGGTCGCGAAGGTATCGCCCGGCAAGAGCAAGACAGGCAGCCGGTTGACGTGGGCGAGCGCGGCGGCGGTGACCATGTTGGCGGAACCGGGGCCGACCGAAGTGGTGCAGGCCATCATTCGGCGCCGGTCGTTGGCCTTGGCGTAGCCGATGGCGATATGGGCCATCCCCTGCTCGTTTTGCGCCCGGTAGGTCGGAATATCCTCCCGCGCGGCGTAGAGGGCTTCCCCCAGGGCCGAGACATTGCCGTGACCGAAGATTGCGAACACCCCGGCGAACATGGGCAACTCCTGCCCGTCGATCTCAACTCTCTGGGCGCATAGATGCTTAACCAGGGCTTGCGCCATGGTAAGACGTGTAGTTTCCATCATAAGTCTCGGTTTTAGTTGGCCTTGCGCTCACGCCAGAGGGTGACGATACGCGTGTAGTTGTTGGCAATTGCAGCTACCGTGGCAGAATCGTCGGCTTCACCCTTGAGCCAGGCCTTGCAAGGCTCGGCCCAGATGGTGCGGCCTACCATAAAGCCCTTGCACAGGGGCTGGCCGGCAGCGTCGTTGAAGCCTTCCCGCAGCACCTCCTCGGGCGCGCTCAGGCCGAGCAGCACCACACCGCGGCAATACGAATCGCGGGCCGTAATGACCTCGCTAATGTTCTTCCACGCGGCGGGGCCTGGCGGCGGCAGCTTCCACCAGTCGGGCGCGACGCCCAGGTTGTAGAAGCGCTTCAGAGACCGCGCCAACGTCTCGTCATCCGTGGGGGAACCCGCCGGAGGAATGACCTCCAGGAGCAGCTCGTGACCGCTGTTGCAGCAGGCTTCGTACAAATCCATGACCTTGCGCTCCTGCTGCAGACGCAACAGGGGCTCATCGTCGGGGTGATAGAATACCAGGCACTTGACCACGTGCTCTTGCGGCCAGCTGTGCAGCGCCTGCCCGACGTTGTTGCCTGGCTCATATTCGAGCGGGCGCGAGCCGGGCAGCTCGACCGGACGGCCGATCCACCAGCCGCGGCCGGTGATGGATTCCAGTACCGGCTTCGCCGAAGCGCCCGTCGGCGAGAATACCTACTTTGCCCTCCAGGCCAGCCTCTTCCGCGACGCGCTCGGCGGCCTGGGCGATGAATTTCTTAAGATGCGGGATATGCTCGGCGCTGGCGCCACAATCCCGGGCCATGGACTCGAACTGGGAGCGGTGGTCGAAGGCCAGGACGCAGACTTCCGGCCACTCGCCCTTGCGGGTGGTAACCCGATGCAGGCGGTTGAGCCGGGCATCCAGATCCGGACGCGGCACCTGCTCGGCCCGGGAGAGGTAATCGTCAAGCTCCACTTTGGTCGGCATGGCCGGGGTGCAGCCGTGGCGGGAAACCACAATAGCGCCGCACGCATTGGCGTAGCGGCAGCATTGTTCATACGGCTCTTCATTGATCCAACCGCGCAGGAAGCCGCTCATAAAGGCATCGCCCGCCCCCAGGACGTTGAGCACCGACACCTTGACGCCATAAACCGTAATGCCCTCGTCCAGCGTGTCGGGGATGGCATCCGGAAACACGCTGCTGCCCAGAGGACCGCGTTTGACGACGAAAGTCGCTTCGGTGATCTCGCGCAGTTTGCACAAAGCGGCGATAGTATCGGTGCTGCCGCCGGCGATATGGATTTCTTCCTCGGTACCGACGATCAGATCGAACAGCGGGACGATGGTTTGCAGATGGGCGCTGACCGACTCGTCGGCCACGAACCGCTCTTCGCCGAGCCCGTGCGCGGTGAGTCCCCACAGCACCGGCCGGTAGTCGATGTCCAGCGCCGTTTTGGTGCCCGCCTCCCGGGCGTAGCCGAGGGCGGTACGGCAGACCTCATCCATGGCGGGTGTGGAGAAGTGCGTTCCGGTAATTGCGAGCGCTTTCGCCGAGGCAATGAACTCGGCATCGAAGTCCGCGGTGCTGATGGCCATATCGGCGCAGTTTTCCCGATAGAAGATGAGGGGGAAGGTGTCCCGGTCTTTGATTCCAAGAATCACCAACGCGGTAAGGCGCTCCGGATCGGTCACCACGTGGCTGACATCTACTCCTTCGGAAGCAAAGGTTTCACGTAGAAAGCGGCCCATGTGCTCATCGCCTACCCGGGTCAACATGGCGGATTTCAGACCCTGGCGGGCGGTGCCGGTGGCGACGTTGCCGGAGGAGCCGCCCAGATATTTGTTGAAGCTTTGCACGTCCTCCAATCGACTTCCGATTTGCTCGGCATAGAGGTCTACCCCGGCCCTGCCGATACAGATGACATCGAGCGGTCGGTCGGTCATGGCTCAAGCTCCTTCGATTGCGAGATCAAAGTCTCGTACCTGGTTGTAAACTCTCGTCTCTCGCCGCCGGCGAGTTTGAGCACGTCGAAAAATAAAGCACGCAATTTTCTCATAAAGGCAAACTGATCGGTTGGCTCTCGCGCGGATTCGATGCAAGAAGGCAGGTCTTCGAGTGCGGCCTCCGAGAGCCGACCAATGGAATCTGGAACTTATTAGCCCAGGAAATACAACTTACGATAGACATTTGGGGGGGTGATTTGACTATGCAACAAAGCTTCCGGGGACTTCAAGATCGAAACCAAACTTTCGAGCGGATGTTTTGTTTTGTCGGACCAAAAAATAGAAGGGCTGCCGAGAGTATTCCCTCAGAAGCCATTTGCGAGGAATCGAGTAGCGCTGATTGAAATACTTCATCGCGAGCGTTATTTTTTGTCGTTTCTGAAGGGGGATAGAGTAGGGATTACATTAATGGGTTGCGGCGAATCTGTCTTTCGCCGAATCGGAACTTCTTTTTGCACAACTGGAAATTTCTTCTGACCGGGGGTCTCTGGCACGCGATCCTGAGTTTCCTGAAGTCGCGTGGCGCGCCTCCTGTCGTGCTGTCGATAGCCAAGGGGAACGAGGCAGCACAGCGGCTCTTCGCGACCATCAACCCACCCCGAAGCGTCGTCCGGAAGCTGCCGGACGCCCTCCTCACTCTGCGCAACTATCTGCTGCACAACTCTTTCGAGCGGTTATGCATAGAGACGGCTTAGCGTTATAACAGGAGGAATTCCACTCGATTGGCAAATTCTTCGAGATTTCCCGCCTTCGCCAGAATCTCGAGATCATGGATCGCCTTGCCAATGGTAATGCCCAGCTGGTGGGCATAAATTACGCCCGCGAATGAACGCCCGATTCGTTGCCGAGCTGTTGCTTCGGCAAGTAAATCATCGTCCTGGCTGAAGAGCACACGCTTCAGCGCAGAAGCGCGATCCAGAAGCTCCGGGTCCGACAGCCGCGTAGTTCCGTCAATCTGGGTCGTAAGAACGTCAACCTCGCGCTATAGAAGGCCACGCGTAATGGCGTTCGGAACGTGGACGTCCATGTAAAGGCCTACTCTCACTCAAGCGTGCCCATCTCACGGAGACGCTTTCGAATCGGGGATTCACTCGATCCGACACGTCGTCGTTCGACATCTCCCAAGCTACTCCGGAGCTGATCATCAATCTGCGCCTTGTGATCGTAATAATATCCGAGTGCGGCGTGTATCTGCGCGAGCGAGAGATGCGAATGCTGGAAATGGATTTCCTCAGGGCTCCAGCCGTGTGCGAGAGAGTCCGCCACAACCTCTATGACCTTGGTATTGGTGTCATCGATCCATGGAATCCCCTCGTTATCCAACCAAACGTGAGCAGTTGCAATCGTCGACATACGCTTCTGCTGGGATTTTATTAGAGAGCAACCTCGCAGTCAATCTGCAGCCGTCGGGTTCCCTGTGAGTTTTATCGAAACGCGTTTTCGTGCGCGCATGATGAATCATGCTTCCCTGCATCAAGTTTGTGGAATCAGTCTTCAGGATCGAAGGTTCGGCTCCAAGTCAGCCTGAGGCACGAGTGCCGCCCCAGGAAAACCGGGAGAAACGGGCCAGGCCTGAATGGGCGGCACAGCGCAGGAGAACCTCGCGGAGATGCCGAGCCGCGAGCGGATTGTTTCGCCCCTTGCTGGAATTTTCGTCACCTCGTGAATTTGAGGCGTGGGGGTCCATGAGGGATCTTGTGAAAACTGTTCCGGAGGGTTTCTCCGGAGTCGTTTCGACGCTCACAGAGCGCCGCTACAGCTTGCGGTACTCAAGACGTTCAGGCTCGCCGCGATAGGGCCAGTCTTCCCAATTTGAAACGAGGTTCGCACGGACGGGATTCTCTCGGACATAGTGCCATTTTTCTTCGCAGGATTCAGCGCTACGAAGGATGTGATCAAACAAGCCCTTCTGCCAATGCGAACGCCGGACGCGCGCAGAGCTTTGGAGAGGACGTTCTTGAGAGATTTGATCCATAATGGGAAAGTGTGATCTTTCGATCATCCAACACGACGAAGGCATGGAGATGATCAGGCATCCGCACGAAGACGCCAAGCCATGCGCCGTGATCTGGTCCCTTTTCGGCGAAATGTTTCAGGGCTTGGTGAATTGTGGGTTCGGCCAGAATCGGCGCCCTTCGGAAAGTTGACGCGGTAATGAAGAAAATCGGGTGTCGCTCAAAGAACCATTCAAGGCGGCGAAGACGCGCAGGCATCGATAAGATCCTGTAACTGCGAACCTTTACCGTAGAAAGGAAAAAATGGTCAGCGTCTGTAGCGGCGGTCTATGAGCTTCCGGGGGGTCATGAGGGATCTCGTGAGAACTGTTCCGGAGTTATTCTCAAGGGTCGTATCGACGCTTACAGAGCGCCGCTACAGCTCGCGGTACTCGAGACGTTGTGGCTCGCCGCGATAGAACCAGTCTTCCCATTTTGAAACAAGGTTCGCGCGGACGGGATTCTCTCGGACATAGTGCCATTTTTCTTCGTAGGATTCCTGTCGAAAGTTCACAAGAGAGCCAATCGAGAGCTGCCACAGAGTGTCTGGGCAGTCATGATTCCTATCATTATTTAACGCGTTTCCACGGTGCTTGCGATAACTAAACCCCAGCTCCTATTGTGACGCGCTTTCGTGATATTCGATGCCGATAAGACAGACATCGTCCTTGAAAGTTTTTAACCCGGAGATTGCGAGGACCGAACGCATCACGTCGTTGATCAACCCGGGGAGGTCTTCGGAAGGCAGACTGTTGATAAGTCGCAGCAACCCTTCCAACTCCAGATCCTCTTCGCTTCCAGGAGCTGCAGGCATTTCCGTGAGGCCGTCGGTAAAAAGAAGAATCCGATCGCCAGATCCGAGGACGCCTTCGCCCATTTTGAAAGTTGCGTCTTCAAAAAGCATCAGCGCGGGACCACCGACCTTTCCGCAGGGACACAACTCCCGCGCTTCGTGGGAACCGGCGCGAATGATAACCGGGGTTTGATGGCCGGCAACCGAATACCGGATGCTCCCGTCCAGCGTGTCAACTACCAGGTAAAGCGCGGTAATGAACTTCACCTCATCTCTGCGCGTGATCACCCTGCGCAGCCGGCGGTTCATTCGCTGGAGAAACTCGACTGGATCGGCGGTTTTCGCCGACTCGATTCGAGCCATTGCATTGATCGCCGACATCATCAGAGCGGCTCCAACTCCGTGACCCATGACGTCCGCGACATAGATACCCACGCAGGTTTCTGAAAGCGGGAGCAGGCAGTAAAAGTCTCCCCCAACCTGCCCGCTGGGCAGATACTGATTGACTACTTGCAGCGATCCGCCACTAGTGCTGCCGGACTTTGGGAAAGACATCTCTGGCACTTCTAGAAACGATTGTTGCACTTCACGGGCAAGTTCGAGTTCCGCCTCCATCTGCAGTTCGCGCTCCTTGTGCTCGGTGATGTCACGCCCGATTCCGAAAGTGCCCACTATCTTCCCCTCGTCGTCACGCAATGGCATTTTCGTAGTAGACCACCAGATCCTACGCCCGTCAGGCCATGTCTCCTTCTCTTCGAATGCGATTGCCGGTTCCCCAGTGACAATAATTCGCTGCTCGAGGGCGAACGCCCTGGAGGCGTGGTCTTCTGTGAAAAAGTCGAAGTCGGTTTTGTCGATCAACTCTTCTGGATTTTCTCCACAACCTAACCGGCGAGCTTGCGTGCGACTGACTAAGACAAAGTGCCCTTGAAGATCCTTGAAGTAGATGACGTCGGAAATATTGTTCATCAGCTGCTGGAGCATCGCTCGTCGGGTGAGCCCCACTGGTAAATTGCTATCACTCATCATCGCAAATTCTGTGGCGAAAAAGGTCGCATTTATCGAGCAGCGACACCATGGTCATTTGCGCTGGCCGGAAGGTTTTGGGGATTAAGAACACCGGAGCGTGCTCTCGACTCGTTCAACGTCCAAACCCGCCGGTGCCGAAGCATCCGCCATCACAGATGCCGGGACTACTGTAGGGACTCTGAATGCACCCTTCTGAAGCATCTCTCAGAAATTGCTTCCATTTCAGCGCTCGCAGAGCGCCGCTACAGCGGGATTTTTACTGACTAATGGTCTGCTTGAGGGCGTCGACTGAGGTCTGGATCCCGGCGTCGACAGACATTGTCAGATCTTCCATTTCGAGGGAAACAATGCCGTCATAACCGACCATGTGGCAGACCGAGAAGAATTCCTTCCACCACTGCAGATCCTTGCCACAGCCGACCGCTACATAGTTCCAGGTCCGGTTCTCGCAATCGGTGACCGGTTTGGTCTCCAAAAGGCCGTTTACGTCACATAGGCCACGCTCGATGCGGGCGTCCTTGCCATGGACGTGGTGAAGCGCGCCTTTCAAAGCCCGGGCGGAAGCAATCGGGTCGGCGCCCATCGCGAACAGGTGCGAGGGATCGAGATTGATGCCGACAACCGGGTCGACCGCATTGCGCAGCTTCCAAAGGGTCTCCGGATTGTACACCAGCATGCAGGGGAACTCTTCGATGGCGATCTTCTCGACACCATTCGCCTTCACATGCTCGACGAACTTCTTCCACCACGGGATCGCCACTTCGTTCCACTGGTACTCGAGCGCCGGTGCCATGTAGTCCGGCCACGAGACCGTCGAAGTGATCCAGTTCGGAATCTTGTCGTCGGGACCGCCGGCCGGACAGCCGGACATCATGACGATTTTCTTGACGCCGAGCTTGCCGGCTAGGACGACCGTGTCGTAGGTCGTTTTCGTGTGCGTTTCGCCCATTTCGCCCGGGCACAGCGGGTTGCCTGAGCAGTTCAGGGCGGCGATTTCCATGCCGCGCTCGTCCAGTTCAGCCTTGTAGGCTTCGAGCTTGCCAGAATCGGCCAGCAACTCGGCGGTTCGCACGTGGGCGCAGCCGCCCCACCCGCCGGCAGTCATCTCAACGGCATCCATGCCCAGGGACTTGACCTTGTCCAGCATGTCGGGAAATGACAGGTTGCCGTAAATATCAGTACAGATTGCTAATTTCATGGATAATCTCCTTACGGGTGATGGTCTCAGATGGCCTGTGGTTTGAAGTCGCTTTCGCGAGTAGGCATCAACCCTTGCAAGAGGGTCACGGATTTTTCGAGCCCTTCCAGACTGTTTAGCAAGACGTCCTCATGCTCGATGGATAACCAACCGTCATAGCCTGCCATTTTGAGTCGGTAGCAGAACTGGCGCCACCATTCTTCGGCATGACCGAAACCGAGGGTGATGTAGCTCCAGCTCCGTGTCGGGATGTCCATCAACGAACCGTTTTCCAGCAGACTCGTGGTGGCCTGCACGGGCGCGTTCAGCATGGTGTCTTTGGCGTGGACGTGGTATACTGCCGCACCCAGCGCCTCGGCTGCCACCAGTGGATCAGCCCCCATCCAGAAGAGGTGGCTGGGGTCCAGATTGGCGCCCACAGTCGGCCCCACCGCCTCGCGCAGTTTCAACAGCGACGGTACGTTGTAGACGCACTGATTACCGTGGAGCTCGAGGGCGATGCGCTCCACGCCGTGCTCCCTGGCTAGCGCGACGATCTCTTTCCAGTAGGGGATCATCACCTCGTTCCATTGGTAGTTCAAGATGGTCTGGGTCTCGGGAGGCCAGCTGGAGACCACCCAATTGGGCATCCTGTCCTCGGGTCCGCCCGCGGGCAGACCCGACATGGTACAAACCTTGGTGATCCCCATCTCGCCCGCGACACGGATGGTGTCCTTCAGGCAGTCTGACTGCGCAGGGTCGGTGGGGTGGAGCGGGTTGCCATTGGCATTCAGGCTGATCACCTCGAGCCCGTGATCTTCAAAGGCCTTGAGGAAATCCCTGCGCCTGTCAGGGCTGGACTTCATGCCGGCGAGATCGAAATGCGGCGCGGTGGACCAGCCGCCCGTATTGACCTCAATGCCGGAAACGCCCATGCGGGCGGCCTCCTTGAGGATTTCCTCGAAGCGCATGCTACCGAGGCTGTCGGATACGAATCCAAGTTTCATTACAGGATAACTTCTTTCTTTAATGATTTGACTAAGTCGAATGTAGCCGCGCACGGGCGCGGCTACGAGTTATCCGCCACATCAAACGCGTTCCTACTTTCAATGAGTGGTGGCCGAACTCCCGGCGACCTTTAAGATTCAGTCTCCTTTGTTCGCCAGTTTTTGCCGAGGAACTGCTTACGGCTTCATTGTAGTCGTTCGGCATGCAACGCGCCTCCGACAGTGTCACGCAGAGACCGCACACCCGAAAGAGACAGCTGCAGCTACTACTTAGCTGGTTCTTGCTTGCCCATGAATTCCTCGTAGTTGTCTTTGGTGATCACCTTGAATGGAATCCAGGTAAATTGGTCGGCCGGCTCCCCCTTCGCGACCTTGAGGGCAACGTCGAACGTACCTTTGGAAATCGCTGGGGAGTCCTGGAACATAGTCACGTCCAGGGTGCCGTCCTTAATATGCTGGAGGGCGTCCGGAGTGCCGTCGACACCCCCAATAACTAACGGTTTGGGGTCTGTGCCACTCTGTTGAAGCGCCATGATGGCCCCAATGGCCATTTCGTCGTTGTTGGCGGCAATCGCGTCCATCTCTGCACCGCCAACGATCCAGTTGCGCACGAGATTCATGGCTTCGGTGCGCATAAAGTTGGCGCTCTGCTTCTCCGTGATCTCAATGTCAGAATATTCACCGAAGACTTTCTCTTCCCCCTCGGTGCGCAGGTTGGTTGCGTTGTCGCCAAGCTGGCCCATCAGGATTGCGACCTTGCCCTTCTCATCCATCATTTTCGCCATCTCCTTTGCCTGCATGGTCCCGGATGTGTTTTCATCAGCACCGATGTAATAGACTCCCTCGGGAAGCTTACCGGTTGCTGCTTCCTGAGGTGCTCGACTGAAATATACCAAAGGAATCCCTGCCTCGGTGACGAGTTTCGTCATTCGGGGCGTCGCTGCGGGATCGACCGGATTGATTATGATCACGTCCATCCCGTCCGCGATAAAATTCTGTACCTGACTCATCTGCCTGCCGATATCGCCCTGGCCATCCTCGAATTGGATTTCCACCCCCTGTTCATTCGCCATCCTGTCCAAGTTCCGGCGATGGGTGGCGAGTAAAACATCGTCGAAAAGAGACATGGCGACACCGATTTTCTGCGCCATCCCTGACGACATCATCATGGCAAACGCTGCGACTGCAATTACTACACGTTTCATTTTGTTACTATCTTGGTTACTTGATTACTTTTTTGGTTTCTTGGTTACTCTTTTGATCCAGTGCTCGAACTACCGAGGCTTCAAAATTTTCCTCACCGCCCAGTAGCGATGGTTTGTCGGATTAACGTTCATTTGTCGTAAAACGCCGGACGTTCCGAGATCGAAATAGGAACGATCTGGTTCTTGTGCTTGGCTTCAACGCAGGCATCCGCCGATACGGAAACCACATAACCATCCCAGGCGGAGGGACCATGCATCTCGCCGCTTACCGTGGAATTGATCCATTCCTGGAATTCGGTATTGAAGGCATCGACAAAGCGGTCTTTCCAGTCAGTCAGAATACCGCGTGAAAACTTCGCTTCGCTGCGCAGGGTGACGCTGGCCGGTTCCGGCAGATTGGCGGTGCCGCTCTCCCCCACCACCTGGCACTGGATATCGTAGCCATACTGGCAGTTGACGAAACTTTCCACATCGATACGGATACCATGCGTGGTTTCCAGCAGGACGATATGCGGATCCTGCAAGCCCTCATCCGCAAACCGGGTCCTTTTTGGCTGGATTACCTGCGCGGAGACATAATCCTCATCCAGCAACCAGCGCAACACATCCAGCTCGTGCACCAACGAATCGGTAATCGCCATATCCCCGCTGAAACCCGGCGCTGAAGGATTCCGATGAGCGCAGTGCAGCATCAACGGTGCACCGATGGTACCCGCAAGGATGGTTTCCTTAAGCGCCCGATAGCCCTGATCGTAGCGACGCATGAAGCCCACCTGCACCAGCTTCTTGCCGTGAGCTATTTCCGCATCGACAATCTTGCGGCATCCTTCCGCGGTGACAGCCAGAGGCTTCTCGCAGAATACCGGCTTGCCGCCGGCGATGGAAGCCAGGACGAACTCCTCGTGGGTGGGCCCCCACGAGGCCACCAGCACGGCATCCACATCCGCCGCGCTGATGAGTTCCTGGCCGGTGGCATACACCTTCGCATCGACTTGCAGGCTGTCCACAGCAGCCTTCGCCTGGGCTTCGGTAACATCGTTCACCGCCACTACCCGGGCACCTGACACAGTATGGGTTAATCTGTGGATATGCGTTCTACCGATGGCACCGGTACCGATGACGCCTACTCGCAATGACATAGAATAATTCCTCAGTTTCAGTTAAATACGACTGGACTTCACACGTTTTTTGTGTTTCTGGAAGGGGAATGGAGTGTGGTTAAACTAATGGACCGCGGGTAATCTGTCTTTCGCCGAATCGGAATTTCCTTTTGCACAACCGGAATTGCCTCTACCTGCGTCTAAATGATTCGTTCGAATCGGGCCACATTCGAGCTGCTTGAGCTTAGAGACCGTCAGGCAACGCCCTTTTCCTCCATTTGCTGGGGCTTTCTCCAAAAAAGCGGGTGAACGCACGGGTGAATTCGTGCTGCTTCGTGTAGCCGAGTTCTCGAGCTACTTCCTTGATCGAGATGTCCGTAGTCCCGAGCAATTCCTTTGCCCGGTTCATCCGTAGACGCACAAGCAATCGCCGGGGAGATACACCGAAAACCTTTTGGAAACGGTGCCGAAAGGAGTCGTACGACACGTCTTTATAGAAGAGCATTGGTTCCGCCGATGTCGCCTGATTCGCATGCTGGCGAATCTTTAACCAGAGCTCCAGGCATTGCCGGTCCGCATCCGCATTGGCTTCGAGGTCTCCGTTCCGTGTTCCGACGAACCAACGCATGACGTTCTCAAGCTGGATTGTCAGCCAGCCAGACGCGGCATCCGCTCCGAGGGGGCCGTCATTGGTATTCTCAGATGCAATTTTCTGGAATATGTCATAAACGAGTTTTTGCCGGCCCGGGGAGAGCTCGATAATCCGTTTTCCCGGAGCGCTTTCCAGAATCTCACCGAGTCCTCTGATGCGGTTACAGTCAATTCGAAAGGTCAGCACCCAAATTCGACCAGAGCCGCCTGGATTCCAGACTGCGACATTCTCGCCCTGCCTGGAGAGAAAGAGGGTTCCCGCCTCGGAATGGTACAACCGCCCTGCTTGACCTACCACGGCTGTTGCCCTTGCAAACAGTCCAAGCTGGTCAAGCGAGCTAATCTCCCAGGTCATCACCATGCTTGACACAGGGAAGCTGTCCCCACTTCGGGTGTTTGGAAATCAAACGCCAGGCAGGCACTCGCAGCAGGGGCCGGGGGCGTGGGTTTCAGCCGTCTTCTGAAAGGATTTTCGGGTCGGTCAATTCTCTGCATGTCAGTATTTCAAGTTTGTTCGGAGTTGGAATGGACCGCGTTTCAACCGACGCGCTCCATTGTTGCGTTCGACGGCACCAAATTGCAGCGATCATACTTTCTTTGTTCTGGATTTATATTTGGAGCGCTCCAATTTTGTCTGAAATTCTTTCCCTGTCAAATTGCTTTTTGATGAAATCTATCTCTGTTTCAGCCTCCGCCCGATAATTGCGAAGCCCAGAAACATATTGGATCGCTCCAATATTCCTTGACCGATTTTCTTCCTTTTGTCAAATTGCTTCCAACTTGAACTGCAATACGCGATTCATCTTCCCCTCACGCTTTCAGAGATCATGACTGACAAGGACCCTGCCAAAGTGACACTCGCCGATATCGCAGAACGAGCCGGTGTATCCCGTTCCCTGGCTTCCCTGGCCTTGCGTGGTGAGCCTGGAGTCCAGCGCGAGAAGCGGGCACGGATCTTGAAGATCGCAGAAGAACTCAACTACACCCCGAATCCCGTCGCGCGAAACCTCGCCAGCGGTCTCTCTCGTACCGTCGGTATCCTGGTTGACGACATCCTGAATCCCTTTTCTGCAATTCAGGCGAAAATGATCGACGCAGCTGCCCGGGCGAAGGGCTTTGACGTCGTTCTCTCGGTTGACGGCACGCCGGACGATGCAGCCGAACGGGCAATCGGTAACTTCATCGCTCAGCGCGTCGCAGGAATGATTCTCCTCGCCGCGCCCAATGACATCAAGATTGTCGAGAAGGTCGCGCGGCTCAAACCAGTGGTCTACGTCGGCCGACACCTCGAAGCCGAAGCGATCGACAGCGTCTCCAATGACGACCGGCTGGGAGCGGCATTGTTGGTTAGACATCTGGTAGAATGCGGCCACACGCTGATTGCGCATATCGACGGAGGCCGCAGTGCTGGCGCCAGGCCGCGCCGCGAAGGATTTGAGGTGGCCATGTGCGCCCACGGTCTTGAGCCACTGGTTATTCCGGGACGGTATACGTTGGATAGCGGCTCGAAGGGTGCAAGGGATGCACTGGCGAAGTCCCCCCGACCGACCGCCCTCTTCGCGGCAAATGACCTGGCTGCGATCGGTGTGCTTAACAGCGTGCTTGGCGCGGGTTTGAAGGTACCCGGAGACATCGCCGTTGTGGGATACGATGACATGCCGTTTGCGGCAAGCGAGACGCTGTCGCTGACTACCATGCACCAGCCGATCGACCGCATGGCCACGCAATGTATCGACTTCCTGATCGCCCGTATTAAAGACCCTGATGGGCCAGGCACACAAGTGCTGTTTTCGCCTCATCTTGTCGCGCGGCGATCTACCCTGGGCAGCAAATTCGATCCTGAAACTGTCTCTCAAAGCCGCAGCGCCACGAGGCCGGCGGGCCGAACGACAGGGCGTCAAGTCGCCGTAAAAAGAATGCAGGCTAAGAGAGGCTGAGAGACCGGAAGCAGTTGGCACCGAAGTGGTCTCAGCTCGCGCGAGCGCTACCTCCAGAAAAAGAATCCCGGAGCCGTCAAATTCCGGAAGTCTCCCCGCAGAGCTGGGGGTTTACCCGAATTAGTTACAGCAAACCAACTTTACCCCCCGTCCAACTCCGCAGTCCCTCATCGGATCGACACCGGGCCTGAAAAAGCAAATTCCTGTCAGTTCTCAGTAACATGAAGACATCCCCCATCGGAAACACCGGGCTCGAAGTCACGGGGATCTGCTTCGGCACTGGGGCGCTCGGCGACATGCCCGACACCTACGGCTACGCGGTCGACGAGGACCGCGCCCGCGCGACGGTGAACGCGATCTTTGACGGTCCGGCGAACTTCATCGACACCTCGCGCAACTACGGCTTCGGCCGCAGCGAGGAACGCATCGGCGCGGTGATCCGCGAACGTGGTGGCCTGCCGGAGGGTTTCGTCCTGTCGACAAAGCTCGACCGCGATATGGAAACCGGGCGATTCGACGCCGCGCGCGTGCGCGAGTCCGTGGAGGAAAGTCTGGCCGCGCTCGGGCTCGATCGCATTCCGCTTCTGCATCTGCACGATCCCGAATATGCGCGCGACCTCGATGAGATCACGCGCTCAGGCGCGGCTCTCGATGAACTCTTCAGGCTGAAAGAGGAGGGGCTGGCACAGGCCGTGGGGTTGGCCATGGGACGGATTGACATCATGTTTCCGATCCTGCGCGAACGCCCATTCGACGCGCTGATCAACCACAATCGCTGGACGCTCCTGAACCGGCAGGCGGACGAGATGTTTGATTATGCTCACGCACGCGGTATTGCTATTCTGAACGCCGCACCATTTGCGGGCGGAGTGCTTGCCAAGGGGACGGCCGCAATGCCGCGCGTCACCTATCATGGCCGACGACGACGCTCTTGCCCCGGCGCGCGCGATCGAGGCGATCTGCGCCGAGCACGGCATCGCGCCGGGTGCGGCGGCCCTGCAATTCTCGATGCTCGATCCGCGCGTCACCTCGACCATTGTCGGTGTATCTCGCCCGGAGCGCGTAGCGGAAACGCTCGCCTGGGCGACGACGGAAATACCCGCCGCACCGTGGGACGCGCTTTTAACTCTGCCCTATTCAACCGACGACCCCGAGGCGAACCGGAACTACAAACCCGGCTAAGCCGTCTCTATGCAAATCCGCCCGGGTCAGAGCGCCGTGAGCAATTTATCCACGATTACGGGCACGGGATCATCGATTTCAGCGACGATTGCGTTCGTGGGCTCTTCCAAGGTCGCAAACTGGCTGTCCAGCAGAGCTGCGGGCATGAAATGATTCTCGCGACTCTGCATGCGCCGGCGGATCAGTTCCTTAGAACCTTTGAGGTAAATGAATTGCAGTGTTGGCAATCCGGCGCAAAGTCGGTCGCGATAGGCCTTCCGCAGCGCGGAGCAGGCCAGGAAAACGGAACGCTCGCCCTTTGCATGGACCTTGAGCTCTCGATTCAGAGCATCCAGCCACGGCCAGCGGTCTTCGTCGGTGAGCGGAGTCCCGACGGACATTTTCGCAACATTGGCCGGTGGGTGAAAATCATCCGCATCAAGAAACAGACCTCCTGTTCGTGACGCGAGCCCCCTGGCCACGCTGCTCTTGCCGCAACCGGAGACACCCATCACCACGAACTGGCCGCTCACGGACTGAATGCTCATTTCGGCTGAGTTCCTCTCACTCATTCGGGCTGTTCGCGCAGTTTAGACTGGTGGGAGCGCGGAAAATAGAACACAAACTTTTCATGGAAGTAACCCGGAATATTTGTTCGCGCTGCGGGGTTGCGCGCAACATCAGACTGATTGATTAAGAAGTAAAAGGAAGCAGCAAAAGGGAACACCCCTATGTACAAGTTTTTAATCACCATTAAACTACAACCGGGAACACGGGATAAAATTCTGGAAGCAGCACCGGAGGCACAGAAAAAAACCCGCGCTGAAGCGGGTTGTCTATCCTATGACTTTTTCACCTGTACCGATGATCCGGATAAACTGGTTTTCATCGAATGCTTTACATCCAAAGAAGCGCATGAGCTGCACTGCGATCAGGATTATACCAAGCAATTTATAGCTTTTCACGAGCAGTTTCACGATTCATTAACCTTTGAAACGGTGAATATTGCCGAATAGGCAGCTCCCGTAGGGCGTGTTTGTAAAATGGCTTTCCGTTTAAGGATCGCGAGGGATTTTCGGCGCTGGACGAGGCGCAACGAGCGTCGCTATTGAGCAAATACCGGCGCGAGGCGCAACGAAGGCCAGCGCAAAAAGCACCGCGAGATTGGCGGAATGTATTTTATAAACACGCCCTGGGGTAGAAAAACCTGCTCACGCCGCTTCACGGTGATAAGAGGTCAACAGCCCGGCCCCCTTTCCCCAATCTCGCCTTGGACCACGCGGGTAACCACGGTCCGGCACGCTGAAATCACATCATAAAGTCGTCCGCTGACGAAAGCGGCACCGCGGTATGGTAGCGGAAGGCGGCGGTGAAAACGGGCACCGTCCGCGACGATGTGCTCTCGACCAGTTTGTTGTTGAAGAATTTCCGCAGCGTTTTCATTGCCCTGCTCCCTGATTCCAGACGCGCTTGTAAAGATCGATGATTTCCTGGCGATCCGGCGAAAGCGGATTGTTGGCCGGTGAACCCGATGCCAGGGCCTGGTCCGCCATCGACTCCAGGTTGTCGAAAAAGGCATCCTGCGCAATGCCATACTGTTGCAGGCTGGGCACCTGCAGGTGATCGTTGAGGGCATTGAGCTCCCGGATGAGTTTCCTGCCTGCATCGACGTCACTGTCGCCTTCGCCGGCAACACCCATCGTGCGCGCCACCGTCGTATAGCGTTCCTGCGCAGCCGGCAGCGAAAACTCCGTAACCGCAGGTAACAATATCGCGTTGCTCATTCCGTGCGGCACGTGAAAGTTGGCCCCGATGGGTCGGCTCATCCCATGCACGAGCGCGACCGAGGCCGACGAAAATGCGACGCCCGCCAGGGTGGCGCCCAGCATCATCGCTTCGCGCGCAGGGCGGTCGTCCGGCGAGCGAAATACCGTGCGCAGATTGGGCGCGATCAAACGCAGAGCGGCCAGCGCCTGGGAGTCACTGTAGGGATTGGCCTTGCGACTAACAAATGCCTCGATCGCATGCGTCAATGCATCCAGGCCGGAATCCGCAGTCACTCGTGGCGGCACCGTCAAGGTCAGCTCGTAGTCGATGAGCGCGGCCATGGGCATGAACGCCGCGCCCATGCAGAGCATCTTCTCACCACGTTCCGCATCCGTGATCACAGTGAAGCGCGTTACCTCCGAACCGGTTCCCGCCGTGGTCGGAATCGCCACCACCGGCAGGCCGGGTCGCGACACCTCGCGCGGTACAGAGTAGTCGCGCACGCGGCCACCCAGTTTGCCCAGCACCGCGATCGCTTTCGCGCTGTCTATCGCGCTGCCGCCACCCACGGCAACGACAACATCGTATCCCCCTGTCCGGACCGTTTCCACAGCGCCAAGAATCGAACGCTCGGTCGGCTCCGGCTCGACCTCTCCGAACAGTCCGCAGCCGAGACCGGATTCCTCAAGCGGTGCGCGAATCCGGGCAGCGACCCCCAATTCGACCATAATTGGATCTGACACGAGAAGAGGCCGGTGACAGTCCATTGCAGCGAGCACGCCGGGGAGTTCGGCCGATGCGCCCGCGCCGATGCGCAAAATGCGCGGGAGCAGTATTGAAGTAGACATATAGAATGGATACACACAAACAGATTTCCGCGCCGGTACTATTCTTGCAAAAGAGATCCCGGAGTTTGATTTTTAGGTAACAGACTCTCCAAACGGTAAAGAGGAGTCGCGTTGCTGTAGATATTGGTACTGGCCAAGGACCGCGATCCGAAGCTTTCCGGCTTCCTCCACATTCTGGATAAAGGTGATAGGGGTAGGAACGGGGATACTACTCCCCGCCCCTCCCTCCGAACCGGACATGCGGATTGCCCGCATCCGGCTCTCTGGTCAGCACGTTGCTCCATTGCGGAGACTGGCGATGTCCTCGGCTTGGGCCGCTTTCAGGCAGAAGAGCCCAAGTTCGGCAAAGTAGCTGTTGCCCCAGCGGTGATGATCTCGGCCTCGACCTCTGCCCTTTCCTCCTCGCCGCTTGCGCAGAATCGAACGCAATCTCCCTCTGAGCCATTTGTCGTTATCCTCCAGCGCTTCGGGGCTGGCATGGTGAAAGTATCCATACCAGCCTCGCAGGATCGGGTTGAGCTTCGCTATAATGGCTTCGAGGCTGCGGCCGTTGTCCGCTTGGTCAGTGGACGCAGCCTTTCGCGTAGTTTCTGGCGACTTTTCGGTCGGATGAAGCGCCGTAACCTTCCTTCTCTGTTGCGCCAGAACCGGTAGCCGAGAAAGTCGAAGTGCGCTCCCTGCTCTGCCATGTCCACCACTTTGGTCTTTTCGGCATTGAGTTCCAGCCCCGCTTCTTTCATCCATTCCCGCACGCGCTCCAACGCCCGTGTCGCTTCATCTCCGTTACGGCAGAGCACGACGATATCGTCGGCGTACCGCACCGTCTCGAAACCGGCTTGCGCCAGCAACCAATCCATCGGGTTGAGGTAGATATTGGCCAGTAGCGGGCTGACGACTCCACCCTGGGGTGTGCCACTACCCGGTTCCCAGCTTTCCATCTCCTCCATCACTCCAGCTTTGAGGAATGCTTCGATTAGCCGCAGCACACGCCCATCTGCGATGTGCTCTTTGACCTGCGCCATTAGCCGCTCATGCGGGATGGCGTCGAAGTATCCCTTGATGTCGATGTCTACAACGTGGAGGTGACCGCTTTTGAGCAGTGCGTCCACGCGAGCCAGCGCATCATGACAACTGCGTCCGGGCCGGAATCCATAGCTGTGCGGGGCAAATTCGCGCTCAAAGATCGGTTCCATGACCATCTTCATGGCGCTTTGCACAATGCGATCGCGCACTGTGGGGATGCCCAGGGGGCGCTTTTGCACTCCACCCGGCTTTGGTATCCAGACCCGTTTCACTGGCTGGGGTTGGTAGGTGCCTCGCGAAAGTTGCTCTTTAACGGCGAGCAGCCGACGTGGGCTGTTTTGCGCGAAGCGTTCCACACTCAGTCCATCCACTCCGGCAGCCCCGCCGTTGGATCGGACTTTCTCCCAGGCTAGCTCAAGCACGTCCAGCCTTTGGACTTTGTCGATCAGGCTGAACCACTTGTTTCCTTTGACCCCGTTTCCCAGGGCTGCCAGCATCTTCTCGCTCCAGACTCCGCGTTGGGCCTTGTGGCGCTGCCACAGGTCCTCTCCCCCTTGTGTATCCACACCGGGAACTACCGGGGGTGGTTCTTCGCCTCGTCTTTTGCTCGAAGCATTTGCTTTCCTGCCGCCCTTGGCTCCACCGGTCGTTACCCGGCTTGGTTCCGCAGTCCCGGGTCGTTTCCCGGCATCGGTTTTCCTGCGGTCTGCTTGCGCTACTATGGCGGCTCTGACTCCTGTCGAGCACACGATCTGCCGTGTGTCCTGTCCCGACAGGTCTCCTGCGTTCACAACGCAACCTTTCCCAGACCTACTGCCACCAACCACCCCGCACGACCCTGTGGCGGCCTCCGTGGCTCGCCCCCACAGGTCAATCTCCTCATGGAGCTCGAGACTTCGCCTTTCCATCGCAGGCTCGTCGTCGATACGTAGCCGAATCGTGTTCATTCTCATTGCAGTCGATCTGGTTCTTTCCGTTGCTTCCCACCCCGCCTCACGGCGACGCGGTTACTTCAAGTTCTCAGCCGATCAACGGTCTCGACTGGCCGGGGTCTTTCACCCCGGAAGGTCGCGCTGCTCCGCAGCGCACGATGGTGCGCTCCGCCGCGCCATGGCAACTCACAGCGCGAAGCGCCTGAATTATCGCCCGTGATCATTCCATGAACACGAACCGGAACTTCACCGCTTCAACAGACGCCTCCGGCGTGGATATTTTTACCATGGCGCGGCGGAGCGCGCCATCCACCTCGACGCTTGCGAGCCGTATGCTGATTGCGCGACAAACTCTTCGGCTGGCCCCAGTGAGCAGAAGGAGATCAGTCCGGATTCGGAACCATCTCGTTCCGAACGAACGCCAGCAATTCAGCATAGGAGCTGAGGAAGCCACGAAGCGGGTGGCGCCGAAGGAATCGAACTCCTCCGTCGTCATGCCGTCGGGCGGGTAGGCGCGGCGGAAATCCTCGAAGGTGTTCAACTCGTCCAGAATCTCCTGAGGCACGGGATCGTCCATGCGGTCCTTAACCTCGACGTTGAGTTTGTTGAACTTCTTCTGCCAACCGCTGGGGATGGTCAGAATCACGTCGCCACCGATGAACTGCGACCAATGCAGGTGGTTGCGGTACGCTGCTGCCAGCAGGCGCGAGCGATAGCCCTTCTGCTGGCCACGCGATATCCACCTCGGTCCAGCTGGAGTTTTGCCAGATCAGTTCGGCGATGTGGCCCTTCCACCTCTCCGGCTCTTTCTTGATGCCATCGACCACGATGGTCGGGTTGCTGGTTGCCCCTACCGCGCAGTGATCGATGGCGTATTGTAGCTCGTCCGGCGCGAAGGAATCGTTCCAAAAGTCTGTGGGGCGATCGGTGACCTTACGTGAGGCCGACGGACTTGAACCAGCGACCGGGCGCTACCACTTCTCTTCGTTCACTGCAAATTGACAGAGTACCGCCAACGGTCAGATCGCCCGACCGTTGACGGCCCCTCTGCGCAATCCAGCCAATTACTTCGCGGCAGGCACCAAACGACCCACCAGATCGCTCCAATACCCGATGACCCGGGCGTTGGCATCAAAGGCGACCTTAAGATTGTCTCGCGCTGCAGCAAAATAGCTTTCAGTCACGTCCTGGAGCCGACGCTGCGCTTCCGGCAGCATGGGCGCCTTGTATACCGAAACGGTCTTTTCGCTCAATGAAAGTACCTGGTCGCTGGTCCTGCTCAGTGTTTCAACTACTTTCTCCATCTGCTTGCGCGCCGCTGGAACCAGTTCGGCGCTGAGCTCTTCCAGCTTGGCCTTGAGCTCTTCCGGCGACCCAAGTTTCTGCAACACGTCCTTCCAGTGGTTGATTGTGTCCTCCTGAAACTTAATGCCTGATTTGAGAGCCTTCTCGTAGTTGTCCTTGGACTCGCGAAGGATCTCTTCAATGTTTTGTGAAGGCGAATAACTCATGTCTGTTCCTTGTTGTCGGGTTATTTGTAGTTGGACCCCGAAAACCATTTCCGGGGCTCGCGAGCAATTTGAGCAGGAATATTGAAACATCAATCGATTTTTTTGCGTTTGCACAAATTTCTTCAGTAAAGATTAGATTCAGTTTGTGCACTGCGTAAATTCTTATGTCCTTGTTACGCGGCTTGATCGCTGCTCGTCCTGCGTCATTTCCCTCCTCGAACGGTTCCTCTTCGGTGGAACCCTTGACTGCAATCGTCGTTGATGCTTCACCGCAAATTTTTCCCTCACGCCCGGCATCGAACTCCCACTCCTGCAGCGCTGTCTCCAAGCAAAGGCAACTTCATGACCGTGGTGATTGATCTGGAAATCGGTCAGATTCTTTGCGCGGCCAGAGAAGACGGAACAGTAAGGCCTGGCGAAGATTCTCCCGCCGCTTGCACCTGGCGCGGCCGGACATGAGGGCGGAGGATTTCTTTCTGAGGGCGGATTCTTAATCCAACTTCAGCCATTTCGTGTCCCGCGTGATCTTCTCAGCCAGTCTCTCCATCGCATTCTGCGGATCCGCTCCCGAGAGCGCAATCATCTGCAGCGTCGCAGCCCACTGAGTGGTTGACTCAATGAAATACGGCTGCGGAGTGAACTGGATGGCCGTCCCGGGAACTGTCCTGGTGAATGTCTCATTGTAGCCATGCACGCTGGCAATCTTGTCCTTGAATTCCTGATTGTCCCACACCGACTGGCGCGCCGGGTCCACAGTATTCGCATTCAGCGCAGCCCAGAGGGTGAACTCCGGACCTGTGAAATACTGCATGAAGAGCCATGCCGCTATCTTGTTCCTCGAGACTTCGTTCATCGCAAGCTGCCAGACCCATTCATTCGAAACCAGCTGCTGGCCCTTCTTCGAGACGGGCGGAGGCGCAAAGCCGATGTTGCCGGATTCGCTCGTGCTCCCCGGAGCGTTCTGGATATATCCGTTGACGTCAGCGTCATAGAGAATTGCCGCCCTGCCCGCGCCAAGATCGGCGCCACACTGATACCACGTATAGTTTGACCATCCCGGAGGCCCTCCATTCTTGACCATCTCGGCGAATTTCGCTGTTACCTCGACGGCATCGGGCGAATCCACAGCCGACACGAGCTTTCCATCCTCAACAACGAAGTCCTTCGCCCCGGCCGCAGTGAAGCTGGTCATATATCCCGGATGGATTGTGGCCCAGTTCCTGGTGCCTCTGACCGCGACTCCGTATGATCCCGGGCCATTCCAGCCTTTCAATTTCGCTGCGAGTTCGGCAAGCTCATCCAGGGTCGTGGGAACCTTGATCTCTTTCTCGTCAAAGTACTTTTTGTTATACGCGAGGCAATAGAGCTCGAATCCAAGCGGGAGGCACCACAAGTTCCCGCTACCCGGTGGCGATCCCGGCTTCAGATTCCATTTTCCGGCGTTGAAGAGACCTTCAAAGAAGTCATTTGGGTTAAAATCCGGACTGGTTAGCGACGCATCATTAAGCATGTCATCCAGTGGTTCGAGCCGGTTAGCGGTCGCGTATTCCCACATCTGGTACACACCGGTCATGAAAACGTCGGGCACACCCATTCCCGAAGAGAGTTGCGTGGTGATCCTGTCGAAATAACTCTCCTCCGGAGTGAGTTCGTATTCTACATTGATACCCGTCAACTCCTTGAACTTCGGCAGCTGTTTAATGATGGCATCGGCATACGGATGCAGGTTGAAGGCCACATGGATTGTTGTGCCCCGGGCTTGCTTCCAGTCAAAATCTGCCGCATTCGCTCGCGGAACGCCTAATGATGAAGCGACCGCGAGAATAAGCGAAAGGACCGTGCTTGCTGCCAACCCATGGTGTTTTTGCTTTGGGAGTTTCATTCTCTGCATAGGATTGCTGTTTGATGAGTGAGCGCCTGACACTGCCGCGGAAACTTGTTCAGGGACTTTCCAGCCGACCGCGACCGCTTTTGCGGACGGTCATGAACCTCCAACGCGTATCTGTTCTGTCGTCTGCGTGCGGGACGCCCGTCGTATTGGTTCGCCGAGCACCGCCTCGACGGCGACCAGGCACAGATCGTCTGCGAGAGGCTGATTAGAGGAAAACTTCAAGACATCATCAACGATTGCCTCTGTGAGGTCACCAATGTCGAGTTTAAGACTACCGCCCATTGCGCGTTGCAAGCGCTCCATTCCATACATCTCATCCTGCTCATTCATCGCCTCTTCAACGCCATCGGTGTAGAGGAGATAGATATCTTGTTCCTTCAGCTCATGAGAAAATACTTCGTAGGATGCTTCAGGAAAAAGGCCAAGGGCCGGGTTTTTCATGAGATCCCTGTAGATCAGCTGAACCTTTCCTGTGCGACGGTTGCCCATTAACGGACTCGGATGGCCTGCGGATGCGCATCGCGCCGTCCCGTGCCGCGTATCAAATACCACGAAGCATGAGGAGACGAATATCAGATCGCCCGTCTGCTTCATCGTGTCGTGAAAATGGTGGTTGAGAAGCGAAAGAAAACGACCGGGGTCCTCCCCGTCATGCGCCAACCCGTGCAGCAGCGTTCGGAGAATGGCGGTGACAAGGGCAGATCGCGTGCCATGACCCATCACGTCCGCAATGAGGACACCTGCGCAGTGATCATTGAGTTTGATAACATCAAAAAAGTCTCCACTCACCGACATGGCAGCGCGAAAAATGTGATGAAAATTCAACGTGAACCGGCCTTCATCCACATGGGTCGGGACGCGCGGGTAGTCGCGCGGCAAAAAGGCCCGCTGAAAATCCCGCGCCATGTCCAGATCGCGCTGGATCTCTGCGGTTTTCGCGGCCAGATCGGTCTTCAGGTCCTCCTGATAGCGAAGCAGCTTTCCCGACATCGCGGAAAAATCCCGGGCAAACACCTCCATTTCATCCCCGGTTTTAATCGCATCCACGTCCGCCAAAGCCGACTTGGGATCAATAATCTCCATTCCGTTTCGGGCGGTCTTCCGCCACGAAACCACAGTAGCTGCCATCGCCCCGGCAGCTCTGCGAAGAGCCTTGAGCGGACCCAGAATCATCTTCTCTGCCAAAAAGACCACCAGCCCCAGACAAGCCAAAATGATCACCGCTCCCGATATCGCAAGCAAAGCCGCCCGCTGGCGCAGTGGCGTGAGGATATGCGACGCAGGCGAGTGCACTATTACATACAACGGATCGCCGTAAATCTTCTGGTCCAAACCAAAGCTTCCGAGAATATTGAAGGACGAAAAGCCCACCATTCTCGCTGTCTTCGGTTTCAATGGCCCAATAAACCACCCTGTGGAATCTGGTTGCAAGTGGCTCAAAGCCTCTGCTGAAATCTTTTCTCCTGTCGGGACAAAGCTCTTATCAGAGAGTTGCAAAAGCACGGTCCCATCCTGGCCAACAACTTCAGCCTCAGCCTCGGTTGTTATTGCCATAACCGTCTCAGATGCCAGCAACGTAGAGACATTGACGACTGCCTTGAGCACCCCAGCCGCCGAACCCGACGCGTCTGGAACGACGGGTAACGCGATATCCAGCGCAAGCACACCGGTGCTTTCATCGTAGTGGAATCCTTCCAGGAAAGCCTGCCCACGGCTCAAACGCATTCCTTCACGCCACCAGGTCTCGTCCGACAGATCGTAATTTGATGGTCTGGACGTCGCCGCGACCAACCCGCCCACGCGTCCCGCGACGATGATTTGCGCAAAGACCCAGTTCTTTCTTCCGAAATAGCGCAGCCTCGCGGCGAGTTGATTGTTCAGCGCAGCCCGAACGTGCGGGTTGTCGAGCCGCAACGATGACCACACCGAATCGATTAGCCGTACACGGCGCTTCCATCCTTCCGAGGATGCGTCAATGTACTTGCCCTCCTCGGACTCCAGAAGCGTCGCGATTGCGCCGAGAGACAGGAGGTCATTGAGACTACTGATGCTGCGCTCGACCGCCAAAAGCAAGCTGCGGCTCACCTGTATCGACTCGCTACGATACCTTTCGCCATGCTCGTCGACACGCTGCCTGTAATCCACTGCCCAGATAACTCCAATTGCCACAAGCAAAAGAAGCATAGGAGCCACCACCACGATCCCTATCAGCTTTGTGCGCAAACTAACTTTCATGGGGGAGATTCGAGCCGGAATATATCGAACGATCGGACACCACCCTCTGGAAATCAATCAGAACGAAGAAAAGATGACATGAGCCCACAGGCGGCGCGTAGCGCGCACACCTTTCCGCTCTCAGAAACTGTCCAAAAAGGAGGCAGGGAGTCACGGTGCTGTAGCTTTTGGTGTTGGCCAGGGCGTGAGCGCTGCGCCGATATCCGCGGCGATCCCGGCCGGGCGAACGACGAAGGCCAACGCAAAAATCGACGCAACCCGCAAGGCGAGAGCGCACTGAAGCACCTGGCGGCGTTGGGTGCCCGGTTATCCGGCTGCTGCCGGACTCCTTCGCACCCACCCTGCCATTCACCTCAATGCGCTCAAGGAGAAGCGCGTGAACTCGTTCTGCCGTTGCTTGTGGGGTGAAGAACCTGTTGATCCCAGTTTCCGGGCCATCGCCAGGCTGGGGCGCCGGCTGCTCCCTGATTTCTTCGGCCCGGACGATGGCGGTGGCGAAGTCATCGGTTTCGAGGCTGATAAAGTCACATTTGCCGTTCCGCTGGAAGGCCAACCAACAAATGTTGCTCGCGGGGATAGAGAGAACAGGTGCATCGGGAGGGGAAAACAAGAAACTCTCTTGTTGATATGATGTTGCACATGGAACGGGATGGCCGCATTCGGTCGAAGCGATGACTGCGCGATCGACGAACGCCGGCCAAATCGATTCGCCGGACCACGAACTCCTTGACCATTTTTCCGAACGCCCCATTGCTAGAGGCATGCCCGTGGACCTGACACCCTTTCAAAACGACCAGAAGGCAGCGCCTGTTCTTGTGGCGCTGAAGGTCGGGAAATGGCGAAAGGCCCGCGATCAGGCCAAGCTTCTTTGCAAGAAGGACCGAGCCCGTTATCTCCCTCTGCTGATCGCAGCAAACGCCGGTTTGTATCGCGCAATGCTGGCGAAGGGACTGAATGCAGACGCAGAAACCGTCCTTGCGTATCTGCGCACGATCGCTCCTCCAGAACTTTGTGAGGATCTCGCCCGGGAGCAAACGGAGCACGGCGATCCCGCGGCGGGTCATGCCGGAAGCACGCAGTCGGGGAACGCCGATCTCTGGGGGATTATTCTGCAGCTCGCCGGGGAGCTCGAGGCAGGTCGGCCCGCTGCAGGCGAGGCATGGTTGTGCGTGGATCAGGCAGTGATCTCCAATCAGGCGCCGCCTCATTCCATTCCCGGAGATGCGCGGGCGGCGATGATAAGGGAACTCGACGTGGTGCAGACTGCCCTCGAGGCTACGGGTGAAGGAAGGTGGGAGGAGGCCAGGGAATTACTCAAGATCATATCGAGCAGATCGGTATTCCAATATTGGCGCCTCTTCCTGCGCGGAGTGCGACACTGGTTCTGCGGTGAACTGACGCAGGCACGACGTTGTTTCCTCGCGCTTCCACCCGAGGGCGCGTGTGCGCGCGCAGCAGCAGTAATTGCCGGCAGAGATTCCGCACCGGGAAACGTGACCTCGCCGACCGGCGCCCACCTGGCGGCATGGTGGCTCGCGGTGACCGGCGAAGACGTACGCAGGGCGAGGGCACTGGCAGAAGCGGACGCGGCCTGGAGAAAAGGTTCGTGGAAGAGAGCATTTGACCTCGTGAAGCCCAGACCGGAGGGATTTTCCGGGGAAGAAATACAGGGATTGGACTCCCTCTGGATCGACGTTCTTTTCCCGGCAGGTCGACCCGATTCGCAGCTTGCCGAACGAAGACTGGATGAGACGGGCAGGTTTCTGGAAAAAAAATTGATGTCCACCCCGCGGTTGCAGGGTCTGCTTGAATGGGCCGAACGTGCCCGCCTTCTTTGCGATGCAGGTGCGATCCCTGCACCGGAGTTATGGACCGACTGGACGAGGCTTCTGAAGTTGCTCGACGTGAGTCTGGGGAAAAACGCGATCAGAAACAGTCTCGGCTATCAATGGCTGGGCGAACAGATGGCAATCCCCGAAGTATTCCCCCGCCTGTTGTTCAACCGAAATCCGCAACGCTTGAAGGACGAGACCAGGGCACGGAAGGCGTTCAAGCTGGCGATGGAACTCGACCCGCAGAACGAGGGTGCAGCCCTCGACCTGCTCGCTCTTTTCGAGAGCACCAGGAAGAATTCCGACCGCAACCGGCTGCTGGACGAACTCGTCGAACGCTTTCCCGACAACAAGAGAATCCTCATCCGGGCCGGCGAGTTGGCGGCCGATCGCAAGGCATTTACCAAGAGTGCGGACTACTTCCGCCGCGCGTGCGTTCTGGACCCCCTCGACCCGGAAGCCCGGTCGGGGCTGGCGAGCGCCCTCGTGAGTCGCGCGAGAGATTACCGGAAGAAGGGCCGGAGCACCGCAGAAATCTGGGAGACGATCGAACCGTTGCTTTCAGATCACCCGGCTCGATTGCCGCTGATGTTGAGCCGCTGGAGCATGCGGGTGCGACGTTTCCTGGTGGACTCGGATCAGACCGCAGCTTCCCATGCATTTCAGGAAGCCGAATCTCTCGCTCCGGTCGCCGCGGAGCGTCTGTTTCTGGAACGATTTCTCGGGGAGCTCTACGATGTGAAGCGGCGCCAGGACTGGACCGCGGATTGGAAGTCGACGCCGATCTCGAGCTGGGAGACCTTCGAGCGGTTGATTGATGTCGTCATCTTCTGCTCGCTCATGAAGGAATGGAAATTTTCTGCGGGGAACGAAGCGGAATCGCTGTTATTACCAACACTGCGCAAGTTGCTGAAGACGCGGGTACTCGAAGAATCGCCTGCTGCCGCACTGCGCTTTGTGCAGCGGTGCCGGACATTGCGGCGAAACGGTATATCACCCGAAACTCCGGAAGTGAGCTACTTGATCAGGAATATTGTCGACGCGATTGGCAGGCGGGCCGAGCACCTTGTAAAGGGCAGACCGGAAAACTTGCACATCCGCCTCGTAAGTATGGAGTGCCGATTCGAAACGAGCCTGATGCGTATTAACGACCATCAACTGCGAAATCTTGAGACCTTGATTGACGATGCAGAGGCCGCTGGTGCCACCGATGTTGCAGAACGCGCGAGGCAGTTGAGGGAGGAAACGCGGCCTGGTGTGCCCTGGGGCATCGATGAACCCGAAGATGAATATGATGATGATGATGATGATTGGGATGCGTTTGCGGATCCTTTCGACGAGGCCGATGTCATGGGGCCGATCCACGGAATGACGATGGATTTGGCTGCCGCCATTTTGAACGATAATGTATCGGCGATCGAGAAAATACGTGAAAAAGCCCTTCGAATGGGAATGCCAAGGGATGAATTTGAAGAAATGCTGAACCGGGTTTCGCCATCTCTGAAAGATTTCGTTGGGCGCGGAAGCCGCGGGAAATCCGGAGCATCCGCCGGCGACGAAGCCCAGAAGACGTTCGATTTCGGAGAGTCATGAATCCTTTTGTAACCTTGAATCTACCGCTGCAATGCACGGACGAGCAGGTGCGCAACGCTTACCAGACCCTGCTGCGCCGCTATCCGCCGGAAACGCATCCGGATCAGTTCCAGGCAATCCATGAGGCCTACTCTGCTCTGCGTACGGAAGGTGACCGCTGGCGATGGATTCTGCTGCATACCGACTCACCGGGCGAGGGAATACTCGACACGCTCGAGCGCTTTTCCCGGCTTCCGGGACGCTCTCGTCCGCCGGGCGCGGCGCCCTTTCGTAAGCTGCTCAGCGCCTGTTCCGCTGCGGCCCGGCGCGATTCCGCGTAATCGCGACCCTGTTGAACTCGACTGAACCGAAAATGATTCCTGAACAGCAAAACCCCAACAGCAATGCGGCCGAACCGGCCGTGGAACAGGAGGGTGCCACCGTTTCCTTTCTTCTGGACTCGGTCCGGGACGAAATCGCCGCCTCCTCCGCGGAGACACGCCGCAACGCGCGACGCATCTTCGACGCGCTGAAGCAGGTGGGCGGCGTTCTGGACGCCATGTCCGCAACGCTCGACAGCGTGCACCGGTCCGTTCGCGATCGGGGTCCCGCCGCGACAGTTCAACCCGCCGGGGACGGCGCCGAATCGATGGGACTGGTTGAACTCGCCGATCGTGTGGACCGCATTCGAAGCGCGATCGAACGACGTCCTGACGCTCCTTCCTGGTGGCCCGGCGCACAAAAGCTCGTGGCACCATGGCGGGAAGATCGAGAGCGCCTTGCGGAAGCTTTTTTCATCCTGGCCTCTCACATTGACGGCATGTTGAAACTGGCCGGACTCCAACGAATGCAGGTCGTCGGGGCGCGGTTCGATCCTTCGTGCATGACCGCCGTCGAGGCGACCGTGGACGACGCTGCGCCGGATCAAACCGTTCTCGAGGAAATTGTCCCCGGTTGGAAACACGCCGCTTCCAACCAGACCATACGTCTGGCGCAGGTGCGCATTTCGCGGCGGAGCAATGTATGAGAAATTATCTATGAGCATCCCTCCCGATCTCGTCGTCGGTATTGACCTGGGAACTACAAACAGCGCCGTTGCTGCGGTCCTCGACGGTCAGATCACCGTAATTCCGGTTGCCGGCCAGCCTACCATGCCCAGCGCGGTCGGGCTCGATCCGTCGGGAAAACTGATCGTCGGCCAGGCCGCAAAGAATCAGTCCATCGCCGCGCCCGAGGCCACCGTGCTGTCTGTTAAACGGCTCATGGGCACGGACGCCACCGTCGAGCTCGGCGGCAAAACCTATCGGCCCGAGGAAATCAGCGCCCTGATTCTGTCCGAGCTACGGAGGGCGGCGGAAGCCCACCTCGACAGACCTGTCACCCGCGCCGTCATCACCGTTCCCGCCTTTTTCAACGAACGTCAGCGGCAGGCGACACAGGACGCAGGCAGGCTTGCCGGACTCGAAGTGATGCGGATCATCAACGAACCCACAGCAGCCGCGCTCGCTTACGGCGCCGGAAAAGCCGCCGCGAACGAGCGGGAATTGACGCTCGTATTCGATCTCGGCGGAGGCACATTCGATGTCTCCCTCGTCAGTGTCGAGAATGGCATCGTCGAAGTAAAATCGAGCCATGGGGATACCCGTCTCGGCGGTGACGACTTCGACGATCTCCTCGTGAAGACGGCCGAGAAGAATTTTCTAGACGAGCAATCCACCGATGCGCTTCCCGGCACGATCCACCGCCGACTCAAAGCCGTGATGGAACGCGCGAAGATCGCCCTTTCGGATGAGGCCTTCGTCCTGGTGCGTGAAGAATACATTACAGAAACCAGCCATCTGGACACGGAATTGTCGCGAATGGACTACGAGAGGCTGATCGAGCCGCTGCTGGAGAAGACCTTCGATTGTCTCCAGCGCACGCTCGGGGATGCGGGGGAAACGGCTTCCTCCATCCGCAAAGTGCTGCTGGTCGGAGGCGCCACGCGCACCCCGATCGTGCAGGAAATGGTGCGCCACCGGCTGGGTCGCGAACCACACCACGAGATCAATCCCGATCTCATTGTCGCCATGGGCGCCGCAATTCAGGGCTCCGCCCTGGCTGGCCATCCGGCGCCAGCCATTCTCATCGATATCACGGCGCACACTTACAGCATAAACGCGATCAATGAACTCGGCAGTGTCTACTGCGCACCCATCGTTCGGCGCGGCACACCACTCCCGGTGAAGCGCTCGGAGCCCTTCAAGACTTCACAAGACAATCAGAAGATCGTCGACGTTGAAGTCTACCAGGGCGAGAGCCCATTACCGGAAGACAACCTGCGCATCGGCGATTTCAAAATCGAAGGTCTCGCCCCAGTGCCCAGAGGAAATCTGGTGATTGTTACATTCCAGATCGATCTCGACGGGCTGCTCACCGTCACCGCTCTGGAAAAGAACACCGGGCTCGCCAAATCAGTCACCATCGACACTGCCGGCCAGCACCGGATCAACCTCGACGCTGCGCGGGCGAACCTGGCAGGGATTTTTGACGAAATGGACATGGAAACAGACCACGAGGAAGACGATTTCGAGTTTGCCGGGGAAGACTCGCCGCCGGAAGCGGCCGAAGTGAAGCCCGGCGATCTGCTCGCCAGCGCCAAGAGCCTTCGCAGGCGCGCAAACTCGTTGCTGGAGACCCATGCTTCGGAGCTATCCGACACCGACGCCGCCGGAATCCGGGACGAACTGGAAACCGTTTCCGCAGCAATCCGAGACCGCGAATGGTCGGCGCTCGAAGCGCACCTCGAGAAACTGAGCGACCTCCTGTTCTACCTCGAGGAATGATCTCGGACATATCGGCTCTCGAGGGAAACACTTGGTCTTTTCGATCTTCTGCAACTGTAAAAGCGATTCACTTCGTCCTCCGTAAGGTGGATCCTGGGCCCGCCATTTTGAATGCAACAAACGACCACCGATTTTGTGAACGGGACAATAGTGGAGCCGGCGCTAGATGAAATGCTCACCAAGGATCGACTCGTCGACCTGGTCGAGGATTTCTTCCTTATCGATTCCAGTAGGCAGGGCCGGACCAATGAGACGACTGGCGTTGTTCAGACGAGGAGCCGGGCCACCAAGTGATAGTTGCGCCGCTCCGGGAACCGACTGATATTCACCTATGGTGCTCCACCGAGTTACGGCGACCGAGGACATCCCGCCCGGCGAGGGACGCGCCTTCGACGTCACGGGGCGGCGGATCGCGGTTTTCAACACCGGCGACGCCTTCCTCGCCATTGACGACGAATGCACGCACGACGGCGGCCCGCTCTCAGAGGGCTCCGTTGAGGGCACCTGCGTCTGCTGCCCGTGGCACGGGGCCGAGTTCGATCTAAGCACGGGGGAAGTACTCACGCCGCCGGCAGTAGAGAGTGTCCGCAGCTACAAGGTCGTCGTCTCGAGCGGGCAAATATTTGTCGAGATCGACTGACCGTGCGCACCGCTGCGCTCCAAGTCCGAGACTGCGCCTCGACACACTGCAATTTCTCACGGCGCAACATCCAGGCCGACAGTGTCTTCGCCAAACATCTGCAAGGGCTTGCTCTCCTGTCGCCGTCAGGCTTAGGGGCGGGGTTGCAGCGCTCCAGTTGGAGATGCCCGATGCCCAGCGCCCACGCCGCTTCGAGCTGGGTTAATCCGCGCTGCACGCATCATTCGCGCGGGCGCCTCACGAGCCGCCGCGCGGGGTGAAAAGCAAATTCCTGCCAGTCCCAGGTAATGGGCAGCAGGGATGCCTGTCCTATTCAGTTAAATACACTTGTCGGCTTTGGCGGCGAAGATGAAATCGCTTTCGGTAAGGCCGTCGATTTTATGGGTCCAGACGGTCAGCCGGACTTTGCCCCAAGCGAGATAAATGTCAGGATGATGATTTTGTTCTTCCGCCATTTCGGCCACGCGTTTGGTGAATTCGAACGCTTCCCTGAAGTTTTTAAAGCGGTATTCCTTTTCCAAATGATGCGCATTTTCGACGCGCCATCCTTGCCCGAGTTGCGACGCAAGGCTCTGAAGCTTTTCGCCCTCAAGTGGTGGCACGCCGCCCTTGCACGGAACACATTGTTTTGCTGCAAGCTGATTCATTACATCCTCCTCAGACAAACACTCGCTTTTCTAGCATCAATCGCAAGGAGCACTTCTTCGCGGAAGCGACATTCCTCCTGAAAAACTGCCACGCGCAAAGTTCCGCGCAGGTGCGCCCGATCCGGTCCGCAATTGGCGGATCACTGTTGGAACGTGCGAACATACTGATGCCCGTGTTGGCCGAAATCGGCACTCGGCCACGCGCGGATCGTCGCAGGCGCGGAACAACGGATCGGAAAGCTGGCTCAGGGTAGCTCAGGGTAAGCTTGGTCATATTGCGAGCTCTTTCTTGTCGTCCTTGGCAGCGCCGCCAGCGCGGGCCCGTTCGTCCACTTGTAAGCATAGATGAAGACTAAAAGCGCGTCGGCCCATCACGTTCGCACGGATCAGATCTCCATCATTTCAACTGAAAGCGAGAATTCCCGGCTGAAGCCAACGATTTCCTGAGACTCTGCAACAAGTCGTCCGCATTGCGCGCCTCTTTCTCGGGAACCAGTTGCTGGTATTTGCCGAGCGTAATTGCGGCTGCGGCAAGGTCGTTGTTGATCGCCTGAACCAGCGCCAGGTTAAAATAGAGATTGGAAAACGTCGGATCCACCTCGACCGCCATTTCGTAGTGAACCTGCGCAAGTCGAAAGTCATTCATGTCGAAATACAGATTGCCCAGATTGTAGTGGGCTTCGAAGTGACGCGGGTTGTGTTTCAACGAAGTGGTAAAACAATCGAACGCTCTGCTGGTGTTTCCGTTTCTCGATTCGATGATGCCAAGATTGCAGCAGGCATCCGCCACGCAAATACCCTCCTCGACCGCTTTTCTGTAAAACTCCGCTGCCCTGGTATCCTCGCGTTCATCGAACATCAACGCTTGTTCAAAAGAACTAGTTTCGGGAGCAAAACTCAGGATCTTATTGGCTGGGGCGTCGAACAGGAATTGCAATTGATCCGAATTCTCAGCGCTCCTCCTTCGCTTTCTGGCACGCTTGTATCCGAATTTCGACCCCTGAATCGGAAATTTCAGAATCTGACCCATCCGATGTTATGAAAATGCAAACGGTTCCGTGCTTTGCGCGGGTAGTTACGCGGTAGCCTTCTTTCTACCCCGCGCTGTCCTTCTTGCGGCAGCCGCCGGCTTCTTCCCGCCCTTTGCCTTCTCCATCGGCTTCTTATGCGCTTTTGTCTTTTCGATGCTCTGTTTGAGCGCTGTCATGATATCCACTACCGGTCTTTCCACCTCCGGCACGCTTACCGCTTCTCTCCCGGCGATCTTAGATTCGATCATTTCCCGCAGCGCGTCGTTATAGCGATCCGCGAGGTCGAGATTCTTCAGACTTGATGTCATGGATTCCACCAGACTGACCGAAAGCTTCAATTCGACCTTGTTCACTTCCTTTTGCTCGATCTGTGGAACGCTCTCCACCTTTCGCAATTCGGCCGGACTCCGGAGTTTATAGAGGACCAGCCCACCATCCAGAGGCGCGATCATCACGATATCTTCCCGATCACGGAGGACGACTCTCCCGACTCCCACCTTCCCGCTCGTTTTCAGCGCCTCCGTCAACAACGAATACGTTTTCGCGGCCACCAGTCCGTCCGGACCGGCAAAATACGGTGATTCATATAGCGTGGGATGGACTTCGCCGGCATCAATGAACCCTTCGATCTCAATTACCTTCGTGCTCTTGAGTTTTATCTTATCCATGTCCTCAGGTGAAATGATCACGTATTGCTCTGGCTCGAACTGATACCCCTTGACGATATCGCCCGAAGAAAGTGTCTTGCCGCACTTCTTGCACTTCTTCTCGTAACCCACAGGACCGTTATCCTCTTTGTGCAATTGATTGAACCGGATCGTTTCCGCCGTGTCGACGGCGTTGTAGATCCGGATGGGAATCGTAACCAATGAAAACCGGATATGACCTTTCCAAATCGATCTCATGACTTCCTTGATGTAAGTTTAAACGGGGGTGAACAGGAACGTGTTTTGGCTGCGTGGCCGGGCGAATCGATCACTTACGTGAGTTACAAATCGGGCCGCAATTTTACGAAAACGGGTTCACGTAACATGCCGTCTTTCGTGAGCGAAGTAAACTGTACTTCACAGGCCAGTGTTGGCTCAACCCAGATGGACCGTGCGTCGTCAACCAACTTATTGGTGATTGACTTTCTGATTCTTGTCAATGTTTGCAGTTGTGCGGACACCGCTCCGAGGGATCGAACGTCGAAACCCGAGCCGACTTTCCCGACGTACTTGAGTTGATCGCCTTCCGGTCGCCCCAGGTGCAGCGCGCCAAAGCTCGCGGCGCGATCCCCTTCGCCTCGCGTATAACCAATGATTGCGCACTCGAGGGTCTGGCGGACCTTAATTTTCAACCAGGACTCGCTTCGCTTCCCCGGTAAATACGTGCTGTTTCGCAGTTTGGCCATGATCCCTTCGAGACCCATGTTCTTTGCGGCCTCGAAGAAGAGCGGTCCCTCCTCTACCTCGCCGCTCACTCGATAGGCACCGCCCTTTCTCACTGCATCCTCCAACCACTCGCGACGTCGGTTGAGCGGCTCGTTGACGAGCGGACGCCCGTCGAGATAGAGGCAGTCGAAGGCATAAAATACCGCAGGGTTCCTGGCCCGGGAGCGTTCGATCGTATTTGCCCCTTTCTGCTGCATGCGATGGATGACGTTCTCGAAATCGGGCTTTCCCTCGGAGTCGAGGCAAACAATCTCTCCGTCAAACAATCCACATCCGGCTCGAAACGCCGTTTCCGGAACCATAAGTTCTGGAAATTGACCCGTGATATCGTGCCCGTTGCGTCCGCGAATCCTGATCGTGCCTTCATCCAGGGAAGCCATGGCGCGGATGCCGTCCCATTTGACTTCAAAACAGTAGTCCTCCGAGTCCGGAGGCTTGTTCGCGGTGCGCGCCAGCATGGGCGGGATTGGATTCTCCAGCCAATCAACCTGCGGAGTATCCACTCGTTCGAGAAGCCACTGGCTTTCCTTCGTATGATGGATTCGGTACTCTGCGTTCAATTCGCGCGATTGCAGGCGAAAGTAGAATCCGTTCTTTTTCTGCTTCGTAATCTCGTAACGGCCCCGCGCGAAAACCCACATCACGCCGCCGCCATATTCCTTTTTTGGAATTGCGCCTTCGAAATTCACGTATTCGAGCGGATGATCCTCCACCTTGACCGCCAATCTCTTGATACCGGGCCGAGGTGGCAAACCTTTCGGGATGGCCCACGAACTCAGAACCGCGTTTTGTTCCAGCCGCAGATCGTAATGCAAGCGCGATGCGTGATGCCTGTGAACGACAAATACGTTTCCCTGCCCGGGTATCTCCAGAGGAGCCGGCTCCGAAGTTTTCTCGAAACGCCGCTTTCGGGAATACTCTTCGAGCTGCTCCGGTGTTTTGTGGGTTCGAGCTGGGATACTGCGCCGGGAAGAACGGACGCGGGGAACAGTAGATGTGGCATCCGTATGAATGGGTGTTGCATATGCGCCGATCGCTTCCCAGGGATCGCCTGTTTGCAGCAAGCGTTCCGGAACATTGTGAAGATCGAATTCCGCAGGAGATTCAATGGAAGCGAGTTCGCTCCAGTCCAACGGAGTAGATACCGGTGCTCCGGGAAGTCCCCGAACGCTGTATGGTGAAACAATGGTTTGCGACTGCCGGTTACGGTAAATATCCAGCAGAATTCTGCCTTTCCGGAGTTCCTTCTTGATATGCAACGTCACGGAAGAAGCATGGGAATTCACGAACGGCTGGGCGACTGCCTTCGCCGCTTCGAATGCCTCAGAAAACCCATATTTCGATTCGATCGGCGTCAAGACGTGCAGCCCCTTCCTGCCGGTTGTCTTAACGAAAGGATGATAACCTGACTCCTCGAGATGCTCTTTCAACTCGAGTGCAAGCTCGGTGACGTGGGCGAACTTCAGATTCTCCGGCGGATCCAGATCATACGCGATATAATCCGGTCGATCAAAATGTGGCGCGCGGGAAGGCATCTGGTGAAGTTCGATGCACGCCAGGTTTGCCATCCAGACCAGCGAAGCCGGCTCCGTCGCCAGCATGTAGTCTATCGGGTCGTTCCCAAGCAACACATGTTCGATCCATTCGGGCGTCAATTCGGGCCGATTCTTTTGAAAGAACGATTCTCCGCCAATGCCATTCGGATAACGCACAAAAGAAAGCGGACGTCCCTTTACATGCGCCAAGATTGTGGGTGCTATCTCAAAATAAAATTCGATCAGCTGCGCCTTAACGATGTGATCGTCGGGGAACAGCACCTTCGTCAGGTTGGAAAGTTCGATCTTCCGTTTTCCGACTCGGGCCAGTTGTTTCGTGGGTGAAGGCATGGGTTACGTTTGTCTGGTGCTTGGGTCGACCCAGGTTCCGGTCTACCCACAACTTCCGTCGTGGATTGTAACATAGGCACCGAAGAATCGCGCGGCGGCGACTGCACACCCCGGTCGCATAGCGACGACAATCGAAAACAAACCAGATCCCCGCCCTGATTCTTTTTCGCTGGAGTTCTGACCAATGATGAACGCTGCACGGTTAGCGAAAGTAGATCGTTCCAAACGACCATTGCGACCTCACTCGAAGATTTCGTGGCCAGATATGGCCGACCCGGTCGGCAGAAGCGGCGCGCCCGACAGGGCTCGAACCTGTGACCCACAGATGAGAGGGTTTTGGGGTTCGAGTCCCTACAGGTGTCAAAGGGTTACGGCGCTCTGGTGATGCGAGACGGTTTCGGACGTTTTACATGTGGAAGAAATGAATGTGATCAACCTTTTCTTCAGTACGCCTTTTTGCCTTGTGGATGATCGCGACTCGTCTGATGAATGTAGGCTTTTGCTGTGTGCTCATGACTTTCTGGTCTCAGTCTCAAAAAATTCTGAGGTTTCTTCGATTTTGCGGACGGGGCTAAGATAGGAAGTATCGATATGAAAAATAACAGCAGTAAGTTCGCGCGCCGTTATGACCGCGAATTCAAAGAAAATGCCGTCGCGCTGGCTGAAAGCGGACGGACTCTCACGGAAGTCTCCCGTAATCTGGACGTCTCGCACTGGGTGCTCAATCGTTTGGTCGCACGTTCGTCAGTAAAAAATATTCCCCGAGCAAGTTATTTCTGGGAGATGTTTTGGGTGTTTTCTCTTCTTGAGATTTACGCTTTCGCGAAAGAACAATGAACACCTAACATCTCATTCGAATGCGAAATTTGGTATGCTCACAGTGCTTGAGCACCTAAGTGTTTGGGCGCTAGCCAAGTGCCAGTGACGTGCCCGCTGGTAAACCGGATGCCAAAGAAAAACATCGAACTCGTGACCGCTGCTGCCATTATGCTTCTCGGGCTGGCGGTTTTCCTTGGCGGGATGATCATTGAACCTGGGAATACTCTGTTCTGGTTGATTGTAGCTGTCAGCGTAATGGGTGCCTTAAATTGGCTGGTGAAGCAGTCGCAGGATAGGAACAAGTAGGCGTTCCAGATTCCGTTCGTTTCGAAGCAGAGAAAGCCCCGCATTATCAAGCGCACCCGTAGGGTACTCGAACCCAAAACCTTCTGTTCCGTAATTGGGAGAAGCACAGAGACGGTCCAGCGCAAGTCTATCAGCGTTACCGTTTCGACCCGACGCGAGCGCCCACCGGCGGTGCGGATGGACACAGCGACCGGCATCGGCGAACGGTAACGACAACGGTCGCCACCTCGATCTGGTGCGCTGAGCTCCCAAAGCGGCATTCGACGCAAAATATCGAGAACAGCGCAGAAGACAGGGCTTAAAACCGCGAATGCGTAGCGCCTTCCACATGCGCACCATCTTCACGGAGAATTTCCTCCTGTGGTCCCGAGCGCTTACGTGCGCCGCGGACGGAGCCGAACACTACGACCACCACCGAAAGACAATCGGCGTCCGCTTCTCTGAATGGTGGTGGAAGCACACGGACGGCGAAGTCCCCTTCTGACTTCCAAGCGAAGCGCGGGAGAGAGCGAAGCGAACGAAAGTGATGTTCCCCCGAGCCGGGGATTTCAAGGGGCTGGCGGCGAAACCCCTTGATCGTTCATTCGAGTAAGCGAAGCGAACAATCCGTTCTGTTCGATCTGGTTACACGCTCGACTTCCGAGTCAGGGCATGTGACAGTTCACTCGTGATTGCGTGGAATAGTCACCGCGAACGCTTCCAAGTTTGTTCGTAAATCATCCGAAACTGAATGATATACAAGTCTGCATAATCACTTGTTAGCCGGTAAACACACACTATGCGAAGCCTCGCACCTCCATTTCGGTTCGACCTCCAATCGCTACTGAAGCGAGAACTACAGAAGGTGGATGCTCAGGTAGATGGCGTAACCGTCAATCTTCCGTTCGTAAGTTTTAACGTCCGTCCAGACGACCTGCAGCGGACCGTGGCTCGTGAAATTGTGATCCGGATGGCAGACCGCAGGGTGCTTAACGCCTTTGAGTGCTGTGACGACTGCATTGATAAGTCGTAACCGTCCACGGGGTAGACAAGCCATGAGCGCGGGAGCGGAACGGGCTCAGGGACCGGCGGGCATGAGCGAGGGTGGCGGCTCGTTGCGAAATGAAGTTTGCACTGCTGCAGTCAGATAGGCGAGCACGTCACGTTTCTGGGCGGCGCACGTGGCCAGCACCGTCCAGATCCGCTCGCAGAACTGGCGGCCGCTCGCGCCCCGGGTGCCCTGGGTGATCAGACGGTCGATGACGATGAAACGGATAGCCTGCTCGGCCGGGTTGTTGGTCGGCTCAATCTCGGGCGTGGTGATGAACTCAAAATAGGACGCTCCGTATTTCTCCAGCCGCGCCGCGAGGTTATACGCAGCCCGAAGTCCCGCGCTGCCGGTGCGCTCCGCGGGAGCCTCCTGGCGCGCCACCTGCAGGATCCGCTCGCGGGCCGCTTCCAGTGGGCCGCGGATCGCTTCGCGCTTCAGCCCTTTGTCCTGCGCTCGCGCAATCAGTGCGAACATCTCCCGGATGGCTTCCAGGAGCTTGTGCCCGTAGGCCGGACCGGGACCCTCGGGCAGCCCGCAGAGGTAGCGGATCTCACGGATCAAATGGGCCAGACAGAACTGCACCCGCACATCGAACTCGCGCATGTATTTGCGGTAGGCACTGAAGAAGTCACAGCCCAGCACACCGTTGAACTCGTCGCCCAGCACGTCGATAAGGACCTGCGAGCTGCGGGTGTCCTCGATCTTGAAAAGCACGTAGAGTTCGGCGCGGAACACCCAGGTCCAGAACCGCTGGCCGTTGTCCTTGTGCCCGGTTTCGTCGACGTGCAGGGCGGGTTCGTTTGCCAGCGCGGCCATGAGCTGCTCGTAGGGATCCTGCAGGGCGCAGCTCACCCTGGCAATGAGCTTCACCAGATAACCGCGTGAGAACTTCAGACCAACCACGTTGCGCAGGAAGCGCCGGATTGCGGAATAGGAGGCATGGAGCGCGCTTTTCATGTATGCAATGAGGGCGGTGAGCTGCGGCCCACACAGGCCAGCTTTCTGCAGGAATGCAGAGGGTTGCGCATAGTAGACTTTTTGGCACCCGGCGCATCGGCAGGCATGATAGCGATGCTCCTCCTTGTAGAGGGGGATCTCCCTGATCTCGACGTGCTGGAGAACCTTCGGCTCCCACTCGGGCTCTGGAATGCCTTCGCCTCCGCAACAGGGACAGGTGGATGCATAGTGCTCGAAAGGCGCTACGCTGAGTTCCTCCTCACAGAAGAGAATTCGCTCGTGGCGCCGGTGGCCGGGCTGCCCGCCGATCTTGCGCCCGGCTTCCTTGCGAGCGCTGGGCCCGGGCTTGACGATATCGCTGGAAGGAGGCTTGGAGGAGTTTCGCGAGTTCTTGCTCAGTGCCGCGATCCGGGCTTCGAGCGAGTCGATCCGTCGCTGGGACACGGCCAGCTCTTTAAAGTTCCCCCGATTTCGTGGACAGGGAGGGCGCAGTCAATCCAGAAAGGACTGCAGACATGCCTCGATCCCATTCACCCTACGACAACGAATTCCGGCAGGAAGCTGTCAATCTTCTGCTCAGCAGCGGGCGGCCGCTCAAACAGGTTGCCGATGATCTCGGTATTTCGACCAACTCTCTGCGAGCCTGGCGGAACAAGGCTCTCGGTAAGGGGCGTGCAGCGGAGGCCGCTTCGACGGAGTCGAAAGGCCGCAGCGGAGCGCCCCTTACCGATCCGGCCGCAGAGATCCGTCGGCTTCAGCGCGAGAACGAATATCTGCGCCGCCAGAGAGAGATCCTAAAAAAAGCCATGAGCATACTCTCGGAGGACCCGCAGAGATGTTCTCTGGGTTTCAATTTGTTTTTTCATGCGGGTTATTGACCGGATGCGTGTGGTTCAGTTTGCTTGATTTTGAGCACCCAGGAGCCGTGTTTGAGTTGATTGCGTGCATGGAGTTCGGCGTCGTAGCAGGTGCGAGTCTGCCACATTTTCCATAGGATCTTCAGCCAGCGCTGGCCCAGACATCGCAACGCGCAGGCGTGGCTTTTGCCCCGCTCGCGGAGCTGTTGGTAATACACCGCCGCCCAGGGGCAGGATTGCCGGCTCAGGTTCGCCCATAGATGCACGGCATAGCGTAGCGCCTTGTTGCATTGACGCCGCAGATAGACCTTGTGGATTTGTCCGGACTGGTAACTCACCGGTGCTGTGCCGGCCAGGCATTGAAGGCCGGTGGGATCCTCGAAGCGTGAGCGATCCGAGCCGATCTCACCGAGGAGTCGCGGGGCAATCTTCAGGCCCGCGCCGGGTAGTGAACCGAAGAGGCCGCTATCAGGGTGCTGGGCGAAAAGCTTCTCAATCTCGACGCGGTAAGCATCGATCTGGCCCTGGAGCGTGCGCAGCATCCGGGCCCGCGCCAGCGCCAGCCGGCTTTTGGCCCGGGTGAGTGCTTCGCCGGAAGTGAACTCGCTGGCGCGTGCGAAGATTTCCATGCGCTTTTCGTAGGTCTGGGGCCGGGCCAGTCGATGGGTGTGCAGGAACTTTTGCCATCGGCGCCTGCCCGCGGTCTGAAGGGCGTGCGGCGTGGGAAATGTTTCGACGAAAGCCCAGGCGGCAGGCAACGTCCAGTCATCGAAGGCTTCGAGGGCCGCAGGGTAATATTCGTGCAACGCGCTCTGAAGCTGATTGACGAGCGCGGTGCGCTCCTCGATCAGGGCAACTTCGTCGCGACAGAGCAGGCGCAATTCGGCGATGAGCGGGTCTTCCTTTGAAAGAGCCTTCCAGCCGTGGCCATCCACGCGCAAGGCGTCGGCCAGACTCCAGGCGTCCACACGGTCGGTCTTGTTGCCGCTGGGCACCTTGCGTTCCCGGTAGCGTTTGGCGCTGGCCGGCGAGACGGGATAGACCGTAACGCCACTTTCCAGCAACTTTTCGACGACCACGCCCTGGCTGGTCTCGACACAAGCAGCCACGCCCGCGCCCAGCGAGTCGAGTTGCTCTCTCCACCGCCGCCAACCAGCCGCAGTGTGTTCTATTCGGAAGTCGGCTACGATTTTGCCGTCACGATCCACGATAATGACATCGTGATGATCCCTGGCCCAATCGAAGCCGGCGTAGTGGGTGATTTGATTCCAATCTTTCATTCTGGTTCTCCTGCGTCGTTGTGGTTGCGGTGGCGCAGGCGACCTGTCGCTGGTCGAGCTGATACAAGGATCCTCGCGGGATGTCGTTCTCTCAGACCTTCGGACAGGCGCTCGAGAGCCGGTCGGTGATCTCTGCGGAACCCTCGTGGGGTGAGCGGTATTTGACCGTGCCGGTCTCGGCGCTTTGCGCCCCGAGTCATTGTGGACTGAGGGCAAATTGTTCACAACCGCGGTTGAATCCGCGGCAAAGTTATTCACAATCGGCGCGGGCTGTGAGGAAGGCTTTTGAAGAGCCTTCCTGCGCCGCTTATGAGTAACTTTGGAAACGGTATCAGCAGTATGCGATGATCAAGGCGATGCGGGAAAACTATTCCATTACCGAACTCTGCGAAGCTCTCGGGGTCACCAGGAGCGGTTATCACGCCGCTGCCATACGCCCGGTGAGCAGGCGCGAGGAAGAAAACCGCAAGCTCCTCGATGCCATGAACCTCATTCACCACCACCGCCACACTCACTCCTATGGCAGCCCGCGAATGACACACGAACTTCATGCCAATGGTCATGTCTGCTCGGAAAACCGCGTCGCCGCTCTCATGCGCCGCGAAGGGATCCGTGCCAGGCCCCGCAGGCCTTTCCGACCGAAGACAACCCGGCCAGATCACGCCGCCCACCCTTCACCGAATCTGTTGGCGCAGGCCGGTCCGCCCACCGCTCCGGGCACCCAACTCGTTAGCGACATCACCTATATCCCCACCAAAGAAGGATGGCTCTACCTCGTTATCGTTCTCGACCTCTTCTCCCGATCCATCCTCGGCTGGAAACTTGCCCCTTCAATGGACGCCAGCCTGGTCACCAGCGCCCTGCGGCGTGCCCTCGCTTCGGGCCTGATCACAGCGGATGCCATTTTCCATTCTGACCGCGGTTGTCAATATACTGCCGGCGTTACTCGCACCCAGCTCGCCCGTGCCCGACTGCGCCAAAGTATGAGCGCTAGCGGATATTGCTATGATAACGCCTTTGCCGAGAGTGCCTTTGCCTCGATCAAGAGCGAACTCTTTGATCAACGCAGCGTTTTCGAGTCAAAAGCCTCCGCTTCCACTGCTGTCTTCGACTATCTCGAGACGTTTTACAACCGTAAACGCCTACACAGCTCTATTGGCTATATCAGTCCAAAAACTTTCCTCAATAATTACTTTAAAAACCTTAACCCATCACTAAACTAACCTACAAATCCACTGCACTCTAAGCGTCCACTTTTTTGGGGGAGAACCACTCCCGTCGCCAAAGCGCAGTGCCGGAGCACGCTGTCCGTCCATGGTGGTGGGAGTTTGCAGCCCCTCGAAGCTCTTTGCGCCGACGCGGCAATCGTGACTGGCTTTCTCCACCTCGAGCATGCGTCGGTTGGCCGCAAAGCCGATGCGCCGCAACGCGGGCAGGTTATGCAACAAACGTCCGACCTTGAAGTCGTAGCTGTTGTTGATTGTGGTTTCCGTGCGCAGGCCCGCACCGCGCCCGCACGACTTATGATACTGCTTGAGGTGCGTGTTCTTGTAATAGACGTGCAGCGAAGGGATGACTCCCTCGGTAACAATGCGCGTCCTGCATCGGCCGTCGGTCGCAGTCTTTCTCTGCATCCTGCGTGCAAAGATCAACTGCACCGTTTCAGGTCGGCCCAAATCGATGTTCTCCCGGATGACCTCCTCAAAGAACTCCCTTCCATGGCGCGGGCGATCCCACACCTGGGTCAGCGAAAACTCCGCCTGCAATACCGAGAGCCGGTGACAGTAACCGGCTTTGCAGTCTTCCGGTGGAAAGGGATAGGGCAGCGCTTTGAGCCACTTGCGGAAAAATCGCTCGATCTTCTTTTCATCGAAACCTTCCGCCAGGCGCTGTGCTGCCCCCGGGTTCGCGCAACGCAAAAGCCCGTTGTCGAGCGCTTCGAACTCAATGCCGCGCCGGGCCAGTTGCCGCTTGAGATACTCGTGCCCGTTGATGCAGAGCTTGCCGGTGTAGGGAAAATACGAGCAGAACTTGATGAAGAATGGCCCGAAGTCTCTGTCCACGCAGTAGAAGTAGTAGTGATTGACCATGGCACTGGTGTAGTCGATCCACGGAACGGTGCCCCCGCCCTCTCCGAAGCGTTTGCGGATGGTGCGCGGGACGGTTGCCTTTTCCTGCGCGATGCCGATGAAGACGACACCCTCGGGGGTCTTGAACTTCCGAAGGCGTTTCTGCATCACGTCGTCTTTACGCATCCCTTTCTGGAAACGGACAATCTCAATGTCCTGGCGCTCGGCAAAGTCGAACACCTGCCGGCGAAACCCCTCGCTCAATGCCACGGCGTCTTTGGTCGAGGCGAACCGGTGGCCCTTGTAGCCGCGGAAATAGGCAGCCACACCGCCCGCGCTGGTCAACTGGGGGACATAAAGGTTCAGATACATCCGGTCGATGCATTCCAACTCGAAGACAACGTTTTCACGCTGGAGTTCGGCGACGTTTTTTGGCGAAATCATGGCGGTGTCCGGTTGGGCATTTGTTAAATCTCCTCATTGGAGAATACCAGCCGCTTTGACGGCTCAATCCGGCGTTCCTCGTGGATGCCGCTATGCAGCTCCGGCCGGACGCCACCCGTTGCCAAACGCGCAGGAAGCCGCATGAACGAGAAGCCAAAATTTCCTAACGAGGCGGGGCCTCCGGCTCCAATTTCACGCTACGCTTCGATCTGACACTACATCTTGCCTGGTCTGAGGCCCCGCCTCGTTAGACCAGAAAGAGCAGTATTTTGCAGCACTCGAGATGCTTCGAGCACATCTGCATCGTTGCTTGCTTCAGATAGCCAAGATCGCAGATGTTCAGATACCGAAGATTGCAGAGAACATGCGTTACGATGAAACATGGCAGCTTGATGCTTATGAGAAGCCATAGTTGGCAAAAATTGGCGACTAACCAGCCGCTGGAGAACGAACCGCCCGTCCGCTTCTCCGCTCAATGCATAGCGGAAATGCGGACGACTTCCGCACATTTCGACCTCGCATGTCGGGCGGCGGTCGCTCAGCTTTGCGGTTCGGCTTAGAAATGAGCGATTCGCTTCCAGATAGCATTGGCGAAAGCATCATCGCCCACGGAGAGGCGGTCGAGCTTGGCGCTGATATTGGCGAGTTTACTTTGGATCAGTTACTCGACGACGGCTTGCTCAAGGACATCCCTTGGATTGGCTGGATCTTCAAAGCCAAAAACGTATACTCGTCAATTTCAGATCGCATTCTTCTCGCCAAGATTGTGAAGTTCCTGATCAGTCTTCGCTCCCAGACCAGAACACAGCGCTCAGAGATACTGAAGCAACTGGAGACTTCTCCCAAGGAGCGTCGCCGTATCGGGGAGCACATTCTGATCGCATTGGAGCGCCTCGACGACTTGGAAAAGCCAGCGCTGATAGCGAAGTGCTTCTCGTTCTACCTCGATGGGCTCCTCTCCTTTCGCGAGTTTTCGCAGCTAATCAATGCGATCATCAAATGCCATCAGACTGACCTATCATGGTTCTACACGCCGGTCCCTCGAATTAATCTGAGACCGCCATACGAACGATTGTTTGCTGCGGGATTGTCTCAGCTCAAGAATTCCCAGCGTGTTCCACCGCACCGTGAATTCCAACCATTGCCCGAAATGTCGTTGGAGTATGAAATGTCCCGTTTGGGTGGTTTGCTACAGGATGTCGTCTCAGATCGACTTCCCAATCGCCCTGATGCAGAGTCTCGGCGCAAGGAGAACCTCCACAAACCGAACGCGAAAGCAGCCGAACAAGACGGTGCTGGACAACCGCCTACCCGCTCCCAGTCGAAATGATCACTGTAGCTAGATGAGCAAGCCAATCACCATTCTCAGGAAGAAGGCAAAAGCTGGAGATCAGGGTTTGCCGCGAGCGACCCTGGCATTCTATGGTCCCGACGACCGTCGTGCCACTAAGGCCGTCCTTGGAATCTTTCTCTCGAACGACGAGGAAGACGGGATTATCCATCGCTATAGGGTCGAATTCAGAGACGTGCGATACGACGTGAAGACACAGGAGGAAATACTGGCACGCATCAAGGAGCACGAAGTCCGCTCCCTCATCATGGTTGAGAAGATTTTTGGCTGTCCTCACGAAGAAGGAATCGATTATCCAGAGGGAGAAAGCTGCCCCTTGTGCCCATTCTGGAAGGATCGGGATCGCTATGCAGCCCTCGAGTAATCAGCTCAGAAATATGGAAGGCGAACCAGCGGATGCTGTGCAGGGCTCGGAACACCGCAACTTGAAGAGACATCAACGGCTCGCCCTCACGGATCCTGAACGTTAGGCGTATTGGTTGGCGGAATTGCAATGACCCAAGTCGACACCAAATCCCGATTCAAAGCAAAGCTGCTTCGTCCGGCAAAGCCTGGCAGTGATACATCGTGGACATTCGTAGTACTACCAAAGGATGCGAGTGAAAAGCTCCCTAGACGGGGAAGGACGACTGTAAAAGGCACAATCAACGGGCACCATTTCCAGGCGACACTCGAGCCGGATGGTCAGCTGAGCCATTGGCTACAGGTAAGCAGTGAGTTGCACGAAGCCGCAGGCGCGAACGTTGGGGACATCGTCACGCTAGAGCTCATGCCTGTGGAGAAGGAACCTGAGCCTGACATGCCATCAGATCTTCAGGAGGCACTGGCGGCCGCTCCTGAGGCTTGTAGGGTTTGGAGCGATACGACGACCATCGCACGATTGGACTGGATACACTGGATTACTTCAGCCAAGCAACTTAAGACTCGCGCAAAACGGATTGGTGATGCCTGCGACATGCTTGCATCCGGCAAGAAGCGGGTTTGCTGTTTCGACCAGTCTGGCTACTACAGCAAGGCCTTCCGTGCGCCCGAGGCGGCAGATTTCACGAATGGGGCATGACGTTGAATACAGAACGACTTCTGGATCTCGGCGGTCAGCTTCTCGGACGGGTCGTCGAACAGATCGACGAGATCCCGCCGGGGACCGCGTTGCAGCCTCGGCGTTGGGATGGGGCAGTGGCCCTTGGTGCGCAACTGCAGGTTGCGCAGACTCAGCGTCAGCGAGGTGCGCCTGGCGACCAGGGAGGCGCGTCGCCGCAGCAGATCGCGCACGGCCCGCAGCTCTCGCTCGGCGATGTAGCCCTCCGGCATGATTCCCAGGCGCAGGACTTCGGTGAGGAAGGAAGTAGGCGTCGCTCCTGTCGTCCGCGGCGATTCACGCCAATGGGAATTCATGCCTCGTGGTATCTCCGACGTGGCGCGAAATCGGCCTTGTGACCGATTCAATCCGCTCCGGGCTCGTCTCACGCGGAGTCCTCGGGAACGATCGTTCGGAACTGGCCGTACTGGAAAATCTCAATCTGACAGAGGCTCAGAAAACCGGCAGACCGCTGCACTTTGAGCAGGATTGCCGAGTGGTCTTTCACCGGCGATTGATTCGGAAAGCGGTCCGGCGGTGAACCGAAAGCAGTTCTATGTTTCGTCGAGCCGCGGACGAGAGGGATTGCGGAATTATACCATGACGCGGAAGCTCTCCGGGAGCAGATCAGCTGTAGCGGCCATCGGCCGCTCGCTCTTGAAGTTATTCAGGCGGCTCAGAAGCCCGGCATTCGACCGTCGCTCGCGGCGAAAGTCGTGGGCAAGGTCAAGTCGGCGATTGATGCTCTCTCGCGGCTGACAACGTGGCGCGCACAGTGCGCGACGCGGATGGCACCAAGCAAATCCATCCACATCAATCTATGGCAATAAAGAAGGACAATACTGATGGAAGACCGGCCGCGGGTCGAGCCGGCCTATGCTGGAGAACATTCTCGCGCAACCAGCGCGGCGCACTCCGCGTTGAGCTCCGTTCGGGCAAGATCTTCATACTGCCCTACATGCACTGGGGCCACGCGCATCTGGAAAAAGTGGAAGGGATCGAAGGACTCACCATTCACTTCAACAGCCATGAGGTCAGAGTCGAAGGCCAGAATTTGAAAGAGCTCCTCCTCGAACTCCAGGCCGCCAACGTCGAGCTCCTTCGGGAAATCCCGGAACAGTTTCTACCGATCACCAATGGGGTGATCATCCACACGATCCGAGTGAGCGATGGATCGGCTCAACAGCCCGTGTAACAAGTGAGCGCTATTGCCGCGCCAGAACTTCCTACCCGGACATGAAATATTCCGCCATCAAGCTCACGCCGCGGATGCTGCGATCGGAGGATGCCGGGGCGTACGTGGGCGCGCCGCATCTGCTTCAGTTGATGGAGAAGGCGGGCTGGATTGCACCGGCTGTGCGCGGGAAGAGGATGACCCTTTACGACGTGAAGACGCTCGACCAGTGCTGCGACCGGCTTTCCCGGGGCGAGTTTCCTCGGTGACGTTGCCGATTTCGATGTCCGAGTCATTGGGGAGCAGCTTTGCGTAAACCTTGTCCACGACACGCACATCATCACCGAGCCATTTCGCGATTTTGTAGATTGACTTGCCGTGCGAGGCGAGAAGCGACGCAAATGTGTGGCGCATAACGTGTGGAGTGACCCACGGAACGCCCTTCTCTGCCATGTAGGTTCTGAATGGCCGGATAAAATCGTAGCGATACTTACTCTTCCCGTGAGGCACCGACGGGGCGAGCATGAATGGCTCTCGAAGGCCATATTCCTGAAGAAAAGCCTTGAACTCTTGCGTCAGCGGGACAGTCCGCTCTTCACGATTCTTTGAATCGGATCGTCGGGGTTTTGCGAAGGTGGAGCAAACCGGCGTCGAGATCGAACCAGAATGGCCGCGCCTCGATAATTTCCAGCTTTCTCAAACCAGCGTGAAATCCGCAGTAGAGCACGAATTTCAGATCTTCGCGCGGACATTCCCGAATGAGCCAGTCGCGGAGTTCGACCGGGCAGAAATCCTTGCGGGCGGAGCCGTCATCAGAGACAAGCTTCACCCCGTGGCACGGATTTCGGCGGGCCAGGTTTTGCACCTCGACGGCCCATCGAAAAAAGCTTCGCAGCGCGAGGACATACGTGTTGGCTGTTGAAATCGTCCGGTCTCTTCGAACATGCTGAAAAAAGCGGTCGATATCGGCCAGTGTCACACTCGAAACTGTGACAGTGTCGCCCATCCACTTGGCGAATGCTTTGAGAATATAACCCTTACTTTCTGAGGAGAAGCGGGTGAACTCGTTCTGCCGTTTCTTGTAGGCGAGGAATTTGTCGATCTCAGTTTCCAGCCCTTCGCCGGGTTGCAGCCCCGGATGCTCCCTGATTTCCTCGGCCCGGCCGATGGCGGTGGCAAAATCATTGGTTTCGAGGCTGATAAAGTCGCGTTTGCCGTTCCTCTGGATCGCCAACCAATAAATATTGCCGCGTTTGTAGACTCCTCGGGCCGGATTATGCCTCTTCGCCATGCCCCGGACTGTCACACTTTGACTGTCACACTTCACCAAAAACCATGGCCCGACATAGGGCCACATAAGAGTAAAAGTGGAGCGGGTGACGCGATTCGAACGCGCGACATCTTCCTTGGCAAGGAAGTGCTCTACCCCTGAGCTACACCCGCTTTTGATGCTTCCCGAGGAAAAGAGGACGGGAAAGTATTACGGTGGCACTCTGGTTGCAAGTCACTTTTTGGTTCGATTTTACAGCCATTGGACACGAAAACGGAATGCGATCCTTTCACATCGATTGTTTTCTGGGGCAGTTGGTTAACCGGGGGCTACCGAGAAAGGAAGAACGCGCGCAGCTCGATCCTGCCGAGACCGTAGCTTTCTTCTCAAGGGGGGAATGGAGTGACTGCGGAATTCCACTTTCCCTCGCGGTACCTTGCAGTAGCGTATGCGCGATGTTGAAGCGGACCCTTTGTGCCGGCATTCTGCTCGCGTCTTCGCTGGCCCCCGTCAGCGCTCAGGACGCCTCTGCTCGCATCGTCGCCCGCTACCGTCAGCTCCTCGAAGCAAACCCGTCTACTGGCACCGCGCTCGATCGGCTGTGGAAGATTTACCAGGATCGGTCTGCCACGGCCGAGTTGCTCGAGATTTACAGGAAGGACGAGACCTTTGCAGGCCAAATGTTGTATGGACTATTCTCGGAAAAGGCGGGCCAGCCAGAAATCGCGGCGCAGGCATTCGCAAAGGCAGCTGAGATTGATCCCAAAAAAACGGCACCGCGTGTTGCTCTCGCGAATCTGGCCACGAGGCAGGGCGACCCGAAGGAAGCCGCCGACCAGCTTTCGCAAGCCGTTGATTTGCTGAATCCCGAGGACCCGTCTCTACCCGACATCTTGCTTCAACTCGGAAATTCCTACGCGGCGGCGGGAGAATCCGGGAAGGCTGCAGCGGTGTGGGAGCGAACGGTGAATCTAGATGCTGGAAACATCCAGCTTCGCCGACAGCTCGCGGAGAGTTACGAAAGTAACGATCTGCCCGAACGCGCTATTCCGCATTATCGCTACATTCGAAATAATGGCGACGTGTATGAACGGGCGATGGCACTCCGCGATCTCGCCCGGGTGTATCAAGTGTTGGGGGATGAAGACGCGGCGATAAAATCTTTGGAGGATGGTATCAGTCTCACCGCGCCGGGGAACTGGCTTCGCGAAGAACTGCAAGCACAGTTGATTCGCCTTCACCAACGCTATGACCGCGTCGACGACCTGACGAAGAAATGGCAACGGGCTGTTGAAAAGAATCCGCGCGATCTGGGAGTCTATTTGCAGTTGCTGGCGCTATACCACCAGCTCGGCGAGCAGACAAAGCAGCGGGAATTGCTCGAAAAACTCGTCGATCTCTCGCCCCGAAATCTCGATTACAAGATCCAGCTTGCGAAGCTTGTCGAGCAAGCGGGCGACAGCGCCCGGGCTGCAATACTTTTCGATGAAGTTCTCGAGGCACAGCCCGGAAACATTGAAGCCGCGCTCACACGAGCCTCAATCGAATTGCGAGAGGGCAAGGTCCGGGAGGCGGACGATCGGGTCGAGGCATTCCTCGCTGATCATCCGGACGACGAGACGGCCCGCTCGCGTGCGATGGAATTTTTTTCCCGGCACCGGCTTTACGATAATCTCGAGAGGCACCTGCGGGAGATGGCGCACACTGAAGAGGGCACCCTGGCGCTCTGTCGTTTTCTTTTCGAACGAGGGCGTGAAGAAGAGGCCCGGTTGGCTCTTTCGCGATTCGTTGATTCAACAAGTGATCCTGACAAAAGAGCACATGCTTTCCGGCAGATCGCCCAGCTATATCGGGATCAGGCTGATTTCCCTCGCGCAATTGATTCCATGGCAAACGCCGCCCGGCTTCACCCCGATTCCGCCGAAGCATTTCTTGCGTTGGGGGATCTTTATGTCGCCGCGGGAAACTTTGACCAAGCGAAACGCACGATCGAAAAGGCCTACGATCTCGCAGAAAACGATGCTTCCCGGAATCAAGCAGATCAGGCGCTCTTCCAGGCTTTTCAGGCCGATTCGGGAGAGGTTCCAGACGGAAACAAGCATTCCGGAAAGCGTCTGGCGCTTCTGGATAGCCGCGGTCGAATCAATCTTTTCGCGGCACCGCTTCCCGGCAGCACCCCCGTTGTAATCGAAACCGTCGCCAAGGAACTGGCAGAATTTGTGAATTCTCTGGTCGCGTCTGCGGAGCGGTCTCGAAAGGTCGAAGACTGGCTTCGGGCGGCAATATGGCAAATGCGGATTCGGCGTTTCGACCTCGCCATGCAGGCTGCCGCGTCGGCGCTGGAAATCGACTCTGAATCCGTCGCGGCGCGGCAGGCTATTGTAAAGATCGCCACGACAAGCGGGCTGACAGATGTCACGGTAAAACAACTGAAATTGCTCGCGGAGCAGGATCCTGAGAATGCCGACAGATACCAGAAACAACTTGCCGATTTGCAGCGGGTTTCAGGAGAAGTCGAATCGGCGCTCCGGCTTTATCAATCTCTCCTCGAGTCGAATCCAGGGGACATCGATTGCATCGCCGATCTCGCACTGACGATGCAGCAAATCGGGCGTTGGGACCAGGCGCTCATGCTATGGCGCAAGGCATACGCGCTTAGCTCTCCCGGAAAACGCCAATCGGTGATTCCGCCTCTGGTTCATGCGCTGGAGCGTTCCGGTTATTCTCGAGAAGCGGCGAATCTACTCCTTGAATCTGTTGACTCACAGGAGGACGAATCCTTGCGTCTGGAAGCGTTTCGCGATCTGCTCGCATTCGCGACTGAAAATAGCCTCGTGGAATGGCTGCGCAATGAGTTCGAGTCGCGGCATCGGCGGCGGCCAAATGATTATTTCATTGAAGTGGCGCTTTCTCGCATTCTGAAGTCGAAGGGGCTCGATCGGGAAAGCTTCGAATTGCTTAGAACGGCCGCCTATGCTGCTCCGGATCCGGTAAAGGCATTTGAGGAACTTGCGCAGGAGGCCGAAGCCATGGGGCGTGTGGAGGCAGCCATCGAAGCACAGAAACGGCTCATTATGCTACGCGGCGATGAGAATCCGAGTTCTCTACGGGAACTCGCCGAAATTCAGACGCGTGCGCTCGAAATCGACGATGCACACGAAACCTGGAAAAGGCTCGTAGCACGGTATCCTCGTGATTCGGAGATTCTCCAACATTCGGCAGTGTTCTTTTCGCGCTGGCGATACGACGAAGATGCAACCGCCGTTTTAAGAACTGCAAGGGTTCTTTATCCGAATGACGTGGCCAGCTTGATGCAACTCGCGCGAATCGCGGCGCGCTCGGGACGCGATGCAGAGGCTCTATCCTGCTATGATCAAATTCTAAGAACGATTCCGACTCCTGACCGCGCGAGCGACGAAGATCTCATCGTACCGGATGTTCCGGAGACCGATGAGAGGCGACTTCAGCGAAACTACCGGACCGCAGATCACAGACGTGGACGAACCGCGAGCATTGACACTGTAGGAATGATGCGCAGTTTAGGGAGCAGCGAGTCAATTCAAACCGCAAGTAACGCCGAGCAGCGTCTCCAAGCCATTCGCGGGGCCGGCAGGATACTTACCAAAGAGGGACTCGAACCACAGCGCGAAGGCTGGTTGGAGGAATGGAGTCGTCGCATGGACGCGCCCCGAAATGAAAAGCTCTGGGCCTTTTATTTCGCCAACGACAAAACGCGTACGCTCGATCTCCTTGAGCGCATGATCCGTGACGATCCTGATAACCCGTATACAGCCCAGGCTTTCATCTGGCTCGCGCTCGAGATGAAGGGGTACGACGAGCTGGCCAGGTGGCTGGGAAACCCTGCCTGCAGGCCGCAGGATCGCGATCTCATGGCGATCGCGCTCGGGCAGTATTTTTACTCAAATCCGGGTGCGCTCGATCCGGATCTCGTACCCGCGCTTTTCCCTCCGGAATATCACGTTCGCCAGATGCTATGGCAGGCGGCCGCTCTGCTCGCAAACTCCGGACATTTCCGTCAAGCAGCGATACTCGGCGAACGCGTGCTCGAGAGCACCATCACCAATCGAGCGGTTTACGGCACGGAGCTTGCCCGCTGGTATCTGACCCTGGGAGACAAGAGGAACGCGAAAAGACTGCTCGAAGCTTCGATCAGGGGACAGACGGGGGACACTCCGAATGCCCCGGTTTTTGAGGCTCTGCGATGGTGACTACCACCTTTTGCCTTTCGAAGAGCGCAGCGCGTTCGTGCAGACCTACGTCAATGGGATGGATGAGGACACACCGCCGATACACAGTGCCATTGCAAGGGCTTTGCTCTACGGGCTGTCGAAGGACGAGGAAGGCGCGGGCCAAGCCTTACTGGATCTTTATTATCTGCACCCGCTCTCCTACGATCTGGACTACGAGGGTGGTGCGACCTATCGAGCATGGAGCTTTTTGCTCGCAACGGGCCTGCAATTTCAGCAATGGAACCTGGATGGACTCGCCGGTGCCCTTTGGGAACGGGCTCTTCGTGATGAGGCTGCATTACGCCTCGATGGGCGGCAAGCAGGCACAATCGCGCGGGACATTCGCATACGACTGGCTGCCAACAACCTCGTCACCATGCCGCCGATCCTCGGTCGGTTGCAACTCGAGGAATTCCTCTCGGAGGACATGGTGAAACTTGCTCCCGCTCTGACGAACACACTCGAATCGACAGGATACCCGCAATACAGCATTCGAATTTATCATGATCTCTGGGAAAGCGACGGCACGGGCATGCATCACCTGCGAAGTTTCGTCAATGCCTGCCGCGCTGCGAAGGCCTACACCGTTGGAACGGACACTCTGATCGCCTCGATGGAAAATGTTGTGTCCACATCCAATACGATGCTCTTCAAAGATTCGGTACTTCAGTTTGCCAGCTTCCTCCTCAGTGAGAAGGATCTGTCTAACGCCAGCAGGCTGCTTGATGCGGCGGAAGATCACATGCCCGACGATCCCATGGTGCTCGAGCATAAAGCCCGCCTCGCTTTACAACAGGGTGATCCCGCCAAAGCAGAATCGCTCTATCGTCGAATCCTGACTTATCTTCCGGGCAATAACCAGGCGCGTCTCCTGCTCGCCGGTGCACTCGACGAACAGGGAAAGACCAGTGAAGCCATCGCGTTACTTGAACGAGTTCCACCCGGGACCGCAATGCGAAATTACGATGCTGCACTTGCCTCGCTCTACCTTAAGGACGGTCAAATGCACCGCGCGGAAACAATCATCCGCAGACTGGTGAGAGCGAATGAATTCGATTCGATCCCGCGGCTGGTAGAATCTCTTGCGGAACATGGCAATCCGCGTGAAGCCCAGCGAATTCTGTACGGCATTTCAGAACGTCTCACAAACGACGACAACGAGTTCATGTGGCAGGCAGCACTTCTCGGGGCGATTTCGCCTCGAGAAAGTCCGGATCTATTCCGGCGCGTCGCACTGCAGCTTCGGGACAGCGCGTCGGAACATCCGAGCCGCTGGACGGACTATCTGGAAACATGGGACCGGGTTGCCAGGAACCATGATCTCACGAATAGATTGCAAAGTGAATTGGAGGCACTTTGGGACAACGGAGATGGCCCGTTCGCTGCGGGTGCTAAACTGTTTGAGCTTAACGCGATTGCCGATCGGAAGACCGAAGCCGCGGCCAGGATCACCGATCTGCTTAACCATCCTGATTACGATGAAACGCTCCTGCAAAATGTAGCGACTCATTTGGCAGAAGCAGGTCACGTGGTTCTGGCCGCTGATCTTGTGCTGGAAATGACCGAGCGAAATCCGTCGTCAACAGATCTCTCCCTAAACACCGTTGCGATGTTGAACAAGGCAGGACGGCAGGATGAAGCGACGCAACTATTGAATAAACTGTCCGCCCGTGCCGTAGTCGACGCAGAGCTTTCGGGAAGAGTTGGCATGTTCTATCAGGCGATGGGCCTGAAAACGGAGGCGAGTAATGCCTTTAAGCACGCCATATTACTTGATCCATACGCCCGTAGTTTTGTCGAATACGTAAACTATGCGAAGCTGCTGATCGAAACAGGCAACCTTGGAGAGGCGCGACGCGTCCTGCGCTATTCCTTCCGAAATCCTGTAAACTCGGAAGTGGGCGTGCTGGTCGAACTCGTCGCCGCGGAAGGGGCGCTCCAACAGGGTAAAGATGCGGTCCTCGATTTCAACTTGTCGCCGCAGAATCTCCGCCGTTTCACGCGCGAAGCGGCACGTCGGTCAGCACCCAAATAGCGCCGACAAAAAAATGGATACGAAGCAATTTGCGCGCAGACTATCTGCATCCATGTCTTGGGAGTCGTTCCGGCACACCGCCCTGGAAGGCATTCGATTCGCCTGTAGCTGCTATGGAAAAATAGACGATTCCTTCCTTCGCGCTTCGGAAGCTAAATTGCTTCTTATTCATGTTAAAGCGACCAATGTAACTCCGCGCGTGTGAGCAACGCAAGGGAACGGTCTGCGGCTTTGAAGTTGCAGCTTGCAGTGCATGGCGCGGGAAGGTTGGATTTGAGCAATTGATGCTTTACGATGTCGATTCATGTGCGATGACCCGATTGTGTTCGCTGCTTCCATTAATATTGTTGTTTACCGCATGCAGCAACGACCCCACTCCCCCGCCCTCTCGCGAAAAGCGCCCGGACGGCAGCCCGTGGCAGGTACGATACGGCGCTCTTGGAGACGACCCGCGCTCGCTAGATCCGCAATTTGCCTACGACTCGGTGAGCAAAGCGATCGTGGAGCCTGTCTACGAAACGCTGCTCCAGTATAATCCATTCAAGGACAACCCGGCCGAACTGGAGCCATGCCATCTCGCGGAGATGCCCGTTCGAGAACGGCACGACGATGGAACCGAGACCTATACATTTCGCCTGAAAGAGGGAATTTTCTTTCATGACGACGAATGTTTCGTTGAATCGGAAGGCGTCGGCCGTGAAGTCGTCGCTGAGGATGTGGCTTACAGCTTCAAGCGCATCGCCGATCCGAAAGTCGAGAGCCCGATCTCGACCGTGATGCAGGAATACCTTGATGGTTTCGCCGACGCTTATCACACAGCCAGGGAAAACGGCGCGCTGAATTACGACAACTCAATTCCCGGCGTGGAAGTCGTCGATCGCTATACCTTCAAGTTGCATCTTACCAAACCCTACCCGCAAATTCTGTACTGGTGCGCCATGCCCTTTACTACGCCGGTGCCGCGTGAGGCAGTAGAATATTACAATGGGCAGGAAGTCAATGGTGTGCAACGCGACCAGTTTAAATTCCACCCTGTGGGCGCAGGGCCATTCCAGCTGGCCGAGTGGAAGCGCGGGAGCTTCCTCCGCATGGTCCGGAATGATCGCTATCATTCCACGTACTTTCCTGAAAGCGGATGGAAAGCGGATAAAGACAAGCAGTTGAAAAAACTTGCCGGGCACAAACTCCCAATCGTCGATGAAGCTGTGTTGCGAATCATGCGCGAGGCAATCCCAATGTGGTTGCTATTTCGTCAAGGGTATATGGATGGTGCAGGCGTTTCGAAAGACGTGTTCAACACGGTGTTAACCAAGCAGCGACAGCTTTCGGCTGAATTCGTAGAGCGCGGGATCGAATTGTATCGAGATCCCGAACCGGTCACTTTTTACACTATCTTCAACATGGACGACCCACTCCTGGGACAGAACAAGAAGCTTCGCCAGGCGATCTCCATGGCCTACGACGCAGAAAAGGCGAATCGTATATTCTTTAACAACATTTTCATTCCCGCCCAGCAGTTGGTCCCGCCCGGGGTCTTCAGTTACGACGAGAACTACCACAATCCCTATCGCCAGATGGACATGGCAAAAGCTCGTAAACTCATGGAGGAAGCGGGCTATCCCGGCGGTCGAGACGCGAGGACTGGCGAGCGGCTAAAGCTCACCCTGGACGTCATCGCCGACGATCCTGCTTCACGACAGATGGCAGAGTTTGAGAAGCAGCAGATCGAGAAGCTCGGTATCGATGTCCAGGTTTATGAAAACCAATGGTCTGCCTACCTTCAAAAGAAAGATAAAGGCGCCTTCCAGATTATGAGCGGTTCGGGATGGAGCGCTGATTATCCCGATCCGGAAAATTTCTATTTCCTATTCTACAGTAAGAACCGAGCGCCACAAGGCCCCAACGACTCCCGTTATTCAGACCCTGAGTTCGACCTTTTATTCGAACAGATGCGAACCATGGACAACGGAGCCGAGCGGCTCGAGATCGCATACAAACTTCGCGATCTCCTCAATGAGGACTGTCCCTATGTGCTGCATCATCACCCGGTATACTTTCGCCTGGCGCAACCCTGGGCGAAGCGAGTAACGGCAGCAGTCCCTTTCACCGATAACGGGGTGAAATATGGTTCGCTGGACGTGGTCGAACGGGACTACTTGCGCAGAAAATGGAACCAACCGCTGCTATGGCCGCTGTATTTGATCAGTGCTGCAGGCCTTGGCGCAGTGCTTTACGGCATACGCTGGAATCACAAACACAATGCTTAGCTATATCATTCGGAGAGCGCTCTATGTGATGCCCATCCTCCTCGGTGTGATGGTTCTAACGTTCTTTCTATTCTACGGCGTCGTGTCCCCGCGCGCCATGGCCCAGAGAAACCTGGGGCCCAAGGCGACCGAACAGGCCATCAACAACTGGTTGGCAAACCGCGGCTACGACAAGCCTAAGTATATCAACACGAAAGGCGGCAACCCATTTGACTCACAGTTTTTTCATCACCTGAGATCTCTCGCCACTCTCGATCTTGGCAAGTCCGATGCAAATGGCGAACCGATCATGATCAGTATTAAGCGAAAAGCTTTACCCTCGCTCATGATCACTATCCCCGCCTTCTTACTGGGTTTGATTCTTGCGATCGCAATATCGCTATTTCTCGTTTATGTACGCGATTCAGCAATCGACCTTGCCGGCATTGTCGGGTGCGTGGCAATGATGAGCATATCACTGCTGGTCTATGTCATCGTGGGTCAGTGGCTGATGGGCGTGATCTTCAAATGGTTTCCAGCATTCGGGTTCCAACTTGAGGGTTTTTCCACAATCCGCTTTCTGGCGCTTCCGGTGTTGATCTATGTGATCGCCGGCCTCGGATCCGACGTGCGGATGTATCGCGCAATCTTCCTCGAGGAGTCGCGCCTCGATTACGTTCGCACCGCGCGCGCGAAAGGGGCCTCCAACAGCCGCACCCTTTTTAAACACGTTCTGAAGAATGGCATGATCGCTCTGCTCACCATGCTGGTGACTGCACTGCCGTTCCTGATAATGGGTTCGCTTGTTCTGGAAAATTTCTTTGGAATTCCAGGGCTTGGCAGCTTCATGATCGACGCAATCCACACTTCAGACTTTGCTGTGATTCGCGCAATCGTTTTCATCGGCACGCTGTTCTACATCGGCGGCCTGCTCCTCACCGACATTTGTTACGCGCTGTTCGACCCGCGGATTCGACTTCAATAAATGAGCGTAATCTGGACGAATCTCTTCATTCTTTTTGCTCTGATTACGGTCGGGTGGGTTCTCTACAAGATGCTGCGCATTGAACACTGGCAGCGTTCCTGGAGCCGTCTGAAGCGCGACAAAACCGGTATGATTTCGTGTGGTGTCATCTCACTCTACATGGTCGTTGGGCTGCTGCATTCCATCCTGCTGCCAGCGAGCACTGAGACCGGACGGAATGCCTCAGTGCTGGAATGGCTTTTCAGCGGGGTACCGGTCGAGGACACCTACAGCGCTCCCCTTGCAAATGTGACATTCGAAGGCCCTCGTTCAACTCCGCTAAAGGGTCGGCATTTGCTGGGCACGGATGCGCTCGGCAAAGACGTTCTATTACAAACGCTGAAGGCCTGCCGCACTGCCCTTATCATCGGCATGCTCACAAGTCTCATCTACATTCCAATCGGAACGACGCTCGGAATTGCCGCCGGTTTCTACAAAAAGCGCGTCGACGACATCGTGCAGTTCATCTACAGCGTGCTGGCTTCGATCCCCAGCATTCTGCTCCTTGTCGCCATTCTCTCGGTGCTCTCGACGAAAGGACTCGCACAGATGGCAATTGCGCTCGGCATTACCGGATGGGTTGGTCTGTGTCGCCTGATTCGCGGCGAGAGCCTCCGGCAAGCCGGTCGCCCGTACATCGAGGCTGCTAATGCTTTAGGCCAGAGCAACTTCAGGATTATTTTCGATCATCTGCTCCCGAATGTGATGCATCTCGTTTTCATCAACTTTATCCTTGGGTTTTCCGGTCTCGTTCTTGCCGAAGCGCTTCTGAGTTATCTCGGGGTCGGCGCGCCAGTTGGTGTCGCCTCATGGGGAACCATGATCGACGCCGCGCGCATGGAATTGTCTCGCGACCCCACCGTGTGGTGGAATCTCGCCTCCGCCGCAACCGCGCTCTTCATTCTGGTCCTGAGCCTGAATCTCTTCGGCGATTCTCTGCGTCGCGCTTTTGATCCGCGCGGATGAAAAAATTCTGCAGTATTCGGTCCTCCAAGTTCAAAACGAAGGCACACAATGACTGACAACTTGCTCGAAGTTCGCGACCTCGTCATCGATTTCAAGACTGATACCGGCACGACCCACGCGGTTAAGAAGTGTTCTTTCAAGGTGAAAGCTGGCGAGACGCTCGCTATCATTGGAGAAAGCGGCAGCGGCAAGAGTGTCACCGCACTAGCTCTTACGAGACTTCTTACCACGCCGCCGGCCAGCTATCCATCAGGGGAAATCCTTTGGAAGGGAAATGACGTTTTTAAGATGAAACAGCGACAACTCCGGGCTATTCGAGGCGGAGAAATCGCCTATATTTTCCAGGAGCCAAGCACTTCGCTGAATCCAGTATTTACGATTCGCAATCAGATCGGCGAGGCAATTCGACTCCATCGGCCCGAGGTAAGCGACCTGAACGCCGAAATCGTGAAGTATCTGGATTTGGTCGGAATTGTGGAACCTGAAAAGCGCATGCATGACTACCCTCATCAGCTCAGCGGGGGCATGCAGCAGCGCGCCATGATTGCCATGGCTCTAAGCTGCCATCCCGATCTGCTCGTCGCTGATGAACCTACGACTGCGCTAGACGTGACCATTCAGGCGCAGATCATGGACCAGCTTCGCCAGCTGAAATCAAAACTCCGCATGGCGATACTTCTCATCACACACAATTTCGGCATCATCGACGGAATCGCCGACAATGTCGTTGTGATGTTCCGTGGCGACATCGTCGAATACGGCGAAACGAAGCACGTGCTCTCGAATCCCCAGCATGCGTACACAAAGGCGCTAATCGATTGCATTCCAAAGCTCGGGGCAAAAAAGAAACGCCTTACGACAATCGATCACTCTGCATTGGTCGGTTAACCGCCCTTTCACGGCGGCGACACGGGTTCGAATCCCGTTAGGGTCGCTCCTCTGAAAACGGAGTAAGTTGCTTATTCAAAGAGTATTGTAATCCGAGTCATTCGCTCGCATTCTCTCGCAAGGATACACGTAAAATCGTGATTTCTTGGCACTTTTTTGGCACCAAATTGGCACCAAATTCCTTGAGTCTGATCCTCCGCCGACGAGAGTTGTATTTTTCCTCCCGCCCAAACGAGAGGAAGGATTCTCTCCAGCAGTTAGTCCCAAAATTTCCTTGAAGAAACTTCGATCCTAATCAAAGACGCAGCTGCCGGTTATCCACGAAGTGAGCGCTGCAATGGACGACAACCCTCCGCACATCTCTCACCTCCACCAACCCTTTCAACGCCATGCTCTTCCCGGGATTCTTTCAACCGAATTAAAATGAAATCTACTAACGCTAGGAAACCCATTGTTTACGCATACGGCTTCGACAAACTCGGGTACCCCAGAGCGGCGGAAAACAACGACGAAGGTAAGTTCGTGCTCCGATTCATACCCTATTCTTCCCCGGACTTTCTCGAACCCGCAGATGGAATCGTAATACCAAGCGGAATTTTTGAAACATTCAAAACACGTCTAGGCGCGTATGGACACCCACAAACCGTTTGCATTTCAGACAGCCATCTTCTCGCTGATAGGGAAAAGCAAGTCTTCAATGCATGCAAGGCTGGAGCTTGGATCTGCTTTTTGCTTAGCGAGCTCGACAACGTTAATCCTCACACAGACCTCGCTAAAAAGGTAGCGAATCAAATGTTTAAGATTGTCAGAGGTCACGATCCTCAGCCGCACATTCATTGCAAAGCCGATGAATTCCGCGAATTCTTCAACACTTACGGAATAGCCCGTACTTCGCTGCATTTCCCACGCGACGACGCAAATACTCGAATTCTCGCCACATCCATCGATGAAAACGCCACATTCGCCGCGGAGTGTGCAGCCACTTTTTTCTTGCTCCCATTCAAATCGTTGCAAAACCTCGACGCTGACCTTGTGCCCCTTCTCCGCTCGGCCATAAGTAGCATTCTGGTCTATAAGCAACGGAACGAGTTGTACTTGCCTGATTGGGTTGAACAGATTCAATTTCAAACGGAGAAACGCTTGAACGCCAAAATAACCGAGCTCAAAGCACGATTGGAAGCTCTGAAACACGAATCCTCGGTGTGGAGGACTTACAAGGGTATTCTATCAGGATCAGGTCGGACGCTTAATCAGGTCGTTGTGAATGTTCTTCGCCAATTTTTTGGTCTGAACCTTCAGAGCCAAGAGAAATATATCGAGGACGCGATTATCTATAATCACAATAACGAGCCCGCATTTGTCGTCGAAATCAAAGGAGTTAAGGGCGGTATTAAGCGAGACAATATCAACCAGGTCGATTCACATCGTGAGCGTTTGGAACTTTCACACGAGATTCCCGGACTGCTCATCATTAACGACTTTTCTGAAGTTGCCGGACTTGAACAAAGACGACTAAAGCAGATTGACCGTAATCACATCGAACTCGCTCTTCGACAGAACGTTCGCATACTTAGAACGACTGCGCTGCTAGATTTAATGTTAGCCACCGAAGAGTCTAATAATCGCGCCGACACCTTCATTACTATATGCACGGCGGGAGCTCCCCTGGTTGTAGTTTCTACAGTATAAGCAGCTCGACTCATATCGCCCAATAGTTCTGGAACTACTTCAAAAGCTGCTCGCCTCCCCGCCAACAGAATGCCCGCCACGCTTCGCGTGTCATGCTTTCTGTAACCGCCGACACACCGAAAGTTTGTTCGTCTTCTCGCAAACCCGGAGACGGAAGTAACAGGTCTTTGCGAGAAGACTCAAAACTAAGCATGCAGAGCTCCACGTTCACTCAGAATGGCGCGTCGTATTCAATTTCATAGCCAAGACACAACTCCTCTTCGCTACACATCCAATATGGTTTGTCATTCGGACCAAGTCCAGGCTTCCACTCTTTCTCGATCGTGAGAAATAGCATTTGACGAGTGATATCCATCCGCTCGTAGAATCCGCCGCGCCCTTCCCAGCCCTTCCACTCTTTGCAGGCCTGATAGATTCTGCTAAACAACGTGTCTTTTAACACGTCTTTGACCTTCGTCGGTTCCCAACCTTTCCCGAACGCCGCCCAGAGACGCCAGCGCTTAAGGCACTCCGGACGCTCTTTTGAAAGATATTTACCAACATAACCAGCATGTTCAGCAGGCATCCGCATCACGTGGATTCTGCCCCAACCGGCCTTCTCAGCAATCATTCGTGCTGCATTTACATCAATGAATCGGTTGTCAGCAAGTGGACGTGTAGCCCGTGTTTTTCATGCAGCTCAAAAACCCGAATTCCTTGCAATTTCGGCTACTTCCGCAGCAGAAGCGTAAGCAGATAATTCCAACGTTTGCGGGTTTCTTTCACTGCAAGAACCTCTTTGAACGTAAATGTCCACATGAACAGCTTTTGCTTTCCGAGGATTCGTGTGGAGAAAGTGAAGGCAGCTTTACTCTTTGTCATATGCCTATCTGTGGAGATGTTACTTAATAAACAAGGTTACGAGCGGCCACAGCCTCCGCGCCTGACGGCGCGAAGGCCGCGTCCGCTTCCCAGCCGTCTGGCAACTCCAATACTTCCGGCTTGCGGCATGCATCGGCAAAGGCGATAATCTGTCCTCGGTCGTTCTTCACCGATTCCACGAAGAAGAATTACATCCGCCCTCGTTCGTAACAAAAGATCGCCTCATCCGGCTCTTCAATGACATCTGGAAGCCGCTCGTAAACCGTGGCTCGGTCCAGGTTCCCTCGGCAACGACATTCCAGAAGATGGATCGCCCGGACGTAACTGATTGCTTCACCAGTGTTGTGTTTGTCCACGAGCGCTTTCTTCTCCGCCTTTGAACCCCGATACTCCCCGACTACCAGAAGGCGTCCCCAAAGCACGTGTTTCAGAAGTTCTTCCAGTTTCATCGCGCCTCCTGGCCAACGGCCCTAAGTTCGAACTTTGCCACTGCCTTTTCTACGGCGGGCCAATAGAAACGGACGGTTCGATGCCCCAATTTCATGAATGGAATCTGACGCCGCCGCATCAGTTCCTCGACCCCGCGCTTCTTGAGCCCAAGCCGCGCGGCCAATTCGTCTTTGTTCAGGTATTTTTGATCCATGCGCGCATGATTGCGCACGAACCGCCCGTAAATCGGGAACCCGACACTATTCTTCTTCCCTATTTCTCTTGGACGGCCTCCCCACCTTGCCCACCTTCAATCCAGCTTTCTGCAAAGACTTCTTCACTGTCTCCGATTCGAGTTCCAAAGTGTATTTGACGATCCCCGACAGTTTTTCTGTCAGCTCTCCCCACGTTAATTCGCCCTTCACTTCATCAATTGCCGGGGAAAAAATGGCAGCCAAAATGTAGAGAGATGCTCTGCGGCTTGCATCCGCCTCACGCTTTCCGGTCGGATTTTTTGCCCGGCGAACAACGTGTCGAATAAAACCCAGTCCCTGCTGAAAGCCCTGCAAATAATTGACGAACTCGAACGTTCCTTGTTGCTCGGCTCCCGCAAGTGCATCGCGTTGAATACTTCGCATTCTCGGCGTGTATTTCATCACGCACCGTCCAGACAATGCGACCAGTTCACGGACAAACCCTTTCCCCCAGACCCTTTCGATTTGCTCCACTTGTTCTTTCTTCAATGCCAGAAACAACGGATGGTTTCTCGCCGCGTTATCGAAATACGCCCATTTGGTTCCGACCATTTTCCCGAACGCTCGTGATCTCAGCATTTTCCCTGGTACGATACCAGTATGCTCTGCATCGACACTCAACCCGAACAACCACGCGTTCATCCCCCACTCTGGAGTAACGTTCAAGGTAGTCAGCAGGGGCCTGCTCTCCCATTATCTCAGACGAGAATTCCAGCTCAAATTCTGCAAGGCTTCGGAAGAGGTCGTGAAACCATTGGCCGGCGGTCATCTTGCTGCAAGCATCGCTCCAATCCATACTGGGCCGCTGTTGTTTTTTGCTTAGAACCGAAGCCAATTGTAAATCTATGCGTCCTGATGCAGAGCTAAGCAGCCTGAATGCCATCCTAAAACCTCAGGGGACCGAGGCACTTCGCGACGCTCTTTTGTCATGCCACCTAATCCTCTTGCCAAACATCCACCGAGCCAAAGGAATTTATTTCGCAGCTTCGGCGAACGCCACGACTTTGGCCGAGTCCGATTCAGGTCTGATGCTCCAGTATCGTTCCACATCCTTCGGCCGCACGAGTTCCCGGTAGTGCGCGAACAAAACCGCCTGGTCGTGGCCGCTCTCGAGCGCCGTCTGTGCAGCGTTGCCGGTTGCTGCCAGTCTATATGACACGAATGAATGCCGCAACGCGTTGTCCGGCCAGTCGATGATCCCAGCCTTTCGCCGCGCCAGCTCCTGTCGCCTGCGGTGATTTCGCCCGACTACTGGACCAGACGTTGACGCGACCGGCTCAATCCATGCCCTCAGCGCATCCAGAATCGGCACCAGCCGCCGTGAACGCGTCTTGCTAGTCGCCGCAGGCACCTCGATAAATCCCCCCGCCAGATCGACGTATCGCCAATCGAGTTTCTTGATCTCGGCGACACGCAACCCCGCAAAGAGCCCGATCGCATGGAATGCGCGCAAATCTAAATCGTGTGACTCCACGAGAAGAGCCGCCGCTTGTTCCGGCTGAAGAATCCCCGGAGGCCTCCCTATTGCCCTCGCTCGCTCCGTTCTCGCCGCGACATTCGCGCTCGCCCACCCGCGTTTCTCCCCGAAGCTCCAAAGAGTCCGGCAGTCGCGCCGGTACGTGTTCCGCGTTTCCGCAGCGCACTTGAGCGACGACAGAAACCGTTCAAGGTCGCCCGTCGTGATCTCTCCGAGCGTCCACTTCCCGAAATGCTGGATCAGCTTAGCCAGTCGCAAGCGAAGATCGTCGCAGTATCGTGGAGAACGCCCCGCAGCGGCCTTTGCGGCGATCAGCTCCTTTACGGCATCGGCAACAGGAACACTTCCTCTCTGAGTTCGGAGGTGGTCTAGCGCGAACCGCACAGCATCTGCGATAGTCCACCCGTGTTCGCGAAGCTCGGCGTTGTCGAAGACACTCGCGCCTTCATTGTCCCGCATGATCCGCTGCTGACGCGCCCATGTTTCGGCCTCAACTCGCGTTGCGAAAAATCGCCGTTCCCCTTTCCCGGCAATCCGCGCGTCCGCCAGAAAGACGGGTTTTCCGTTCTTCATTACCTTTCGAATGTTGGGCCATTCCGAGCGTTTCACGGGCAAAATCTTGGCACCAAATTGGCACCAAAGTCAATTTTACTCTGTTGGACCACAACCCTTTCACGGCGGCGTGCTTGGCAGAGCAGCACGTCCAACTGTTTTTCCCGACACGAAATTAATCAGCTTTGAGTCGAACCAAGGACGAATCACGGAGATTGAGATCTTTTCTGAGCAGACACTCGCTCCGACTGCAGCCCAAGATCCCCGGCCGCCAACGATCACGGCGCTGCGGGTGCCGCCGGTAAAGGTGCGGTGGCTTTCTCTACCTTCTTCTCGACGAGCGTCGCGGCAAAGGCCTCGTAGTCCGGTCTGCTCATGAGAAATGTTCCCGGCTCTCCTTCCACGTGAGTGCGCCACTGGTCTTCTTCGTTCTTCGCGCCAATCAGCAGCTTTCGACCGGCAAACGTCACCGTGATTTCCGGTTCCTCAAACGCGCCCGCCTCAACATCGGGGAGCCAACGAACCGCGCGCAGCCCTGCCAAAGTGTTGACGAGCGATTTAACGGCCACAACGTCAACTGCGCCTTCCGGACTTTTCCATTCCGATTCCTTATTCAATTTCAACGTCACCGGCTGGTGACCGGCACGCTGAATCTCGAGAGAAACAATATCTTCCGGCTTCAGATCAAAGACCTCGAGCGACCTCCATTCTCCAACCGATTTTGGAATTTCTTCCACGACGGAATCCTTCACCGATACCACAAATGGTTCCCCTTCGACCTGCACAAACGTCTTTCCTCCTTCCGACTTACCGAAAAGAATTTTGACAATTTCGTTTTCGCCGGCCTTGCTCTCGGCCGTATTTTCGGAGGCAAACGAACTGAACTTTAACGAAAGCTTGGGTTGATCAATACCATATTTGGGCAGCTCAGAGGCCACGTCTGAAACGAACTCTTTCACTTGAGCTTTTTCGATCTTATCGAGAAGCGAGCTCGCAGCCGCAGCATTCGCTGGAATATCCGGATCCCCTTTGATTCTCCAGTCCTCCCCTTTTCGTGCCAACACAACCGGCTTTCCACCGTCGACAGCGATGGCCATGCGGTCGACAATATCCGGATTCAACCGCACCAGCTTGAGATCCCGGATATCATTGGGTTTGGTGTTCAGAATATCACCCAGCGCAGGAGAAACTTCGAAAATGGCGTTTCGGGTCGAATTAGTCGCATAGCGCTTCTCTTCCGATTCGACCATCTCAGTATCTTCCTGGCCGGAGGGTGAAGCCGCGATCGGTGTTCCGATCTTCAGCACCACCGGTTCGTCCTGGTCCTGGACGTGAAGTGTTATTGTTCCCTGAGGTTCTGCCAGTCCAAAGTTGGCGGAATTCATCGTATCATTTGAAGCGAAGCTTTCCACCCGAGCCGTCACCAGTGTAGCCAGAAGATCCTGGATTCGCTGTTCGTCGCCGCGGGCGTTGAGCGGTTGGGTCAGCTCCCAGTTTCCGGATCTCTTTTCTGCCGAGATCGTTCCGGCAGCGCTCTTCAGCTCGAACTGATCAACCTCCGCCACATTAAACTCAGAGATACGCATGTCCCTGAATGCATCCGGCTTCTCGCTCATCTGCTGCTTCAAATCCCCTGTTACGACATAGATTGTCGGCTCGTCCTCTATTTGAACATAGTAGCCGGTCCCCTCAACCGGCAGATCATCGCCCACAATCAATTCCCTCACACCTTCGCTGCCTTTGGTCTTCAACCGAAGCTTTGAATCGTCCAAGCCGAATTCTTTCGCCTCTCCACCTTCGATTTGCGCCTTGGCTTTCAGTGCCTCCAGAGAGGTAAAAAACCGCGAAATCGCGCCGGAATCCGCAGAATCTTTCACCGGCTTCGTCATTCTCCATTTTGTCCCTTCACGCTCTAGCTCAACCGTTCCCTCGTCGTTCTTGATTCTGAGATAATCGATGGAATCCCGATCCACATCGAAAATGTAGTGACCTGCCTCGATCTCTTTCGTGGTCCTCAGATCCAATTCATAGAAGCGGATGAACAGAAAGATTCCGACAGCGATCAAGAGGAGAATAATCGTGGTCTTCGGTTTCATGTTTCAGAGGGTGACACAGATGCTCATACTTTAACTTCGACGCGCCGCCCATGTTACGATGCCCATCAACAATGCCGCGCCCGGAATGAGCAGCATACAGATGTAGAAGATATTCGTCACAACCGGCTCTGGAAGATTCAACGAGAGAAATTCTTTTGTCTTGGGAGCAATACCGATCAGCTCCTCGCGATCAAGGAGCCAATTGATTCCACTCAGGAGAAAATCGAGGTTTTCCCCGGTTAGCACCTCACTGCTCACGAGCGAGTTATTACCGACAATAAGGGCGCGCGCCGAATCCACCTGCACTCGCTTATCGTCGAGCGCCCCCTGCTCAATCGAAGCGGCAATCGTAAGTGGCGGAGCCTGGTCCTTCTTCGGGTCGAAGTAGAATGACTCTCCATTAAAATCCGTCTCACCCCAGAACCCCTCCGCCGCGCGAAGCAACGGCTGGAGTTTGATATTCTGCGCCTCAACAGCCTTTTGCAGCAGGTCAAGCGATTGCGTCGGTCCGGGCAACCGTGTGCTTACGCCGGCAAGTCTCTTCGTGATCGGACTATCAGCAAGAAAATCTGCTGCGGGTTCCTTGATAACGACGGCAAAGCCCTCGGAGAGTGCCGCCGTCGTAAGAATCCGATCCTCCATGGGCTTGACGCCGAGCTCCACCAGCATGTTGGAAAGGTTCGGCGTGTAAGCGTTAGGATCCAGCAACACGAGCAACCTGCCGTTCGCAATCCAGAACTTTCGAAGCATAGCAATCTCACGCTCCGACAGATCGTATTTAGGCCCTAAAATGAAGAGCATTTCCACATCTTCAGGTATTTCCTCGATGTTAAGAAGATTGACAGTAGCCGTATTGAAATTCTGGCGTTCCAGATACGTTTTCAGCACAGCAAGGGACTGAGCATCTTTGATATCCGGCTCGCCCTGCCCCACGAGAAAATGCACAACTTTTTGCTTTTCCTCACACACCTCGAGAAGGGCGCTAGTGAGCGCCTCTTCACCCGTGAATGCCTGCAGGCGCGGAGGTTCCCCAAATTGAATGCCAGACATATCATACTGCGCCATATCCTGGGCACTCACCACCTTGCTGCGACCATTGTAGTCGACGATTACCACGTTCTCTGCCCCCGCCCCGATTGCGTATTTGCTGGCGATCTCACGCGCGCGTCCGAAATCACGGATCGGATCCACATACTCGACCGCAATCTTGCCTTTTGCCTGGTATTGGTATTCCTTAATGAGATTTTCCAGGTCACCATAAACTTCCGCGCCCGGCATCCTGGGATCCGCAGCGAAAAAGACGATGATTTTCGCCTTTTCGTCCAGGTTCTTGAGCACCGTCCGGGTCTGATCCGCGAGGGCGAACTTCTGGTTCCTCGAGAAATCCCATCGCTTGTAATGTCTGAACGCCAGGTAGTTTACCATGACAAGGATCGCCAGCGTCACGACGACCTGGATCAGAACATTTAGCCCGATCTGAAAACGCTTTATTTTTACAATTTTTTTCTCTGCCATGACTTAGACTCTCCACTTGCGGCTCTGAAAGATCTGATGCGTCAGAAACAGGATAAACGCGGTCATGCTCAGATACCAGACGATGGCGCGCGTATCGATAATCCCCCTCGAAAACGTACCCATATGTTCAATAGCCGAAAAGTAACCTACGACTTCCCGGAGCGTCGGTGACATATTGAGAACGATAAATGAGAGCAGACCCGAGAAGAACAGCAACGTGATGACGACAAAGGAGATGACCGCCGCAATGATCTGGTTGCGCGTCAAAACAGACGCCAGGCAACCAACTGCTATATAAAACATACCTATTAATAGCAGAAGCAAGTAACTACCCCAATAGGCACCGGCCGCATCGGCGGATTGCGTATCACTTAGCATCTGGAACGACCAGAAATAGATAGCACTGGGAAGCCAGAGAATACCATAGAAGACGACAGCACCCAGAAATTTGGAGATTACTACCTGCCAGTCTCTTACCGGCGCCGTCATAAGCGTCTCGATTGTTCCCATTTTCATCTCTTCCGAGAAAAGACGCATCGTAATAAGCGGGAAAATCAGCACAAACCCAAACCAGAAAATCACCGTGTTGAAAAAGGCTTCAACGACCGTGATCTCCGTCGGTCCGCGGTTTAAAAGCGAAACGGCGGCATAGAAATTGAACCCGGTTAGCAGCAAGAAGAAACAGAGGACAATAAATCCGATCGGTGAATAGAAGTAGGACTTCACCTCGCGATTAAAAAGGGTAAGAAACGTTCTCATTAACGATAGAGGATTGAAAAATTTTCGTAGACCCGGGATTACTTACCGCCGAGCGTGAGGTTCCCTAATCGGCCTGAGTCAACTCGACAAACACGTCTTCGAGGGTGGCGCGGCGTCGCGTGAGTTCACGGACTTTCCATTTCCGGTCCACTGCGACCCGGAAGACTTCCTCACGCACATCGGTGGCGGCATCAACGCGAATCAGGATCGTAGACCAATCTCCGTCCCGACTGACTTCGACGTCTTTGACGCCGGCTATTTTTTCAAGACGTTCTACCGGATTCTCATTTGCGACATTCGCCTCGAGTCGCACACCGCTGCCTGAGCGAAGCGTTTGAACGAGATTCTGCGGCGTGTCAGACGCCTCGATGTTTCCGTGATTGATTATGATGACACGCGAGCAGGTCTTTTCGACCTCGGAGAGGATGTGGGTGGAAAGCAGGATGGTGTGACGTTTTGCAAGATCGGTGATCAAGGAACGAACGTGACGAATCTGTGTGGGATCGAGTCCGATGGTCGGTTCGTCGAGGATCAGAAGATCCGGATCATGTATAAGTGCATCCGCGAGGCCGACACGTTGGCGGTATCCTTTTGAAAGGGCACCAATGAGTTTCTTCTTCACGTCGTCGAGGCTGCATAGTTCCAGCACCTCGCCGAGGCGTTGTTTCAATCGGCGGCCGTGCACGCCTTTGAGATTCCCCCGATACGACAGGTATTCTGAGACACGCATATCCGTATATAGCGGGACGTTCTCCGGCATGTAACCTAAACGCTTCCGCGCCTTGAGCGACTCGGAAAACACGTCATAACCCGCGATGGATGCGGTGCCCGAACTCGCCGGCATGAAACTCGACAGGATCCGCATCGTCGTGCTCTTTCCCGCGCCATTAGGCCCGAGGAAACCCACGATTTCCCCCTTTTCGACTTCGAAACTGATGTTGTTGATCGCGGGAACGCCCGCGTAACGCTTGCTCAGATTATCAACTTTGATCATCGACATAAAAAAGGGCCCTCCATTTATTCCACCAGTCTGCAGCAGCTACCTGGCAATGAGGATTACGGTCACCAATTGACTACGAATCCTTCCGCGATCGTTCTGCAGCACTTCCACGGCGAAATCTACCGAGGATCCGCTATCGATTCGCTGGAGTAACTCCTCAATGTCCGCAGAAGCCGTGGCCTGGTATCGTCCGACCTGGCGAATAATAAATCCACGCTTCAATCCAGCTCTTGCAGCGGGGCTACCCGACTCAACATCAGCAATCAAAACTCCGGCTCCAATCGAGGCGTACCCAAGCGCCCTAGCAAGGTCCTCCGTGAGATCCTGCAAATAAAGGCCGAAGAAACGATAAGCCAACGGAGAAGCTACCGCCACCGCGGATTTCGCGCTGGCCTGTTTCTTGAGACGCAAAACCGCATCCCGAACTTTCTCGGCGCCTATTGCGAACCCAATACCCTGGGTCGGTACACCATCGGGCGTGTACGCCATTTTCACAGAACTCACCCCAACAAGCCGACCCGAAATATCCACGACGGGACCGCCACTGTTCCCCGGGTTGATGGCAGCATCCGTTTGAATCAGATCCGTGTATTCAAAGTCCTCAATCGCGACGGTCCGCTTATCAGCGCTCAGGATGCCTTTGCTTACCGAACTGCCAATTCCAAGCGGATTCCCGAGGACGAGAACAGACTGCCCGAGGAGATTCGGGGATAGATCTTCAAGGCTCACGAATGGAAGAGGTTTATCGCTATCGACTTTGATGATGGCAAGATCGAGATCGGAGTCGCCCGCGAGGTAACGCGCGACATAATCAGTGCCATCCGAAATCGTTACCCGGATCCGCATATCAGCAGCCCGCTCGACCACATGCTCATTCGTAACTATGAGACCGGTGGGATCTACTATGAATCCTGAGCCAAGGCTTTGGACCTTCTGACGCAGTTCACGTGTAGGACCACGTAGTCCGAAAAACCGGAAATAAAACTCGTCATATGGATGAACAACCGCTCGTCGCACAATTCGCTCGGTATTGATATTCACGACAGCGGGCATCACCTTCGCCACCGCCTTGACGGCGGGCTCGTTTTCCGGAGCCGTCTGAGCGGACAATGCTCCGGCCGCGAACACCAGACTTGTGATTACAGCGACGGTTCGAAACATCGTTGGACCTACTGAGACAGGCGATTCTCAGTTCCGCTCAATCATTGGCGAGGATCGGCGGAAGATCAAACCGCAGATAAAAGTCACTCCGAAGTTGATCGGGAACAGCCAAGGATAAATGAAGGGGCGCGAAATCGACTGGTACCACTCGTTCATACCCCGGAGTGGCTCGAGCCCACCGAGCACCACAAAAATATCCCCACGCACCCAAGTCGTGATCAGGATGGAGAGGATCAGCCCAATCCACATTCCGCTGAGACTTGCGCGAATCCTCCAATACGCCAGCATGAAGATCGCCAACAGCGACCCGTAGGTATAGGCTACCATCCCGAATGCAAGACTCAACAGCTGGATGTTCGCACGCTCTTTGAGCGTGTAGAGGACAATGGTCATCACTGCGAGGAACAACGCCCAGCCGAGGACTGTGATTCGCGAGATCCGCACCATTTTCTTCTGATCGGTAAGCTCCTTTTCGCGTCCATGATAGAAGAGAGAAATCGACGTTTGCGATAACGCTGCCAGCGCGGAGTCGAGGCTGGAGATTGCAGCGGCAAAGGCTCCCGCGAGGAGGAGTCCGGTCAGGCCCGGGGGAAGCTGCGTGGTGATCCAGATCGGAAAAACCAGATCGTGATCTCGATTGAACTCCGCCGCGACGGCTGGCCCTGGAGGAAACTCCGCATAAAAGACATACAGCGCCGCCCCGACAAGCAGCATCAGGATTGTCACGACCTGTCCTAAGCTGCTGAAAATGATTGCTTTCCGCGCATCCTCCGCCGACCGGCAGCAGAACATTCGCTGCGCATTGAGCTGATCAGTCGCAAACGCCGCGAGGTTCAAAAATGGCACCGCCAGCAGCGCGGTCCACATCGTAAATTCCGTATCCCGAACCCACTGGAAAAAATCTTCCGCGGAATTCACGCCCGGCAGCCAACGCCACATCTCAAACTTACCGGCTTCTCCGGCCACCTGCATGAACTGCGGAAGCCCCTCGGGCAACGACATGATGATCCAGAGGAAGGAGATCAACCCGGCGAAAAGAAAAAGCCCGAACTGAATGACATCCGTCCAGATGACCGTGGTCATGCCCCCCATCCACGTCCAGATCGTGCCAAACACGGCGATCACAAGGATACTCTCGACCATGTCGAGCGGGGTCACTGTCCGCAGCACCAGGGCCGGCACCAACACCCGTACACTCTGCCCGAGGATCGAGCCAATCATGAACATCAAAGTCGTCAGGGTCTTTACGCCCGATCCCAGCCGGTTCGCCATGAAATCATAAGGGCTGTAAATCTCCTGCTCGTAAAAGGCCTTCACAAAGAACAACCCCACGATGCAACGCGCAAGGATCGAGCCGATTGCCCATTGTAAGTATGTGAAATTCCCATGCATCGCGAAAACAGCCCCTGGCACCCCGATGAATGTCACGGCGCTGATCTCGGTCGCAACGATTGAGCCGCTGACCGCAGGCCACGGCAGCGAACGGCCCGCCAGAAAGAAGTCCTTGATCGTCGCCTGCCTGCCGCTCAGCCGATGGCCGATCCAAGTGGTCATTCCGAGATACAAAAAAAGAACCAGCCAGTCGAGCGGGGTGAAATGACCTTGAATGGAATCGGCAGAAGGCATAGGAAGGTAGCACTTGTTAGAAGCGATATTGCTACAGCGTGTTCCGACAGCAGCTCAAGAAGCGAACGAAAACTTGCAACTCTGGCACGGTGACGTCTTTGGCGCTCGTCATTCGGACGAAAATAGATTGCAGCGAATCCCCGAGAGCAACGTTAATGCGCAACGCGCGAAACGATGGGCGCTGTCTTAGCGCGCAATGGTTTAATGAGCACTTTCGAATTACGTTGGCTCTGCTCCCATTTCTCGCGACGACCGGGCGGCAGCACTTCCGCCGTCGTTTCCTGGTAGCCTCCCTTTTGCTGAAAGTACATGAACGCACGTGTCGAAAGGGCAATTACGGCATCGAGCCCCTTCGAACGCGCGAGATCTTCGACAAATTTCATGAGCTTCTCACCGAAGCCTTCGTTCGAATAATGCTTACTGACATGAAGACAGGCCAATTCACCGATTCTTTGATCGGGATAAACATGGAGCGCGACGCTACCGACCAACGTGCGGTCGATTTCCATCACCCAATAGTCTTCAATGTGATTCACGATATCCGCGCGCCGACGCCGGATAAGTTCCTCGTTGTTCACCGACTCACGAATCAGGGCCATGATCGCCCGCACGTCTTTCTTGAATACCCGCCGAATCTGCTGGTATTCGTTCGAATAAACCATCGTACCGACTCCTTCGTGGCTGAAGACTTCGCTTAAAAGCGCTTCGTTCACGTGACCGTTGAGAAGGTGGACGCGCGGGACACCTTGGCGGCAGGCAGCAACGGCGTGTTCAAGCTTTGAAAGGACGTTGGCGCTCTTAGTCCGCTTTTTCTTAAGAACTTCTTCGGTCTCCGTAATCGAAAGTTGTTTTGCAATTTCACCATCGAGGATCACACCGTCGTGACTCGACATGAAAATCACCTTCATTGCCCGCATGGCAACAGACACTTCAATGGCGATGTTGTCGGAGTTCACCCGATAGGTGCGACCCTCCCCGTCGAAGCCCATTGGTGGGATCACCGGAACGATTCCTTCATTCAGGAGAACCTCGAGGCATTTGGTGTCCACACGCTCGACGCGTCCCGTATTCAGATAATCTCTTCCTCCAAGAATCCCGGCAGGATGCGCAATGACGGAATTGGCATACGCTGCGCGCAGATCGACCGTAGTCAGGCCTTGCATGATTTCATTCGTCAGACGCGAGGCGGCTTCGATGCTTAGTTTCAGAGTCGGCTCATCTGTAATGCCGATCCCGCGCGCATCAGAAACTGAAATACCGCGCTCTTCTGCCAGTTGCGTGATTTGCTGACTCGCGCCGTGAACGAGAATCACCTTGATACTCAGCGATCGCAAGACCGCGATATCGAGAAGAATGTTTCCAAAATTCGCCGAGCCAGCAATGTCGCCGTCCACCGCCACAACAAAGATGCGCCCCCGAAACCTTGGCACATACTGCAGAATCCCGCGCAGATCGGAAACTTTCATGGCTTGAACATCATCGGTGGAAGAGAGGACATTCGCGCAGAAAACACAAAACGGAAACTTCAGGAAGACCTGACAAGCGCGGAATCACTGGGAGCGAGGCTTTTTCCAAAATTGCTTCTCATTACTCCGTTCAAACGGTCACTGAGGATCTCTCGGGAGCTTTTTGGCAGGACCAAGGGGGCCGGCAGTTCGTTCTGACGAAAGAATGGCGAGCGAAAAACATTCTGTCGGAGAAACCGCCGAAACTCTAAATCCTCCCCTGCGTCGAAAAAGCGTGCCGTCCCAAACACATATCCCACGCGGAAGCTGAGCAGCTTGCACACGAGAATCATCGAGAGTCTGTTGCCTTTTCGGAGCCGTTGCAACCGCCTACGTAGATTGCTTCGTTCGGCCAATCCCTGCTAAGATACCCTGCGTTCATGTTAATGAACGGCAGGTAGTTTCGCATGAAACGAACGGGCAGGAGCAGGCGCATGGTCGACACCTCCTCAATTGATCCTTCACCATGGTTCTCAAGCAGACTCGGAATCAATTTCTCCTGGACCGTCTGAACGAGATCGGTGTCGCTGGTGCCATCGATGAAAAGTATCATCGCCAGTCTGCCATCCACCTCGGCAATGTGGCTTTCGAATATCAATTCGGTAAAAATCGAACGCACTTTCGGTTCCCGACCGATGTCGGACTTAATCTGTGAAAAAGTGATACCAATGCGAAACTTGATGATATAGACGTGCCGCGTAACCAGCTGGCCGGTCCCCGCTGCCGAGAGATCGAGATGGGTGTAATAGGAGAGGACGCCCTCATTTTCGAGCTTCTGTCTTTTGCGTCCGACGGTCCGCACGTTTACTCCGGTTAGTTCTCCGATTCGATTGTCGGACTCCCTCGGGTTGCGAATGAGTTCACGAACAATCCGTTGCTCCTGTTCATCTAAATTTCTCATCAATGCTGTTTTTGTCGAAGCTGAAGCGAAAAATTCGACGAAACTATGCACATCGAGCACAAAAGCGACACAAATATGTCAGCTTTGCAAGAAATCGCTCTGTGATTCATCTACCGCGTCTCTCTTCTTCTTCCGAGAACTATCCGCACGCTTTTATTGATTGACGGCAGGCGACCGTCCATCTGAACAATCTCGGCGCAAGCGCGAAGCACACCGTCACGTGTATTGAGACGGTGCTTGTGGGGATACTTTCGTTATTTCCGCCGGGTTTTATGAGCGCTGTATTCTCTTGTCGCGGAACGGAATCGAGACTGTCTCGGCAAGTGGGATCTGTTTTCCGTTTGAGCCATGCGCATACCACACGATACTCTGCGGCGCGTTATATGAATCAATTTAAAGTCTGGTTGGGGAAACCATATCCGCTGGGAGCAACCTGGGAAGGAACCGGGGTCAACTTTGCCCTCTTTTCCGAAAACGCCACGGGGGTGGATCTCTGCCTCTTCGAAAGTGTCGATTCACCCAATGAAAGAGTCCGTATCAGGATGACTGAACAGTCGGACCAAGTATGGCACGTATTTCTGCCGGACGTGAAACCCGGGCAACTCTACGGATATCGTGTGTACGGTCCGTATACACCAGAGAAAGGAATGCGTTTTAACGCTTCGAAGCTACTGATCGATCCGTACGCGAAGGCCATCGCGGGAAAAATTGACTGGAGCGAAGAAATGTTTGGCTATCCCGTCGGAGGCCCCAAGGAAGATCTCGAGCGCGATTATCGCGACGATGCGTGGGGCATTCCGAAATCGGTCGTTGTTGATTCTTCCTTTGATTGGCAGGGAGACAATCTGCTTCGGACACCGCTTCACGGGTCCGTAATCTACGAGGTCCATGTGAAAGGCTTCTCGAAGCTTTGCCCGGACATCCCTGAAGAGATCAGGGGCAGTTACGCCGGAATCGGCAGCGCAAAAGCGATCGAGTATTTCAAGAACCTCGGCGTGACTGCGGTTGAATTGCTGCCCGTTCATCAGCACGTAAACGATAACTACCTCGTTCAAAATGAGCTATCAAACTACTGGGGTTACAATACGATCGGATTTTTCTCGCCCGAGTGCACCTACAGCAGCAGTGGAGTTACTGGCGGACAGGTAAAGGAATTCAAGACTATGGTGAAGAACCTTCATTCCGCCAATATCGAGGTAATTCTAGACGTGGTTTACAACCACACGGCCGAAGGGAATCACATGGGCCCGACACTGTGCTTTAAGGGCGTCGATAACCTATCCTATTACCGCACGGTCGCCAAGAATCGCCGTTATTACATGGATTACACCGGCTGCGGGAACACGCTCAATCCCATGCATCCGCGCATTCTGCAACTGATCATGGACAGCCTTCGTTATTGGGTCACCGAAATGCACGTGGACGGTTTTCGCTTCGATCTGGCGTCGGCGCTGGCACGCGAACTTCACGAGGTGGACCGGCTCTCCGCATTCTTTGATATCATTCATCAAGATCCTATTCTCTCCCAGGTGAAACTGATCGCTGAGCCGTGGGACGTAGGCGAGGGCGGGTATCAAGTCGGCAACTTCCCGGTATTGTGGGCGGAATGGAACGGCAAGTATCGGGACACGATCCGGAGTTATTGGAAGGGTGACGAAGGTCACATCGGTGAGTTGGGTTATCGAATGACGGGAAGCCCGGATCTCTACCAAACGACGGGAAAGCGCCCCTATGCCAGTATCAATTTTGTAACGGCCCACGATGGATTCACTCTCGCTGACTTGGTCAGCTACAACGAGAAGCACAATGAAGCGAACAAAGAGGGCAACGAGGACGGAGAAAATCACAATCGCTCATGGAACTGCGGGGAAGAGGGCCCAACGGACGACGAGGCTATCAATGCGCTTCGACGACGCCAACAGAGGAATTTTCTTGCCACGTTGTTTCTGTCTCAGGGTGTGCCGATGTTATGCGCTGGCGACGAATATGGTCGTACCCAAAAGGGGAACAACAACTGTTACTGCCAGGATAATGAACTGAGCTGGTTGAGCTGGGAACGGGACGAACACGCGCGCTGCCTCGAAAACTATACCCGGAAACTGATCCGCCTGCGGCACGACCATCCTGTATTCCGGCGGCCAAAGTTCTTTCAGGGACGGAAGATCCGCGGCTCCTCTGTAAAAGATGTCATGTGGTTTAATCCCGGCGGATCCGAAATGAACGACGACGAGTGGGACACCTCGTTCGTTCGCTGCCTTGGAATGATGCTGAGCGGCGACACCATGGATGTGAAGGACGAAAAAGGAGAGCCCATCCACGATGATACGTTTCTCGTCTTATTCAGCGCCCATCACGAAGACCTGCCACTCACGCTTCCCGGCCAGGAGGACGTCCGGTGGGAGCTGCTAATTGCAACGGAGAACGAGGAGGGTTTCTTAAAGACCCCGGAAGTCATTGCTGCGGGCAATGACATTCTGATAATCGCACGGTCGCTGCGGCTCTATCGGCTTTGCGTCGGCTCCGAGACCCATGCACGCTCCGATTCATGGAAAAGGCCGAAGAGAAAGGCCGCCACAGTTTCTGTCAGAAAAACAAAGAAGATCCATTCAAAGTAGACCGAGTCGAGCAAGCGTCGGCCTGTCGATTCTACCGGTGGGACGCAACCCGTAATCTGCCTGAAAACGCCAGATCGCCCGGCTACTTTCCGGACCGATGATCCCATCGATGCGACCCCGATAATATCCGTATTCTCGAAGGCGGATCTGGACCGAGGCCTCCAGGGAATATCCGGTGCTGCGCCAGCGGCGCCCGGAATAAATCGGTCCGATCGTCACGCCGAAAGATGGCCCGGGGTAATAGTAGCGGCGGCCATCCCGATATTTCGATCGATGGTAATCTCGATAATCCCTGTGTTCGTTATGATAATTGCGATCTCTATCATTTCCGTGGTCCCGATCCTTATGCTTGTCCTTCGCAATGGAAGAAGTGGGGATCCCGATTGCGAAGATCGCAGCGATTCCCAATCTCAAAAGTCTTGAGTATTTCATAATACTATTGACGGGCGACAGCGCTTCTTCTTCGATTCCGTCTGTAGGGTATCGGATTTGGAACTTACCTTTGCCGCAAATAATCGGTTTCCTAGAATCGCAAGCGCGTCGGTTCACACGTCATAGCATGCGAGATCAGGTTATGATTGGGAAATGCTGCGACGAAAGTTCGAAAATATAACCGGAATGACAATTTTCTGCTTGGCCTTCCTGCTCATCGCTTCCATCGGGGCGCAGGAGACTCCGGAAAAGTCCGCATCTGTCGCAAACAAGTCCCCCTCCCGTGAAAGCGCGATGGAATCGTTGGTGGATACGGTTCACTCTCTCGAATCCGAAATAGACCGTGTAAAGAGGGCGTTGGCCGCCGCCCAGACGGATATTGAAACAGCAGAACTGAAGGCGGAGCTCAAGGACGCGGAAGACAGATTAAGCGACGCACGATTCAACCTTCTCAATGTCGCCACAGACGTAGATCTCAGCAAATTTCAGGCGGTCGAACCGGAGCCGTTCAGTTTGCAGGGATCCCTGGAGGACCTCATGCAGCCCATCATCGAAGAACTGCGCCGGGCTACGGAGGATACAAGGCAAGTGCAAAAGCTTCGCGATCGATACGACGTAACGCAGGAACGGGCGTCCATCGTTCAGGCAGCATTGAAGTCGCTCGAGAGCGCAATCGCTGTCACAAAGAATAAATCCGTGAAAGCAGAGCTAATATCGCTCCGAAAACAATGGAGGGATCGAAACGAGGATCTCCAGAACGAGACCAATGTCCTAGCATACCAGATTAATGCGATTGAAAGTCAACGTCTTTCCATTGTCGGAGAGACCCGCAACCTGATCGCCCGTTTTTTCCAGAAGCGCGGCCGTAATCTTACTATTGCTGCTATTGCTGCCGCTACCTGGTTGGTCCTGTGTCGCTTTCTCCAGCGATATTTGCATGAGCGCACGGCAATTTTTCGCAAGGGCCGATCCACCGCCACACGAATTCTGGACATCGTTCTCTACTTTTCCGCATTCATTGGCGCCATACTGACAGCACTATCGATTCTGATGTTCGTCGGCGACTGGGTGCTCGTGGCGTTGATCACCCTGATTCTCATAGCACTTATCCTGACGACGAAAGATGCTCTACCGGGATACATGGAAGAAATCCGGCTCATGCTCAATTTCGGCGCCGTGCGTGAGCGTGAGCGCATTGTCTATGCCGGTGTTCCCTGGATTGTCGAGAACCTCAGTTTCTACACGACTCTGAAAAATCCTGTCCTGCGCGGCGGAATACTGCGAATGCCCATCCGACAACTCAAGGATTTGATTTCCCGGCCGGTCACGGAGCGCGAACCTTTCTTTCCCTCCGACGAAGGGGACTGGGTTTTGCTCGACGATGAGACCTACGGGAGGGTCATTTTCCAAAGCGTAGATATGGTACGACTCGTCCAGCTTGGCGGAGCGCAAAAGACTTACTCGACCGAAGCGTTCCTTGCGCAAAACCCGCAGAACTTTTCCCATGGATTCCGGATCACAACAACGATCGGAATCGACTACAGCCATCAGCCCGAGGCCACAACTGCCATCCTCGACAATGTCAAGAGGTACTTTACGAACGAAGTTTTTAAGACGGTGGACCGTAAACTGGTGAAGTCGATCAAAGTCGAGTTCGCTTACGCCAACACTTCTTCTCTGGACTATGACATTCTTTTCGATGTTGACGGGGAGTTGGCGCCACGTTTTCGTCCGCTGACACGCCTTCTTCAACGCGTCGGAGTGGATGCATGCAACGAATTCGGCCTAGTGATTCCGTTCCAGCAAATGACGATTCATCGCGGAGAAGAAAGGAACACGGGCACCTGACCATTTCCACATCCGCCTCAAGACGGGAGAAAAAGTGGCGGCCAGACCATCAACGTGATCTGGCCGCACAAATTGTGGGTTGGTAGAAAAAACCCTTACTTCGTGTAGGTCGAAGTATAAGTCGTGGTTGGGGCCGGAGGCGGTTCATTCTTGGCGCAGGCGCTCAGCCCAACAATGGCCGCAACAACGGCGGTGATAGCGATGGCTTTAATCATGGTGTATTCCCCCCTTTCGGCAGCGGGTTGCTGCGGTGCTATTACGTGCAATTCCCGATGCAAAGCAACGGTTTTCAATCAATCGAGCGAATGAATTTTACGGTCGTATGCAAACCTCATCACCCTCCTCGACGAGATCGAACATTTCTGCCACGTCGTGGTTCCGCATTCGCACGCAGCCGTGACTGCATGCCGTTCCAATCTGCGATTCGTGGTTGGTACCGTGGATGTAGATGTACCGGCCGTACGTATTGGCATTGTGCGGCTCCAGACCTTCCAACCAGAGAATTCTCGTCTGAACCAGATCCTCCGGCACATCCTCGCTCCCGATCTCTCCAGTTGGAACTCGGCCGCGGAACACCATGCCGGGCGGAGCGCCGCTTCCAATCTTCTCTGCAATCTTGAACCGGCCAAGCGGTGTCTTCAGGCTTCCCTCCGCAGATCCGGTCCCATATCCGGAGGTTGAAACCGAAAAACGAAGAGGCGGTTGTTGCGGTCGGCAAAGTTCAAGCGTCTGAGCAGTGACGCTGACATTCACGACTCGGTGTGGACGTTGCATCAGTCTAAGATAACGATAAAATACCCGTCCTTTCTATGGGTCAAAGCTATCATGTTGCAATTGTGGGCGCCACCGGTGCGGTCGGCGTGGAAATGATGAAGGTGCTGGAGCGACGTCGTTTTCCCGTCGGGAAACTCACGTTGCTTGCCTCTGCGCGATCCGCGGGCAAAACTACATCCTTCAAGGGGGAAAGTGTGCTGATTCAGGAACTACGCGGAGATTCATTCCGGGGCGTCGACCTGGCCCTCTTCAGTGCCGGGAGTTCCATTTCGAAGCGCTTCGCGCCGCATGCGGTGCAGGCGGGAGCAGTGGTCGTCGATAATTCCTCTGCGTTCCGAATGGACGACAAAGTACCGCTGGTTGTTCCGGAAATTAACGGAAGGGATGTCGCAAACAACAGCGGAATTATTGCCAACCCAAACTGCACAACTGCCATCGCCCTTATGGCGCTCTTTCCGCTACACCAGGCGTTTGGTGTGAAAAGGGTCTTTGCGTCCACTTATCAGGCGGTAAGCGGAACAGGCGCGCAAGCAATTCTTGAGCTGCAGGATCAGGTGGCGGCCATCTCTGCGGACAAGCCAATCAGGCCTCAGGTATATCCCCATCAAATTGCCTTTAACGTGCTGCCCCACGTCGACTTGTTTCTTGAAGATGGTTACACGAAAGAGGAGATGAAGATGCAAAATGAAGGTCGTCGCATCATGCATTTGCCTTCATTCCGGGCTTCGGTCACCTGTGTACGTGTGCCGGTTTACCGGGCGCACTCCATTGCCATAAGCGCTGAATTTGAGAAGGAAGTGAGTGTGGAAGGCGCCCGCGAAGCAATTCGCCAGGCACCCGGTGTGGACCTCGTAGACGCTCCTTTGAAGAACGAATACCCGCTTCCACTCGCCTGCGCGGAAAAGGACAATTGCCAGGCAGGGCGTTTTCGTCGCGACTGCGCATTGGAGAACGGACTATCGTTCTGGGTTTCAGGTGACCAGTTACTGAAAGGCGCGGCATTAAATGCGGTGCAAATTGCCGAACTTCTTTAATTTTACACCATCACGCTCAATCAATTGTGAGCGGTTTCTCCGACCGTCCATTTGGTTTTCCACTCTTGAGTAAACTTATAAGCCCCACTTGACGCCTAGTTTTTCAGCTTCTCCAGAACTGCCGCTGTCCTAAAATTCAAGAGGGGCAGGCGGAGGCATATCAATCAGCGGTTTTTCAATCGGCAAATCCAGCGGCCTGATGGGTTCCGGACGTCTGACTTCAACCTGCTTTTCCGGCTTCTTATCCTGCGGCGCTGCTCCATTCCCAAATGGATTTGCCGTTGCATCCGAGGAGATCACTGTCGATCCCGAGTTATACGGATCGTCCGGGCCGATAACGGTGGAACCTTTCATCGTCACCGGAATCAAAGCCGAAAGATCCACCGCAGCGCGCGCCCTGGGCCATTTTCCCTTTGGCACATTCCTAACGAATCCGTGGACGGAATCTGTATGGACGCTGCAGGGAAATCTGGGAGCCTGCTCTTCAGTCGCCAGCTCGAAATAGGTCGTGCTGTGGTCAATGATCTCGCCCGTATTAGGATTCTTATAACGCTCCACACATTTTTCCGTCCCCAGTTCGCCTGATTTTGCACAGACTTCGTAACGTTTCAGGGTCTTCGGCTTTTCGAATTCTTTTGGAGCGTAACGGTCGAATGTAGCATTCATGACATCCACCCATACAGGAAGCGCGATTTCGTTACTGAACGCACCACGATAAATCGGCGTACGTGGTGCATCGAAGCCGACCCACACGCCGCAAGTAACGGCGCTACTATATCCCACGAACCAGTCGTCCGTAAAATTGTAGGCCGTACCGGTCTTGCCTCCGACGGGAAACTTTCGAAGTCCGAAACGGGAAAAAGCTAAATCTCCCGTTCCGCGCTCCAGAACATCGCTAAGAATGGAATTCATTTCGTAGGCAGTGGAGGGATGCAAAACCGAAACGGCGCGAAGTCTCTCGGCAAAAACCGTTTCACCACTTTTTTTCTCAATCCTCCTCACCACGATCGGTTTGCCAGGGCGCGTACCGTCACGCGCGAAAGTGGTATAGGCCACGGTGAGATCCATCAGAGTTACCTCGCTGGAACCCAAAATTGTGGCCGGATAAGACCTCAGCTTCGAGCTGATGCCTGCCTTTTCAGCGAGGGTCAGAATTGGCTTGAGTCCCACGCGCATTCCGAGCCGCACCGTCGCGGCATTCTTAGATTTCACGAGCGCTTCTCGGGCAGTAATCACTCCCTCATAGCGATTGTCAACGCTCTCGGGACCCCACTCGCCAAGAATGCCTGTGGTACCGCCAATCATAACATTCCGGTTGTCCATCACAGCATCCTCCGTCACTGTACCGGGATACATTCCTCGCTCGAAGGCAGCAGCGTAAACGATCGGCTTGAACGCGGTTCCGGGAGGCCGGGCCGCCAGAACGGAACGATTATATTGGCTGTGGCTGAAGTCACGTCCTCCGACCATCGCAAGAACCCCACCGGTCTGGTTATTCAAAGCGATCACCGCCCCCTGCAGATATTTGGGAGGAGCCAGGTCCTGTTGGGAATTCTGCCGTTCACGGGCACGCACCATGCCATCGTATTCGCGATATGTTTGATGGCCCCAGTTGGATCGACTTTCAATCTGGGCAAGGTGTCGGTTTAGACTGTCTTCCGCAGCCTTTTGCACATCCGCGTCGAGAGTCGTGTAGATTCGATAGCCTTCACTGACAGCGTTCTCGTATCCAACCTCGGCGATGACTTGCTGACGCACATAGTCAAGTGCATAAGACTGCGCATGAAGCGCCTTGCGGTTTTTAACGATAAGAGTCTCATTGATCGCCTTGTCGAGAGCGGCGTCATCAATGAAACCCAGGTCATGCATCCGCTCAAGAACGTAGTTTCTTTGGTCTATGCAGGCCCGCCGATTGCTCCATGGCGAAAGATTGTTGGGACTCTTCAACAAGCCAGCCAGCATCGCAGCCTCGTCCACGGTGAGGTCCTGGGCGGGCTTACCAAAATAGCCCCGTGAAGCGGCTTCAGCTCCGTATAACCCCGAGCCGAAATAAACGCGGTTCAAATACAGCTCCAGGATCCTATTCTTTGGAACCTTCTTTTCGATTTCACGTGCCAGAAATACCTCGAGGATCTTTCTATCATACGAGCGTTCCGTGAGAGAAAATGTATTCCTCGCAAGTTGTTGCGTCAGCGTACTGGCACCCTGTTTGATCTCACCCGCGCGGTAATTTTTCAAAGCAGCGCGCAAAATTCCGATATAATCCACTCCGTGGTGTTGATAAAACCGATTGTCCTCCGCCGCAATGATAGCTTCAATCAGGACTCTCGGAAGCTGTTCGAGCGGCACCATATCCCGATTTTGTATATAAATTCGGCCCAGAATCTTGCGGTTCTGATCCAGGATTACGCTCGCAGACTCCATCTGTTCGAGCTCCCTCATATCGAACTTTTCAGCGCGACGCTCATATTCCCTCTTCACAGTCCAAATCCAGGCGCCAATCACGATTGTCGGGATCAATATCAAAAGAAGGAGCGTGATGAACCACCAGCGCTTGTAGAATGGCTTAGAGCGATGATTTTCGTTCGACATAGAAATCGAAAAGAAGTAGGCGCGTCTAACTCCCACGAATTCTCCATCCGCGCAACTCCTGACTCTAAATCCTCGATTGAAGTGTCTCAATGCTCAAGGCTGCTCAATGTGAAGATTCGCCTTGATTTCAGCCGCGCTTTCCTCGAAGTGCGGGGTCAGAAGGACCAGCTTCGATTCCAGCCATGCCGGCTTTATCTGCCCTGACCCAGATCATAGCCGAGGAAATTCACGCCTCAGGCCCGATACCTTTCTACCGCTTCATGGAGCTTGCGCTCTATCATCCCAAGCATGGCTACTATGCGGGGGGAAAAGCACGAATCGGACGTTCCGGAGACTTCCTCACGAATGTCAGCATTGGACCGCTGTTCGGCCATCTAATTGGTCTTCAACTCGAACAAATGTGGGAACGCCTTGGAAGCCCCTCGACGTTTACCGTGGTGGAACAGGGGGCCAATAATGCAGACTTTGCGCGTGATATTTTGACTTCATTGGCGAAGCGCAAAAGCGCATTGGCTGCAGACATCGAATACCGGATCATCGAACCGATCGATGGACTGAGAAAACGCCAGCAAGACGCACTTGCGAATTTCGACCGCATCGCTTTCCACCCCTCTCTTGAAGACCTGCCAAAATTCACGGGCGTGCATTTTTCCAATGAACTCATCGACGCGTTTCCTGTGCATCGGCTTCGGAGCGACGGAATTCGCTGGTTCGATCAATGTGTTGCATTTGAGAACGACCGATTGAAATTCGTAACAGGGCAGCCTTGTGCGCTCTCGGGGCTACCTGATAGACGACGCGCCGGTTTTGAGACGGAAATATGCCCGGGCGCCAGCGTTTGGATCCACTCGGTGAGCAAACGTCTTGCCCGCGGATACATTCTCGCAATTGATTACGGCTACCCACGCGCAATTTACTACGCAAATGATCGATCGGCCGGGACTCTTTCCGCTTACCGAAATCACACACGCATTAGCGACCCTCTCGAACGACCCGGCGAAACCGATCTTACCGCCCACGTCGAATTCACTTCGTTGGCCGAATCCGCTCTCGATGAAGGCCTCGAATTGTCAGGATTCACTGATCAGCACCACTTCATGGTCGGCCTTGGCCTCATGGCATTTCCTAATTGCACATCCACGCCAAGTCATGAGCAACAGAAAGACCGTCGGGCATTCACGATGCTAATGCACCCCGGGCTGATGGGCCAAAATTTCAAAGTGATTTGCCTGTCACGTGGCGTCGAAGATAATCCTCCCCTGGCGGGCTTTTGCTTCAGCAAAAATCCCGCAGCTGCGCTTGGTCTCAGACAACGCTCTTAACCCGTACAAAAGCACGCCCCGAACTCATGAAGTTCGGGGCTATCCTAAAAAATCGGTCAAAGAGCCATGCCGATCACTTCATGAGAAGCACAGAACGGCTGCGTTTGATTTCCCGCGTAATTCTCCGGTGAAGATGCGCAGGCATCCCTGTGACTCGGCGTGGAATAATTTTTCCGCTTTCGGTGACAAATTTCCGGAGCAAGTCAGGGTTCTTGTAGTCGATCGCCTCAGTCGAAATATCGATTCGGCGCTTGGGCATCGTGCGATTCGCGCGGCGAAAAGCAGAGCGGCGTTTTGCGGTTTTTGGCTGCATGATGTATCAACGAATTTCCCGATGAAGCGTATGGCGACGCAGAAAGGGGTTATACTTCTTCTTTTCGAGCCGATTTGGCGTGTTAGGGCTCTTCTTGTTGCGAGTCGAAACGTACCGGGAAACCGGCTTTCCCTCTGCCTTGGCCTCCGTGCATTCGAGAATGATCTTATCGCGCGGCATGATGTTTAATCCTTGCTTCTGGAATTTGCCGTCGAATCATCATCACCGGAATCCGACGATTCGTTGTCGGTGAGGCCAAAGAGCGAAGTGACCGGTGTGCGACTGCGAATGAGTTTATTGGTCCGCTCGAGTTCTGACTGGCATTCAACCGTAAACCGCGCGAACGGAATAGCCTCGAGCCGGGCGTGTGGGATGTGCTTTCCTGACATCTCGCAAATGCCGTAGGTACCGTTGTCGATGCGCTTTATTGCTTCGTCAATCTCGTACAGGGCATCTTGCTCTTGAGAAAGGAGACTTAACGCAAAATCTCGATCGTATGCATCGCTGCCGGCATCGGCCTGATGCATTCCAAAAGCTGATGCTTCACTTCCTTCGGCACGGGAACGCAAATTGTCTTTTGCGACGCCGATCATAGAATCGAGCATCTCGTCGCGCAGCATCAACAAACGAGCTTTTTGTTTACGGAAAAAGGGAGAAAGGTTTGAATCGTCTTCCTTCTGAGGATCAATGTATGCGTTGCCGACAGAGCCCTTTGTGACTTTTTTGGGTTCATTGCCGTTTCTTGCCTTTGACGCGTCTTTGGGATTATTGGAGTTCGACATGCTAAATGAGTTGGGGAAAGCAGGTTAGGTGCTCAATCAACTGGCCCCTGAAAATCGAGCGCGAATATGTAGCGACTTTCGAAACCAGGCGCAAGCGGGAATCGGAACTATTTCTCGATTTCTCTCCGACCTCGGCGGCTCGAAATCTCAACCGCGAGATTGATCGCGGATATCATGCTGTCGGGTCGCGCAATTCTCTTCCCGGCAAGCTCAAACGCTGTACCGTGATCAGGACTGGTCCGAACGAACGGAATTCCGAGCGTGACGTTTACTCCTGTGTGAAACGCATGCATCTTAAGGGGGATGAGACCTTGATCGTGGTACATACACAAAACGCCATCCCATTCTCCGAGGGCAGCGCGATAGAATAGAGTGTCCGGAGAAAAGGGACCTTCGAACGTGGAACCCGCCGGTCCCGCACGCTGCAGATCGCCTACAGCGGGTTCGATGATCTCAATTTCTTCCCGACCTAACGATCCCGTTTCGCCAGCGTGAGGATTGAGTCCCGCGACAGCAATCCGCGGCGATTGCCCGTTCCGCAGTGCAAGGAATTCGGCCAGAAGCGCACCGACGCGGAAAATTTCTTCGGACTTCAACGACGGCGACACTTCCACGAGAGGAAGATGGGCGGTCACAAGCGCTACGGTCAATCTCCCGCCAGTAAGCATCATCGCATAATTGTCCGTTCCCGTGCGCGTGGCGAAAAACTCGGTTTGACCGGGAAATGCAAATCCAATTTCCTGCATTCGGGATTTGCAAACTGGCCCCGTAACCACAGCATCGATTACACCGCGAACAGCAAGATTCACCGCCTCCTCCAGCGCATGAAAGGCCAGCCGTGCAGTCTCGCCGCACGGTTGGCCAATATTCATGGCGTCTCGAGTCCCGATGACGCGGTATTCTACTCCACGGGTGAGTCGTGAAGACTTCAGCGCCATGCCGACAATCTCCGGACCGATCCCAGCCGGATCCCCAACCGTAATCCCGATCACCATGACCGCAAAGCCCCCTTTAGAAAGTCTTGATGTAAGCCTTTTCCCGGAGGCTTTTTATCCACTCAGTCACCTGTTTGGCCTGCTGTTCCTCCTTAAGCCGCTTTTTGATTTCCTCGCGGACTTCGCTCAGCGGTCGCGTTTTCGCGTTCTTTTTCGCCTCAGCGTAAAGCAGGTAATAATTCCCTCCGAATGTGATCACCGGGCTGACCTCACCTGCATCGAGTCGGAAAGCAGTTTTTGACAAGGTTTCATTGAGCGTCTTTTCGTCAATCCAACCCCAATCCCCGCCGCTCTCTGCTGTGCTATCCTCCGAATAAAGACGTGCAAGATCCCCGAAGTCCGCTCCCTCCTTCACACGGCGGCGAAGTTCCTCGGCAACCTTCATCTGTGCCTCGGACCCGTCTCCTGAGTACCTGGGGAATCACGATCATACGAAGCTTTAACTGCGCATTGACGGTGTAATCGCGAATGTGCTCCCGGTAATATTCTTGTATCCGTCGAGGCGGGATGACCAATTTACTATTCAAGCTATTCTGCCGCATCGCTTGAACTTTCAACTTTTCCATCTCGATCTGACGAAACCGGCTGAGGGTGTATCCCTGTGCATTCAGCGTCCGAAGAAATGCCGAGCGATCTCCCCCGAAGTCCTCCCGGATGATTTCATCAATTCGATCTTCCAACACATAATCGGGAACCTGAAAACCCTTTTTGTTAAACTCTTGTAGTACGAGCTGACGATCGATGAGATCCTGCAGTGCCGACTCGCGCAACTTCTTTACCGTGTCGACGAGTTCGCTACCGCTGAGCATCTGCCTGGCGGCCTGTTCACGAGCGCCGACGAGTTCGCGAACCTGCGAATAAGTGATCACATCACCATTTACCACCGCCGCCACCCCGTCGAGAATCTCCTGGGAGCGAAGTGGTCCTGCAATAATAGCCACAGCAAGTGGGAGAATTGCGATACGAAGAAAAAGTGATTTCATGGACAGGATCGATCTCGGCTCGCGGGCCGAAACCGGCAGGCACATTCCAATGCCGTCCTCTCGAAGTCAAGGAACCGTCCAGCGAAGGCAAATAACAACTACTCAAGGTCCTCTGCGATCACACTTCTCTGACGCCGGCTGGCCAGAAGACGCGCCTGCTCCATAACATAATCCACGCTGGTCTCGAACCGATATCCATTGCAGTTCGGGCATGTAGCAACCCTTTGGGTTACAATCGAATCGCAGCTTTCACAGACCTTGAAACCCTGCGGATTTCCAATGATCTTATCCGCCTGCCGGGCTCGCTTTTCGAGATGCTCCTTCTCTTCGCTCATTATGCCTATGGCTTTTACTCGAAACCGAATCCGGGTGCAAATCCGGGGAGGCATCATGGAGGATACCCTGAAAAGTGACTTGCCGCCCGAGTCACTCAACCCGGACGGCAAGTCAGCCCTCGCGTAACAGAAAGCTAGTGTCAACGGGAGCCGAATGCCGCACGCCAGCCCTTGCTCCGGCTAGAGACATCGGCTATGGCCTCTCGATTCCTATCCCGTTTCAAAACCATGGTCCCATAGCGGCGATGCAAGTGCGCGCCGTCCTTTCCATAAGAATAAAGGGCCACATATTCATCGGAGGAAACGCGGTCGGCCCGGACGGGCTCACGTTTATTGGTGGGATCCAGAATCCACCACAGTGATCCGTCATTCCACATGACCCATGCGTGACTCATCGCGGAATTGATGCGGGCCTTGCCAATTACATAGCGGACGGACTGGTCGTTGAGCTGATCGATAAGCCACAGCGATTTCGCTTTGCAATCCCCGGCACGAAGCGCCGCCGTCCGTTCGGGTGACGCCGCGATATAAGGCTCCGAAAACGAGTAGCGAAAACTACGCCCAATTTTGAGGAGTCTGCGAACGCGAGTGAAATCCGACTCGCGCCCGTCCAGATCGGCCAGGACCTGTTTGACGGGCTGCATGAACCGTTCGTATGGGGTCGAATTAGCAGCGAAACCCAGATCGACCGGACGCGCGTAGGAAGCGGAGGAAGCAGCAAGCAGGACGGCAATAATTGCAATTTCTTTGATAGTAATCATTGCATTCCTACCCACAATAATTACTGGAAGCCGAAATCATGCCAGCGCCCCCGCCCGGCTCCTGAAAGATGAGGAATTCCGCGAGATGTGCTCTATCCGTCGGCCCCTAGATCACGACCCGGTCGCAGAACTGCGACCCCGAATTCCTGAATCGTGAAATTGCGATCCTGACACTTCGTGCTTCTTATGAGATCGACTTTCGCTTAACCCCGTTTCCCCCTTATCCATGAAGCTCCGAAATCAGATACTCGCCCTCGTCTGTTTGCTCGCGTTCATCGGAATGGGCTTCCTCTACTTCAGGGCATGGGTCGTCCAGAAGCCTTTCGGAATCATCCTGCTCGTTGGAGACGGATTGAACAGCCGGACTTTGGCAGCGGCACGCCTATTTCGAGACGGAGCGAGTACAAAGCTCTCTGTACAGCAGATGCCACATCTGGCGATGTTAACGAACGCCTCGTTCGACTATGCCGTGCCGGACCTCGCGGCCGCCAGTTCGGCGATCGCAACCGGAGAATATGTGAGAAACGCAGATGTTTCGCAGACGCTTACCGGCTCGCCTCTTAAGACAATTCTCGAGCGGGCTCGCGAGGAGGGACGCGCTGTGGGTCTCGTTACAAACGGAAGTCTCACAAGACCCGGAGCCGCTGCATTTTATGGTTCCGGCACTGTCGGACCTTCCTTCTTGGATCAACTTGTGCATGCCAGGCTGGACGTCGCGCTTGGCGGCGGCGCGGGCGATTTTCGCGGACCCAAGGGAGAAGATTTGTTTCCAGGAGTGCTCGAGAAAGGCTTCGAAATCATTCGCACTCGCCGCGAACTTGAGAACCTGGGAGGATTCCGCGATGCACCGCTGCTTGGAGTCTTTGCCGAAGAATCGCTGCCGCGCCGTGCCTCAGGAGCACTCGATGCGCGAGTACCTTCACTTCCCGACATGGTGCGGCGCACCATTGAATTCCTTCAATTCCATCGATCCGGCTATCTCCTCGTGGTTGATGCGAGCCTTATTAACGAACTTGCGCGAAACAACGACTCGGAAGGTGTGCTTAGGGAAACGCTTCTTCTCGACGACGCACTTCAGACCTCAATACAATACGCTGGAACCGACAGTCTGATTATCGCGACCGGGCGGTTGTCAACCGGAGGAATGGCAATGAACGGGTACCCCCTGAGCCAGGACCACGGAGTCGCTCTGCTCGGAACGAACGCCGAGGGTATACCCGCAATCGTCTGGGGCACTGGCCCGCATGGACCCAGCCCGCTCCAACGCCAACCGTCTGACCCTGCCGCCTACTATCTGCCGTTCGCGGTCAATGTAGCTGATGATATCATTGCAGTGGGGATCGGCCCCGGCTCGGAAAATCTTCGAGCCTACATGCACACGACCGATATATTCGACATCGTGGATCGCCAGCTTTGACGTAACGCAGTAACGCAGTTACCTGCTTGACACAGAAACGCGCCGGAAAAATTCCTGCTATTCATCGGCTTTGATGGCAGCATTCTTCGAGTGACTTCTGAGTTTTATCATGCCGAATGATTCACGTTTTCATCAGCGAGTAAAACGCCCCCTTCTTTTTCAGAGCGATACTGTCCTATGATCCCATCCGAAACCGGTTGCACCGTCGAATTTTTTGAAATGGCTGAAACTGGACCAGGCACCGCAGGTAACGTCATCGCGGCTTTGGCGAGCTTTTTCATTCCCGGTCTCGGGCAACTCCTTCAGGGGCGGTTTTTTATTGCGGCTATCCAATTCGCGTTGGCCGCACTGCTTTGGATAATTATGTTGGGATGGATTATTCATCTGTGGTCAATCCTTGATGCGGCACTCTTTAAGGCACGGTCCTGAGTCGGAGTAACGAGCGAGGACTTGCTCGCAGAATCGGCATACATATTGCCCTTCCCACCGTCGCCCGCTATTCCGGCACGGACAGCCCGAATTGATCCGATCCCAACTCGGCACACGTTTTAGCGTGCGCTGGCGACACATTTTTTGGCAATCTTCGCCCACGCTATGGCTGAGACACCGACCATCATATACACGAAGACCGACGAAGCGCCTCTGCTGGCCACTTACTCCCTATTGCCGATCATCCGGGCGTTTACCAAACATGCAGGAATTGCTGTTGAGACCCGTGATATCTCGCTGGCCGGACGAACAATCGCGCGCTTCCCGGAGTATCTCAGCGAAGACCGGAAGACTGGAGACGCGCTTGCTGAACTCGGAGCCCTGGCAAAAACGCGCGAAGCCAACATCATTAAACTACCGAACATCAGTGCATCGGTCCCGCAGTTAATCGCTGCCATCGCGGAACTTCGGGCGAAAGGGTATGCGCTGCCCAATTACCCAAGTGACCCGAAGACAGATGAGGAAAAAGATGTCCGCGCACGCTACGACAAGATAAAGGGCAGCGCAGTCAATCCGGTTCTTCGCGAGGGCAACTCCGACCGGCGCGCCCCTAAGTCCGTGAAGGAATACGCCCGCAGACATCCCCATTCGATGGGCGACTGGCGCGCTGACTCGAAAACAAGGGTTGCTACCATGAACGCGAACGACTTTTTCTCGAACGAAAAATCCGTGACCGTGCCTGAAGCGACTACGGTAAAGATCGAATTTGTCGGCCCCGACGGCGCCACTGCGGTCCTCAAGGAAGAAACGAAGCTAAAAGCCGGCGAAGTTATCGACGCCACTTTCATGAGCAAAAAAGCGCTCCTTGCTTTCCTCGCAGATCAGATAGCGGCGGCAAGGTCAGCGAATATTCTTTTCTCCCTGCATATGAAGGCCACGATGATGAAGGTTTCCGATCCAATTATCTTCGGGCACGCGGTCGAGGTTTACTTCAAAGATCTTCTTGAGAGGCACGCGGAAACGCTCAGAGACCTCGATGTTGATTTCCGCCACGGCTTCGGAGAATTCGTCACCAGGATCCAGAACCTACATGCCGAAAAGAAAGCTGAGATCGAGGCCGACATTCAGGCGACCTATGCGAAAGGACCGGCCCTCGCCATGGTTAATTCCAACGAGGGGATCACCAATCTCCATGTCCCCAGCGACGTGATTGTCGACGCCTCCATGCCCGCCATGATCCGCACCGGGGGCAAAATGTGGGACGCAGACGGTAAAGCCGCTGACACACTGGCCGTCATTCCCGACAGTGCCTACGCCGGGATTTACCAGACATTCATTGAATTCTGCAAAGAAAATGGGGCGCTCGATCCACGCACCATGGGCTCCGTTCCAAATGTCGGTCTCATGGCACAGAAAGCGGAGGAATACGGATCGCATAGCAAAACGTTCGAAATTCCCGCAGACGGCATTGTTCGTGTCACCGATGCTTCCGGCAATGTCCTCCTCGAGCACAACGTTGAAGCCGGTGATATCTGGCGCGCCTGTCAGACCAAGGACGCGGCCGTCGAGGATTGGGTGAAACTTGCCGTCCATCGCGCCAGAGATACGGGCGACCCTGCGGTTTTCTGGCTGGACGAGAAACGCGCGCATGACGCTCAAATCATCGCCAAGGTGAAACATTACCTCGGTGATCACGACACCACCGGACTCGACATCCGCATTTTGCCCCCGGCGGAAGCCTGCAGATTCAGCCTCGAGCGGATAAAGGACGGCAAAGACACGATTTCCGTTACTGGAAACGTCCTGCGCGACTATCTCACGGATCTGTTCCCGATCCTGGAACTTGGAACCAGCGCCAAGATGCTGTCCATCGTCCCCCTCATGAAGGGCGGAGGCCTCTTTGAGACGGGCGCCGGCGGCTCCGCTCCCAAACACGTTCAGCAGTTCGTCAAAGAGAACTACCTCCGCTGGGATTCTCTCGGTGAATTCCTCGCCCTCACCGCCTCGCTCGACCACCTGAGTACCGTCTTCGAAAACCCGAAGGCCAGGATCCTCGCGGAAACGCTCGACCAGGCCACCGGCAGATTCCTCGAAAACAACCGCTCGCCCGGCCGCAAGCTCGGCACCATCGACAATCGCGGCGGCCACTTCTATCTGGCGATGTATTGGGCCCAAGCCCTCGCCGCGCGGGACATAGACCCTGCCCTGAAGACCGCCTTTATCCCCATCGCCGAACAGCTTAGCGAGAACGAATCGAAGATCGCCGAAGAACTCATCGCGGTGCAGGGGAATTCCGTTGACATCGGAGGTTACTATCAGCCCGACGACGCCAAAACTTCGGCCGCCATGCGTCCCAGTGAGACGCTGAACGGCATCCTCGCGAACCTTTGAACTTCAATATTCATTTGATTTGAAGCGACTAAGCCCGCCGCAATCGAGCGACTTGTATTTGCGATCCTCCGCAACAGGAATCCGTTGTCGGCCGTTTTCAGATCTCGTCCCCTCGACTTGTCCACTAAGAAGCCGCTTTGCCTTACCAGCGCCACGCTGTGTCGGCTTTCATTTCTTACAAACCTTTGGCGTAATATCCCCGCCCGGTATGGCACACGAACTACCTTCCTTTTCATGTAATCGCCCGGGCTCTGATTTCCAGTCGCTGATTTCACGCGCCAGCTCCTCCTCAAACCTCTGTTCCAGGCCAGTAGAGTGACTTAACGGATCATGAGGATTCGGCGGCATCATGTGACAGCATCGCCCTATTCGCCGCAATTTCCATCACTCTTCGAACGGTGTGTCAACAGCGAACTAGCTCGAAATGACCGCCACACTGGCCGGTCTTCTTGCCGAAGGGAATCAGTCAGTGCGATGGCAGGGTGCAACCGCGACGATCGAATGGCGGCGGCGGGAGGGACTGCCTTACATTGATCCCGAGTCGGGTGAAGTCGCGCGCCCGGATAGCAAACCCTGATGCAGCCGGTCCGGCTAGCTTCTGTACACAGGAAGCGGTTCGACGAAGTGGCTGCATTGATCGATCAGTTCGGCCGCGAACATTTCGATGATGAGCTCACGGAATTCGCGATAGAACTCTGGACGCGCATCTGCCGTCGAAAGACGTTGGGCTGACTCGCGGCAAGGCGGCCATCTGGGCGGCTTCAGTCGCGCATGTCATCGCACGCATGAATTTCCATTTCGACCTCAGCCAAACGGTGCACTTGACCTTCGATACCCTTTGCAACGGTTTTCAAACGGACAAGACCACCGTCGGCAGCAAGGCGACATTGATTGAGCGCACCCTCCGTCTGCGGCAGCACGGCGAACCGGGGCTTTGCCGTCGCGAATTTGTCGAATCCTTCACCATGATCCAGTTATCCAACGGCATGATTGTTCCCCTGAACACTGCCAGGAAGATGGGGCCATTGCCGCCCGATGTGCGACTTGAAGACCTGGAGTAACAAGAACGCTACGTCAAAAAATCTGGCACTCGCTCGTTGCGTGGAAGATCGAGAAGTCGCCGCGGGTATACCCGATGATGCGTCGGAATCCGTGTTACCATTTTTGACCGTCGACCGCATGGAGGGAGGGCCCGAGCATCGCTTTGCCTTCTCGAGTTGTGGTAATGATTCTTCGATAAATGGCCAAACCGAAACGCAAACTGACAGCCGCCGAAAAACGCGCACGGAGAAAGCGGCGTAAGGAGACAATGACCATTTTCATTAATGGAAAGCAGAAACGGGTGAAGCGCGCTCCTACGATCGATGGAATGGAAGTCGAAGAATTCATCGCGGGAAATGCGGATCCGGTCTGGATTCACCAGAACGAGGTGTGGCATCGTATCGGTCGCGATTGATCCCGCCCGCCATGGAAAAGTTTTGTCAACCGGACGCCGTCGACCAGTACAAGCGGCTTCGTGCTGCCGCCAGAGGATTGTCTTCCAAAATTTTCGATGCCACCCGTTCGCTCGACTTCGACACGATCAAGGCGACCACCTACCTCGTCTGCTATGACATCTGCGATGACAAACGGCTGCGCCGGGTGTTCAAGACCTGCTGCAACTAAGGCGATCATCTCCTGTATTCGGTCTTCGAGTGTAACTCTGAATGCGTCCGAAATGGTGAAACTGGAACGCGAATTGAACGAAATCATCAATGCGGTCGAGGACCAGGTGCTTTTCGTTTCTCTCGGGCCCACCGAAAGCCGGGGCGCGCGACATCCGGTCCATCGGTTTGCCGTATTCGAAGATTGATGCGCCCTGTTACGTCGTGTGAACATTCTGGTGTGGTCCGGGTTGCCGGGTCACGGTTCATTGACAGAACGGTTCAGGATCCACGGCGGTGCGAGCGGCGACGTGGTAAGCAGGTCACGGGAGGCGCTCGCGTTTCCTGCCAACAGAGTGAATTTGCACACGAGATAAAGGTCGAATACAGCAGAATGTCGTATGATTGCTTGCGAAATGAGGACCGCACGCAAATCAGCTGTTTTGCTGTTCCGAGACAAGGAATTACAAAGAGGCACTATCCGCGTCCTTAGTGACGCGGCGCCATTGAGGAGCGTCCGGAAATGTCGCGCTTGCTGCCCGCTTGCAATTCTGAACTGCCAAACCATTCCCGCGTTCGGCGGGAAGCCGCGAAAATTTGGAGGAGCGATGGAGCCCCGGAACCTGAAAAGACGCATTCACGCGGGAATAAACGCAATTGCGAAGGGTTCGGCAGTGATTCTTGTCGAAATGAAGGTGTGGTGTATTCCATTTGCCCTTTGCCCCCCGCGGATATAGATTCGCTGCCCTTGAGCTGCTTTTCCAGGCTCGGCCAATCTCTGCACCCGTAGCTCAATTGGATAGAGTGTCGGCCTCCGAAGCCGAAGGTTGTGGGTTCGATCCCCGCCGGGTGCATTCTTTGTCACTTTTCTCTCCGAGACGTCGGGATCCTCCCCGCAAGTGCATGCCCGCCGGATGCATTCGCGTGGAGCATCCGGAAGGAAGGCGTGCATTCTTTTTCGCCTGCGGTCGTGAAGATCGATTCGCTCGGCAATCCCGGCAGTGAGGATTAGCCACGCTTTCAAACGGAATTTGTTCCCGTAAGGTGACCGTCCGCCGGCGAGGCGCTATGCGCAAAGACACTCGCCCGGGCGGTGCTCAATCATTGATCACCTCAAGATCGGTGATCGTAATGACGGCGTTGCCCACCACATGGCGGGTGCAAAGGTTGAGGCCGCCGCTTTGCGCGTACTCCTCCCATGTGGCGGTCTTTTTGGTCGTTTCGTTGGGCATGTAGTCCCAAAATTTCACGAGCTTCGTGGAAGGGTCAATGTAGAGCACGTATTTGTCGTTCGAGGTAAGGCCCACGTTGCCAAAACTGAGCTCGAGCGCCGGAAGACTCTCGCCCTCAATCACCTTGGTACCGGCGTCCTTCACGTTCACTCCCTTCTCTCCGAGCTTAAGCGGGGCCAGCAGCCAGTAGGAGTCATTTACCCAACGCTTGTAGGCTTCGGCGGCGTCCCCTTCGTTCTCGTTGGGATACCAAACATCCGCTGTGGCAACCTTTCCGTTCCATTTCACGATATCTTTTCCTTTGCGAACGTCCCAATCGTGCACTGCGCTCACTTTCCGCTTGCCGTCGACGGCCACGTTGAAGGTGAACTTCACCCGTGAAACGTTCGGCCACATCTCAATGCCTGCTGCCTTCATCACTTCACTGGCGAGCGACGTCTGGTCCGGCTTCTCCCCGGCATGCAGCGGGCGGATCGAGAGAGCCAGCGCGAGAAGAATGGAAAAGAGGGAAAGCATTGTTTTCATAGCTACAAGTTGGACAGGATGACCGGAAAGCGATCAATAATTATCTTTGCATGCCGTTGATGAATTCCACGCCGCCCGAACGCAATCCCGGCCGAGGCATAAGCATACGTTGGAGTATATTTCGGACTCTTCTGCTCCTGATCCTGCTCATCTCGGGAAGCCTTTTTGTGATCACGGCGTTCACGGCTGAAAATTCAATTCGCGCGCTTTCGGAGCGTCTGATCGGTGAAGCGACCACAGAGACGAGCCTGCGACTTCAGGCGTTCTTCGAACCGCTGACTGACGATCTCCAGATCCTGAGCAATCTCGCAGAGCACGGCGAGTTCGATCCGCGCGACGACACCGCCTCAAGGCTATTTTTTGGAACGCTGCTTCGGCAGCATCCGCAGGCGACGGCGATCCTCTGGGGTTCTACGACGGGGGAGGCACGTCTTGTCGGGCGTCTGAACGGAGAGTGGGTCATGTCGCACATGCCGGCAGACCCATCGCAGCCGGCACAACTGGACACGTTTGTTCCGGGGACCGGCAGAACGCTGAAGGTAGAAACCACGAAGCGCTTCGACCCGCGGAAGCGCCCGTGGTACAAGGACGCCAAGGAAGCCTTTAGTCGCGAACATGTGATCTGGACAGCACCCTACAAATTCCTCACCGGAGACCTTATTGGGGTGACAGGCGCGACGGAAGTCAAGATGCCGGACGGTGAAACACTTGTTCTTGCGATGGATGTCTCTCTGGCGCGTGTGGTAGACTTCTTGCGCGAGCTGACGCCGACGCCGGGGGGACATGCGTTCCTGCTTTCCGACGATGGAACGATCCTCACCGCTGAACATTTCGGACCCATTGAAGAGATGCACTCTGTTGATATGGGCGATGCAGATCTTCCCATCAAGGCGCTCGCCAGACAGGCGATGAACGCCGAAACATTGCAGGTCATGCGACATAGCCGGGAATGGTGGTGCGGCGTATTACCATTCACGACGCAGAGCGGACAGAGGTTCCGCATTGGCGTGCTCATTCCTCAGCATGATCTGATCGGGGAGCGCAAAGAGTTTCGGAGAGTTCTCCTCTCTGTCACTGTGGGAGCAATGCTCATCGCCACGTTACTTACTCTCTGGGTATCCCGTGGTTATAGCGAACCAATCCGGCAACTCGTTGCCCAAAGCGAGCGTATCGAAAGGCTCGATATCGATGACGCGCTTGATTTGAGGACAAGTCTGGTGGAGTTGGACCGTCTCGCTCATGCCCAGGAGAAAATGCGAAAGGCTCTCGCGTCCTTTGCGCGCTATGTACCCGTCAACGTCGTGCGCGATCTTCTCGCACAAGGAACTGCGGCGGAGATTGGGGGAGAATCACGGAAGATCACTGTTCTCTTCAGCGATATCGCCGGATTCACTTCCGTCGCCGAGCAGCTCAGTCCGGAGGATTTGACCGAGCAAATGGGCGAATATTTCAACGTCATGGTTGCCACGCTTCTCGAGCATGATGCGACCGTGGATAAATTCATCGGGGACGCCATCATGGTATTCTGGGGAGCTCCGAAGCCTCAAAAGAATCACGCCCTGATGGCGACTCGCGCTGCCCTGCGATGCAGGGAACGCCTGGAGGAACTCAACGCGCGCTGGGCGGCGGCGGGCCGCCCGCAGCTCCCGACCCGGTTCGGAATCGCGACAGGAATGGCCACAGTGGGCAATGTCGGCGCCGCATTCAGACTCAGCTACACCGCGCTGGGTGACACCGTGAACCTGGCGCAGCGCCTCGAAAGTCTGAACAACGAGACAAACACGTGGATCCTCGCCAGCGGCGCCACGCGAGCCGAAACAGGCGACGAATTTGAATGGCGCGAAATTGGCGCGACACTCGTGAAAGGCCGGAGTCAATTCGTGAGCGTGTTCGAGCTCCTGGGCTTCTCTGCAGCAATTAAACCCGAGGCGACAAACGGAGAGACTTGATCGCGAACGCGCGCTGGCCAATTCTCATTCATGATCGAACAACGCATCCGAGAAATCGAAGCCACCCTCAGCCGCTCCGAGCGGATTCCCCCGGAGGCGAAGGAAGAACTCACCCGACTGCTCGCCGACTTGAAGGCAGAGGTGCAATCACTCAAAGAGACCCATCGCTTACAGGCTGACAGCATCGCGAAACACGCGCACCTTTCTGCAAAGTCCGCCGTGAGCGAGAAACGAGATGCCCGCGAAGTCGAAGCAGCGCTCGAAGGCCTCAATGGTTCTGTGAAGGAATTCGAAACGTCACATCCCCGGCTCACTGAGACGGTCAACCGGTTGGCGACGATGCTCTCCAATATGGGCATTTGAAAGCCTTCCGGCAGGCAGATCAGAGTCGGATCGTCGTATTTTCTTCTCGTCAACCTGGAAATATATTGACTGGAGAGCAATATGTTCGCTTGAACATTTATCGATAGAGATTATATCGATTTCCACTTCTCACTCATTGCACGCGCTGGTAGCGTCGCCATCGAGGAAAGATTTCATCTTATGCCCGCAGCAACCACCGAAGACAAGGCGTCGAAAGAGGAAAGCAAAATCATCGCCGCTCGAAACAAGAATCTCGATCTCGCCATTCAGCAGATTGCGAAAGATTACGGCGAAGGCGCAATCATGCGACTTGGCGATGATCACGGGATCGAAGTCGACGTTATCCCCACTGGAAATCTTCTCATCGATCGCGCCCTGGGAGTCGGAGGTTTTCCTCGCGGCCGGATTGTGGAAATTTATGGACCGGAAAGCTCTGGCAAGACAACGCTGACGCTCACGGTCGTCTCGCAGGCTCAGAAGGCTGGCGGTCTCGCCGCTTTCATCGATGTTGAACACGCGCTTGATCCGCAATACGCCAAGCGTCTCGGCGTTAATCTCGAGGATCTGCTGGTTTCTCAACCCAGTTCCGGAGAAGAGGCTCTGCGCATCTGCGAAACCTTGGTGCGTTCGAATGCCCTCGACGTCATTGTACTCGATTCCGTCGCGGCGCTGGTTACCAAAGCGGAACTGGAGGGAGAAATCGGCGACACTACCGTCGGCGCACAGGCTCGGCTCATGAGCGCCGCCCTGAGGAAACTTACCGCACTCATTTCTAAAGCCCGCACCTGCTGCATTTTCACGAATCAAATTCGCGAGAAGATTGGCGTCATGTTTGGCAATCCCGAAACGCAGCCGGGTGGTAAGGCGTTGAAGTTTTACTCCAGCCTCCGCTGCGACATTCGCCGCATCGGCTCAATCAAACAGACCGATGGCATCGTTACCGGCAATCGCACCCGCGTGAAAATCGTGAAGAACAAGGTTGCCCCACCTTTCCGCGAGGCAGAGTTTGACATCATGTACAACGAGGGCATTTCCTCGGTTGGCTCGCTTCTGGATCTTGCCCTCGAGAAGGGCATCATCGAAAAACGCGGTTCCTGGATGAGTTATAACGGAAGTCAACTCGCTCAGGGCCGCGACGCAGCTAAGGAGACCCTTCGCGCGGACGCTGCGCTCTACGCCGAAATCGAGGAGAAGGTCAAAACCGCCCTTTCGGAAGAAAAGAAGTAGTTTTTCTGCCGGTGCGCAGCGTATCGCCGGCCGCGAGTGGATCTCCAAGTCATCGTCGGTCCAATCAATCGGTCTCTGAATCGACGGATCACTGAACCACCGCCCGCGCGAGTGGATCGAGGATTCCGGCATCCACCACGAATAGGTAACTTGCTCGACGGACCACGGGAACTCAACGGCCCAGTTCAGACTTGAGCGTGGTACCGATACCCTCACATCCAGTCTATCCGAAGTTTCAAGTCATTCCAAACTAATAAAGTCTTTATCTTCTTTCCTGAAGATTGATTACCTCGATTGATTACCTCTATAGGCAATTCCCGAAGCTTTCCGTGGTTTTTGTGCGTTATTCGGTTAGAAGATAAGTAAAATATTCCGTTTGCTTATATCTAGAAGCTGATTACTGTCCGCGCCGACAGCATGAAAAAGATCCTACTCAGCATTGCAGTTTGTATTGTCGCAACGCCGACTTTGTTTGCTGCCAAAACGAGCTTAGAGTCCAATTCCCGCGATTACGAAGTCGTCTCGACCTCTACTGGAGTGGCTTCGTGGTATGGCGGACGCTGGATCGGCCGAAAAACCGCCAATGGCGAAATTTATCAAGCCAGGGACATGACGGCTGCCCACAAGTCCCTTCCATTCGGCGCCCACTTTCGAGTAACCGACATGAAGACGGGCGAAAGCACCGTAGTTCGAATCAACAATCGTGGTCCATTTATCAGGGGTCGAGTGATCGATCTCAGTGCAGCGGCGGCATCGGACCTTGGCATGAAGAATCGCGGTCTTGCGCGAGTGAAACTGGAAGTTCTCGGTGAAGAAACGCCGCGGCTAAAAAATGAATCGCAAAGACCCAAAAACGCAAAGGACTGGTTCCTCTCGCTTTTTCAATCTCGTTCGGACGAGAATTCAGAGAACTGATCTGATTTGAGGCATCAACGGCACTGCCTGGAGCTTGCGGGCTCCATGCAGTCCTTTGTACGTTTTTCTGCCATTCTGGGATGTAGCGGTTCCGCTTTTCTCCGCGCGGTGCGCCATGCGTGGAGAACTGATTGGATGGCCGCGCCTCGAGCTGTTCTCGCGCACAGAACCCCGGCCTGCGTCGCATTCCTTGAGCGCCAAATGCGCGCGATCCCCGAAACGCCACATGCGCGCGATCCCCGAAGCAAAGGACTACCGTAATTTTCGCGCGTCGGGCGATTCCAGAGCCCCCGCGCGAATCCGCGCCGGGGGAAAATGCTTCCGACAACAGCGCCCTCTCGGACCCTTCTGAGAAAAAGTTTTTATCATTACTTTTGCCTGATTCTGTTGGTCTATAGGAGCAACCGCCCCATATTTCGCATCATTGCGCGATCACGTTCCCTAAAAAAAGATCACAATATTCTATTTGCTAATACTCAAAAGCTGGATAGTGTCTACTCCGACAGCATGAAAAAAATCCTACTCAGCCTTGCAATTTGTGTTATCGCGACGCCGCCTCTGTTCGCTGCCAATACGAACTCGAAGTCCAAGTCCAACGATTCCGAGGTTGTTTCGACCTCCACCGGAATGGCTTCGTGGTATGGTGGTCGCTGGATCGGCCGGAAAACCGCCAACGGTGAAATTTATCGGGCCGGGGACATGACGGCGGCCCACAAGACCCTCCCCTTTGGCACTCGCGTTCGAGTGATCGACCAGAAAACCGGCGAAAGCACGGTGGTTCGAATCAACAATCGTGGCCCCTTCGTCAAGGGTCGCGTGATCGATCTCAGTGAAGCGGCTGCATCGGACCTCGGTATGAAGCGTCGTGGTGTGGCGCGAGTGAAACTGGAAGTTCTCGCTAAAGAAAGGCCCGCAAACAAAAGGGGCTGAAGCAGGTTAGTTCCGGTTTTCGAATGCTCGTTCAGGCGCGGCCGGACGAGGAATCAAAGCATGATTTTGGCTGAAAGCGTCGACGGAATACTTAAGCCGTCGGCGCTTTTTAGCGGTGAGCGGACTCCTCTCACGCGTGGTCACGCATGAATTCGGGCCGGTCTTCGACGACGTCGCTCCATTGCGGGCTCAGTCATTCGATTCCGTGGGAAGCGGCTCAAAAAGTGACTCCAGATCTTCGGGTGTGAGCGCGAGCTTTCCGCCCTTGGCTTCACCGAGAAGCTGGCTAACCAGCTTTTTCTTCCGAACTTGGAGAGCCGCGATCTTCTCCTCCACGGTCCCCGACGCAATCAGCTTGTAAACGAAAACCGGTTTCATCTGCCCGATTCGGTGCGCCCGGTCCGTTGCTTGATTCTCGACAGCCGGATTCCACCATGGATCATAGTGAATCACAGTATCCGCTGCGGTGAGATTCAGCCCCGTGCCGCCGGCTTTCAGGCTGATGAGAAAGAGCGGGCATTTTCCGTCCTGAAACTCCCGAACCGGTATTTCCCGCTCGCGTGTATCTCCGGTGAGCTTCGAGAATCGAATGCCGCGCTGATTCACCTCCGCTTCTATGAGCTTTAGCATGCTCGTAAACTGGGAAAACAACAGCACTCGCCGACCTTCTTCGATCATCTCAGGCAGCAGTCCAAGCAGCAGTTCGAGTTTTGCCGATTCCTTGACGCCTGCCGCCGCCGGCATCTTCACGAGACGAGGATCGCAGCATACCTGCCGCAGTTTCAACAGCGCATCGAGGATCACGATCTGGGAACGCGCGAGTCCGTTCGCCTCGACCTCCGCACGCACCCGCTCGTGTGTTGCCACCCGGATGCTTTCATAGAGATCGCGCTGTGCGCCTTCGAGCTCAACGGGTCGCACCATCTCCGTTTTCGGGGGCAGCTCGCGCATGATGCCTTCCTTGGTTCGGCGCAGTAGAAACGGTGCAACCCGTCGCGCCAGGGTCTCGCGCCGGCTCGTATCGGCCAGTTTCTCGATTGGCGTACGGAAGAGCATGCGAAACTGCCGCTCGTCGCCCAACAGTCCCGGCAGCAGAAAGTCGAACAGCGCCCAGAGTTCTCCCAGATGATTTTCCATGGGCGTGCCCGTAAGACACAGCCGATGACGTCCCTGCAGCCGCCGAATTGCCTTGCTGGTAATGGTGCGTGCGTTTTTTACAACCTGTGCTTCATCGAGAATCAGCATGTGAAACGGCACGTTTTGCAGTTCTTCGATGTCGCGCGCCAGCAGGGGATACGTGGTCACCACCAGGTCATGGCCGGCAATGTCACCGAACCGCTCCCGACGATCCGCCCCGTGGAGCACCAACACCTTCAGCGAGGGCGCGAATCGCTCCGCTTCCGAACGCCAGTTCGCTACGAGACTCGTGGGAGCCACTACGAGGCTCGGCCGGTCCGCTCGACCTCTTTTTCTTTCGATCAAAAGGTGAGCCAGCGTCTGAACCGTCTTGCCGAGCCCCATGTCGTCCGCCAGCACACCTGCCAACCCGTACTCGCGAAGAAATTGAAGCCAGCTCACCCCGTGCACCTGATAAGAACGCAATTTTGCCTGCAATCCCGCGGGGGGGCGTGTACTTTGCGGATCTTTTTGAAACTTTGCAACCTCGCTCCCAGCGCGCGAAGGTCGTCGCCTCCCTCCCAGCGGAAGCCCTCGATCCCTGCCACCTCCGCCGCCCTGAGTCGATTCACTTTCAGAATGCCCTCACCTCTCCACACTTCGGGCGCGTAAAGCTCGACCAGCACTCTTAGTGCGGGACGGAGCCTGCCAATCGGCATCGCCGCCATCCTCCCGTCCGGGAGTGCCACCGGCAAGGCCCGGTGATCGGGCAGGGCATCCAGCGCGCCCGGCAAGAACCAATTGGGACACTGCCGAATCGTCTCGAGCAGGGGCGCAAGCAAATTCACCCGGTCTTTCCCGATCAAAACACCAAGTTCGATCGCAAACCACCCTCCTTTTTCGACCGCTCCGGCATACCAATCCTCGACGACTGCAAATCGATATCGAAACGATGCGTCGAATTCGATCCGCCATCCTTCCGCTTCCAGCACCGGCAGCTCGTCTAGCACCAGCCGCGTCCAGGACAGCGGATCGTCGGCACCGAGCGTCCAAACACACGCGCCATCCTCCGAGAACCCGGAAAGCTGCGAAACCGTACCTTCCGTGGATTCCTCGTCACTCTCGACTCCGAGCCACTGAAGCCCGGTCCTCGCGAGTCGTTCTGCCAGTGCCCACTCCGCAGTCTCGTCACGGATCACCCGCACGATTTCGCTTCCGTTCCAGCGCTCGATGTCCGGCCCCTTCGCAGGCGCTACAGCCTCTCCGTAATCCAGATCGAATGCACATCCTTCGAAATGGACCTCGACCGGTTTTTCACGCCGACTACGCCGATCTCCGGGTTCCTTGTTCCCACTCTGTCCAAAGAATCGCAAACACGGCACCGGTGCCCGTCCCTGAACGACGCGCACCCGTGGCACGGTCGGCAACGGCAGCTCGCCTTCTGAAAATAAGTCGCGCAGATCATCGCAGAATGCCGCCACATTTTCAGGCGGAATCGGACGGTGGTTCTGCCATTTCAGCAGCAGTTCCGTCGGCACTGCGCTCGTCGCCCAGCCGCACTGACCGCTTTCCGGCAACACGTACCACCCTCCACCGAGGTCGAAGACCAACACGTCACCACATCCATCCGCCTCCAATTGCGCCACTTGCGCGCCCTCCTCATCCATTTGCCACGTCACCGTCACTTTTCGCGCTTCCGCCTGTTTCAGCAAAGGGCCGTTCGCCTCTTTCCAGTGCGCTTTCCCGCGGTGCAATACGCGCTGAAACCGCTCCGAACCGGTTTCTCCACTAATTTCGTACACGCGACTGAAAAATGCGGCGCGGTAACCGCAAATCCCCGCCACCAGCGAAGCATCATCGGGGTGCAACCGGAAATCCGGAAACTGCTTGTGCCAGAAGCCCGGATCAAACTCCGCGAATTGCATCGTATTGCCGCCTTCCCCCGGCGGCGAGGCGCAAAAACGGACCGCCAATCCACGATTCAATCTGCCCAACGAAAGCACGTAGCGCAGATCCAGTTCCGGCTTCTTTTTCTCCTCCTCGCTCAACGGCGCCGGTTCAGGGACACTCTCACCTCGCCGAAACACGACGTCTTTCTGTCTGGTCCCGGAAAACGCAGTGCCGTAGATGTTCAGTGCTACGAAAAGAGTCGCCGCCGCATGCTCACAGTTCTTCACGCCGCACGAACACGTGCCTAAAACCCGCGTTCCACCTGCGATCTGCAGTTGAAACCGCACCCTTACTTCGTGGGTACCTTCCACAAGGGCATGAACCCGGTAACCTCCGTCGCTTACCTGCGGCTCAGCCACGCGCCCTGCGCGAGCCAGTTCCCTCCCTGCGTTGAGCCTGTTCGTTTCGAACTGCCGTTCCCAGCGGGGATCGAGTGCCAGCGACTTTCTCGCCGCCTTCAAAGAATACCTCGAAAACATGTCGCACTACTAACGAACGCTTTCCGTGAAGAGCAATGATTTCATATCCTTGACCAGCCAGATCCGGAAGACAAGACTCCTGCCCATGGCCAGCCAGATCCAGCTCGATTTCGGCGCCGGAGACGGGAAGGGATTCGCCGCCTGGCAAAGAGAAATCACGGAAGTCCGCCGTGCGCTCGCGCGCAAACTCGGCCTGCCGATTGGCCGCAGGGTCGAAGTCGAGTTGCGTTGCGGACAGATCCTTCGCGGCCATCTTCGTCTCCGGGAGACAGGCGGAAAGCCTCTGCGCGAGAACGTGGAACTCGAAGTGGACGGTATCATTTTCCCTCCCGCTGATGCCGTGCGGTGGCTGGTTACGGATTAAAAAATGCAGCCCCACTCTTCGAAGCCGATCGCACTGTGGATTGCGGCGCCCGCATGGGTATCGTAGATTAACAGCATGACAAACCCGGCACATTTCCTCATGTGCCGCCCCGAATACTACTCGGTTGAATACGTCATCAATCCGTGGATGGAGGGAAATGTGCACAGGGCGTCGCCGCGGAGAGCCGCGGCGCAATGGGAGCGCCTTTACGCTTTTCTCGAAGAGCGGGCGGATATCGAGCTGATCGAACCTCAGCCTGGTCTTCCAGACATGGTTTTTACGGCAAATGCGGCACTCGTCGCCGGGAGCCGGGTATTGCCCGCGCGGTTCTATCACGGGCAGCGGCGCAAGGAGGAAGAGCATTTCAAACACTGGTTCAGAAGCCGGAGCTTTGAGATCACGTCATTTCCTGAGGATGTGCCGTTCGAAGGTGCCGGTGACGCTTTTCTGGATGCCGGGCGAAAGTGCCTGTGGGCGGCGTATGGCGAAAGAACCGACCTCGCCGCGCACCCCCTGCTTGCGGCGGCGTTGGACATCGAGGTCGTTTCACTTCGCCTCACGGATTCGAGGTTTTACCATCTCGACACCTGCTTCTGCCTGCCTGGAGACGGGTTGCTCCTTTATTTCCCGGAAGCCTTCGACAGAGATTCGAGAAAAAGAATCGAGGAACGCGTTCCCGAAGACTATCGGATTACCGTCTCTGAGGAAGACGCCCTGGCTTTCGCGTGCAACGCCGTCGTGCTCGGCCGCGAACTGGTGCTCAACCGGGCCAGCGAATCCCTTCGGCTGCGGCTCGAGGAATGCGGATTCAGCATAGTCGAAATTGAGCTGACAGAATTCATCAAGGCGGGTGGGGCTGCGAAGTGTCTGGTGCTTGACCTTGCAGCGCAGATGCCCCCTGGCACTTCAGTCGCGGACAGCGTAGTAACGCGTGAGATGGGCATGGAGGGGCACCTGATCGATTCCGGTCTTCTGGACCGGGCGCTCGAGATCTGCGTGGAAGGCGGGGGAACTTTCCGGATAGACCGTTTCGACCTTGGACGCCGGAGGCAAACCCCCTCCAGCGCGATGATGCGGATTTCCGCACCATCCGAAGTTCAGTTGGAACGGATTGCCATGCACTTGTTGGAACTCGGCGCAACGGTGGCAGAGCCTGATCCAGGTGAGGCGCACCTGGAAACAGTCGTCCAGCACGGAGTCGCACCTGAAGGATTTTACGCGACCACAATATTCCCGACCGAGGTACGGTGCGACGGTGCATGGATCCAGGTTGATCGACAGCGGATGGACGCGGTTATTATGGTGGACGCGGATCGCAGGTCAGCTCGCTGTGAACTTCCGCGCAATCTGGCTCCGGGAGATAGTGTCGTGGTCGGCAGTCGGGGCATCAGGACCCTTCGTGGCTCTGCGGAGGAGGCGCGGAGGGAAGGCCTTGGCTTCGCCTTCATGGAATCGGAAGTCTCCAGTGAACGCCGGGTAGATATCGTGGTGGAGCGTGTCGCGTGGGAAATGAATCGGGCGAAAGAACGCGGCGGAAAAATTGTTGTTGTTCCCGGCCCGGTGGTCATTCACACCGGCGCGGGGGCCCATCTAGCATGGTTAATCCGAAATGGTTACGTGCAGGCGCTGCTCGGAGGAAACGCAGTTGCCGTACACGACATCGAACAGGCCTTGCTCGGGACGTCGTTGGGCATCAATCTCGAGCGCGGCGCGCCCGTAAGAGGCGGTCATCGCAATCATCTCGCGGCGATCAACGAGATCCGCCGTTGTGGTGGGATCCGCTCCGCAGTCGAGCAGCAAGTGCTCACGCGCGGCGTGATGTTCGAATGCGTGCGCTGCAATGTGCCGTTTTCACTTGCCGGATCGATCCGGGACGATGGGCCGCTTCCCGATACCCAGATGAATCTTCTCGAGGCGCAAGCGGAGTATGCGCGCCTGCTCGAAGGTGCCGAGATGATTCTGATGTTCTCCACGATGCTACACTCCATCGGCGTGGGAAATATGACGCCGGCCGGCGTGCGGATCGTCTGCGTGGATATCAATCCCGCTGTCGTCACAAAGCTCGCAGATCGAGGCTCTGTCGAGTCGAAGGGGATCGTCACCGATGTTGGCCTTTTCCTTCGCTTATTGGCTGGCAAACTTCAGGAGCAGGAGGATTCTCAACTGGTGTCATGAGCACGATGCAGAGTCAAATCGAACGAATCGGGCAAGAGATCTTCAGGAGGGTCTCTACGCGGACGCCACGCGCGTATTCGCCAAAAAGCGTCACGGGCCGGCTTTTGGACTGGTCAATGCGGGACGAGCAGCTGAAAGCCCGGCTGTTTCGCGCAGTGGATGTCTTGCCGGCATTGGGGAGTTCAGCGGAGGTCGCTTCCCATGTTCTAGAGTATCTGGACGTTACAGATGAGGATCTCGATGTGCTTTCGTTTCCGGGAAAGTGGGCAGTCCGGGCGGCGCCCCAATTCCCATGGGCCAGCGCTGTCGCCGTCAGAGCCGCAGTCAGGCGGATGGCACGCAATTTCATTCTGGCGGAAACTCCGACCAAAGCCCTGCCGAAATTGCGGAAAATGCGCGCGCAAGGGCTCGAATCCACAGTGGATCTTCTCGGAGAGGTTGCGGTCAGTGAACGGGAGTCGGGTGAATACGCCGCTCGATATCTAGAATTGATCGACACGCTCGCCGCGGAGATGGGTCGTTGGAAAAAAGCCACTGAACCCAACGTTTCGGTCAAGATTTCGGCGCTTTTTTCCCGAATCCACCCCGAAGATCCCGAAGGCGCAATCGAGTCACTTTCGGCGCGACTCCACCCGCTGCTGCACCGCGCGAACGAATGCGGCGTGTTCGTCAATTTCGACATGGAAATGTACCGCCTCAAGGATCTGACGCTCGCGTTGTTCCGGCATTTGCTCGACGAACCCGAGTTTCGAAGGGTCAACAGGGTCGGTTTGGCAATGCAAGCGTATCTCCGGGACACGAGCGACGACCTGAGCGAAATGATCTCGTGGTCGCGGGCCCGCGACCGACGTATCACCGTGCGCCTGGTAAAAGGGGCCTACTGGGATACAGAGCAAATTCTGGCGCGTCAACGTGGCTGGCCAATTCCCGTATTCGAGCGAAAAACCGAGACGGACGCCAACTTCGAGCGACTCGCGAAGCGAATGCTGGAGAACTCCGACGTGATCGAATGCGCGTTCGGGACGCACAATATCCGGTCGATCGCGGCCTGCATTGCGGAAGCGGAACGGCTCGGCCGCCCGAGGGAGAGTTTCGAGTTCCAACTCCTCTTCGGCATGGCAGAGCCGGTGAAAGAGGCGCTTGTGGAAATGGGATGCCGCGTCCGGAATTATTGTCCGGTTGGTGCGGTCATTCCGGGAATGTCGTATCTCGTCCGGCGTCTGCTCGAGAACAGCTCGAACGAAGGATTCCTTCGCTCTGCCTTTAGCGAACACGAAAGTCCGGAAGCCTTGCTGCGTGATCCTGCGGCTGCGGACCACTCAGGCACGCTCTCCAGAGCCCCGCAGAGTGCAGAGACTGGAGCGCCCCCCCTCGATGCCTCAACGCCCGGTGCCCCCCCAACTCCGGCGGTTAAGTCAATTCCTGCGGCTGCCCCGAAAGGGCAGGATATCTCAGCCCGGGGCAACGCCCCGGGTATTACCGAAAAAGAGGAAATTTGCCCTGAAGGGGCAAAATACAAACTCCATTTCGCAAACGAACCCATGACGGACTTCACGCGCGCCGAAGCGCGGGAAGCAATGCGTAACGCACTCGAATTCATTCGCCAAAATTTGGGCCACAACTTCCCACTCTTTATTGGAGGGCAGGAACGCACCACATCGCGTTGGCTTGAATCCCGAAATCCGGCGCGGCCGGGCGAACTGATTGGGTGTGTCGCCGAAGCCGGGCCGTCGGATGTCGAGGACGCGGTTGCCGCCGCGGAACGCGCCTTCCCTGCATGGCGCGACACCCCGGTGGAAGAGCGGGCCCGGGTAATCGAGAAAGCTGGCCAATTGTTGCACGAGCGCCGGTTCAAACTGGCGGCCCTCGAAGTCCTGGAGGTCGGTAAGACCTGGGCGGAGAGCGATGCCGATGTGTGCGAAGCGATCGATTTCTGCCGCTATTACGCCCGCGAAATGCGCCGGATCGCTTCCCGCGAGCTGCAATTTCCTGGCGAAGCAAGCCTTCACCACTACATCCCGCGCGGCATCGCGGCCGTGATCGCGCCATGGAACTTTCCGTTGGCGATTCTCTGTGGGATGACGACCGCGGCGTTGGTCACGGGCAATTGCGTGCTGATGAAACCTGCAGAGCAATCGCCGATGATCGCCTACCGGCTCATGCGAATTCTTGCGGAGGCCGGCGTACCTCCCGGTGTGCTCGCTTTTCTGCCCGGCCCGGGAAATACCGTGGGCGATCGTCTGGTGCGTCATCCGGCTGTTTCCGTAATCGCTTTCACCGGCTCCCGGAAGGTAGGGCTAAAGATTCAGGAGATCGCGGGACGCACACCGCACGAACAGCGGCAACTAAAGAAAGTCATCTGCGAAATGGGGGGAAAAAACGCGATCATCGTAGATGAAGACGCCGATCCCGACGTGGCCATACCCGCGATTCTAGCCTCCGCGTATGGTTATCAAGGCCAGAAATGCTCGGCCCTCTCGCGTCTAATTGTGCTGCCCCGGAACGGCGAACGGATCGTCGACCGATTGATCGACGCCGCTCAGTCGCTACGCATTGGCGATCCAGCTGACCCGTCCACCGATATCGGGCCACTGATCGACGAGGCCGCGCTGGAGAAAGTGCGAGGCTACATTGCGACGGGAAGGCTTGAAGCGACCCTGGCTTTCCAGGCCGCTTCACCCCAGGGTTACGGGTTCTTTGTCGGACCAGTCATCTTCACCGGCGTCCAGCCCAATGACCGCATCGCGCAGGAGGAGATCTTCGGTCCTGTCCTCGCCGTTATCCGGGCTACCGATCTGGAAGACGCCTTGCGCATTGCCAACGGCACGCCGTATGCACTGACCGGTGGATTGTTATCGCGCAGCCCAGCCAATATCGAGCGCGTAAAAAGGGCGTTCCGTGTGGGCAACCTCTACATCAATCGCGGAATTACCGGTGCTCTCGTCGCCCGTCATCCCTTTGGCGGTTTCGATATGTCAGGCGGCGGCACGAAGGCTGGCGGACCGGATTATCTTTTAAACTTCCTTTACCCGCGCGCCGTTACAGAGAACGTGATCCGCTGTGGGTTCGCGCCCGAATAGAGAAGGATACTACTCAACTGAAGGGTCCCTCAACGCTGCATAGGCAATCCGATCAAACTCCACAATACCGACAACCCGATTCTGTAGAGTAAAGAATCCCCGGAGCAAGCTCCGAGACATTGACAACAGAAATATGAGTATTGGACGAAGCAAGCTTCGGGGTATCAGACCCAATTGAGAATGAAACCCCCTACTGTTGTTTGGAACGACGACGACAAGACAGGAGTCCAAGGCTAGTCATCGCCGTCCCAAGCAAGAGCGCCGTGCTTCCGCCGTCCGGAACGGAGGCGGCCGTCAACGAAGAGACGGAGTTCGGCGAGCTAATTTGTTTAACAGTGGCATAGATCGTTGCGCCGTAATTCTCGCCATGATGGAGACCGAAAAACCCTGTATTGAATGTCGCGTTGTTGAGTGACAACTCGAACGTTCTGTCTGCCGCTCCCAAATTCATAGGACTATTCCACACAACTACCCCTGATTGCATGAACCCGAAGAGATTGATTCCTGACGTAAGACCAGAAACCGTTGCATCAACAAGCGGATTACTAAAATTGATGGACGCACTGATCGTCCGCGAGGTCATATCATCAGGATTAACGAACGTTTCATTCGTCCAAATATCGGCGAAGGCGAAGGAATTGCTGCCACCGTCATCAAGTGTAAACGTTCCGGGAAGACCGTAGAGTGAATAATTCAGAACCAGTCCGGGATCGGAATCGTTTAATTCCAAGTTTGTTCCACTAACCGTATAATCCAGCGGAATCGCAGAAGCAGACGTCAACCATCCAGCCGCAAATAATAATCCAGCAAGCACACCAAGCGTTCTTAATCTGTTCATAAAGGGATCTGAGGTTTTCCACATAGCAGCATCTATTAGCACGCCATATGCCAACCATCGGGAGCACTGGACCTCATAGAACATAATTGATTCGCAATACATTGATAATCAGAGGTTTAAAATGAACAGTTTCGAGTATTGGAGAGATGGTTTTAATTCTATTTTTTATGATAAATGTAAATAATTCCGACTATTTCTATATTTCGAGTTGCCTGACGCCTTGAATTGCAGAAACTCCATTAGCCTGCACGCCAATCTCCGCAGGCATACTTGCCGCGCAACCTGTTTGTTCAAAAGCACTTAAATTATAACACTCAAACTTTCCAGCAATGCGGAATTCGGACTATGTCACTCTGTTAAAAATTCCGACTAATTCTGGTAGTTCTTATTTTCATAATACGTCGAGTGCCAGAAAACTCCGTTAACCGGCACGCCAAACGGCGCAAAGCGGCGGCACTGCCGACCCACCCACCGACATCGCACGACTGATCGACGAGTCAGCGCTGGAGAAAGTTCGGGGCCAAATTGCGACGGGGCGATGAAGTAGCCACACTGGCGTTCCAGGCCGCCTCAACCCAAGGTTACGGATTCCTCGTAGGACCAGTCATCTTCACCGGCGTCCGACCCAATGACCGCGTCGCGCAGAAGGAGATCGGTCCCGTGCTCGCCGTGATCCGGGCTACCGATCTGGAAGACGCCCTCCGCATTGCCATCGCAACGCCGTATGCACTCACCGGTGGATTCTCCTCGCGCAGCCCCGCCAATATCGAGCGCGTAAAAAGGGCGAAGTTTACATCAACCGCGGAATCACCGGCACCCTCGTCGCCCGTCATCCCTTTGGTGGCTTCGACATGTCAGGCGGCGGCACCAAGGCCGGCGGCAGCCCCGATTATCTCCTGAACTTCCTCTACCCGCGCGCCCTTACAGAGTACGTGATCCGCTGTGGCTTCGCGCCGAATATCGAGACGCAACCGCTGCTATTGTGCAAGCTGTCGACGATGACGACGAGACAGAAGCCCGAGGCCAGCTATCGCCGTTCCAAGCAAGAGCACCGTCCTTCCACCGTCCGGAACGGCGTTGGAGGCAGTCTGATTCGCGAAAGGCCACGGTGGAGTTTGCTGAAAATGACCAAAGGCCCGGCGTATCATCGTAGCCAATAGCATGGATTAAACCGCTCCCACTCAATACGAGCGCTGAACTAGAATCGTTGATGGAACTGATTGACAGCAGATCAAATCAAATGAAACAAGATTTGACGTGAGCGACCAAATCGGGTTTTGCCAGCGGCGTTCTGGTTCCCTTACTCTTTTTGCAGCGTTGAAGCAGCCTTCTTAGCAAGCCTCGCCACCTCAGTCTTAATCTCGGCGTCTTCGAAAAAGAGGTGCACGTCGCGCTGCGGGAAGGGGATTCCAATGCCAGCAGCATCGAAGCGCTTCTTCACTGCCGTGGTCACGTCCCAGTAGACGTTCCAATAGTCGATTGCCCTGACCCACGGCCGGACAATGAAATTCACAGACGAGTCGCCGAGCGTATGGACGCGAATGGTCGGCTCCGGCTCCTGCAGCACCTTCGGGTGCGACGCAATGATCTCTTCCAGGACCTCACTGGCATGGTCGATGTTGTCGCTGTAGCTGATCCCGAACTCCATGTCGATTCGGCGCTCGGTGACTCCTGTGGCGTTCGTGATGACGTCATTCCATATCTTATTGTTGGGAACGACCATCCGCTTGTTGTCGAAGCTATTTACGGTCGTGGATACGAGGTTCATAGACACGACCTTGCCCGGGATGCCGCCAGTCTCAACTACATCCCCCTCATCGAAGGGTTTGAGGAACAAGATCATGATACCGCTGGCAAAAATTGCTGAGAGTATCCTGCAGAGCAAAAGCGATGACAAAGCCGGCGGCACCGACGATAGCCAGCAGCGGACCCACACTGATTTCCAGGGCGGCCAGTGCCATGATCAGACCAGCTGCCAACACCACCCAGCGAACGGCTTTGACCAGGAAGCTTTCAAGCAGTCGAGAGGTACCTTTGACGCGACTGAGGGCTCGGTGGATGCCGGCGCTGAGAAGCTTCGCGATGATCCATGCCGCGATCAGAATACCGATGAACTTCGCAATGTTGACGCTCCAGCGAACGCCTCCTTCCTCGGAAAGAGCCCGGCCTTTGATTGCAATCCAGGCGGACGTCGTGTCTGAGACATCGACCTGGATTCCACTCACCGCGGCGGCATAAAGTAGATAATCCTTGATCTTCGCGAGCGTATCGGAATCGCTTTCATCAGTCTTCCCATCGAGCGCATCGAGCACCGCGGGAAAACGATCGAGCAATGTCGTTTGCTCTTCGCGCAATTCGGTGACTTTTTCGAGAAGGTTGACCTTCTCCTCCTTCTTCGCCGTTTCTGCCTCGGCCATGGCCTTGACGGTGCGGTCCATTACCTCCGCCTGTTCGGAGGCTGTGGGGACGACTTCCGCGTCGCCAGACTGGCCAGCCGCATCGGCCGCCTTTCGGCCAATCTCTTCCGTCGCATCGACCGCTTCTTCTGCGGCCTGGACGGTCTTTTCGGCAGCATCGCGCACATGGGGTGTCCCCTGATCCGGGTGACTCCCGAAGTCTTCAGCCGGGACGAGATTGGAACAAATGAGCCGATTCGTTGTGACCAGCGCGGCAGGCTCAGTATCGCTCCTCGATCTGTATCTGCAAAAGCGCGGCAGCCAGACGCACCCGCCGGTCCATGAGGCCCGCCTCGTCGGCTGAGAAATCGACCAACCAGCCGCCGGAATTCAATCCCTTTCGGATGGCAGAGCGAAACCAGGTAATCCATTTTCGCAGCCAGCCGGCGTCTCTCCCTTCGCCGGCTCGAAGCTTCGTGGAAAAGGGCAATCGCACCCGGCGCAATCGGCCAATTTCCACTCGCCCAACCTTAACGAGAAACTGGTCCACCGGCAACGCCGATGAATCCTCTCCCTGGGAGAAAAAAAATTTGAAGAAACCCAGAAAGAGTAATTGCAGCAAGGACTCTCTCAGCGGCATTGCATTGCCCACGCGCCCCATCGTGCGCCGATCCGGCCCTTCGATCCCGCCAGTTCTCCGCAGCGTCGCGAGTACGGTCTCACTACCAGCATCAATAACGTCGTAGCGGCCGTTCCACCAGAACCACCGCCAAGCCCTTAATCGCAGTAGAGGAAAATCCGGCTTACCAGGTTCGAAAAGGATGACTTCTTTTGGAATTTCGGGGAAATGCGCCTCCAAAAGCAATGTGCCAATCGAGTCATGAAAGCTAAACGCCCAATACCGTTTCTCTTCGCCGTGCGCGCGTTTCCTGCGCAAATAGTAGATCGAATGGGCAAACGGATCGTCCGGCACGGTGCCACTTCCCTGAGCGCCTTTTGCGCCAAATCCCCTTATTGTGTCCCGTCACTTCGCAATCGGATTCTTCCACTTGAGTCCACGGAAACGCGAGAAATCCGCGTCGGTGGATTGCAGCGTGCAATTATGTTCCACCGCAAGCGCGGCGAGGTGGGCATCGGAGACCAGATTTTCCACGGCGTTGCCACTGCGGAGCATTTGCTGAAAGATGGTCCAATGTTGACCTGTAGGGTGGACGATCCGTACACATGGCTGGCCGAACCAGCTCTCCACGCGCTCGATCGCTTCGGTTAGCGTAAGCGGTCGCTGGTGCAGCCGCGCATTGGTGCCAATCCGGATGAAGGCGTTCAACACCGGCCAACAAAGTGCCACAGAGTCGGAGCTGCAAAGCCTGGCATCCCACCATTCCCTCGCAGCCGTGTGATGCTCGGAAAGGCTGTCCTCCGCGTAGAGGAGCAGGTTCGCATCCATGAGGATCATTGGTGGTCCTCTCCCTCTGCGGCGGCGATCAACTCAGAAATGTTGTCATAACTGAAACCCGCGCGCAGACCCATTGGCCGCGGCTTAGTGCGGTAGGGCCTGGCAGCAGGCGGAGCGAGAATTTGATCCAATCCTACCCGCAGAGCAGCGTTGATCACCTCTTTGAAGGGCTTCCGCAGCACGGCCGCTCCCTTCTTCGCCTTCTCAGCGACATCGGCATCGAGCGTCAATGTGGTTCTCATATAGACATCGTGATGTTTATAGTAAGATTGTCAATGCGGGCAGCAGAGGAATTCAACGCGTGGCAACCCTGCACCACTCCCGAACAACCCGCGCGCGCCCCATTCCCCTTCTTCCCAACCCAGCCCCGATCCTGCTATGGAATTGCGCCTTGATTTCATGAATCCACGTTTTTCGTTTTTTGCATGGGTCGCCCTCGTTTTCGCAACCGGCGGGAGCCCTGTCGCGGCTGCGGATCGTACAATACCAGAGCCCCTTCAGATCTGGGAAGATTGGGCGATCTGGGATCTGCCGCCGCAAGAAGGTCCGAGGCCATTCAACGACGCGACTACCCGTCTACTCTACTGGCCGTCAGAACTGTCACTGCGAGCAGACGCGTCCAGCGGGAGCTTTACATTTCGCGTAAAAGTCTATCACGAAAGCTGGGTGCCGCTGCCCGGCAACAGCGAGTTGTGGCCGCTCAACGTGCTCGCCAACGGCAAAACTGTGCCGGTGTTGTCCGACGGAAATCACCCCCGCGTTCGGCTTGCGGCCGGCGACTGGGAAATCACCGGCGAGTTTCTCTGGGAAGAGATGCCGCAACGAATCGCAGTTCCCGGCGAGATCGGCATTCTGCTGCTTGCGCTCGATGATAAACCGGTGGAGGCACCGATTCGGGACACGGCTGGACACGTGTGGCTTAAACGGGCAAAAGCCGAGGAGACGCACCGTGATTTCATGGCTGTGCAAGTTTACCGGCTGATCGAGGACGGTATTCCGATCTGGCTGCGCACAGAAATCGAATTAAGCGTGACGGGACGGAGCCGTGAGGAGGAGCTCGGATCGGTTCTCCCCGAAGGTTGGAAACTAGCGGTCGTTAATGCGCCGATCCCGTGCGCCGTGGATGAAAACGGGCACATGAAGGCGCAGGTCCGCGCCGGCAAATGGGTGATCCGCCTGGATGCATTTCGAACCGATTCACTGACCGCATTTCGCTATGCAGAGGGCGCTCACCCCGTCGCTAAGAAGGAACTGATCGGCCTGAAATCGGCACCCGAACTCCGCATAGTAGAGATTCGCGGATTGCAGGCGGTGGATGTTTCGCAGACGACCTATCCCGAGAGATGGCGCAATTACCCCGTCTACCTTTGGGAGACAGCAGACACGGAATTTCAGCTCGAGGAAAAAATGCGCGGAATGGGGTTTCAACGGCCGGCAGGTCTCGCGATCAGGCGGGAACTTTGGCTCGATGAGGACGGGAAAAACCTTACCTACCAGGACCACGTCACTGGAACAGCGCAGCGCGTCTGGCGCCTCAATGTTGCGGAGGGTCAGCAACTCGGGGCAGTGAAGATCAACGGCGAAGGCCAGCTCATCACGCGTGATCCCGTCAGTGGCGCCGAAGGCGTCGAGGTCCGGCAGCGCGACATCAAGATGGAGGCCGTGGGCCGTGCTACCGTGAGCGCACAACTCCCCGCCTCGGGCTGGCGCGCAGAGGCCGAAAATGTGCGCGGCGTACTCCTCCTGCCGCCAGGCTGGCGTCTGTTTGCACTGCTCGGAGCTGCCTGGGTGAACGGCGACTGGCTCTCCTCGTGGTCATTGCTCGACCTTTTTCTCCTGCTCGTATTCTCAATGGCCATCGGACGCGCCTGGGGCGTCACTGCCGGCATCATCGCATTCGGCGGTTTCGTGCTTGCCTATCACGAACCGGCCGCTCCGCGCTTTACCTGGCTGTTTCTGCTCGTGCCTCTGCTGTTAATCCGCGTCGCGCCGCAAGGCAATTTCATGCGCGTTCTGAAAATCTGGAAGTTCACCGCCGCGGTGCTACTGGCGCTCGTGCTACTGCCGTTCTTAGCAAGACAGATCCAAAGTGCACTCTATCCACAATTGGAGAAGGAGCGCCCTTCGTTCATGCAAATCGGTGCGAGCGCCTCAGAATACGGCCGCCTGGCTGCGCGAAGCTCGGAAGCGGCCGAACCCGCCGCTCCTGCCGAAAAACAAAAGCCGGATTCAAATCTCTTGTGGGACGCGCAGGCCCGGATTCAGACGGGACCGGCTGTGCCGAAATGGTCCTGGCGTGAAATCTCCTTCGGCTGGAATGGTCCTGTGTCCGCGACCCAAACGATCCGGCCGTTGCTGATCCCGCCGGCGGTTGAGCGCATCCTGATTGTGGCGCGAATTGTTTTGCTGTTGTCGCTCGCTGTGATCCTCCTGCGCCCGCGCACGGGCGCAGGAAAGCCAGTGCATGCGGCGACAGCGACCTTGCTGGCCTTCCTGTTTGCGACCGGATTGAGTTCAACAAACGCAGCCGACTTTCCGAATGAACGCATGCTGAACCTGCTCCGCGAACGTCTCACGAGGCCTGACGACGCATTCCCAAATGCGGCAAGCATCCCGAAAGCACGCCTGGCCATTAGCGGCCCACGGATTACCATGGAAGCGGAAGTCCATACCGCGGAAAATGTTGCAGTGCCACTGCCCGGGCGTCTTCCCGTCTGGTCTCCATTGACGGTATTTGTCGATGAGGAGAAAGCTTCGGCGGTCATGAGGCGGAACGATTTCATCTGGGTCGCGCTCGAGCCTGGAGTTCACAATGTCCGTGTAGAAGGCTTGCTGGATAACGCGTCGGAATGGGAATGGACATTCCTACTCAAACCACGCACGCTCCAAATCGATGCGCCTGACTGGACCGTAACCGGCCTACGGCCCGGAGGAATACCTGAGCAGCAGATCTTTTTTTCCGTAAAGGATCGCTCCCGGGAACGCGAGGCCGCCTATGACCGCAAGGATTTCAACACGGTCGTGGCCGTAGAACGCCACCTCGAGATTGGCCTGGTGTGGCATGTGCACACGGAGGTGCACCGGCTTTCTCCCAAGGGGAAGGCGATTTCACTCGATCTACCACTTCTGCCTGGCGAACGCGTCCTTTCCTCAAGAATGCAGCCGGAAAACGGTCGCGTGGAGGTCCGCCTCGGCGCCATTGAAGATGCGGTTTCCTGGAACAGCGAATTGGCTCTCCAGACTTCTCTGGTGCTTGCCGCGGAAAATACGGATCGCTGGGTGGCGCGCTGGCACCTCGTGACATCACCGGTCTGGAATGTCGCCATCACCGGGCTGGAGCCGGTCTTCGAACCGGACACGGCCGCCCTGATTCCAGTCTGGCACCCATGGCCCGGCGAGAGCGTCACCCTCGCGATTACGCGCCCCATACCGGTTACCGGGGAAACCATGACGATCCGGGAGGTGAACCTCCGCAATAACCTTGGCGCCCAACATCGCACGGGACACCTGGAACTCGACGTGCATGCGAGCCTGGGCGACGACTTCCCGATTCTGCTTCCTGGCGACGCCGCCATTTCCACCCTAAGAGTTAATGAACAACAGATCCCCGTTCGAAAAGAAGGAGCGAAAGTGATTGTTCCAGTACGACCGGGTGACCAGCGAATCGAGGTGGATTGGCAATCTGCGACACCGCTGCACGCTCGCTTGAGTGTCGACGAGGTTACGCTTCCGGTGCAAAGCTCGAACATCTCCACGACGCTCATTGTTCCCCAGAACCGCTGGGTGTTGTGGACGTTCGGCCCGGTGCGCGGGCCGGCAGTTCGTTTCTGGCCCATGTTTATTGGCGTAGTAATCATCGCACTTTTCCTTGGGCGCCTCGAGCTCTCGCCGTTTCGCAAGGTCGAATGGGCACTGCTGGCGCTCGGACTCACGCAGGTCATGCTGCCAGCAGCGTTGTTTTTAGTCGGCTGGCTTTTCCTGCTTTCCTGGCGGGGACGTCATGCCGACACGAAACTCTCGCCCTGGCCGTTCAATCTCCTCCAGGTCCTTCTCGTGCTGTCGGCGATTCCGGTCGTCGCAATCCTCCTCGTGATCCTTCATCGCGGATTGCTCGGAAGCCCCGAAATGTTCATTCTAGGAAATGGTTCAAACCGGGCAATGCTCAATTGGTTCCAGCCACGCGCAAGCGAGACTCTGCCCAATGCCGGATTGATTTCGATCTCCATCTGGTTCTATCGCGGCCTCATGTTGGCGTGGGCATTGTGGCTTGCGCGAGCCTTCCTGAGATGGGTGCCCTGGGGATGGCAACAGTTTTCGACCGGCCATCTCTGGAAGAAGCGACCTCCCCGGAAGGACAAGACGCCTCCACCAATTCCGGAGATTCACCCCTGAGTTCTGACGTCAGACGTCCGATGTCCGACCTCATATTCCGCATCCCGCATTGCGTCGTGGCGGTTGTTCACTCCGTCTGCGAAATAGCTCCCGAATCCACAATGCATCCGTTCCCTACTCACAATTCGAACATCTTTCAGAAGAATGAAAGCGATTGTGCTCTTGCTGGGCGCAGGCGCGATGTGGGGGTTGCTTGCCTGCAGTTCCGTCCAGACGGATGTTGCGTCTATGCGACGTTCTTCCCTTTACTCATCGAGCGCTGATCCTTACACGACTGTCGCTTTAGCAGGCCCACACGAGTTTGAACCCAAGCCCGAGGATACCCTTTTCCATGATCCCGATTCAGTTTTTGGGTCTCCCATGATCACTATTGACCTCTCGAATCAAAAGGCGTTTCTTTACAAAGGCGATACCCTTGTCGGTGTTTCCCGCGTTTCTACTGGCAAGAGCGGATATCAGACACCGGCAGGCACATTCAGGGTCACCCAGAAAGATCCGGATCATCTTTCGTCCATCTACGGCAATTATGTCGATTCTTACGGAAACGTGGTAGTGGCCAATGTCGATGTCCGAAAAGACCGCCGCCCGCCCGGCACGCATTTTCGCGGCGCACCCATGTCCTACTTCATGCGGTTTAACGGCGGGATCGGCATGCATGCCGGCTATCTTCCCGGCTACCCCGCCTCTCATGGTTGTGTCCGCATGCCGCGACAGATGGCGTCGCTTTTCTACGAACATATCAATACTGGCACGCCCGTAAAGGTCACGTATTAGGGCGGGTGACGCTTGATTTTCTTCCGCAGGAGAACCTCCAGGGAGAGAAAAACTTCAGGAGTTACGCGAAAGACGCCTGTGCATGATTTTCACTATCAGCAACCCCGCAAAGGCCGGCAGCAGAAGCAGCCCCGTGGTACCACGGTCTGGAACCGCCCTTGCGACAGGGGATTTGGAATCTCGTCCCATGGGAACACGAGCTCTCTCTAGTGCTGGAACATCTTTACCGTTCGGTTGCACGAACGGGCGAGCATTTTTTTTCAAACCGATCGGGCCGGCAATTCCACTATTCTCATCGAATGCGTCGGTGGTGAACGACAAATCGTCGACTTTCAACCGATCCAACGCCGTATGCACACCACGATCAGTATCTGGGATCTTATCTTCCTCTCGCAAATTTGAGATCTGGGTCGCGGAAGCTGAACCAGCGCAGACACAAAAAGCAATTCCAGCGGTAACAGTAAGAAAAAGTCTTTGGTAAATGTTCATGATGGGCGCGATTCGTGACCTGATTAGGGAACTAAAGACTGAGCAGCTGTCGTTCTCATGACCTTGTTGATTTCTTGCCGGAAGATTATTCGGGAGACCAACGAACCCGCTACGCAACCATTCGCTTTTTCTTTGCAATATTCGCCATCGATCAAAGCAACACATTCGCGCAGAATGAAAACCCTTGTTCTGAACCCTCGTGTGACTGTCACCCCTCAGAAAGAAAATTGCGGGTGGATGCCGCGCTCCGTCGCGGCATGGCAACCAAATGCGCGTCGGCGCCTGATTTCCTTCTTATTCCACGAAGAAACCGCAATTGGGAGCGTCATGAGCTAGTCCAAAGTAAGACGCCTTTGGCGTATTTGTTTCTGCCATGGCGCGGCGGAGCGCGCCATCCACCTTTGATTCGCCTTGTGTGGCGCTGTAGGATTCCACGATGAGCGATGGGGAAAGAAAACCGGTGGGGAAGATTTATTATGGGTTTGGCGATCGGCTTTACCACGAGGTTCCGGCGTGGGCGCAGGAGGATGCCATTTTTCACATTCGCGTGCGATGCAAACGGGAAAGTCCGCTTCTTACCGGGCCCTCTCTCGCAGCCGTTCTGCTCGATTCAGCGCGCTTGTATCATGAGCAAGGTCGATGGTGGATTCACCTATTCCTCCTCATGCCGGATCACTGGCGCACGCATTGCTCAGCTTCGAAAGAGGCACTTCGATGAGTCGAGTCATTGGCGATTGGAAGAGGTATCATTCCCGAAACAACGGCGTCCTCTGGCAGGACGGGTACTTCGATCACCGGGTGCGGAATCATCTGGACGAGTTCAGTGCGAAGCATGCCTACATCCGTTGCAATCCCGTCGCGAAATGCTTGTGCGCGACGGCCGATGATTGGTGTTGGCAATGGGCCGCTCCTGACCCGTCAAGAGAGTAAAGTAAACGAAGCGCGCGAGGTGGATGGTGCGCTCAGCGCGCCATGGCAACCCAATGCGCGTCAGCGCCTCATTTCCTTTCTCTTCCACGAAGAGACTGCGATTGGGAGCGACAATGAATAGTCAAAAGTCAGACGCCTCCGGCGTATATGTTTTTGCCATGGCGCGGCGGAGCGCGCCATCCACCGGTTCAGTCGGCGGGTAGCGACGATTCACCACTCCACAGCAATGCGCGATACTGTGTCGGCGACATGCCGGCGTAGCGCTTGAATACGCGGTTGAAATGCGGAATCGACTCGAAACCCGAGTCGAACGCCACGTCACTCACCCGTTTATTGAAATTGGCCAGCAGCACCTTCGCTTTTTCCACCCGGACGCGGGAGAGATACTGCGTAAAGGTGATCCCCGTAGTTTTCTTGAACGTCTTGCAGAAGTAGTTGGCGCTCAGGTGAACGTGACGGGCGGCGTGGCGCATCTCGACATTTTCCCCGGAATGCTGGCGCGCGAATTCCTTCGCGTCGGCGACCGCAGGTGGATCGGCATCAGTCTGCCGCAAGAGGCATTGGCCCGCATAGAGAGCAAGGTGTCTGGCGAAGATGCGAAGTAACCGGACCATGGCCTCGAACTCTTCTGCTGCAATCACACGGCTGTGGAAATACACTTCCCGGAGAGATGCCAGATCGATTTCGACGCCCCATTTGCAAAGTTGCTGGACGACCCGATGAAAGTGCTTCCTCGTCGGTTTCTCGAGAAATACCTGCCCGGCAAACAACGTCGCAACGTGCTCATTATCCACAATGACCGGTATCGCCACATCGGTCATTCCGGCGAAGCAGCATTCATAGTGCGGCGCGTGCTTTGTGGCGGCGCGCTGTTGAACGCGGTCATGTTCACGGGCGCAGAGCGCGCAGCCCTTCGCGTCTTCACAGAGCAGCGCGCAAAAGGGACTCTGGGCTGCAGGAAATGGGATCGGGGCAGGCGCGGCATCGCTCGGCAGCAGTTTGAGCGGAAGACCCGTCGCGCGAGCAAAGGATTCCTCGTAATCGCGGACGATTCGTGAAGAAGAGAGTGCTTCGAAAATGCGCTTTGTTGATGCCGAGATACGAGTCTCCGCCCCGCTTCGCGTTTCCGCACGGCGATTCGGCGCATTCGTCTCCTGGCCTTGGTCTGCACTCATGACGACCCTGTGCCGAGCATTAGGAACGTTAAAGGGCGAGCGATTCTGGCTCCAGATTCATTTTGTAAAGTTTACTTGATCGCCAAATCGACTTATCGCTCAAAAAAGCTACACCTTCGTTGCGATTACCTAAGCCGATTTCGTTGATACCTATTCGCGCACAGGCGGTCGAAATTCAGGAAAATTCACTCGAATTGAAGTGCTTGATGTGAATCTGCACTCAGGCTGTCACCGCCAACGACAGAAGGAACTCAAATCGTGAGCCCGGGGGATGGGACGCTCCGCCGCGCCATGCCGCTCCAGAAACTGAAGATGGCCATCCAGCGCTCGAACAGCGATGTCGGCGGGCGCCTCATCGAGCAGAGCGAGAATGAATACATGGTTAGAGGTCTTATCGCGCTGGCCGTGCCTCGGCGCTGAAACGGGGGTCGTGATGCTGCTTTACCTCGACACCAGCTGCCAGCGCTTCAGCGAAGAAGGACGGATGCGCACGGCCGGCGATCTCTGGCAGGCCATTCACGACGGCGCGGTCAAGCGGATCCGTCCGAAGACCATGACGGTGATGGCCATCTTCATGGGCCTCATGCCGCTGCTATGGGCGACGGGTGCGGGCGCCGACACGACGGGGTAAATCAGAAGTTCCAGCGCGAAGCTGGAAACCGTGCCGCCAATCATCGGGACGGCGAGGCGGCGTCCTGCTCTTCGAGCACGAAGATCTGTCCCATCAGGAAATCGCGGGAGTGCTCGGCTGCAGCGCGAAGGCCGTTGAAACGCGGCTCTATCGGGTGCGAAAGATTCTGCGCCAGAAGCTCGCGACATGGCGTGCAGAATAAAACTCCCACAGTTTTTCGTTCTCGCATGGCACGGCCATGTAAGAGCGCAGAAGATAGCAACTTTCGCATCGGCAGACGTCGCGCAGTTTGCTCTAGTTGAGCGTGAAGGTGGAGGTCTGCGCATTGACCGGCTGGTGCGCCTTCGGCAGGCGGATGTCCACAAACGAGAAGGTGCCGAGCTGGCGCGTGCGAGTGCAGTCACCACACGGTTGCGGATTTTGAAGGTCGGCCCGAGTGTCCGTGAGCCTGTGTCGGGTGCATGTGTGTCTTGCCAGTGCCTTTCCGCTCAAGGAATTCTTCGCTCTGTGCCGATCGCTGCTGTTGGCGTTCAACCCGCTCTGAAATAGAAGCGGCAAGCCAAGGCCCTCGCGCTCAGGCACTCCAACCGAGCAGCAAGCATTGCTCTTTGAGAAACATACGCTGGATCCGCATAAGAAACCTGCTTGTAGCGCCACGCAGGTAAAAACAGCCCATTTTTCACACTCCGATCAAGTTGGAGCGGATGTGATCGCCCAGATAAGACACCTTTGGTCGACTCTCCCGGCCCACCCATCGGCGGCGACAACGCGGATCCCCATCGACACCACATTCGTCGGCAAACCAGATTTCTATCTCTGAGTCGCTCTACCATTGCCCGAACTCCTTAAGAAAGGCCGCTCGCTCTTCTTCGTCCTAGCACTCCGGCCATGCCTGCGGACTTTTTGATTTATAAAAAAGTTGCCTTTCTACGGCCCGACATTGAAGCGGCGAAGGGTCGCCGGTTTGGAGGGATTCTACACAGAGAATGCTCACGGAAGTCTCAAGGAGCGCGGAGGTACAAGACGGCTTCGGCGTCAAAAGGAGCTTTGAATTCACGTAGGCCACCTGCGGCCTCGAGGCGTCCGCTAGCCGCAGTCTCTCCTTTCGCCGCGTTCAACCACTCGTAGCGATACGGCCCCGCTTCGAGATCCACCGAGAACGCTTGGCCGGACGCAGGCTGAAAGACCACATACGATTCGCCAGGATTGGCCAAACAGTAACCAGTGCTGGCCAGTTCGTCGTAAGGCGTCATCGCCGCCAGATTAAGACGCTCCGCCAAACGACGGGCCTGCCCCAATGCGCGGCGGATCGCTTCCCAGCGGGGATCCGGCTTGCTCACAACCAATCCTTCGTAGGGATCCATGAAAAGCGGATTGTGCCCGCGCACTAAACTTTTCCACACCCAGCCAACATTCCCGCCCACACCCCAAATATGATCCGTGTCGAGCAAGCTTACCTTGCGCCCTTCCCATGCCGGAGGATCCTCGGCGTAACCATCTAAGCGACCAGGCGAGATCCAATCAGCCGGACTTGCCAACATGCTGTCCAAGCGCTCGGCGCCGTGGCCGGTAATGCCGATCGGGTGCTGCTTAGGTTTGGTTCGTTCGTACTCCCGAATCGGTACTCGCGACCCACCAATCCCATTCCTTTTCTCCACCTTCATTGATGACCTCGTAAAGAACGTTATCCAGATCGTTCACTGTATCCACGACATGGCGGATGTACGACGCTTGAAACTCATTGGCGGCTTCATTACCCAAGACATGCACCCGCCCGCTCAACTCTTCCGCACCGGAGATCTCGATTTCGTTTATATTGTTCGACGGATTGAACGGATGTGAGCGCCATGCCCATCCGTCCTCCTGCTGTCTGCGGCGCCGATCGCCGCGTATAAACCTCTTCAATCTGCGCCAGGTCCATCCATCCTCGCGCAACTTGGGGCTCCGATTGCCATACATTAATCCCCACCCCTCAAATAACATCACGGAAACATAGATGCCACGCTTTCCCGCATCGACTACTCTTTGGCGCAACCGTTTAAAATAAGCCGGATTGAATTGGCTTAAATCGAACTTCGGTTTGCCGTCCAGCGCAAGGCCCGGCCCCGTGCGTCGCCACGGCATGGGCGCGACGTTATGAACGAAGTCCTTGCCCCTCGGACTGGCTCTTGTGTCCCACAGCGTGGAATCCCATGTCCACAGACGAATGAAATTGTGGTGGTGCCGCTGCAGAAAATTGAGGTAAACGCCGAAATCGAATGGCTCAGGCGGATCGTTCTGACCAATGTCCACGAGATTATTCCAGGTGTGCGCTCCGGTAAGATAAACGGCTCTGGGCGCGCCGTTGGCATCTAGCGTCCCGTCGGTGAAATAACGGGAATTTTCCGGATGCACGCGCAATGGGCCAGCGGCCGGAGCGGCCTGGAGGACCGTCGAAAAAAGGAAGGAGAAAGCACCGAGAAGGATGACGGGGAATTTCGTAATGCGCATGACGAGTGTTGGTAAGCTAGCTTGCTAACCGTGGAACAATTTCTTGGAGGACAACAGTTTCAAGATAAACCTTTCTCGAGGAAGTCAACGGTGGACACGATGCTCGGTATTACATTCGCCCGAAGGCAAATTGTCCCTTGTCGATGCTGATAAAGAAGATGCAATAATAACCGGAGCTAATCTGCCTTTATATCATCTCCGGAAAATCGCTAACGAGGATACCGATGCCGGAACTTCCCCGGCAGCTGTGGAAGAAGACCCTGAGACAGGGTGAAACTCTCTCGTGTCTTCGCGGCAGCGTGAGGACAACACTGCACGGGACGTTCCGCCTGTGTTCGTCTCTGATTCTCGCTTAGGCGAACCGAGCAAAAACCCGCTGAATCGAATCCCCGCCTTCTTTTTCCTGGCGGTGGATTCTTTCAGCGTCGGTCAGTATGGAAAAATTGAGAAATGCTGAGGGTTTTCTGGCGGAGAGGCGTTTCAGAGACAGTATGAAACTCAAATCGCTCAACGCTATCCTCGCCCTGTTCTTCCTTGCCAATCTCCCTGCTTTCGCTGCCGATACTGGTGATGACGAAGTGCTCGAAGCTTATACCGCGCTCTCCGCGGCACTCGCCGCCGACGATCTCGATGCCGCGAACGAGGCAGCCACAGAACTCGCCGCTACCGCTTCGGATGAAAAGCCCGAGCTGGCGAAAAAGGCCGAAGAGATGGCTTCCAGCGATTCACTGGAAACCGCGCGGGACAAATTCAAACCTTTGAGCGAGGACGCCGTGAAGTTGGCCGAGGGCAAGGAGGGTTACTTCGTGATGACCTGCCCAATGACCAGGGGCGATTGGATTCAAAAAGATAAGGAGGTCGCCAATCCCTATTACGGCGCAAGCATGCTTCGCTGCGGCGGGCTGAAGAAGCAATGATCATCCGGGGTCTTGCAGATTCGATGTAAAAAACATCGGGTATGCACGCGCCTCATGCTCCTTAAAACGATACAAACCGGATACGTAACGAGTCTAAACAATCATGAAATATCAGTACATCATCCCAATCATCACGATGGCGGCGCTTGCCGCTGCAACATCGTTGCTCGCCCATGAAGGCGAACAACACGACGAAAAGGAGAGCGCGAACAAGCAGATAACCGTCACTGGCGAGGTCGTCGACCTGGTCTGTTATATTGACCACGGTGCCACGGGCGCTGACCACGCCGACTGCGCCCGAAAATGTATCAAGATGGGCCTCCCAGTCGGAATTAAGACGGAGAACGGTGAGACGTACATGCTCGTAGGCGAGCACAAACCGATCAACGACAAACTGGCGCCTCTTGCGGCGAAAACAATCACCGTAAAAGGAAAAGCGGTCGAGCGCGACGGCCTCCACATGATCGAGAATGCCGAGATCGTCAAGAAATGACCCTTGGCACTGAAACATGATCTTCCTCGCCTCGCTTGCCCAGGATTTGCAGCAACCGGAATACGTCCATGTGCTGCTCAATCCCCTGCCCGTCTACGGACTTGCGATGGGCTTGCTTGCGCTCATCATTGCCCTGTTTTTCCGCTCTCGCCCAGCCAGGATAGCGGCACTGGTGCTTATCAGCGCCAGTGCCGCCTCCGCCTGGCCCGTCGCTCACTACGGCGAGGAGGGTTACGACCGGGTGCTCGCCATGGAAGATGAGGAGGGCGGCGCGTGGCTCAAGGCGCACATGGAGCGCGCGGAAGAATATGAAGGCGTCTTCTACGCGCTCGCGGTGCTCGCTCTCGCCACGATTGTCGTTCCGATAAAGTGGCCGCGGGCGGATCTTCCATTAGCAATCACGACACTCGTCGTTGCAGTGGCCGCGCTGGGACTCGGCGGTTGGATCGCCTACGCGGGCGGCAAGGTGCGACATTCGGAATTTCGCAACAGTCCGCCGCCGGTGGTCGAAGCGCATGAGGATGAGCACTGAAAAACGTCTTACAATCGGTAAGAATTGAGATGAGTCGGAAGCCGGTCTCCTCTCAGGCCTCTCTGGAGGCCCTAGTCGAAACCGGGATGCTGAAATTGGAGATCCTTCATCCCGGTGGCCTGGAGCTGACCCGGGAACTTGCAGAGTTGTGCCAGATCCAGAAGGATTCGCGCGTGTTGGACGTGGCTTCCGGGACGGGGGAGACCGCCTGCTTTCTTGCCGAACGATTCGGCGCGCGCGTCTGCGGGGTCGATCACTCCGATGAGATGATCCAGTTGGCAACAGACAAGGCGCGGGCAAAGAGCCTGAAGTCGGAGTTCAGAAAGGCAGATGCGGCAAGACTGCCGTTCGGCGACGACGAGTTTGATGCCGCCATATGTGAATGCACGCTGTGCCTGCTGGATAAGGAAGAGGTCATCGGCGAAATGGTGCGGGTAGTGCGTCCGAGAGGATGGATCGGTATGGACGATCTTTTCTGGAAGGACGAGGCAGGGGACGATTTGAAACGCACCCTTTTGGAAATCGAGGGTGAGCGACCAGCAACTCTTGCAGCGTGGCGCGAGTTGTTCCGTGATGCCGGCCTGGTTCGGATCAATGCCGTAGACAGGTCTGAAGTAATGTCTCGCTGGATGCAGGATTCGAGGAAACAACTCGGTTTCACCGGACAGTCGGCAATTGCGCTGATCATCCTTCGGCGGTGGGGAATTCGTGGCCTCTGGAGAATCGTGCGATCGATGCGTGTGTTTTGGAGTGGGCTTCTGGGCTACGTCATCGTCGTCGGGAAAAAGCCCACCAAAGTTCTTTAGGGGCAGCACTCGCGACCTTGACAACGGTGATGCCGACTGCAACCCTTTCGGCCAGGCGAGAAATCCGAGATTTGGAATTTTCTCTTTCCGATCAAGAAACCACCCGCTCCTCAGCCTTTGGATGAACGGGGCGAAACAAGGGCCAGGCGGGGGTAACAGGTGCCGAGAGTTTGCGATGACGACAAAAGGCGCACCGGTGTCGGCGAGGATGGCGGGCCAGGGGCTCGTCTCGTCTAGTAGAGCGTGGCGAGGATGAGGAAGGGAAGGCGATGTTGAACTGGATGATGCGCAGAGTGCGGCGGCGTGACGGACGGAACGTGCGTGCATCGTCGTCAATGGAATCCGCAAGGGTTTCGGGGGCTGGTGGTGTTTTATATTTGGAATGCGGGATCTCGGGAAACGGCAATCGTGACGCTTCAATCCTCCGGGTCCGCGCGAGACAAAACGAGACAAAACGAGACAAGAAAATGAAAAGAAAACTGCTGCAAGCCGCAGTGCCAATCGTGCTGCTGCTCGGAACATTCAGCCTGACTGCCTGTTCAAGAACGGACGACGGTGGAACCTATCACGCCAATCATAGGGGCGGCTATGACCATTCCGGGATGATGGGCAATGACCATTCCGGGATGATGGGCAATAACCATTCCGGGATGATGGACAATGACCATTCGGGTATGCCGGGCTACAATCACTCAGATGCGATGGGCGATGATCACTCCGATATGATGGACAATGATCATTAGGGGCCAAGACGCCGTGAACGCGGCTGTAACCGAACTTCCGCTTGTCATCCTTGGGGGAAAGGCGGGTCGCTTTCGAAATAGGTGCTCGTCAAATCGTAGAGCAGTACCTCGAACTTCGCGTCGAATAGATCGCTCGAGCGTTCAGCTCGAGCCCATCGAGCCGGATAGGCACGATGCTCTCCCCGGGTGTGGGCGCGATCCGCTCGTTGGGGGAAAAGCGCCACGGAGCGCGGATGCGCTCTGCTATCCTCAAAGATCTCGATGGGCTTGCGCCAGACTTTGTGCTGGCTGTAATTGATTTGATGTCGCTTCGCTCCACCCCTTCGGGGCTACCTTCGGCAGTCTATCTACGCTTCGCTTCGGTTCGCCCAGATAAAGGACACGGCGCTGGACGACCTTCCCGCCGGGCCACGCGCTTGTTTCCGATCCGGCAGCTGCCGGACTCCAGTAGACGTGCTCCTTGCCATCTTTGAGTCGCTTGCTCGCTCGTAGAAACATCGGCGGGTGTCATCCCAATGCCAAAGGTTTCGCACAAGCGGATTGATTTGCAGGATCGGGAAGAAAGTGGCGTATAGAGTTTCTTCATAGTGGCGTAGTGCTTGGTCATTGTTTGGGTCCAGCGCTTGGCACCGCCACTTGTTGGCAACAGACGCACGCTTCCGCCTTTTCTCTCCATCTTCGTTTGGCATGGCTAGGGGGCGAGGGGACGGAAGCGCACGAAAAGGCGGTTCGGATGCTGGGCGGCGGAGACGCTGGTCCGCACCTGCGAGTCGGGTTGAAGTTCGAAACGATAAGCTTCCGATAGACGAGCCAATACAAGCTTTGCTTGTGTGGTGGCAAACTGGGCTCCGATGCAACGTCGTGAGCCGGAAGAGAAGGCGAGGAAGGCGCGATCTGTTGCGACTGGATCTCGCGGGTTGGCGAAGCGATCGGGATCGAAGGTATCTGGCTGATCCCAGTGGATTGGCGAGCGATTGGCTCCGTGCAGGGAGAGCATGACGAGGGAATGCGTGGGCAGGCGATATCCGCCGAGCTGGTCTTCTTCGGCACTCATGCGGGGGCGCTATGGATTGGCGAGTTCAGGCGTATCGATTCTTTGAATATCGCTTCGGTGAAGGGCAGTTTCTCGAGGTCCTTCCAGGTGGGTGGCCGGTTGCCGACCTCTTGCTTCTTTTTTTCTTTTTCAATTCGCTCAATCCCACCTTCCAGAATTCGTCGGAGCGAGTCGCGACCTCGAAGAGCGCGAACTTGATGCTCGATCAGCTGCCATTGATCGTCAGGGGCATTGGTGAGTTGTGGTGCGGTTGGGTTGGTTGTTTATTCATGTAAATGGATCTCCCGTTTCGCCAGCCGGTAACCTCCCTCGATGATTACCGCCAGCGCGACCATGGCCGCCAGTACCCACAACTTCCTGGGCCCGGTCCGCGCCGTCTGCCAGACCAACGCGCACAAGGCCGCCAGACACGCGACGGCTCCCACTGCTGAAATCCACCCGCGACTTTTCGTGTGTGGCGCGTGCCGTGCGTTGGCGGTGTTTACGGCGGCGAAGATCAGCAAAAAGCCGGCGCTGCCGAGCGTCGATATGCTGGTCAGGTCAAAGAAATTGGCCGCGAACAGCGTCAATCCGGCGGTGATCAACAGTCCTTCCAGCGGCTCGCTCCACACTTTCCGTTCCAATTCCGCCGGCAATTCGCCGTCGCGCGCGATGCAATAGCTCAACCGCGCGGCGCCGTAGAGCGTGGCGTTGATCGCCGATGCGGTGGATAACATCGCCGCAATTGCGATCAGCGTGAAACCTTTTGGGCGGAGGTCGAATCCGCCGGTTCCCGCTCCCGTTGCTTCGGCTGCCAGCGCTTTTCCAATTCGCCCAGGATCTTGCTGTGGGTCAGAATGACGACCTCGTCGCCGGCGCGCATCGTTGTCTCTACATCCGCGTGGGCGAACTTGCCTTCCCGATAATAGCATATGACGCGAGCCCCCGCCGGCAGCTTTAGCTCCTTGACGGCGACGGCGTCTTCTTCCCCGGCGGTGAACGTGAAAAACCGGGCCTCGTCCTTGAGAATCGTGGACAACTCGACGTTTTTATGGCCGCCGACCATGTCCTGCAGGTAACGGCTGATTGCGCGCGACGGGATGATCGTTTCCTCCAGCCCCAACTCGCGGCAGATGCCCTCGAATTGCACATCGTTAATGCTCGTCACGACGCGCTTGAAGCCAAGCGAGCGGCCCAGGAGACTGGCCAGAACGTTGGCCTGGTCGCTGTCGGTCAGGCAAAACATGAGGTCGGTCTGTTCGGGAAGCACCTCGCGCAGGATGTCGGGCCGGCTGCCATCGCCGTGCAGGAAGCTGCAGTCCATCTCTTCAGATAATTCATCAATCTTGGCCTTGTCGGCCTCGATGATGATGACCCCGTGGCCCTTCTTGACGAGCGCCCGGGCGGTTTCAATGGTGACTTCGCCGGCGCCAATAAATACAGTTCTCATGTTATCTTCATTCTTCTGCCCAACCAGGTTCCCGGGAACAGCATGACCAACCAGGCGATGATTTCAAGCCGCCCCATCAGCATGTCCACGCACAACACCCCCTTGAGCGGGGCCGACAAATCGGCGCTTGTGATTCCCGCGGAAAGTCCCACCGTTCCCGTCGCCGAAACCACTTCAAACAGTGAATCCACCGGATTGTAGCCCGCGGCAACAAACTGCAGCCAGGACACCGCGACGACCATCCCATAAAGGAGAATGAGCAGCAGCGCCGCCTGGATCTCGTCCCCCTGCAAACGACGTCCCGCCAGCCGCGGTTCGATCACGGCGTGCGGTGGCAGGCAGGTGCGCACTATGAGCAACCGAAACACACTGACCGCAATCAAGAGCCGCAGCAGCTTGAATCCCCCAGCGGTGGAGCCGACTCCTCCGCCCACGATCATCGCGAGAATCACGGCCAGCTTCGACTCAGGATCCAATTGCGAGCACGACATCGAAGAAAAACCCGCGGTGCTCTGCGCGGACACGGCCAGCAGCGGGGCGTGGTGAAGAACCTGTGCCCACGATAATCCTCCCCGCACCCGCAGGCTGGAAACCAGCAACAGCGTGACGACGACCACGGCAATCACTACCGCCAACAGTTGCAACGAGTCCACCGCCATGTGCCGCTTCTGCCGGAATATTCGGTGATACAGCGTCAGCGGGATGGCCCCGGCCAGACAGAGCAGCGTGATCCACACCTGCGCGGGCCAATCGAACGTCGCGAGGCTGCCGTCATGCGGAGCAAAGCCGCCCGTCGAGACCGCCGCAAAGGTGTAGAGCACCGCGTCGAGCCGTCCCAGTCCCACCAACAGCGAGCCCACAATGCCGATGACGGTCATCACGACATAGACACTGAGCACGCGCCGCGTATGGGCCCTGGTGCCGCCGATCAAATCGTCCGCTTCGACCTCGTTCACGGCGAGGCCTTTCGCCAGCAGCCCCGGTTGCATTACCAACGCCAGCGACAGCACGACAATGCCAAGTCCTCCGTACCATTGCATCCAGGCGCGGCTGAAGAGAAATGCGGATGGCGTACCAACCAGCGTTGCTTGCGTGCTCAGGCCGGTCGTCGTCACTCCCGAGACGGCTTCAAAAAAGGCATCCAGAAAATCCAACCCGAAGCCCATCATCGGATAGGCCATCGCGAGCGGTGTGAAGAGGAATATCAGCGCCACCAACACCATCCCTTCATTCGCCTGCACACTGGCCGGCGTCCGCAGCCGTGCCAGGCACCCTCCCAAGGCCCCGAGTCCGCCAATCACAATCCCGTAGCGCAGGCTGATGCGAAAGTCAGCAAAGATCACCGACATCAGCAACGGCACCAGCGTCAGCGCGGCAAGGACCAGGCACAGTAGGCCGAAATACTTCAAAACCACTCGAAAGCGGACTGCATATCTGAGCTCAATCGCCTGTTTACTCACAAGTCCGACTTCGGTATGATCGTCGTCGTCCGGCCCATCCTGCCATCGCCAGCCTCAAAACGGGGCGAACCAGCAGCTCATTGTTTTCCCGAAAATCGATTCACTAGCTGTCCGATTGCCAGGGTTATTGCCAGGAATTTGCTTTTTCACGCTCGGCGACGATTCGGCGAGGGACCGCCGGGTTGGAGGAGGTTCAACGTTGATTCGCCATATTGACCGTGAAATCCGCGGCATCTTCGCGAACCCGCATGTTGGGATGGGTCTGGAGATATTCACCGGAGCCCTTGTCCAGCGTAAACCCATAAGTTCCATTATTGATGGGTAATGTTAGAGATGACATCCAGCTTCTTCTGAATCTCACCCTGCACATTGTCGGTGTTGGCGGAACCTAACGATCCGCCCAGGGCACCGCGATCAATCAAAAAAGAGATCTTACGGGTGGCCTGGACAATATCTTCCATGGCACCGACTAACTTGGGAAGACTGGGATTTCGCTCTTCCTCTCTGAGCAAAAACCGTCTTAGAGAAATATGTTCCTGAACCCACCTTGCTAACTCTCCGATTACGACGCCTGTTTTTGCCGGGGCGCTTCGGCTTCAACGGACTTAGCCTCCTGGAAATACTCGTCGAATTTAGCCTTGGCCTCATCGCCGAACAGAATTTCGCAGGCCTCCATCATACCCTCGGCATTCTTGATCTCCTCTTTGCGAACCACCAGGGCAATCTTGGAACGGCGGCGCAAGAAGTCCTCCAGCTTGACAATCATCTCCCGTTTCTTGGTCTGCTGGATTTCACAGCGAATGTATTCGGTGCCCTTGATCAAAATGTCCGCTTGATTGGGATCGTCCCGGATATCTTCCAACAGACCGAGCGCCTCGGCGTCATAGCGCCGCCACAACCGACTAGTCAGCTTTTCGGAAGCCTCGGGGGAAGTGTAGCTATCCAAATTCATCAACTTGGCTTGATGCAGATACTCTTTCCTGACGGCCGGGTGGGGTTCGCCATACCACTTGTACTCGGGGTGAGGTATGTTAACTCCCAATTCCTTAACGAATTCGCTGACTTCGTCACCGACATTGACACAATCCGTCAACTTGCCACCGAATATGCTGATATGGGCATCCTGGAGATTGACGTCGATTTCGTGCTTACGAGACAATTGCATCCAGTCCTCGGTTTCACCTTCCGCCTGGCCCTTGACAACCAGCGGCCTAACCCCGCAGCGCTCGGCAATAACATCGTCATCGGTCAGAGGCTTCTTCAATTTCAGCCGTTTATTGATGTTGTCCAGGACGAACTTACGGTCTTCCTCGGTCACATGAGTAAAAGGGCTATCGACCCGTGTATCAGTGGTACCGATACACGTTCTGGCACCCATGGGAATAACGAAGAATAACCGGCCGTCATCGGCAAAAAAGGTAAGGACTCGTTTATTGGGGGTAAGCTGATTCACGATCAAATGGATACCCTTGGAGAAAACGTGATGATGTTCGGTTTTCTGCCCGGTCATTTGATTGTGTTCGTCCACGAAGGGACCACCCGCATTGATCAGCACCTTGGACTTGATAACGAACTCCGAACCATCGATAGTGTTTCGGGCCTTGGTGATCCAGGCGCCGCCTTCTTTTTTGGAGCCTAGAGATTCCACGTAGTTAGCCGCAATACAGCCCCGGTCCAAGGCGGAACGGATGAACTGATAGACAAAGCGGGAATCGTTATCGTGCAGATAAGCATCGGAATACTCGAAACCGCCTGCCGCGCCTTCGGTTTTCACCACAGGCTCTTCCTGACTGATCTTACTCTTGGTAAGCAGCCGTGGCGTTTTGGTAAACCCGCTGCCGATGAACCAATACAACCAGGCGCCCATCCATAAAAAAATAGGAGGAAAACGAAATCCCTTGGCAAGAGTGGTAAAGAAACGGATTTCCTGGACTCTGGAGGGATAGTTGCGGATCAGGTGATTACGGCTTTTACATAACCCCCTTACCAAGCCAAATTCATAGGTCTCCAAGTACTTGATACCGCCCCAGGCCAAATTTGAGGAATGCTGGCTGGTAAACCCGGCAAAATCCCGTTTATCGATCAAGGCGGTACGCACGCCCTTGCCGGAAAGCGCGGCGGCCGAAACGGCACCATTGATACCTCCACCGATAATCAACACGTCGTAAGTATCCTGGGCGAGCTTTTGAATATTGTTCTGTCTTAACTGCATGTTTTAATCCTCCGTCGTTGTTTGGCTAGCAGAAAAGTTTGCTTCATTTTCGATATATTGTAGAACAGGTTTGACAATGAAAGATTTATCCCGCGTCGAGATTCGAATAAGATGCTTTTGTTGAGACCCTATTCGTGAAGGCAAAGCCCGCCGATGGTGGCGGGTTTTGCCCGCAAGCATCGCTTGAGCTACACTATTTTCCTCTTCGCGGAACCTTTGCAAAGCGACGATAGCCATCATTCCTTCTTGGCTCTAGCCCATCCTTTCGATCGATCAACCGCCGACTGCCAGCACTTGTAGGGGTGGTCACGGTCAGACTTGGACATGGCGGATGCGTAACGATGAGGCAATTATTGCTAGGAATTCGCTTTTTCACGCTCGGCGACGATTCGGCTAGGGGCAGCCGGGTTGGGGGAGTTCATCGCGGCCGTTTGGTGATATCTGCGCAAATTGGAGCGTATCGAGCCGATTCTGTCAAGGCTTCAGCGGCAAAGAGTCGCAAGTGCGGGTTCTGAGGCTGTAGTTTAAGCGTTCGCGGGGCACAACGATCCTGTGTCCACGCTGGCTGCCGGGCATGTTGAGCGAAGAGATCTTGTGCGACCGGGGCGGTGGGCTACTCGTAGGCTGGCGGCTGGTCTGCATCGAGAATCAGGATGCGTTCCTGATCGAGTGGTAGCTCGGGGGCTTCCCATCGGGATGCCGTTTCGCGACCGTCTTCCTCCCTCCGCCACCCATGATGCCCCGAGGCCGATGCCGGGTCGATCGGTTCGTCGCCGCGGCGACTCGTAGGGTGGGTCGGGCGGCGGTGGAAGGTCGATGATCGGTTCCCAGAGACCGTGGAGGCGAAGAAATAATTCGATCTCTTCAGGTCGCTGGAGGGTTCCAGCAACCTTTATTAGGCCTTTGCAGCAGGGACACATCAGCAGGTCTTCTCCCCACACGCGGCAGATGTACAGCGGCAGTTATAATTCCCCATCAACGACAGTTATTTTTCCCCGGTTGAGGGGTGGGCTTGCGGGACGGTGGTCGCGGGAGCGACCAGTTGCGGGGCATGATCAGTCCGCAGCAATAGCGAAAGTTGATGAAGAACTATCAAATAACAGGGAAGATTGGGCAGAGCGCGGACAAGGGCGGGGTGGACGCAAAGACAGCGCGCAAATACATCGGCGGAGCACCGGGGCCGTTAGAGCCGCGGTCAGCGCGAACGTGGAAGACGCACGACGATGGGTTTGCGCCGATCTGGGCGGAGGTCGAGGAGATGCTGCGGCGCGAGCCGGGCTTGCAGGCGAAGGTGGTGTTTGAAGAAGTGCTCAGGCGTTATCCGGGACGTTACTGCGAGGGGCAACGTCGGACCTTCGAGCGGCGGGTGCGGGCGTGGAAGCTGCGGCACGGGCCGGAACCGGAGCTGATTTTTTCGCAGGAGCACCGGCCCGGCGAGCGCCTTCAGATCGACTGGTTCCACGCCGGGGAGCTGGAAGTGAAGATCGGCGCAGAGCGCTTTGATCACCGGTTTGTGCACGTGGTGCTTCCGTTTTCGAACTGGGAGTGGGCGCGGGTGTGCAGGAGCGAGTCGTTTCTTTCGCTGAAAATCGGGCTGCAGAGCGCGCTTTTCGAGCTGGGCGGGGTGCCATCCATCTGCCAGAGCGACCAGAGTTCCACGGCGACGCATCCGAAGGGAAAAGGAGCGCAGGGCCGCGAGTTCAACGAACGTTATCTTGGGCTGCTGGCCCATTACGGGATGCGGGCCGGAGTGATCGGAGTCGGCGAACCGCAGCAGAACGGGGACGTGGAGAGTGCGCATCATCATCTGCGCACGGCGATGGATCAGGCGCTGAAGCTGCGGGGCAGTCGGGAGTTTGTCAGCGTGGAGGATTACGAGAGGTTTGTGTACGGAGTGTTAAACACGCGGAATGCGTCCCGTACGGTGAAGCTGCAGATGGAAGGCTCGTGTCTGCACGCATTGCCGCAAACACGTCTGCCCGAATACGAGGAGATCGAGTGCGTGGTCAACCGCGAGGGGATCGCCCGGGTGGGCCGCCAGGGCTATTCGGTGCCGGCGCGCTGGATTGGCCGGCGTCTGCGGGCGCGGCTGAGCGAGACAGAGATCGGCTTCTATTTTGCCGGCGAAAAGGTGGCGGAAGTAGAGCGGCGCAGCGGCAGCAGTCAGGGGGTATATGTGGACTGGCGTCATGTGCTGCCACAGTTGCTGCGCAAGCCCGGAGCCTTCGCGCGATGGCGGCACCGGGAGAGTCTGTTTCCATCGGTTCCCTGGAAGAAGCTGTATGAAACGCTGAGCGGACATTTTTCCGCCGGGCGGGCCGAGCGGGAGTATCTGGGCATGCTGGCTTTGGCCCTGGAGCACGGGCTCGAAAACGTGGAAGCCGCAATCGAGCAGGAAGGCCAACTGCCGACACTTGATGACGTGCGGGCGCGGTTGGGGATCCGGTGCAGGATCATCGAGGTCGATTTCGCGGCCGATCTTTCCGGTTACGATGCCCTGATCGGCACGGGGGCACAGGAAGCCGAGGAGGTAGCGCAATGAGAGCGGAAAAAGACGCACTGGGATTGCTCTTCGCGCAGTTCGGCCTCACGACGATGGGGCGTGCATTCGAGGAAGTCGAAACGCGCGCGATCCGGGAGGGCTGGAGTCTGCGTCAGGCGTTTCGCGAACTGCTGGAAATGGAAGCGTGCACGCGCCGGGAAAGACGGCTGATCCGGCTGCTCAAAGATTCAAAGTTGCCCGAAGGCAAGACGCTGGCGGCGCTGGAAAGCTCCCGGCTCTCGGCAGCCAACCGCCGGCATCTGGCTGAACTTTGTGAGGGGCATTTCACCGAAGCGGCGGTCAACGTGCTTGCATTCGGGCTGCCGGGCCGCGGCAAGACGCATTTTTTGAGCGCGGTGGGCAATGAACTGATCCAGCGCCACGGGAAGCGTGTGCTCTTTGTGCCGACCTACAAGCTCATCCAGCGGCTTCTGGAAGCCAAACGCGAATTGAAGATCGAAGCCGCACTGAAAAAGCTCGATCAGTATGAAGTCGTGATCCTCGACGACCTCGGCTACGTGCAGCAGAGCAGAGAAGAGATGGAAGTGCTTTTCACGTTTTTCGCCGAGCGCTACGAGAGGCGTAGTGAAATGATCAGTTCCAACGTCGTCTTCAGTCGGTGGGAGCGGATCTTTCACGATCCCATGACGGCAATGGCCGCTGTAGACCGCTTGGTACATCACAGCGTGATTCTGGAGTTTGGTGGCGAAAGCCACCGAAACAACAACGGCGCGACAAAACAGGAGAAGAGCCCACGCTGACCATCTCCCCCTTCGCGCGAGCAATTTGCCGGCCTCCGGCGCGACTCTGCGGCTACGCCACAGCCGCTCCTCCGGAGCGGACGTCTCGCCTCCGACCGGCAAATTGCGGATGAGGGCCAAACCGGGTCAGCACAAGAAACCAACAAAAACCAAAGGACTGCATGTTCCAGAGAATGGGGAATTATAACTGTCGCCAAATGGGGAGGAATAATTGTCGTTGACCAGCAGAGGAGGTCGCGCCAAAATTGAGGTAGAAGCGGGGATGCTACTCCCCGCCCCTCCCCCCAAACCGTACGTGCGGATCTCCCGCATCCGGATTTCCGGTGAGCACGTTTGCTTCTTTACGGAGACTGGCCATTCCTCTGCTCGAGCCTCTTTCAGGCAGAAGAGTCCGAGTTTGGCAAAGTAGCCCTTGCCCCAGCGTTGATGGTCCTTCCCTCTGCCCCGCCCTTCTCCTCCACGCCTCTTGCGTAGGATCGAGCGCAGACGGGCGGTCGGCGATTTCCGTGTCCAACATCGACCGGGACGCGCGGATCTTCGCGATTGATCTGGGCGGAGTATTATTCGATGCGAGGCTGGGAGCCTTCAAGCAATGCCGCATGAAGAGGCGGATTATGGTCGATACTTTAAACTGACCTCAGCGCTCACAATGGCGAAGAGAGCTGCCCCGGCCGCCGCCCCCCCGCGGGAGAAGGCTTGAGCAAGGTATTGAAATCCGCCGCACGGTTCACCTCGCGACATCGGCGCCTCCCCCAGCGCTGACACTCGGCTCGATATTCCCGACTCCGGAACTCGCAGGAGCGGGCAGCGGCATGGCCCGGTTTACGTAATGCCACTGAAACAGCAAAAACTGTGAGGGTTAGACGCGTAGAAAGCGTTCTACGTCTTAGCACGAGTGAAATTCCGCGGATGAACGATATAATGGAAATGAGCGATACAGATAAGGATCCCGTCTGCGGCATGGATGTGAATCCTGATTCAGCGGCACGCTCCTGGGAGTATGAAGGCCGTACCTATTTCTTCTGCAGTCCTCATTGTCTTAAGAAATTTAAAGCGGACCCGGGGAAGTTCATTTCCGCATCGGATGCGGCTTCGTCGACTTCGTCCCCGCCGAAAGCATCGGCTCCGAGCCAGTCGTCTGGTGCTCACTATTCCTGTCCGATGCACCCAGAAGTAGTCTCCGACGAGCCGGGAAAATGCCCTGAATGCGGCATGGCTTTAGAACCGGCTGGTGAATCAACTCACGAATCGAAGTCAGAATCGGACCACGAAGGTCATTCCTGCTGCGCGGAGGCACACGAGCAGGAACACGCGGAGCACGAACATCACGGCCACTCGGCGAAGCCGAAGCAAGGGGAGCCGGCGGGCAAATACACGTGTCCCATGCACCCGGAAGTTGCGTTGGACACTCCAGGTGATTGCCCGAAGTGCGGCATGGCCCTCGAGCGGATCACGCCCGTGGCAGCGGAGAAAAAGACCATTTATACGTGCCCGATGCACCCGGAGATCGAGCAGGATCATCCGGGCGATTGCCCGAAGTGCGGGATGCCGCTCGAACCGAAGACGATTTCCGCGGAGGGCGGGGAAGAGGATGCCGAGGTTCGCGCAATGTCGCGCAAGTTCTGGATTGCGCTCGCGCTCACACTGCCGGTGCTGGTCATCGCAATGGGGCATATCATCCCCGGCTTCCACGTCGAGGCGCTGATACCGAAGAACGTGTCAAAATGGATCGAATTCATTCTGGCGACGGCGGTGGTGCTGTGGGCGGGCGGTATTTTTTTCGCGAGAGCCTGGCGCTCGATCGTCAATCGCAGCCTTAACATGTTCACGCTCATCGCCGTCGGCGTGGGCGCGGCCTATTTTTACAGCGCGGTCGCGGTGATCGCACCGGGCATCTTTCCGGAATCCTTCCGGCGCAGCGGTGAAGTCGGCCTTTACTTCGAAGCCGCCGCAGTGATCACCACGCTCGTGCTTCTCGGGCAAATGCTCGAAGGCAAAGCGCGAAGCCGCACCGGCCAGGCAATCAAGGCGCTGCTCGGGCTCGCGGCGAAAACCGCACACCGCGTTCGCGACGGGAAGGAAGAGGACGTGCCGGTAGATGAAGTGCAGAAAGGTGACCTGCTCCGCGTGCGGCCCGGCGAGAAAGTGCCTCTCGACGGCGCAATCACCGAAGGCAAGAGCAACCTCGACGAATCGATGATCACTGGCGAGCCGATGCCGGTCGAGAAGGGCGAAGGTGACACGGTGATCGGTGCCACCGTCAATCAAACGGGCACGTTTCTCATGCGGGCGGAGAAAGTCGGCTCGGAAACGATGCTTTCGCAGATCGTTCACATGGTTGCCGAGGCCCAGCGCAGCCGGGCGCCGATTCAAAAGCTCGCCGACATCGTCGCAGGTTGGTTCGTGCCCATCGTGATCGGCGCGGCGATCGTCACATTCATCATCTGGTCGATCTTCGGTCCGGCGCCGGCGATGGCTTACGCGCTCGTCAATGCCGTTTCGGTGCTCATCATCGCATGCCCCTGCGCGCTCGGCCTCGCCACACCAATGTCGATCATGGTCGGTGTCGGCCGGGCCGCACAGATTGGCATCCTCGTCAAAAACGCTGAAGCCATCGAGACAACAGAAAAGGTCACGCATCTCGTTACCGACAAAACCGGCACTCTCACCGCCGGCAAACCGCGCGTCACCGATCGCAAGGCGGCTTCCGGCGACGACGTGGGGCAACTTTTACAAATCGCGGCGTCTATCGAGCAGAGCAGCGAGCACCCGCTGGCACGCGCGATCGTTGATGCCGCGAATGAAGAAGAACTGGATCTGCTTTCCGTGAAAGACTTCGAGTCCACGACTGGCGGCGGCGTGACAGGGATCGTCGATGGAGAGACCGTTCGCGTTGGCAAACAACGGTTCCTCGTCGAATCCGGCGTCGCCATTCCCGATGAACTTAAACAAGATGCCCAAGCCTGGCAGGAAAGAGCGCAGACCGTCGTGTGGGTTGCGAGCGGCGACAAAGCGTTGGGCATTCTCGCCATCGCCGACCCGATCAAGGAAAGCACATGCGAGGCAATCGAAGCGCTGCATGCGCTCGGCCTGAAAGTCATCATGTGCACTGGCGACAATCGCAAGACCGCCGAGGCCGTCGCCCGCGAGCTGGGCATTGACGAGGTTCACGCGGAGGTCATGCCGCAAGACAAGATCGAGATTGTCCGCAAGCTGAAAAACGAGGGGGCAATCGTCGCGATGGCCGGCGACGGCATCAACGACGCGCCTGCACTTGCCGAGGCGCACGTCGGCATCGCGATGGGCACCGGCACCGATGTGGCCATCGAAAGCGCGAGCATCACGCTGGTGAAAGGCGACCTCATGGGCATCAACAAGGCGATCCACGCCAGCCGCGCCGTAATGCGTAACATTCGGCAGAACCTCTTCTTCGCGTTCATCTACAATGCTCTCGGCGTCCCGGTCGCCGCCGGCGTTCTCTATCCATTCCTCGGCCTTTTACTGAATCCGATGATCGCCGGCGCCGCGATGAGCTTCAGCTCGCTCTCCGTCGTGGGCAACGCGCTACGACTGCGGAAGGTATCGCTTTGATACGCTCCGAACGTGACTCACAGGCATGAAAGCAAATCGAAGCAAGGAAATCTCCTCGCGGCTCCTGTTGATTCTGCTGCTGTTGCTGCCACTTATTGTCCTGTTTCTGCTGCCGGGAGCCGGCATGATGCTCGGTGGATTTTGGTTCTGGTTCGTGCTGATGCTCTGTTTCTTGCTCATCTGGTCGCTTCTCGGGGCACCCGTGGACCAACCGCAGGCAGGCATCGAACTCGAACCGCGAATGCTCTCCGAATCCCAGCAACCCGAGGCGGTCCGCGAAGCGATGAACGTGCGGATCGCGACAGAGGAGGATGGCGTGCAAGTATTCCGAGGACGTTTACGCGAATCGGCGGATGCCACCTACGCAAAACTCAAACACGCGCTGCCGGAGCAGACCGTTCCACTGATTCAGGAGGAAGAGAAACTTGGCGCCGCGATCATTCTATTGCCGAAGCCGATGGAGGAAGCCACGATGGAGCACTCGGTACGGCCGTGGCTGCACTGGTTGCTCTTTGCGCTCACGATCGCCACCACGACATGGGCGGGGGCGGCACATCAAGGCATTGACCTGCTGCGAGAGCCTGCACGCTTTGCCGCCGGGCTTCCCTATTCGCTGGGCTTGCTTGCGATCCTCGGCGTTCACGAGCTTGGCCACTATTTTGCGGCACGGCGGCATGGGATTAACGTCACGCCACCCTTTTTTATTCCCGTGCCTTTCGCGCTCGGCACCTTCGGCGCGTTCATTCAGATGCGCTCGCCGTCGGAAAACCGATGTGCGCTCTTCGATGTTGCCGTCGCCGGGCCACTCGCGGGGCTGGTGATTGCAATTCCCGCGCTGCTCATCGGGCTTCGCTCTTCAACGATTCTAGCGGGCGATATTGCGCCGGGATTGCATCTCATGGGCGGAACTTCCGTCGGCTCGTCGCTCTTGTTTGCATTGCTGGCGAAGCTGTCACTCGGCGACGCGCTCGAGTTTGGTCATGTCATACGCCTCAGCCCATTGGCCTTCGCAGGCTGGCTTGGCCTCTTCATCACCGCGCTCAATTTGCTTCCCATCGGCCAGCTCGACGGCGGCCACACGGCCCGCGCGATGTTCGGCCAGCGCATCGGCAACACGATCAGCAGCATCGCCATGTGGACCCTGTTCCTGCTGGCACTCTTCGTCTGGCCGGGCCTGATGATGTGGGCGATCATTGTCTTCTTTATCGCCGGTCGAAGCACACCACCGCTCAACGATGTGACGCCGCTCACGCCCGGCCGCCACTGGCTGGGCTACCTGACCTTCGCCATCCTCGCGACGATCCTCATTCCCCTACCGCACGCGCTCTGGAGCGCAACCGGGTTCCACTGCCCCTATCTATAAATATGCCTGCTTTTTCGACTGTCGATAACTTGTGAATTCTCCAGTAAAAAAACAAAAACCAGAAAGAAACAGAAACAATGAAACCACTAAAACTAATTGTAGCAGCGACCATCCTCGCAACCAGCCTTCCGGCCTTTGCCGAGGATAAGTCCGGCATGATGGAGGAGAAAACGGAGCAGCAAGGCACACAAATGATGGGGAATCAAGGCACTCACATGATGGGGAATCAAGGCACTCGCATGATGGGGAATCAAGGCACTCACATGATGGGGAATCAAGGCACTCACATGATGGATAAGGAAACCATGTGGAAGCAGATGCAGACCCAAAACGCCGAGCTGGACACACTTGTTGCCACGATGAACAGCGCGGAGGGCAATGAGAAGGTCGATGCCATCGCCGCGGTTGTGAATAAGCTCGTTGAAATTCACAAGGAAGTGAGCACTCGGATGATGCATAGGTACAAGGGCGCAATGGGCCCCGGCTCTCATATGAAGGGGATGACGAGCGGCAAAATGATGGAGGGAGAAATGATGGAGGGAGAAACGATGGGCGGCGGAATGATGGAGCAAGGCAAAGGCACAACCAAGGAGGAAGAGCACGACCACTAAGGCGTCCCTGGGGTGAACTCCCCTCTCGCCGCCCAGTGTCGCCCCCGACGGAAGTGCGCCCGAGAACCCCAAATGACAACGTGAGGCGGGAGCGTGGACCTTCGCTGGCAATTACGATCATCTGATCGCCTGCGTAAAAGAAGGCCCATGCCCCGCATCGCATATTGATGCACTTCTCAACGCCTATGCGTTCGAATCCGCGCATCAAACACCGGCTCGTTGCCTGACGCGCGGACGCCGCGATAGTATCGCGCCAGTTTATACGCTCTTGAGTAGATTATTGAGTGGCGCGCCCGGCAATAGCCGGACGTGACCTGAGGTCGCGCGTGAGGTCCGATCGAATCCTGGAGCTCGGTGTCGGCACCGGCAAGAACATCCGCTAATACCCTGGGGTGCGCGGCGTCGTGGCAATGCGAGTTTCGATGTCGTCGGAGCGACGTTTTTGATCGGAATTAATGAGTGCTTGATGCGTTGCAAACTGCATCGTGATGTCCGCCTGCACGTTCTGCATCAAGCGGCGGAGCCGGAGGCGGCCGCTTGCTTTGGATATGCAACAGTCACTGAATCCCGGACACAACATGAACGATGTGCTGCTTGCGCGACGCGCTCACCGGACGTAGCCGTGAAGCCATTTCCATGAAGATATCTGCCCCGCTGCTTGCCATAGGAGTTTTTGCGCTGTTCTTCGTGCTCGAGCGCTTTTTTCCGCTGCGAAAAAACACACGCTCGCTGCTCGCACGGCTTTTGGTCAATGTCGCGATTTCGGCGCTGACGTTCGCCGCGGCGGTCGGCCTTGTGCAGCCTGCGGTGCGATGGGCGCTGCAATGGTCCGCAACCAGGCCTTTTGGTCTCGTCCATCTCGCTGCGCTGCCCGCGCCGGTGAAGTTTGCGGTCAGCTTTCTTTTGATGGATCTGGCGTTTTACTACTGGCATCTGGCCAATCACCGCGTCCCGTTTCTCTGGCGCTTTCACAATGTCCATCACGTAGACCCCGACCTCGATGTCTCGACAGCGTTTCGTTTTCATTTCGGCGAAATCGCGCTTTCCGCGGCATTCAGCGTTGCCCAGGTGAGCTTGATTGGCATCTCCGCGTGGGCTTTCGCAGTCTATCAGGTGGCCTTTCAACTGGAGGTGCTCTTCCATCACAGCAACGTGCGCCTGCCGATCGGTCTCGAGCGCATGTTGAACAAAGTGATTGTCACCCCGCGGATGCATGGCATCCATCACAGCCAGGTGCGACGCGAAAACAATTCGAACTTCGGCACAATCTTCTGTTGGTGGGATCGGCTCCACCGCACGCTTGGCCTGAATATTCTGCAATCCCAGCTCGTGGTCGGCATCCCCGGGTATTCCCTGCCGGACGACAACAGCGTGCGCAATACGCTGCTCATGCCTTTTCGGAAGCAGCGTGACTACTGGCGCAGACCGGATGGGAGCGTGGTGGAAAGAGACAGCACGGCTGCCGGGCAAAATCCCACGCGGCTTGCCGAATAGGCGGCTTTCCTCTGGTCGAAACGCCCACGTGACAGAATCCCTGCGGCTCTTCGCAGGCATCGTTGGCCGGAATGGAAGCGGAAAAACTTGAAGCGCCCCGCCGCAGGCATTTCAGCAAAGAACTGCGCCGGCACCGGAGTCGTGACACCGTGCTGGCAAACGCCTGGCAGCCTTTCTCAACGGCATGATGTCCACCTTTTAAGAACACGAGCACTCTCACCGCAATTCTCGAACACTGAGCGACGATGTGAAGTTAATGAGCAACGAACACGACCACTCACAGAACGAATGCTGCTCCGGACACGGGCACGACGCGAAGAGGCAATCCATTTCCACGCTCGACAGTTCTTTTAGCGCGAATACCGAGACGGTGCTGCGCGTTGCCGGCGTCGATTGCGCCGAGGAAGTTGCGATCATTGAGCGGGCGTAGGGGCGGTGAGCGTGAACATCATGTCGGGCAAAGCGATCGTTGCTCATGACGAAACCGTGAATGCTGAAGCGCTCATCCGTGCCATCGGCGACACCGGCCTCTCCGCTTCGCGTGAGGGCGAAGCCGCGCCCGTCGAGCACGCCGTTCATCGCGCTGATGAAAGATGATCTCAGCAAAGTCGCCGAGACGATCCATCTCGGCCGGCGCACGCTGCGGATCATTCAGTTCAATATTGCCTTCGCCCTCGCGATCAAAGCCGTCTTTCTCATCCTCGCCGTGCCCGGCTACACCAGTCTCTGGCTCGCCATCCTCGCCGATACCGGTGCCACGGTCCTGGTGATCCTCAACGCCCTTCGTCTCCTACGTAGTCGCAATATTTCCTGAACGATTGATCGAACTGGAGTTAATAAAAAGAGGAAAGCCGCCTGCCCTGAAATGGTCAAGTAAATGAACAAGTGGCAGTTGCTCATCAAAGTTGTTTGCGTCATTCCAAGTCCGCCAATTCTGAAGGATTGGGGCGCCCTCCGTTGCGTTGGCCTAAATCCAAAGATTCCGATCCAGCGTCCGGTATTGGATCGCCTCGGCGACGTGGGGCGCAGCAAGGTTCTCTGAGCCGTCGAGGTCCGCGATGGTGCGGGCCACTTTCAGGATCCGGTCGTATGCGCGGGCGCTGAAGTTCAATTCGTCCATAGCCATCTGCAACATCTCCTCTGCCGAATCGTCGAGGGCGCAATAATTCCTCAGGAGGCGTGAACTCATGCGAGCGTTGCAGTTCACCTTCGGGGCTCGCGCAAAGCGCTGCTGTTGCACCTCGCGCGCTTTTTCGACGCGCTCGCGAATCGCCCCAGAGGATTCGCCGGGCATGTTGCTTGAAAGCTCCCGATAGTCCACTGCCGGCACTTCCACATGAATGTCGATCCGGTCAAGCAGCGGCCCCGAAATTCGTTGCCGATAGCGCTGCACCTGCGGTTGGCTGCACCGGCATTCGCGTTTCAGGTCGCCAAAGTAACCGCACGGGCAAGGATTCATTGCGCTCACGAGCATCACCTCTGCCGGAAACGTCATGGTGCCCGCAGCACGCGAGATGGTCACCCGGCCGTCCTCCAGCGGCTGGCGGAGGACTTCCAGGGTCTGGCGTTTGAACTCCGGAAGCTCGTCGAGAAAAAGAACACCATTGTGCGCGATGCTTACTTCGCCGGGCGTGGGATTTGTCGATCCGCCGAGCAATCCAACATCGGAGACCGTGTGATGCGGCGAGCGGAAAGGCCTCCTCGCCACGAAACTATGCGCGCCATCGAGCAGTCCGCAGATGCTGTGAATCTTCGTCGTATCGATCGCCTCTTCCAATGTCATTGGAGGCATGATGGTCGCGATGCGCTTAGCGAGCATCGATTTGCCTGAACCTGGCGGCCCGATCATTAAGATGTTGTGCCCTCCGCTGACCGCGACTTCGATCGCCCGCTTCACGTGGTGTTGACCCTTTACGTCGGCAAAGTCGACGTCGTATCGATGATGACGCTCGAAGAATGCCGAGAGGTCCTCGACCGCTGGTTTCAACAGTTGTTCCCCGGTGATGAAGTCGAACGTCTCGCGCAGGTTCCGCACGCCGAAAACAGCGATGCCTTCCACCACCGCGGCTTCGCGGATGTTTTCCTCGGGAACAATCACAGCCCGCCGGCCCCGGCGGCGTGCTTCGAGCGCGATCGGGAGTATCCCTTTCACCGGTCGCACAGCGCCGCTCAGCGCCAGCTCGCCCACAATGCAGAAGTTCTCGAAGACCGACGACTCGATCTCTTTCTCCGCGGCAACCATGCCTAGCGCGATCGGCAGATCAAAGCTCGGCCCTTCCTTTTTCACATCAGCCGGCGCGAGGTTCACGGTCGTCCGACCTTTTGGCCAGCGAAACGCGCTATTCTGGATAGCGGTGGTCACCCGGTCCTTGCTCTCTTTCACTGCCGTGTCGGGCAGACCGACTACGATGATCGCAGGGGTCTGGCCGGAACCGGCGTTCACCTCGATTTCGACTTCATAGGCGTCGACCCCAAGAACCGCCGCAGAGAAAACCTTTGCCAACATGACCCGACAACGGTCTCAGAAAATCCCGCAAATCGAAGCACGAATTTTGCGTCTGGGTTTGAGGATTGCAAGCAACCCCGGTGAACACGGATTTGAAGGACACCGCGTTGAGGAGTCTCAAGAATTCGCGTCCGTCGATCATGATCGAGGATGGGCTCATACAGGGCACCCACTAAAAGGTGAATTACCGTTTGCGGTTTTTTATCTCGTTGCCGCGAGGATTACATCCCTCAGAAGTCGAAAGTGAAGTCCGCTCGAGGCGGATCAAATCCTCCAGTGATTTTACTGAGAATACCGTCAATAGTGGGATTGGTATCAGTGAACGGGGAAGTGCCCTGCTGCGGTGGCGCGAAAGGCCCGAAAGGGAATTGCCCTGGATTCAGGTCGGCAGCCGGCAGCTTAGAGCCCGGGCCCTGGCCTGGAAGAAAAGGCCCGAAAGGTTGCTGAGGCTGGTCGAAAAGCGGCTTGAATTGGGGAGGCACAAAAGGCCCGAGCGGCGTGTTGGGAGGCGGCGCGAGGACATCGCTGAACGTAAACGAGTCCCGCGCCGGAGCAGTAGCCTGCGGTGGAGGCACCGGATCCGGATCGTCCTCGCTCTGGGGGCCAACCCCGCCCTCCGGCAAAGTAATACGCTCGTCCTTCAACAAACTCGTCCCGCCACGAGTGAGAAACTCCCCGCGCTGCGCGAGTGGAATGTTGCCGCCCAGGGTCGACGGGTACCAAGCAGCTGCGGCGTGATGCGGAGTCGCCAGAATAAAGGGTGCCGCGCCCTGACAGGCCGGAGCTGCTCCAGCTTGAATAGACATCCGTCGGGCCGCAAGCAGATCAACCAGTTGCTCAATTGTTTGTTCCTCCGCTACGAAGCACCGAGCGTCGCCCCGAACACGCAGCTCGATTTCGGAGTCGTCGGAATCCTCACCGATCGACTTGTATCCCGCGACGTCTTCTTTTCTTATTAATAGATAGAGCTGACTGGCATCGAGCATTCTGAGCGCGACCAGATCCGGGCCGAAACGATAGAGCTGCCCTGAAAATCGATAGCTTCGGGGTATCGGAGTCGAATGGTCGGACGCCAAGTCGGGCGCGTTTGCGACAGCTTCCTCCCAATTGTGGGTATTTTTGTCAGACATGAGCATTCTCCATTTCTAATTTTGTCAAGTTTTCTTGCTGCGCTGGTTCTTTCTTCAAATGTTCGGCCATTGCACGTGCAATAGGGAGACCGGCGAGCTCTTCAACGAAGAGAAATTGCCCCCCGGGGTTGATTTCCAGGAAAGCGATCCTGCCGTCCGGTCGGCGACGAAGGTCGATCGCTCCGGTACTCAAGTCCGAGGCGGTGCATAAATCGGCGGATCGTGACCAGCGCGAGAGGCTCCAGGGTTACGGCTGTGACAGGAACCGTCATGTCCATCCTGATATCATAAGGATAGCGGCTGTGTAATGTATCCAACTCGGCGGCAAAGCACTGGTTTCCGACTACCGTCACCCTCAAGTCCACTCCCGGTACTAGCTCCTGGAAGATTACCGGCGCGTGACAGACCAGGGGAAGAAAACGACGCTCCTCAGGATGCAACAAACGAGTCTCTCGCCACGCGTTGGGAAGGCCGAGCAATGCTTTGTAGATTACCTCGCCGCATCGGTCGACAAATTCGGCAGCCTTTTCCGCGTCGTTCGTGATCAGCGTTTCCGGAACCTCAAATCCGCACTCGCGCGCCACCTTAAGCTGATACGGTTTGTAGCCAGCCGCGAGATCTTCGGCGATCGGGTTGATCCAGCGACAGTCGAGACACTGCCAGAAACCGCCGAGAGTCGTACGAGCCTCATTGAATGCGAATTGGCGATGAGTAGGATCGAGAATCTCCGTGCTGATTTGGGGATGTCGCGGTCGTCTCCACCAGACCGACCGAACCTGTTGCGATTCTATTTCGGTTCCATTCGCGAGACGCAGCGTCATCTCTTCGCCCTGACGGTAGTGCATCGAAAGCGCAAGTTGAGTCGGATACTCCCCGATATCGACGATCACGACCGGCGCAGTATCGTGAAGGTGACGGGCGACCTCGGTCGCATGAATATCGTCTCGAGGGGCGACGATTATTATCACGGTTCGCTCCCCCGCATCGAGACGCCGCGTCGCGCTTTTCATTGTTCCTCCCACATTTTCCGCCCACTGTCAGCGTCCGACTTTCGAACGTTATGATTACATAAGATTCTGTTCATCTCATAAATAAGAATCCCGCCATAACGGGGAGTTCACGAATCGGTTTCTTTTTAATCAAAGACGAAAGGAGTTTAAGATCTTGCAAAATTCTCAGTACTATTCGGCGTTCGTGGCACGGAAGCATTCGGCTGCGATCCTTTAATGATTACGGCTTTGTTGGAGGATCCAGCAGAAGCAGAGCGAGTTGCCAATGCGACGGAATAGCCCATGAATGCGTGGCTCTGGCGGCCACGATCGTCAAAATGGCTGGCATTAAAACGTTGCGATATCCGGGTGCTTGCCGAATAATCACGATTCAAACCCGACCGCTTTGCAGTACGCGTTGCCTGGTATTGAAAGCTTGCTCGATAATGTCTGACGCCATTGCAGGACCGTTGAGTCGTTGGAGTTCTGCTCGGCGTGTTTCTACAGCCAGGCGGTATTGAGGCTGATGCATAAGCCGTTGCACGGCACCGCGGATTTTAGATGCGGTGGCGCGACGGGGGAGAAACACCTCGCCAAGGCCCAGCCATTCGAGTCGGCGGGCGACTCCGGGCTGATCGTTGGTGATTGGAATCGCAAGCATCGGAACACCAGCGGAGAGCGCCTCAAGTACCGTGTTGAGCCCAGCATGCGTGATAACCAATGAAGACCGGGCAATGAGGTCCCGTTGCGGCGCAAAAGGCACGACGATCGGTGCTCCGGGCCAGTCATGCGACGAATCGGCTTCCGGATCACCAAGGGAGATTACCAATTGTGCGCCACAATTTGCACAGCCTTTCGCGATTGCTGCAAAGAGGTGCCGGAGCCGGTTTTGCAGTGTCCCCAGCGATGCATAGATCAAGGGTCGACCGTCGAGCCGTTCAAACGGGAACGCTCCAGCGTGCGACCGGGACGCCGTATGCCAGGGTGCAGTGTAATGGAAGTGGTGCGGGAGAACGCGCCGGGGAAAGTCGAAAAATGCGGGCTGCTGGGCAATCTGCGCGAGACCGGCTGCATTGCCGAATTTGCGCCCCCAAACGGACAGGTTGTGGCGTTTGCGAAAACCATTGACCTCGTCAAAGATTGGTCGGGCCGCTGATGCATGCAATGAGATTGCAAAACGATTGCGCAATCTCCACCACGATCCGCGTCTCCAGCACCATGGCACTACAGGCGGAGGTAGATTCGTATCGAAGTTCAAGGCGAGTGCGTTGCAAACGACGACGTACGGGAGTCGAAGCATGTCGGCAATTGCCGCACCGGCGGGAGAGACCTGGTCGACGACAATAGCCTCGACTCCCTGAGCCTTCAATGCCGGGGGCGCGTCACGAAGTACCGATCGTTGCGGCATCCCGCAACAGACTGCCGGTAAACCGCATTGCTTTCAGTCCGCGAAGCTGACCCAACCTAGCCTGCTGTCTCCGAAAAACTCCTCTGTCATGCTCCGCAGTGCCGACAGCCACGAAGTCGAAACCCGCGGATTCCGCACCCGGCCGACTGCCGGGCGTCGCAACAAGAGTGATGCGATGTCCGCGACGGGCAAGTTCGCCGCCCAGTGTTGTAAGCGGATTCAGATGTCCGTGGAGATCCGGGCAGATAAGAGCAATGTGCATGACTCTAAAGCGAAGAGAATGTCAGCGGTGTTGCTTACTTCTTGAGCGTATATTACGCGGAAAGCCCGCGGCGCACGAACTCCCCGTTGCCACGAATGAAGAATGTTACAAGTTCCTCAAAAAGAATATTTGCTGCCACGTCAAGTATTTCTATGCCGCCGGGAGGTGATATTGGGCAGGAAGGCTCCGAAGAACCTTGGGAGTACAGCCATTGCTGCCCTGGCGCTCCAAAGCATTCAATTGCCCACGGATTTGCGCGCCAGAGCTCTCCTCCCCTTGAACTGCCTCAGGCAGGCACACAACTTTCAACCGCTCGATCTTTTTTTGGCGAAAGGCGGCTGAAAACTTCCTCCGTTCGCCTGCCGCAGGCCAATACATGCTCGATGTCCGTCACCGCTCCGCCTGTGATACGTCTTCAGAAACAAGCGCAGCAACGCTCAGCGCCAACTCGCCCGCAATGCGGTGGCTCTCGAAAACTGACGACTCCTTCTTTTTCTCAGTCACCAGCTTCCGGAGTGCGCTCTGCAGATCAAATATTCAGAAGCTCGGCTCAGTCTCCGTACACATTAATCCGCTCTTGTCCAAAACAGCGCGAAGGGTTTCGTGTGCACCGCAACTTGTGGGACTGGATCGACCAGCCTTACCAACCGCCGCCCGAGACAACCGGACAGATCCAGGAATCCTTCACCTTTGCCTGAATTGGACAGCATGGCGACCTTCATTAGACAAGTGACGCAAAGCGCAGTCAGGGAAAAATCCCATGATGCAGGTAGCTTGTTCCCACACGTTCGATTGCCATCAGGAACGAAGCTGTCCGTAGGTCCTCGAGGTTCTTCGACTTCCACACATCATGAATCTGTGCGTATGCCCGGTTCATCGTTTGCTCCAACGCGGAGATCACCAGTTCGCGTTCGCCCGGGCCTTGGATCAGGCGCTTTTTTCGCGCACCGTGAATGCGGGTACCCGTCATTTCCTCCACCTGCTCGAGCATCTCGAGTTTTACAATTTCCTCGTGACGCGAATGCATCCTTTCAAAACTTACGCCTGCCCTGTTCTTCAGCCATTCGAAATAGGACACCGTTACACCACCCGCATTCAGGTAGAGATCTGGTATCATGAATACGCCTCGCTCCCTCAGAATCGTCTCCCCATCGAAATCGACAGGGCCGTTGGCCGCTTCGGCAACGATTTTTGCCCGGATCTGCCGGGCGTTTATCGCCGTGATTTGATTCTCCAGTGCCGCGGGAATGAGGATGTCGCAATCCCTCTCCAGCAACGCCCTCCCATCCGTAACGTCTTCCGCACCCGCGAAACCGAGAATCGAGCCCGTCTCTAGCCTGTGCTGCAGTACAGCTGCCACGTCGAGCCCGTCCGCATTGAATATCCCGCCCTCGCGCTCGGAAATTCCGATTACCAGCGAATCACCCTGGTGCTGAAAAAAATACGCCGCGTGATACCCCACGTTGCCCAACCCCTGAACGATCACCCGCTTGCCCGCAGTTCCCGGATCGAGGCCAAGTGGCTTCATGTTTTCCTCGCGCTCGACGCAGGCGCGCACTCCGTAGAACACGCCGAGTCCCGTCGCTTCCCGCCGCCCGGGAATTCCCTGCATCGCCACGGATTTGCCTGTCACGCAGGCGTAAATGTGCGCGTTGTTCATGCGCAGACCCTTGTAAGTATCCGCGATCCAGCCCATCTCTCGTTCACCCGTTCCGTAGTCCGGCGCCGGAACGTCAATGTCTGGTCCGATAAAATTCTTCCGGATCAGCTCTGCTGTATAACGCCGGGTCAACCGTTCGCGGAAACCTTCTGAAACCGCGTTCGGATCGATCCGCACGCCGCCTTTTGCGCCTCCGAAAGGCACCCCGGCAATCGCGCACTTGTAGGTCATCAGTGCCGCCAACGCGATGGTCTCGTCTTGTGTTACCTGCCTGCTGAACCGAATTCCCCCTTTAGTCGGCAGTCGGTGATGGCTGTGCTCCGCACGATACGCTTCGACCACCTTGATCGACCCATCATCCTGCCGCACTGGAAACCGCATCCGATACACGGAGTTACACGCCTTGACCTGCTGCAGCAAACCGCGTTCGAGTTCGCTGTGTTTCGCCGCGCGATCGAAATATCGCGAGACACTCTCGAAGAATTGTTCTCTTGGCATGGGAGACTGTATCAACCCGCACCCCTCCGTTTCCAGGAAACACCAAATGACAGGTCCGCATGGACTGAAACAGCCATCCGCCTTCAATCGGCGGTTCTGGCTTTGAGACCAAATCCCGACGCCTGATTCCAGGGTTTCCTTTAATGGGCGCAGTCAGTGTCGCCTGGGCTAACGAGTCGGAATACTGAAAATAACCAACCACAGATTTTGCCAAGAGGGAACAACGTTCGCGCCTGCGGGATCATGATGTCGCTCTTGAACGTTGCGATCTTCAGTCCCCCTTTCTGCTTAATCTTCATTCCGTTCAGGAATGCGGCAACGTTCTGAGAGGGAACGATTCAAGGCGAGCGGACTTTGGAGGTTTGGTTTGGAAACGGTGACCGTCTGCAGCCGCTTGTTCGTGACGTAAACACCGCCAATGGCAAGATCGTAGCGCGCGGCCTTCAGGTCGGCGTTCAGGGTTTCCCAGTCAGCGATCGGAATCAGCTCCAGGCGACATTCAGGTCACGCGCCAGGACATAAGAGTAAGCGATGTCATAGCCTTCAAGTTCATTGGCCGTATTGAAATAGCTGAACGGAATGACGTTCGGACCGTAGCCGACTCGCACTATACCCGTTCTTCGGATCCTTTCCATGGTAGAGAGGCTGCGATCAACGACCTCTGCTGTTGCGGCTCGAGCAACCGTTGCATTGACCGCCCTGGCCAGATCCGCATCAATCGTGAAATTCAGCAGGGGTCTGGATGCTTTTCGATCAGAAAAGATTGGGCGGCCCTTCCCCCCACAGCAATACCCCCGAGCAACAGCACACTCATCACAATCGACAACGCCAGCTTGCGCGGCTGAATCTTCAGTATCCCATAGTAAGAAAGCGGCACCAAAATGGTGATGAAAGCAAGACCCATGGTGTACACGAGAACTTGCGGCTAACGGGTCAGGGTCATCGTTTCGACGTAGAGGAGTTGCGCGATGGGATAACCCAGTCCCATTGCGGTTAAGACGATATCTTTGCGGTCCGGATCCTCCACCCGGCAGCGATCCGCAAGGCGGTTAGTCATCTCAATAATGTACGGAACAGCGCTGACCGGCAGTGACGTTGCCACTGCAATGACGATGGCGCTGCGAAGTTCCCTGAGCAATTCCCGATAGCCAAGCGGCGCCAGGGACGCGATAAGCGACGGGATTAGCCAGAACGACACGATCAACGCCCCGCCGAAGAACAGGACAGCGAAGAGGACGAGGCTTCCCAGAACATCGAATCTTACCGTTCGTCCGAGATCCGCGAACAATTGCTGTCGCTGAACGCAGGCTGCCGAGACCGTGCAGTAAAGAACTGACGAAGTGCCTGCGAGCGTGCGAGCCGGTTACACCGCCAGCGTCGCTGGAAGGCGGCCAGTGGAATAGTCGTCCCGGTTCCAAATGTTCAACAGCGACCGGATGTGCTCCATTTGCGCGTCGTCAAGTGGAATAGCGGGCACCGCATTTTCTCCGGCGCTGCCGCAATGGGCGTCTCTCTCAAAACCGCGCATTGCCAGATCGACATGGTCTAGTGAAATGCCGCAGACGGACAGCAAGGCCTCAGTTTCGGCCCGCCGGTCGGTGTTGAGATCGGCATAATGGAGCGGTTTGAGCTTGGCCCCTTTTTCCAAAGCGTCGAAATAGGCGTCGATCCTCAGGCACCAGCCCAGGGTCATGGCGTCGATGCTGAAAAGACCGGGATTGGACTCGGGGAAATACTCGTCCATCAGGCTTTCGGGCGCATTGCCGGATATAAACGGCCAGACTGTCCGGCACAAATCGGGGTCGTTGAAAAATACATCGGGCCCGACGACGCGTTGCAAAAAGCGGTAGAGCGAGTTGACGTAACTCACCGTATCCCGATACATGAACAGGTTATGCGCCTCGGGCAGCGCCAGCGCATATTCCTTTGCCTGAAAGATCGACTCGCTGCGGGGTTTGATGACGATCGTATCCAACGCGCGCCCTTCTGGCGGGCGGCACGTCAAGCGGATGGCCGGACCGATCAGTTCAACGACCCTTTCGGACGGCAACGAGAAGCGGGCAAAGGCGAGGTTCGTCATAAAATCTGGCTCTGAGATGCTCCAGACATTGGGGATCTGCGCCAAAATGCGACTGGCCAAAGTCGATCCGCAACGGCCCGTCGAAAACAGGGTCGACAGGGTCGCCCGCAGCGGCACCCTTTGGGCGAGCGCCGGAAGATGGTCGAGCGTCATCAGTAACGCGCGTTCGGCCTTGTCGAATTGCTCGGCGTAAACGAAGGGCGCCTCTGCCAGATCGACATCGGGGGGCAATTTGACGAACAGAGCAAAGTCCTGCTCAAGATCCAAACAATAGAGCGACCAACCCGGCTCATCAAAGATGATCTCGGCCGAAACCGCTTGTTTCGGTCCAAAATCGAAATCCGTCGAAGTCGACAATGCTGCCGAATATCTTTTTTGTCTTGAAATGATTTCCGAAGTGAATGCAGACATGTGGGGTTTCCTATCGGCCAGATCACCCTACGTTCTCCTAGTGCAAAAGACAGCCCACTTCGCCAACCCGAGAAAGCCGACCACGCTGCCGGTTGAAAGGTCTGGGACGCGTCAAAGGTCAAGGACGTGCTAAACGTGCTGAGCGCCTCGCACGATCTCCGCCCCGCAGCAAGCGCAGACATAAGCGTGCTCGGAGACGCTCGAGACGCAGTGCGGACAGACCAGAGTTTTCAATCTACGAGCATAGCAAGCTTCGACGCGGATCGGGAACGATATTCGATCGAGTTTTCAGTTCGCTGAGGCGATTTGAATGCTCGACAAATTCCCGGAGGTTTCGCCCAGTGATTTCGACGTCGTGAGTGGCAAAGCTGATTCGCAAGGTTTCGTTTTGCTCCGCACGCACCAGCGATGCGGTGATGAGCTGGCCGTAGGGGAAAAGATGAACTTTGCCGTCGGTCATTTCGACGCGAAGACAAGCAGTATGCGCCTAACGGTGTCAGCATGTTGGGGCGGAAAGACTGCTTTTGTTTTCGAGACGGAGTTTCATCGACTTGTTGCGTTTCGGGTTTGAGGAAAGTGGTGGTCCAGCTGAGCATCGTTGTCTGTCTCCCTGAAAATCCCTTCAAGCTTCAAGCGGAAACTCTTTCACCACTTCCCCAAATAATCTCATTTCCGTTTCCGCTCAGAGCCTTACTTGGAACACTTATCTCTCTTGCCACTAATATCACCCGATGCGGCGCTCATGGTTGACCCGAAACTCAATAACCTCGCGCCAACCGCGTAACATCAGACTCCAGGCGAAGTCCTGCTGTGGCAATTACTGAACCGCAAACAAATCTGGCCTAACGACTTCCACCGTCAGGTCCCGATTGCCCACTGGCTCGTCGATCTCCTCTGTCTGGAACTCGCGGTCGAAATCGACCGAGGTTCACATGACCTCAAAGTGGACCCCGATCAAAACCGCACGCTCTCTCTTGACAACTGGTCGTGAGATTCATCCGATTCGAAGGGCGCCATATCTGCGAAAACGTCGAAGGCGCTATCGAATTCATCGACGAGTGAATGCGGGAGGAAAATTGGTAAACGGGGGAAAAAGAACGCAAAGCGGACACACCCCTGAGCGTCGCTACCGCTCCTTTATGCCCCTCTCGAGGGGATCTGAATCTGCGCTTTGCGCTCGAAAATTTTAAACGGCGTTCTTTTCGCGGCTCCGGCGAGACAACCTGCCTCGCAAATATTCTGCTCAAGCCAGGCAAAGGCCATCGCCCCCTTCGGAGTGTGTAATCCCCTCTTGAGGGGCAGAAAGCAACGCGCTTCGGGGTGTGTATCCAACCCGCAACTCATCAGGATAAACCTGATCTTGTTTCCGCTACTGCGGAAATCACCCGATACGGCACCCTGTCAGGAGCCAGCACAAAACGTTTGGGGGTAGCCCCACATCCAACAACGAGTCCGCTGGACATCTCCATCCGATTCCTGAAGTCGGAGTGGGACCCGGATTGCCAGGGATCCCGGTTCAACCTCGATAAATTAGTAACCGCAATCCGTTCAGGCACACAATCACGGTGCTCCCCTCGTGACCAACGACTCCCAGGGGCAAGGCGAGGTTGAAGCCGAGCGCGGCGGCAATCAGCACGACAATTACTCCCCCGGCAAACGTGAGATTCTGCGTCAAAACTCTTCGCGCGTGTCTCGCCATCCCAAGCATCAAGGGAATGTTTTCCAGACGGTCACCCATAAGAACAACATCAGCCGTTTCCATGGCCACGTCCGTGCCAGCTGCGCCCATCGCAACACCCAGATTCGCTGTGGCCAACGCGGGAGCATCATTCACTCCATCGCCGATCATCATGACAGTGCCCTCCGTCTTAAGTTGCCGAATGGCTGCTACCTTGTCCGCCGGCAGCAGCGCGGCGCGGTATTCATCCACACCGGATTCCTCCGCGATGGCACGCGCGACTGCTTCCTGGTCGCCGGTGAGCATCACGATTTTCCGAACGCCCTGCGAATGGAGCCGCGCCGCGAAGTCCCGCGCTTCGGGACGCAAGGTATCCGCCAAAGCCAGGACGCCCCGCACCTGCAGGCTTTCCGCGCCGCGTTCGCCCAACCAGACACAAGTCTTTCCCTTCGCCTGCAGCAGCGCGGTCGCTTCCTCGAAAGCGTCCATTCCGGAGGCACCGGACTCTTTGAAGAAACGTCCGCTGCCTATGACGTAACGGCCTCCTTCTATTGAGGCTTCAGCACCCTTACCGGGCGTGGACTGGAATCCTCTGGCAACCGGAATCTCGATTCCATGCTCATTCGCTCCTTTCACAATCGCGGCCGCAAGAGGATGCTCGGATTTCGCTTCTACGGCCGCCGCGATCGCCAGCAGCGCTCGAGCTTCCGGACCAGGCCTATCCCGTGTGAGAGGTACCGTCGCTCCCTGAACGATCACATCCGTGACCGCGGGTTTGCCGGTCGTGAGAGTGCCCGTTTTGTCGATCGCGACGATATCCACCCGGGCCGCCACCTCGAGATGCGCACCGCCCTTGATCAGTATTCCGCGGCGCGCGGCGCCGCCAATGGCCGAGAGAACTGTCGCTGGCGTACTGATCACCAGAGCGCAGGGTGACGCGACAACCATCAAGGTCATCGCGCGGTAAAAGGCTTCTGAGAAACTGTCGCCCATCGCCATCCAGGGAATGAGAAATACGAGCGCCGTAAAACCGATCACCCCCGCTGCATAACCTTGCTCGGCCTTTTCGAGGAAGCGCTGCGTATTCGACTTCTCGGCCTGTGCCTCGGCCACAAGTTCCACCATTCGCGCAAGTGTCGAATCTTCGGATTTCCTGGTGACCGTAACTTCCAGCGCCCCGGATTGGTTCATTGTGCCGGCAAAAACAACAGCACCCACTGCCTTGCTCACCGGCATCGATTCGCCAGTCAGACTGGATTCGTCGACGCTGGAGGATCCTTCGGAGACGCGCCCGTCCACCGGCAACAGTTCTCCGGGACGCACGACGACGGTGTCCCCCACAACAAGCGAGTCGACCGGGACGGCTTCCGTACGGCCCCCAAACTTCTTCAACGCCCTGTCCGGGCGCAGGGTCAAAAGGGATTCGATAGCGCGCTGCGTTCTTTCCATGGCATACCGCTGCAGAACATTTGAGAAGCTGAAGAGAAACAGCAGCAGCGCCCCTTCGAAGGGCGCACCGACCACGGCGGCACCAAGCGCAGCCAGGACCATCAAGAGGTCCACATCGAGCGTGCGCTCGCGCAGAGACGCGAAGGCGGATTTCACGCCATAGAATCCGCAGAACACGTATGCGCCGCTGTAAAGCACAGAAGCAATGGCGCCCCTTCCAACGGTGTGGTCCACGGCGAGCGAGGCGACGAGAAAGAGCAGACCCGCGCCACAAGAAGCTTCTTCGTTGAGTTCACCAGCCAGAAGCCGCTTCCAAAAGCCCGGCCGTGCCCCTGGAGCACGAATCTCCAATGGACGGACTTGCGCACCCGAAGCGCGCACTCCCTCCAGCACGCGCGCCTCATCCGCAACGTTGGTGTCGAAGGTGAGGCACAAAAACCGCCCCACATACGTCGCCACGGCCCGGCGAACACCGGGCACCTTTTCGATACGCCGCCCCAATTTCGCGGCAGCGGCCTCGCACGCACGACCGTCGAGCCGCAGGGCGCGACGCTTGAGGCCCGGTGGACCCGGCAAGATGTGCTCGCCGACGATCTTCCTGACATCCGCTTCGGTCAGTTGCGCCGGATCGAAATCAATCGCCACCCGTTCGCCGTTCGAAACCGGTTTGACTGCGACAATTCCGGTATGGTCCGTAATGGTATGTGGATTCTCCGTCTCCAGCGGTTTGTCTCTCATTCGTCAGGTCGACTTCGCTTGTTATATGCCGGTCATTCCGGGAACAGAAATCGGTTGACCTCGCACAGAGAACATTGTGACGGCTTGCCGTTACTGGCAAGTGGTCCTCCTTCAGACCGGTCAGGCGAGTGCGTGCCCAATATCACCACCAATCTCAGGCGAGTGGCGACCGTTTTTCATGAGAAGCTTGCACCCCATGGGCTGCTGACTCGAGCTACGTGCTCTATCCCCAGCGGCATCGCTCGCGCTCAACAATCGGCTACAATCTCGCAGCCCTCTGCGTGGCAGCGGCTACGATCGACCGGCCGGAGCGCCAACGAAATGGATGCCATGCTCCACGCTGATTTCAATGATGCGGGCCATGTCGGGTAGTTGGGGTTTGGCAAACTCTTCCGCGCAGCGAGCAAAAAAGGTTTCAAAACCGGAAGGGGCGGTGTGAATCAGCATTTTCAGCGGCTTGTCGCCGGGATTTCTGAAAGTATGGATCACCTCACGCGGCATGAGGACGGCCGTGCCCATCGGCACTTCTTCCCACTTTTCGTCCTTAAAGAATTCCACCCGCCCTTCCAGAGGAAAGAACCATTCGTCCTCGTTGAGATGATAGTGGGGCGGCGGTCCACCGCCCGGCGGAGTAATCTCCGTCCACATCGCAAACTTACCGCCCGTATCGCTCCCGCTTAGGTGCACAATGACTTCTTCACCGAAGGCATGGAATTGTTTGCCCTCCGAGGGCAGGACGATGGAGGGCGTCAAGCCTGCGGCGTCGCTCATGAATGTTGCGTTCGAAATAAGATTTTCATCGCATTGCAACTTTCGTCAACACGGTTGAAAGGTGAGGCGACTTTTGCGCCATAGAGTTTGCGATGCCGGCGATTTGGCCTGCCCTTCACGAAAGTTCGCTCCAGTGGGTCATCATGTGCGCATAGTCTTCCAGGTATTGAATTTCCACCCCCTCGATGAACTGCCCTGACCGGTGCTACCCTCCTCCGCCGGCAGCCCCCCCTGCGACCAATCGAATGAGATTCTGCGCAGCCTCCAGGAGATTATCGCCAGTGATGCTGGCGATAGACGCCGCAACGATGGTCGAACCGTAGGCAGTGATTCCCCCTAGCCCGTAGATGGAGATAAGGCGGTGCCACGTCAATCCGAGCTTTTGAACCGTGCGCAGGTCAAAGGCAATCAACGCAAGAAACAGCACGTAGATTACGACCTGGAAAATCTGAATCTTATGTGCTTCCCCCAGGAGTGGTTGGGCTTCAAGAAGCCGCTGGGGAATCGTGGGAACCAGCACCGCACCGGAAAACACGAGCGCCTTCGTGAAGCTGTCGCGTCCCCAGATCAAGTGGAAGAAGTAGCCGAACAGGAAGGCGATCAGGATCCACATGGATGCGGAAAAACAAAGGCGCTCCAATAGTTCAAGGATCGGGTAACGCGAATACCCGACCCCTTCCTGCACGTTAGTTCGGAGCAGTCCGACCAGCGTGACGATCTGGAAGGGGATCGATATGAAGAGGCCATGAAAAACCGCATTGCGGGCATTCGCCCACGGCCCGTTCTCCGGTCCCCAGTTGAAAATCTGGGAGCGGACGACATCCGGCGGTACTTGCAACTCCGAGCGCGCTTCTTCCAGACGATTCTCTGCCGCCCTAACTCTGGTGTCCACTTCCGAAGCTGCCAGAGCTTCATCCTGGAATTTCTTGAAAAGGGCGGGCCGGATTCGATACGACAGCTGCACCGCCAGCTTGTAGTCGAGAAGCTGCCGGATGCGTTTTCTGGCGGACGCCTTATCCAAATCAGCTTCGCCGGGAAGCGAACTTCCCAATACCACCCTGGTGAATGCGAAGTAGCCGAGAAGCAAGGGCAGTGGAACGAAGAGCACGTTTGCGGTTCGTCCGGTCAGGTAGTACGCGAACATGAGCGCGCCGAGGCGAACGGAATCCCGCGGAAGTTCGAACCAATCCTCTCGATTCAGCGCCCCCAAATAAAAGATCATCGCCACCAGCAGCGCGTAAGGCAGCAACCGGTCGAGGCGCATCGCCAGATCGCCCAGGAACCAAAGGTCGAGATAAAGGTACGACTCCGTGGCCAGCCTGAGGAGATACCCGAACGGCAGGCATGCCAGAAGCAGCGCTAGATAAATCAATAACGACCGGCGAGGGCGCCCAAGTTGGGCTGGTGTTTTCTCTTTGATAATTCCAATCAGGAGGCGCACCACCTGGTACAGCGCAAGGGCCCCGACCGAGGCGAGAAGAAAGAGCCAGACCGTGTTATCGAGTCCCTGTGGCAACAGGATTGGCTGCGATTTCCAGTTTCTGGCCCAGAAGGCGCCCAGAGACCCGCTGATCCATTCGATAAGCGGCGCCGCCAATGGCAGCAGCAATACGATCACGATCGCCAAAAACACCATTGGGCTGCGCCAATTTAGCGCCCGGGCAATGCGTGCGCCTACAAGCCACCAGACGAGGGCGAAGAAAAGCACCACCAGAGTTGCCCAGACCAAGGGCTCGATCCCGGGAAGTTGCCTGGAAAAGATCATTAGCCGCATTGTCATCCCGAGAATCCCGAAAAGCAGCAGGACGGGAAACGCGACACTGAGGATGGCGACCAGGATCCAACGCCATGCCGGGATATTGAAGGCGGGTCTTTGACCCCCGGCATACAGCGGTATGAGGAGCAGCACGAAGGCAGGAACCATCACTGACACGTTGCCGAGCTCGCGCATGCTTTCCGTCACGAATTCGCTCACGAAAAGCGGATTAACGGCAGGCAGATTCACCCGGTCCGTGATTAAACCCAAACCGAGATCGGGTTCACTCCAGTGATTGCTCCAGTATTCGACCAGTCGTCTGCCCGGCTCCGATTCGAGCATCCAGTGCTCAGTGACACGGCTCAGGCTGGTCATTGCCGGCGTAAATGTCGGCAGCAGTTGTACCAGAAGATGAAAAAGGAGAAAGGTTACGGTTACTGTCCGGATGTTGCTCAGGACGTCTGGCGCCACAGTAGTTTGGTGGGTCTTTAAGAGCCAGAGCAGCCAGAGAAATGGAATGGCGGTGAGCAAGGCGGTCAGGGGATCCCGGACCGCCCTGGGCAAACGCTCCTCCAGTTTTTTCAGCGCACCCATGAAATCCAGGTATTCCGTCTCCGGCCCTGCTGCCTTTTTTGCAGCACCGACGAGCAGCACGTCGCAGCTGGTGCGCTCAGAAGGAACGGGGCCCGGCCAGTCTGCATGCTCAGGGGAGTCGGCGAGAAACTCGTTGTGAGCATCATTCGTCTCATGACCTCCCTCTTTCCCGCTTCGAGCCCAGATATACTCGGCCCTTGAAAGGAGATGTTCCGGATAGGAATTCTCCAGAAACTCCCGGTTAACCGCGCCCGCCTTCGCCCGGGACGCTTCGATGACTTTCTGCAGGTAGGAAATCATGGCCGACTGCAATTTCGCCTCGTCGGGCTCGCCTTCGACGTTGGGTAAGCGAGCATCAATTTCCCTGGCAATAGTCGCAATCCTCCTGGAAGGTTCATCCTCTGCGGCCCGCAGCTTTCTTAACAGCCCTTCCGTGTCCCGCAGGTCACCATCCCGGATTACATCGGCGGACTCGAATCTGTCCGGGGGTAGCAGGAAAACGAAGCTATCCGCAGAATTCGGCCCGGTGGTCTGCTCGACGTAAATTTCGTCGTCCGGCAGCAGGGCTGGAACTTGACTGAATGGGCTCTGCCCGATCCGGATACCGCCCGATTTCATGATTTCGCTTACAGGCAGCGTCGCGTCGAATTTCCACACTTCCTGCTCGAGCCTCGGCGGATCAGACATGAGACCCCTACTCCATGCCTCCGGCGACTGCCGCCCGGGCGACCAGATACCGAAAACATGCTGGAGCAACTCGGGCACGCTGATTTCGCCGTTGTCCAGCCAGGCTCGAAGGGCAGTGCCTTTGGCGACACTGAGCTCGCCCTCGATATGGAGCATCTGTCTCTCCTCATCCGCTTGCCGACTATTGGCGAGGTACAGCCGCAGCTTCCTTCGCAGTGCAGGCACAGGCGATACCTCGCCCGCTTGCAAACGTTCTGCGCTCACTTCTTCCGTTTCCAGGAGCGCACCGATCCAATCGGTGGTTTTCTCCCCAACCCGCGTGTGGGGCGAATAGAGAGCGACGACAACATTCGCCGAGCTCCTCATTCTCAAATACTTGAGGGGCGCATCCGCATTCGCCCCGAGCTTTGCGACCTCGACTCGGCCAATCTCCGACTCTTGCGGCGCGCCGGGACGACGAAGAATACGCATTCGCGCCGGCGACTGCCACCCTATACCACTTTGGGCGACCTCGGCGGTAATCTCATTGAATCCCACTCGAAGCGGGATGTGATCGAACCGCAGCGCATAGCCGGAATATGCTGTTCGAGCCTTCTCCAACCCATTGACGCGCAGGACAATTTCCTCGTGCAGCGGCGCAACGCATTGCAACGACACTTTGGAGACATCGGTCTCCCACCAACCCTCCGGGCTTTCACGCCAACCCTCCGTATCCGATGGGAACAGCCAAATGCTCGAGGAAAACGCAAGCTTCCACCGAAGATCACTAAGGAATGTCCAGACGAGCTGCTGCGCAAGCGTCAGGAAGAATAGCAAGGCCACGCCAAGGACGATTTTGACAGCAAGTCTTAACGAGGTCATGGCCCATCTTCCACGTGGCAACCGCTGCCCGGTGACTCCTGTCGGGACTCCGCACAGAATAAATTGGCAGGCATTCGCTTTCGAAACCCGCCGGGGATTAAACTAACTTGGAGGGTTTGTTGACGTTATGGCTTTCGGAACGGCGCCGGTCAAGAATCAAGAGGAAGGGAGCGATCCATTCCCGGAATCATTCCGCCCATCGAGAGCGACATGACGATCAAGGCAAGCGGGGCACCAATCCACAACCGCCGCGTCATGTCCTTCAACTCATGTAGGGATCGCCCATCGAACCGAGGGGTTCGCCCGAAACAACGCAAACATCCAACGGGTAGCGGTCCTTTGCCTGCGGAGCGTGGTTCTCTTTAGATGCGGATTTCATGGTTTTTCTGAGTCCGGAACTTTCAATTCGGCATGCATCGAGCAGCCAGTTTCTTCCATTAATATATAACGATCCCGCAAAGCGCGCTGCGCCTCCCCGGTTCCTGGAATTTGTATGCCCGTTTTTGCTCCTCCCGCACGCAGCAAAAACGAATTCGCGCAGTTGTGAGCGATCCGTCAGCGATTTAGCAAGGATGGGACGTCGGCAAAGGACTCAATTACGGCGTTGGGATTGACCCCGCTCGCCTTGAAATAGTCCTCGCGGAATTTTCCCGTTTTCACCAGAACACCCCGGATGCCGTTCCGCCGGGCACCGCCGACATCGGAATCCACATCGTCGCCGATCATGAGAACGCGTTCACGGGGGACGCCAAGTTCTTCGATGGCCACGTCGAAAAATGCTCGTGAAGGCTTTCCAATCACCGTCGCCGATTTTCCGCTCACGTACTCAAGCGCAGCGACGAACGCCCCGATGTCCATCTGGAGGCCGTGCTCCGTCTCCCAGAATTTGTTCCGGTGCAGCGCGATCAGTTCGGCTCCGTTCATCAATAAGCGAAACACGTTGTTCAGCAGGTCATAACTCCACGCGTTTCCGATGTCGCCGATCACGACAGCATTCGCTTCCGTGTCAGAAACGGCAAACTCTTCAAAATCCCTCAGCACATCGTCGTTGAGCAGAAATTTGCAGACGACATTCGGCTTCCCCCGCAAATATCGACGGGCGGCGATGGGCGCAGCAAGGATTTCCTCCGCAGGGATGTCGAATCCGAGGCCTGCCAGTTTTTCGACGAGAGCACTCAGCGGTTTCGTCGTCGTATTCGTGATGAATCGCATCGGAATCGAGGCGCCGCGAATGGCGGCAACCGCTTCGATGGCCCCACTGACCGGCTTGGGCCCCACATAAAGCACCCCGTCAAGATCGATTAAAAGGCCTTCGATCGAAGTTCCGTGAATGTCATTTGACTCGTTCATGATAGCCCTGTCGCTTGCGCAGCGCCCCTGCGTTTTTCCGTTCATACTATGCCCGGGAGGCAAAATGCAAATCGCTCGGGATCCGAGGCGGACCGGCAGGGGCTTCAGGCGGCGAAAGATTGATTGTTTTGGACGCGAGATTGGCGACACTCAACATCACTAATGCGAGAGGATGCAGAAATCGGCGGAGTGAAATTGACCGACTGCTGGGCGAAGACTGACCCGGAAAGCGGTCGTCCTGCGCTAACGGTGCGGGATCACTGTCTGATTGTCGGAGCCGTCGCGGAGGCACTGGCTGGCCAATTGCATCCGTTGGTTCGCGACCTTCTTCCCGAAGGCGCAGTGACTCTTGCTGCCCTTCACGATACGGGGAAACTTACCGCGCCATTTCAATTGCTCATCTATCCGCTTTGGCCTTCTGATGGCAAACTCGCCGCGAATCCACTGTTGAAGCGCGAGGGTTCGATTAAGGGCTATTCTCACGCTGCGGTTTCCGAAGCTGATCTTCAGGGGCGGCTTCCGCGAGGCACAAGAATTCTGGCCCGGGCCATCGGTGCGCATCACGGAAAGTTTCAGCAGCATCAGATTCCCTCTGACGAACTGGAAAGAAGTCTTTTCCGCGCCACGCGTGACGAACTCGCCAATGAAATGATTCGCGCGTTCGGGAATCTCCCCGCTACTCCCTGCAATTTCGGCAGTTCGGTATTGCCATTGCTGGAGTTCATTTCCGGTTTTTTCGTCCTCGCCGACTGGCTGGGATCGGACGAGGAAAACTTTCCGCTGCCGGACGCAGACAGTTTTCCGCCGATGACTCCAAAGGCGCTTGATTCTGTGAGACCCGGGGCGAGAGAGGCGGTCGAACGAGTGTCACAGCGGCTCCCTATGCTGAATGTAAAGGCCGATTTTTCGGCTTTGTTCGGTTTTGCGCCGAATGCGCTTCAGCGCTCCGCCCTCTCCGTGGCCGATCGATCGGGACTCCATATCATCGAAGCGCCTATGGGACTCGGAAAGACCGAAGCAGCCCTCGCGATCGCCGCGTCGCTCATGCGAAGCGGCAGGGCCACGGGGTTCTATTTTGCGCTCCCGACGCAGCTCACTTCGAACGAGATTCACCGGCGCATCGGTGAGGTATTTCTCCCGAACCTGATCGAGGAAATTGCGCCGCTCCCACTTGCGCATTCGGCGTCGTGGCTTGCCCGTTCCGAAAGACTCACCGTTAGGCCGGCCACCGATCGTCCCGAGTCGTGCGAGCACGCCCGCGCCGCCCGGATCTGGTTCACCCGTCGAAAGGCTCTGCTCGCCCGCTTTGGCGCAGGCACGATCGACCAGGCGCTCATGGCGACTTTGCCGGTGAAGTTTCACGCGCTTCGGCTGTTCGGTCTCGCGGGGAAGGTGGTGATTTTCGACGAGGTTCACAGTTACGACGCGTATACGGGGTCGCTACTGCTCCAGCTGATCCGCGACTGCTGGCCGTGCGGGCGACTGTGGTCGTTCTTTCCGCCACTCTGGATCGTCACACTCGCGCCCGCCTGGTTGATGGCGCCGGAGGCGCTCTTCCGGATTCCGAGTGCGATGCGAAATGTGAGGCCTATCCTCTGATCACCTCGGTTGGCGAATCCGGGCGAGTTCACGTCATTGAAGTCGACACCGACCGTGCGCCGCTCGCTGTGAAGCTGCGGCATGAAACAGTCGAGACCGCTTCGCTTTCCGCAGAATTACTGGAGGAAATCGCCGCGCGCGTCCGGGATGGCGCATGCGTGCTCGTAATTCGCAATACGGTGGCGCTTGCCCAGGAGACTTTTCGACAACTCGTGTCTGCTGTCCCCGCGGGGCCGGCGCGCGGTCTTCTTCACAGCCGCTTTACGTTTTTCGATAGGTTCGGTGATCCTTCCCAACCGGAATCGAGCGGGCGCGAAGCGGCCTGGGTTGCGACGCTCGGCAAAGGGACGGGTCGCAATCGCGCACAGCGCCCCCGCGCGGGTTGTCTGCTCGTCGCCACTCAGGTTGTCGAACAGTCCGTCGATATCGATGGCGATCTGCTCGTGACCGATCTCGCGCCGACCGATATGCTCATTCAACGGCTCGGGCGTCTGCATCGACACGACCGATGGCGCGCCTTCGGCGGTTCCAAGGCAGAAGCGTGGATTCTGCACCCTTCGCTTCCCCACGAGGACGAGTCGGATACCCGTGCATGGAAGGACGCTCTGCGCCCCCACGGACGCATTTACGCCCCCTGGACACTTCTGCGGACACACGCGCTGTGGCGCGATCGCGATGAGATCGCGCTTCCCGGCGAGATCCGACACTTCATCGAATCGACCTATGTTGATGATCCCGCCGACCCTGCGGCGTGGGCCGAGCTCGAATCGGAGCTGCGGGAGGAAGCGAAAAAACTCGAAGACATCGCCGACGGGTTCGCGCAGCTCCACGGTCGAGCGGTTGGATCGGACGACAAAGAACGCGCGCCGACCCGCTGGTTCGACCAGCCGACGGGCGAGCTCGTGCTTTTGAGCGCATTCCCTGAAACCATCGCCGGTGGGAAACTGAGATTCACCTTTCACCACCGCACTGTGATCGAATGGCATCCGGCGGAGCCTTGGAGCTTTCCACTCGCCAAGGCAATCTTTCTGAACGCCGTCCGACTGCCCGCCTATCGACTAGGACAAACCGCTCCCGACGAATGGTTGCGGAGTCACTCGCACGGCCCAATCGCCGCGGCAATCGTCAACGACAACGGCGCGTTGTCCTGGATCGACGGCAGCCCGGCGCCATTTCACTATCTCCCAGAACTCGGTTTGATTTTCGATCCGGAACGAGCCTCCACCCGTCGCGGCCAGCCCATCCCTCTGCCAGATGAAGACTTCATCCTCTGAGAAATCTTTCAACCTCGTACGCGATCCGTGGATTCCCGTGTCGTTCCTCGACGGCAGCTTCGCGCGTGTTTCGCTTCGCGACGCATTTTCTAAAGCAGATGCCATCCGCGATCTCGCGGTCGCACCACACGAGAGAATTGCGGTGATGCGCCTGCTAATTTGCATAGCGCAGGCGGCTCTCGACGGTCCGGCCGACGACGATCCGGAGACATGGGGAGAGGCGGCGGAGACGCTCATTCCGGCTGCGGAGGATTACCTCGCAAAGCGGGAGCCCGCATTCAATCTTTTGGGGACGGGCCGCGATTCCTACAGCTTCGAACGGAGAAGACCTCCACGATGCCGGCCAGCAAGCTTTTCCTGAATCTCGCCACCGGTAGCAACCCGACGCTTTTCGACCACTCCGGAGGCGAGGATCGAAGCTTCTCCGAAGAATCGCTTGCTCTGGCACTCGTTACATACCAGAACTTCTCCCCGCTTGTCGGTCGGGGATTCACGGGACGCGGTCCCTGCGTTGATCGGAATGCATTGCACGTCTTGAGAATTGGTGGCGATCTCGCAGACTCCGTTCTCGCGAATTGCCTGAGCCGCGAGAGCTGCCCCATGAAGTTCGGCCGGCCTATTTGGGAGGAAGAGGCCGAAGAAAATGCGACGCGCACTTATCTGGGCCGTCTGGCACCCCGCACCCGGGCGATCTGGATCAGCGATGAGCGCAATGCGTTCGTGATGGATAACGGCTTTCTATATCCGGTACACCCCGCCTGGAGGGAGCCTACCTTTGCGGAAAAACTCATTCGGAAAAAGGACGCCGACGAGCCCCTGTTAATACCCGCTTCGTTGGCGCGCGGAGTCTGGCGGGAGTTGGATGCACTGCTCGCCGAACGGCCGGAAGAACGCTCGGCGCCTCCGCTCACTTTGCGCCGACGGTATCCGGGCGGCGGCGGACTCCGGACGGGTGGGATGGTCACCGACTACAAGGCCAAGGTCGAAGATCTCGCAGAGTCCGTGTTCATTGGCGATCGGGCGATCCCCGGAGTGATGTTCGCTGACCCGGTGGTTCGAAGCTGGTATCGCGGCGGGATCGCCTCGGCGGAGACTTGGAGCTGGGCGGTGTCGAAAGCGGTCGCTGCGTTTTCTACCGCTCTCAAACTCGACGAAAACTCCAGAGCGGGAATCCGCGATGTGGCGCAAAGACATTACTGGAACTCCGCCGAAAGAGGCCTTCCGCAGCTCTTTGCGCTGGTCGTCGCTCTCGACGCTGAACCCGAGTTATTGAAGCGTGAAGATCGCGCATTCACTCCGGACGAACCGGATGCTCCGTCCTCGTGGCACTCCGCCTTGCGTGCCGCCGCACGGGATGCCTATCGCACTGCTTGTCCCCAGGATACCTCCCGTCAGATCCTCGCCTACGTCCAGGGCGAGAAAGCACTCTACCTCACCTCGCGGAAATCCACTGCCAAGACCCGAAAAACCCTTCGACCTGTATGAACGAAGAACTCTCCACTCTTCTCTCCCGCACCGGCGAGCGTCACCGCGGCCTGCACGCGGCACTTCGAAAACTCCTGAGCGACGCGACCCGTCCCCAGGCATGGCCTGCCATGGCTTCGGCCGGGCTCGCGCAGGGAATTGGAAACCCGGCCGCCGAGACCGTCGCCGGCCTTTTCGGGCTTCACCCGATGAATAATGGCGATCCGGGCTGGAATTTCGGCGCTACCTGCCGCGCCATCGCCCGCAAGTCGGAAGGCAAGATCGAGGACGAGGATCATCCCTTTCACAAGCACTTTCGCCGGCTCGTTTCGTGCCGCACCACCGAAGAGGCGTGCGAGGTCGTTCGACGGCTCGGGCGGGTCGCCCGCAGCCGCGAAGTGCCGATCAACTACACGCTTCTGCTTCGCGATCTTCGCTGCTGGAACCAGCCATGGGTCCGTGAAAGCTGGGCGCGCACCTACTTTGCCGCCGAGCGCCCGGCGACAACCGGGGAGGACGCCGCGTGAATCGACAGGGGCTTTTCCTCACGCGTGCCGAAGTGCCCTATGAAGTGGCGGCGAAGTGGACCGGACCTCAAGGAAATCCCGGATTTGCCGATCCGTACGCGTGGCATCAGCGGGTGTGGGAATGTTTTCCGAATCGCGACGGCGCGCCCCGTGATTTCCTTACCCGCGTCGATCCACGCGAAAACGGATATCGGCTCGTCGTGCTATCGGAATCCATGCCGCAGCGTCCGGGCTGGTGCCCGAGCGACGGATGGGAGACCAAACCGGTTCCGCCGGATTTCCTCGGTTTCGAGCGATACCGTTTTTCCCTTCTCGCGAATCCCACGAAGAAACTCGCCGCGCCCCGCGACGCGGATGGCCGCCGGCGCGGAGCCAGGCGGATTTCGCTTTCCCGACCCGAAGACTTGCTCGACTGGCTCGAACGCAAGGCGAGCCAGCATGGATTTGCGATCGATCGCGACGCTGTCCGGATCGCGCCCCGCCCCCGCACGGCATTCCGAAAGGCGGGGAAGGGGGATTCCCCAGTCGGGCGGGGGCGCTTCAAGCCATCGATTTCTCGGGCGTCCTTCGGGTCACCGAACGGGCAGCATTCGAGGAAGCCTTCCGCAGGGGAATCGGCTCCGGGAAGACATTCGGCTTCGGGATGCTATGTCTCGCGCCTGTATAGCTACTTCACCATTCGATCGTATTCGGCATGACTGCCAATCCAGACCCAATCGACATGGCCGGACGAAGGCATCCAGCCGATCGCGCGATAATGAATGCCGATCCTCACGGAAAAGCGGTTTCCGGACCCCCGCAGCCTCTTGAAATCGAGCGACGGATGCTGAGGATCGCTTTTCCAGACGGCGTAATTCTTCTCGGCGAGCTTTTGAATTTCAATGGGCAGCCGCTCGAAGCATTTCCAGAATCGGGAGGTCGCCCTCGATGTCATTCAGCTTTCGGCCACTCGCGAAGCGTGTCCGCCTTCCGTTCCTCGTCGGCTTCGTCAAAGAGAAAGTCGAGCTTTCCATTCGCGGCGTCTTCCTCGATCCGGTGGTCCCACGCGCTTTTTCGCATGGCAATCAACCGGTCAGTCAATGACCAGAACTCCTCCTCCGGCAGGCTGCGAATGGCGGCCTCGATCTCTTCCAACGTGCTCATACCCGGCAGCGTAGCTGCGACCTTCCAATTTCTCAATAAACAACCATCCACCGCTCACGGCCATGAAACTCATCGAACTCCACATCCTGCAATCCTTCCCTGTCTCCTGCCTGAACCGCGACGACGTCGGGGCTCCGAAATCTGCGATCTTCGGGGCGTGACCCGCTCCCGAATATCGTCCCAATGCCTCAAGCGAGCCGCGCGTGTATTCGCCCGCGACAACTACCAACCGGACCTGTTCAAGGGCCAGCGGAGCCGATTGCTATTGGCACGCTTCGAAAAAGCGTTGAAGGAATCCGGAGTCCCGGAAGGTGAGGCGGCTGGCAAAGCTCAGGCGATCGCGGAGACGTTCAGCAAGCTCGACAAGAAGGAGGGCAGCGATGTGACGACCGCCGTCTATCTGTCTCCCGGCGAGGTCGCCTCGATCGCCGGGTCCGTTGCTGCAGGAGAGGAACCGATCAGGGCCGCGAAGAAAGCGCAGCGTCTCGACGCGGCGGAAATTGCGCTTTTCGGCCGCATGGTCGCGAACGATGCCACTCTCAATGTCGAAGGCGCGGCGATGTTCTCCCACGCGCTTTCCACGCATCGGAGCGACAACGATCTCGATTTCTTTTCCGCAATCGACGACGTTTCAATCCGCGCTCCCGCGGGGGGAGCGACTCATTTGCGGCCATTCATCGTTGTTTCAATCCGCGCTCCCGCGGGGGGAGCGACGCTAGGCGATGAAACTCCGACTCGCTCGATCTGAAGCTGTTTCAATCCGCGCTCCCGCGGGGGGAGCGACCTATTCGCGTGCTATCCAGGCTGATACGTACAAGTGTTTCAATCCGCGCTCCCGCGGGGGGAGCGACTGCCCGTCCTTTAATGCGGTTTGATTTCAGGAACAAGCCGCAATCTTCCGCGAATCGATCAAGAAAACCGCAGGAACGGTAACTATTGCCCTGCTTTCATGTCAAAGAGCGTTGATCAACAGGGAGTTGACCAATTCGCGAACCCATCGAGAAGAAGTATGATTGCTATACGTTCGCGACTCAAATAATCAGCGGACCTTTCGGATCGAATGACTGTTTTACGCCCAGATGCTCGACTCTGCGATCCCACTGCGCACCGAGATTGTAGAAGCGCAAAGAATCGTGATCCAGATCGGCCGCATCGGAGAGTCGACGCTTCAGCTCGACATAACGAGCCGGATCCACTTCGCATTCAAATACTGAATACTGGACACGCTGCCCGTAATCGAGGCAGATCTTCGCCACCCTCCTCAACCGACGAGCGCCACCTTCGGTATTTGTCGATACGTCATACGTCACGAGCAATTGCATGGCTTATCTCCAGAGGAATGCGGGATAGGCATCGAGATCGCCCCGCAGAAGACAGGCGAGCAACCGAGCCTGCACAAAAGGCAGAAGACCAACGGTGGTCTTTTCTCCGAGGTAAGGATGCATAATTTCGTCGCGCTTGCGCTCCTGCCACGTGGTGAGAGCGAGTTTACGGGCGTCTTCCCGCAACTCGACGGCGCCGGTCTCCTGTCGGATAAAATCGCGCGCGGTGATCTGTTTCCGGTTGAGCAGAGTGAGGGCTGCTCGGTCTGCGAGGACGGGACGGAATTCTTCCATCAGGTCAAGCGCGAGAGAAGGTCGGCCCGGGCGATCGCGATGAAGAAATCCGACAGCGGCATCGAGGCCGACAGATTCGAGCGCCGATCGGCAATCGTGAGCCAGCAGGCTGTAGAAAAACGAAAGCAACGCGTTCACGGGATCAGTCGGCGGCCGGCGAATCCGGCCGGGAAAATCAAATCCGTCCGCTTTGAGCAAATGCGGAAACGCTGTGAAATAGGCGGCTGCGGATTCGCCCTCGATCCCTCGCAGACCGTCGGCATTTTCGACCAGTGCAAGCGAACGGGCCCCACGCGCAAGAATCGCTGCTGCCGTTTCCAATGCGGGCACCGGCGAGTGATCCCGCATCGCGCGGAGAAGCACGGCGCGCGCGTTGGCGAGCTTCGCGGCGATCATGGGGACGGCGATTCGAAGTGAAAGCGCAGGGTCGTCGGAGACCCGGTATTGCGCGCGACGTAGAAGAACGTTTCCTGGAGTGAACCCCCGGACCGCGGCGAGAAACCGGCCGTGCGGCGTACAGAAGGAAAGCGTAACGTTGGCCTCCGCGCAGGCCGCCATCAGATGCGCGCTCGCCCCGATATCATAACCGAGCGCCACGATGCCATCGAGATTGTGTAGCGGCACGCGAAGCAGGGACTGCCCGTCCTGCCGGACATCAACCGCCGCACCATCCTTGCTCAGGTAAACGCCCTCGCGGGTGACGAAGAGAGTATTCAGGTGCTGGCGCATTGGAGCGGATGTCAGGTGAGAGTCTCAAGTGAAAGTGGAAGGTGCATCCGATCAGAATGCCGCCAGAGATTCGTCCAAAGCGTCCTCGAACCACTTGCCTGCGACACGTTTTCGTGAGAGGCGCGGCACGCAGACCTCGATGAGCGAACACGCGGAGCATTTTTTGGCTTCGAACACAGGCGGTGGGATCCGGCGTTCCGCTATCATTTCGTGGAGCCGTTCAGTGAGCGAAATCGTGAGCCTTCGCAATTCCTCGTCGAGTGCCACATCGGAGCGGCGTTTCGTTCTTCCATAGAAAAGACATCCGGTCGCAATCCGCACGTCGAGCATCTCTTCGAGGCAGAGCGCCTGGGCGCAAAGTTGCACTTCGTCGGCCCGATGGGCCTTCGGCTTCCCCCGCTTGTATTCAATGGGAAACACGGTGCCGTCCCGATGAAATTCGACGATGTCCGCCTGCCCCTGCAGACCAAGCACGTGAGAAACCAGGCGCAGCCCCCGCGTAATCCGCAAACCCGGACGCGATTCCGAGGGCCCGTCGTGCGCCCGGTCATGCATCACACGCCCGTCGGCGGTGAAGTAGTTCTCCTCCCAGAGCCGTTCCAGATGAATGAGGGCACACTGCCGTTCGCAATAGAGAAAATGCTGAAGGGCGGAGATGGGCAAAAGGTCAATTTTTTCCACGAAGGCGAAAGTTCATTCGAGAACGAACGACTCGGGGTTTTTTTCCGCCAGTCGACGTTCAGGGGAGTCGTGATGTTTTCGGTAGTATTCCCGAAACGGGAGCGTTTCCCGCATGACGATTTCCCAGGAAAGAGCGGGCTGATGCTCCCGCGGTGTTTCTGGGAACTCGGGAAAATCCAGCTCAGTTATTTCCGGAAGTGGACTGATCATCGCAGAAGGATTTTATACGTTCTAGCGCGGCTTCGCCACCGAAAACGCAGGATGCAGCGCCTGAAACTCCGGTTCATGCCAATCGAGTTTATGTAGTCGAACAATCTGCCGGATGTCTTCCCAATCTGTTTCCGGCTTGCTGCGCGTCGCAGATCGTGCCGCATGAAGTTTGAGCGCCACCAGATGTGTCGGGCGCGGTAACATGACCGATTGTCCAAGTATTTCGTGCCGCTCGGGTTGCTGGTTCAGAAGCTTCCATGTGTGATCATCCACCAGCATGAGATCTACCGGGGAATATTGCTCCGAAGCCGGTTCGAGCTGCACGAACGCCCTCGTCCCATGGTAGAATTGATATCCAAGGTCGCGGAGCGCGTCGAGCCAGGCCGACCGCCTGCTCTCCGGGATCAAAAGATCGAGATCAATCGTGTTGCGCGCATGTCCATACATGATGACGGCGTTTCCGCCGATCAACAGAAACGGCAGATTCCGCTCTGAAGCCACAGACAGAATCTTCTGGAATGTCGCCTCCACAAGTTAGCTAGATTCGGCGGATCAGAGTAACGCCCTGCGGGATTCCTGACTCATCGACAGACACCTCGTAATCAGAGAACGCGCGCGCGGGTTTGCTTTCGTTCTTTCGATTCACGCGCACGAGATCAAAAAGCGTGTGACTGGGCGCCTTGCCAAGCTGATTGTCGTGCTTGAATACAAGCAATCCGCGGACCGCCATGGAGCCAGCGGGACGTGCTGCGGATTGATCGAACTGGAAGGCATTCTCGGCCGCGGTGAAGAAAAGCTCCAGATCCTCATCGGAGAAGCCAGTTTGCTCTGCGAGGAAAGGGTTCACAAAGCCGTGAGCGCGATAGAGTCCGTAAGGGATGGTAAACTTGCGGCCCACTGGTACGTCCCTTTTCAATGTCCTTTTCGTTTGTTACCGACGTGCGGGTAATTGCGTGTTCGCTGGTCACGATCGGATCAACGGAGCGAGCGAAGGAAAGCTGCACGGGCCCGCGGACCTGTCCGCAGTTGATCTCTGTAGACATGACAGCTCCGAATGCTCGGACATCGTAGAAGTTTTTGCACATCCATGTCCTTGCCGTATCATGCTCAGCGGCTTTGGCCTTTTTTGGGTCGCCCAGATTTTCCGCTTCGTAGGCTTCTTTATGCTGCTTGTTATGCACGGCGCCCTCGGTGAAGTAGATGCGCTTGTCGGTATGGGCGGTTTGAATGAAGTTGCGAATCTTTCGCTTGAGGCAAACGTCCGTGACGCAGGCCCTGGCCAGTCTCGGCATCAAGACGGGGAAGGTTGCCCGCGCTCAGGGTCGCCGTTAGGATTGGCGTCCTGGGCGTCGAAGAGGAAGATGAAGTCGTAACGGTTATTCATGAAGAGATGAGTTTGAAGGAATGATCAGGCGGCAGCAGTTTCGGCGGGTTTTTCCCTTCGGGTGAAGAGATCCTTGCGCTGGTGGTAGTAACCGAGGATGAAGAGTCCCTGATCCTCCAGATTGTGCGCCTTTGCAGTCCCGACACCTGGGAGACTGCGGCCATTTGATGTCGGCAATCAGCTGATCGAAGAAAATCTTACGACCTGGATTGAGATGCCGACGGTGATGGGTGGATAGTTGCTCCAGCCGCGGAAAAACGCTGGCGGGTGTCGCGCATGCTGCGGCGAAATAGGTGTCACGGATGGTCTTTTCGAGATGGCTGCCACCGGTCTGTTCGCGGTGGCCTTCTTCCTGGATTTTCTCCAGCACGGCGAAGAGCCGGCCGAGGAGGTACGCGGGGCGTTTGTTGTCGGGGTCGAGCATGATCGGAATGCGGAGTTGATGGTTGCGAATGAGAACGGCTTTGATTACCGCGGCGCGCAAGTAGTTGACCGGAGGAATGACTTTGTCTGTCTTGCTATCCTTCTCAACCGTGCGAACCCTTTGCACGACAGAGCTAAGTAGAGATTCAGGATAACGCGTGCCCTCGAGGATGGCGCGCATCAGCGCGCCGCCGAGCAGCGGCGCGGGATCGGCACCCTGACGCACGGTTTCCCGCAGGAACTCCCAATAAGCAGGAAACTCCGAATCAGCCCGGCGTTTGCCGACCGGTTGCTCAAATTCCCGGACGATTTCCAGATTCGACTTGTGTTCGCGCAGATGGTCGAGCAATTCGCGGATCGACGATTGATAGAAGAAGCGCACCGCAAGGCGAGCGGCATTGGGTGCAAGACCGAGCAAAAAGAAGCGAGTAGCGTCGGGGTCGTCGGCGAGCTCGCCGTGGACGCTTCCCCTCCCCTGCTGCAACGCGGTAAGAAACGCGTGGATCTTTCTGCGCAATTGGTCGTCCTGCGTCTCGTCCTCCGCATGGCTTCCGCTTCCGGCGATCGCCGCAAAGATATCTTCCAAGATCGTCTTTTTGTCGGTCCAGAATACGCACGTGGTGTCCCCAATCCTGAGCCGGTGCTTCGAAGATTGCGGGCCGTTGAGCAGCCCATTGAGCGCAGTGCCGTAGCGGAATGCAGCCTCTTCGCCAACAGGGCTATTATAGCTTTGCTCTTTAAAGGGACCAACTGAAAGCCGTCTTGCCTCTGTCGATCGACACCAATGGTCCATCCTGTTGCTGTTTGCCCTTCGGTGGAGTAATTCCTTTGATGGTCGGATGGAGTCGTGCGATCCTTGCTCGTTCGCCAGTAATCAAGCATTGCCCGTCTGGAGGCAGATTATTTTCCACAGTCTTCTTCCACCATGCGACAACCTCTGGATCCATGTGCAGAAAGGTAGACGATTCGCCTGCCTGAAACACACCATAGTGGCTGGAGATTTCTGCAAGGAGCTCGTTACCGATAGCGTCGTCCGGATTCCAATTCTCAAGAAACGCGCAAACACGAGTGAAAAAGGATGATGGAATTTTCGATTTAAGGGAAGTGTGCTTCGCGCGAAACGATTCAAAGCGCTGCTTGGCCCAGCTTGGGCTCCGATCATTCGGCGGCAGGCCCAAAAGATAAAGAGCATTGTCCCACGCAAAGAAAGGAACAGGCTTGGAACTGCTCCTTTTGCCGTCGCCGGGCACTATCATTCGAACAGGACGCAATTGGCCACCTTCCGCTTCTTGTTCTGGCGTCGTGAAAGTCGAATCTGCCGTCCGGGAAAAGAACGATTCGGAACGAAATTTTTTGTGGTGAAAAACCGGGCTCCGCCAGCTCGTAGACGTCATCGTCAACCAGGCGCTCGTAGAGCGCGTAGAGGGATTGAAGAATCATCGATGAGTAAGCCTCAAGGGTGGTACGTCGATGACCCCGTTTTTCATCTGCGCGCGGAAAAAGTGCGGAGTCGTGGCGGAGACCTTTTTCGTGCGGGAATCCTGGTCAAACTCGATGTCGTGCAGCATAAAGCCCAGATCGCGTTCACCAAGCAGACTCTCATGGACTGGTGGCCTTTCGGCACCCGGTTCGATCAGCCGAAATCTGACTGGAAATTCGCGACAGCCGAAATAGGGCTGCTGGAAGACCTGCCCGCAGCGCGCACGGCGGTTGAACATGTCGAGGTGCTTGCCTGCGACGTCGTTTTCGGGCAACTCGGGCCCAGCCTTTTCAAATCTCCGATCGAGAATCTCGAAATGCGCCTCGATGAGATAGCGGACGTTTCGGAGAAGGAGGGAGGCTCGCTGCTGACGGTGCTCATCCACCGCAATGCCAAGCTCACTGGTGCCGGACTTCATGGCTGAGTTCACGCCGGAAGCTCCCTTGAGCGGGATCTTGGAGTCGATCTCGTTGCGCCGGATATTCGTGAAGCGGATGGGATTCAAAACATGAATCCGGTCGATGACCCAGCGAATCTGCGGCTTCCAGTAGATCGCTTCGAGAATACCGCGCGCGGCGGACGGCGTAATCACGTCGTAACTGACGCGCTCCACCTTCATTTCCGGGCGGCTGAACAGGGCGTAATCGCCTGAGACCTCGAGGGTGATTCCGTATGCCATTTGTTAGCAGATGAGAGGTTTGCTTGGGTCCGAATCCAGACTGAGTCCGAAGCGCGAAAAGTAATGCATTTCCGGGCAGATCAGGATGTGAAACTGATCGTCGCGCACCGCTTCGAACTGAACACGATTTCTTGCAAACTTCGGGCGGTAAATCTGCACGGTGTACCGCTGAAGGCCGCGGAGCAGTGCACGGTTGAGGGGAATGGACTCGTTTCGCAAATTAGCGAGGAGAGTCTTTGCCGTTTCATCGAAGGGGATGAACACGGGCACCTGCTCGTTTTCGATGAATCGGAACTTCCCGGCAACGGTTCGATACTGGAACAAGAACGGCAGCCTGCGATCCTGATTCAGCCGGTAATCGTCGCAGATCTGCTTGGTGTCCCAACGGGAGCCATGGGGAGGATTATGCTGCTGGTAATAGAGCCTGAAGAAGAGTTCCACGCTAGGGAGCCCAAGCGCGTCTTCGTGCAAGCTGAGCACCTGCTGCGCGATTTGTGCAGTTTCCCGGAAGTAAGCCTCGGCTCGTTGATGTTCCGATCGGAAAACGTGCAGTTCCCCCTTGGTCAATCGGCCGTTTCTATTGCAGCGACCAGCCGACTGCGCGATCGAGTCGATGCCGGCCAGCGCACGGTAAGCGCGCGGAAAATCGATATCAACCCCGGCTTCGATCAGTTGAGTGGAAATGAGACGGACCAATTCTCCGGCCTTGAGTCGTTGACGAACTATTTGAAGCGTTTGTTGCCGGTGGGCCGGGCACATCAGCGCGGAAAGGTGGAAATTGCAGGGGCTTTCCGGCAGGAGTCGAAAGAGCGCCTGTGCATGGGCACGAGTGTTGACAACAACCAGCACTTGATCGCACTTCGCGACCTCTTCTGCTATTGCAGCATCGTTCAAGGTTCCACGATCAATAGTAGAAACGCGGCGCAGCGTCTCGTAGAGCCGCGGGGGATTCGGCACGATCTCTCGCACGCCTTCCAGTCCAATGGGAAAGTCCTCGCTGCGATGAATCGCAGGCGGAGTAGCGGTGCAGAGTAAGACGGTCGCGTGGTAGTGGGCGGCCAGTTCTCGCAGGACATCGAGACAGGGGCGGAGATACTCGACGGGAAGGCACTGCGCTTCATCTAGGATGACAACGGAGTTCGCGATGTTGTGCAACTTGCGGCAGCTCGAAGTACGGGAAGCGTGCAGGGATTCGTAAAACTGAACCGCAGTTGTAACGATCAGCGGAGCGTCCCAATTCTCCGCCGCGAGACGCGTTTGGTCAGTTTCTTTCTGCGGCGAAAGATTGGAGTGATGTTGAAGCACTACAAGGTCGACACCTGACGCAAGCAGCGGCTTGAAGACGTCTTCGAAAACAGCCGCGTTCTGCTCGATAATGGAGGTGAAAGGAACTACGTAAATCACCCGCTGCTGCCCATGCCGAATGGCGTGACGAAGGGCAAACACCAGCGATGAGAGCGTCTTCCCGCCGCCCGTCGGCACCGTGAGGGAGAATAGTCCGGGTGCGGATCCGGCGGCCGTCCGGCAGTTGTCGCAGATCTCCGAGCGAGCCCGATCGACGGCGTTCTGAGGCGCGGGAAAGGTCCCGACATTAACTTCCAGCAACTCGAGCATCTTACGGAGCAGCGCCGCGTCTCTTGTTGGGCGCAACTGCCTCCGCTCTGGTGCCACGAAGGCTTCGGTCGCGAGGAAGTCCGCATCTACAAGTGCGGAGAAAAGCATTCTTGTGAAAAGGGCCGGCACGGAAGGCTCGCGGACATTTTTAGCGATCGATGGGGGCAGTTGAGGAATTGAGCGTTCAAGACCATTCTCAGACGCAGATTCAAAATCGGCGATCTCCTTTTCGAGTCTCTTCTGGAGACAAGCATCCGGAGAAATGGCGTCGAGCAGACCAGAGTGATGGCCTGCTATGCAATAAGCCAACAAGTGACCGGTGATATTCCCTGACTCCACGGCATGCTGTGCCCCTGCTGTCGAATGATCTACGCGAAGCTCGATTTCCCCTCGGTGAACATCCGACTTGGAGGAAAGATAACGTTGCCAAGCCGGCGAAAATTTTCCCAAGTCATGCCACAAACCGGCGAGGTAACCCCATTCGCGAGCAGCATTGCCGTCTTTTCCGTTTGGAAACATCTCGGTAGCAAACTTCGCCGTCCACCAGGCCACTTTGTTCAGGTGACCGTGGTAGGCATCAAGTGCCTCGCAGTGCTGACACTCGCCTCCATTCAACGCAGGACATTCTGCGGTAAAAAGAGGCTCCCATTTCTCTTGCGGCTGACCTTCGAGCGTATGCGCGTAGAACTCCATTTCCTCACAAACAATAGCTTCGTCGGATATTGGACCGGCGATAGCTGAACGAGAAGCCAAATTCTTCACGCGTACGATCCTGCCATGGGGGATAGGACATTGGCTGGGGCACGGTCGGAAAAAAGTGAATGAATACGGATTTGAGCGAAGAAATCGCAACCACCGGGCACGTCACCTGGATATGGAGGGGCTTCAAAAGCAGAAAAATGCCATTGCCCTTGCCCCGCACGATCCACTCCCCTCGCGCATGGGGATGCTCCAGAATGAACGAAAATGTCGCGAGGCACCCAGCAGGCCTGCCTTGTATCACGGCAGGTCCGTGGAACCCATGAGATACCGATCGCACTCACGCGCAGCACCTCGCCCTTCATTGAATGCCCAGACAACAAGGCTCTGACCGCGTCGGCAGTCACCGGCCGCAAAGATACCCTCGACATTCGTCGTGTATTGTTCGAATTCCGCCTTCACATTACTGCGCGCGTCGCGTTCGATCCCGAAGGCAGCAAGCAGCGGTTGTTCAGGGCCGAGAAATCCCATCGCCAACAGCACGAGCTGTGCGGGAATTGTCTTTTCTGTGCCCTCGATCTCATGTGGAACGAATCGACCCTGCGGGTCTTTTTCCCACTCGATCTGCACCGTATGAACCGCCTTCACGCGCCCGTTCTCATCGCCGATGAATTCTTTCGCTGTGGTGAGGTAGACTCGCGGATCATCGCCAAACTTCGCCGCTGCTTCCTCCTGGCCATAATCCATCCGATAAACCTGCGGCCATTCCGGCCATGGATTCGTGGGCTTTCGCTCCATCGGCGGTTTCGGAAGAATTTCAACCTGCGTGATGCTCCGGCAACCGTGCCTCAACGAGGTACCCACACAGTCCGTTCCGGTATCGCCCCCGCCAATGACCACGACATCGAGACCTTCCGCACTGATGTAATCGCTGCTCCGATGCCCATCGAGGAGCGATTTCGTATTCGCGTGCAGAAACTCCATCGCGAAATGAACGCCACCGAGATCGCGACCCTGGATTGGGAGATTCCTCGGCTGCGTCGCACCCATACAAAGAATCACAGCGTCGTAATCTTTCCGGAGTTGCTCCGCAGTCACGTCCTTTCCGACCGTGGTGGCGCATCGAAACATGATCCCCTCCTCCTCCATCTGTTGGATACGGCGCAGGACAATCTTTTCCTTATCGAGCTTCATGTTCGGGATGCCGTACATGAGCAGCCCACCCGGGCGGTCGGCGCGTTCGAATACCGTGACGGTATGACCCGCGCGGTTGAGTTGTGCGGCTGCGCAGAGCCCCGCCGGACCCGAGCCCACGATCGCAACCTTCTTCCCGGTTCGTTGATCCGGGGGTTCCGCGACAATCCAGCCTTCGTCCCATCCGCGATCTACGATCGAACATTCGATATTTTTGATCGTGACCGGAGGCTCGCTGATGCCAAGCACGCACGAGCCCTCGCAGGGCGCCGGACAGACACGCCCGGTAAACTCCGGAAAATTGTTCGTCTTGTGGAGCCTGGCAAGCGCCTCACGCCAGAGCCCGCGATAAACGAGATCATTCCATTCCGGAATGAGGTTGTTGATGGGACATCCGCTGGCCATGCCACTGAGGAGTGTGCCGGTGTGGCAGAATGGAATTCCGCAGTCCATGCACCGGGCACCCTGCGTACGAAGCTTTTCCTCTCCCAGATGAAGATGAAACTCGTTCCAGTCGCTGACACGCTCAAGTGGCGGCCGGTCGAGCGGAAGTTCGCGAAGATATTCGATGAAACCTGTGACTTTTCCCATGTCTTTAAACTTCGATTAACCACCTCCAATGCGCGCCACATCGGTCGAGTTGGCCTCGAACGCAGCATTCAGGGCCTCGTCCCCGCTGAGGCCCGATTCCTCGGCTTCCTTGAGCGCCGTAACAACCCGTTTGTAATCACGTGGCATGACACGCACGAACTTCGGCAGTAATTCCTCCCAGAGCGCCAATACACGATATCCGAGTTGGCTGCCGGTGTATTCCGCATGCCGTTTGATGGCGAGCCGAATCTCCTCCGCCTCGTCCTCGATTCTCTCCAGCATCACGAGCTGCTGATTGCAGCGGGTCGCAAAGTCACCCGCTTCGTCGAGCACATAGGCGACACCCCCGCTCATACCCGCAGCGAAGTTCCGGCCGGTCGGGCCAATTACAATGACACGACCGCCAGTCATGTATTCGCATCCATGGTCGCCCACTGCTTCAATGACAGCATGCACACCGGAGTTTCTCACGCAGAAGCGTTCGCCCGCCATACCCCGGATATACACCTCGCCGTTCGTTGCGCCGTAGAACGCCACATTCCCAACGATGATGTTTTCCTCCGGCACGAAGGTGGAGGTTGCAGGGGGATACACGATGATTTTTCCGCCCGAGAGCCCCTTGCCGATATAGTCGTTTGCGTCGCCTTCCAGCTCAAGTGTCACGCCTTTCGGGACAAATGCGCCAAAGCTCTGGCCGGCGGAGCCGTTGAACTTTAGATGAACCGTATCCTCGGGCAGTCCCTCTGCCCCATGCACCTTGGTGATTTCATTGCCCAGAATCGTGCCAACAACGCGATTGATGTTAATGATTGGAAATTCGGCTTTAACCTTCTCACCGCGTCTGATCGCCGGTTCGCAAGCGTCGAGAAGTCTTGTGATGTCGAGCGACTTCTCCAGCCCATGATCCTGCGGTCGCTGGCAATATTGTCCGATCTCCGGCCCGACATCGGGGCGATAAAGAATATTCGAGAAATCGAGGCCCTTCGCTTTCCAGTGCTCGATGGCACGCTTCGGCTCGAGTAGATCCGAGCGACCGACGAGTTCATTGACAGTGCGAATACCGAGTTCCGCCATAATTTCGCGCACTTCTCCGGCTATGAACTTCATGAAATTCACCGTGTGTTCCGGGTCACCGGTAAATTTTTTCCGCAGCACAGGATTCTGGGTCGCGACGCCAACCGGGCAGGTATTGAGGTGACACACCCGCATCATGATGCAGCCGAGGGTCACGAGCGGAGCGGTGGCAAATCCGAACTCTTCGGCGCCCAGCAGCGCGGCGATTACGACGTCACGACCGGTCTTCAGCTGGCCATCCGTCTCCACGACGATGCGACTGCGCAGGTCATTAAGCACAAGCGTCTGGTGAGTCTCGGCCAGACCGAGTTCCCACGGGAGGCCTGCGTGCTTGATGCTGCCCTGCGGCGAAGCCCCGGTGCCGCCATCATACCCGCTTATGAGCACAACATCGGAGTGAGCCTTCGATACGCCGGCCGCGATCGTGCCGACCCCGACTTCCGCGACAAGCTTCACGCTGATGCGCGCCTCACGATTCGCATTTTTGAGATCGTGAATCAGCTCGGCGAGATCCTCGATAGAATAGATGTCATGGTGCGGCGGTGGAGAAATCAGCCCGACACCGGGCGTCGAGAAACGGACCTTTGCAACCCACGGATAGACCTTTGTGCCGGGGAGCTGGCCTCCCTCCCCGGGCTTCGCGCCCTGGGCCATCTTGATCTGAATTTCCTTCGCCTCGGTCAAATATTTCGCGGAGACACCAAACCGGCCTGACGCGACCTGCTTGATCGCGCTGTTCTTCGAATCTCCACGAGCGTTCGTCCATGTGTAACGCTCGGGGTCCTCACCACCCTCGCCCGTGTTTGATTTTCCGCCGATTCGATTCATCGCAATGGCGAGCGCCTCATGCGCTTCCTTCGAGATGGATCCGTAGCTCATTGCTCCGCTCTTGAAGCGCTTCAGGATCGCATGGATCGGCTCGACCTCTTCAACAGGGATCGGCGAGCATTTCTTGAAATCGAGCAGGCCGCGCAGGGTGTAATGCTTTCTGCCCTGCTCGTTCACCATGGCCGAATACTGCTTGAAGAGCGCATAGTCGTGGTTTCGCACTGCTTTCTGCAGCGTGTGAATCGTCTGCGGATTGAAAAGATGCGGTTCCCCACCCTTCCGCCACTGGTATTCTCCCCCGACGTCGAGTGTGTGGCCATTCACGGGGCGACCGGGGAACGCATGCGCATGCCTCAATCCCGCTTCCTTCGCAACTATGTCCATACCCGCGCCCTGGATTCGCGAAGCGGTCCACGTGAAATACCTATCTACCACGTCCTGACTGAGACCGATGCACTCGAAGATCTGGGCTCCGCGATAACTTTGAATCGTCGAGATTCCCATCTTCGAAGCGACCTTAATGACGCCCTTGGTAGCTGCTTTGAGGTAATTCTTACAGGCCGTTTTGTGATCGATGCCCACAAGCAGGCCCTGCGAAATCATGTCGTCAAGCGTTTCGAAGGCAACGTAAGGATTGATTGCGCCGCAGCCATACCCGATTAGCAGCGAGAAATGATGCACCTCGCGCGGTTCGCCCGATTCGAGCACAATGCCAGCCCGGGTGCGGGTGCCATTGCGGATGAGATGATGATGCAATCCTGACACCGCCAACAACGCGGGAATTGGCGCCATGTTCTTGCTCACATCACGATCAGAAAGGATGAGAATATTTGTTCCCTCCTCGATCGCCGCGCTTGCAGCAGCGCAAAGTTCTTCCATTGCCTGTTCGAGCCCGGCCGCGCCTTTCTTTGGATCGAAGAGTATCGGCAGCGTCACTGATTTGAAGTCTTTGCTCGCGACGTGACGCAGCTTCGCAGTTTCCTCGTTCGTAAGGATCGGTGTCTTGAGCTCGATGAGCTTGCAGCTCTCCGGTTTTGGATTGAGCAAGTCGCCTTCGGATCCGATCGTCGTTTCCGCAGACGTGATGATTTCCTCACGGATACAGTCGATCGGGGGGTTCGTGACCTGCGCGAAAAGTTGTTTGAAATAGTCGTAGAGCAGGCGCGGACGGTCGGAGAGCACCGCAAGTGGAGTATCCGTGCCCATGGAGCCGACAGCCTCAACACCATCCCTGGCCATCGGGAGGAGAAGGATGCGCAAGTCTTCAAAGGTATAACCAAAGGTGCGCTGCCGCTGAAGCACCGTGGAATGTTTCAGCTCCGGGAGGTCGGGACCAGGCGGGAGCTTCGCGAGTTCGACCATGTTTTTGTCGAGCCATTCCCGATATGGTTGTTCCTTCGAGATCGTCTCTTTGATTTCCTCGTCCGCGATGATACGGCCCTGTGTCGTGTCCACCAGGAACATGCGGCCCGGCTGGAGGCGGCCCTTGAAAGCCACATTGGCCGGATCGACGGGCAACACGCCTGCTTCCGAAGCCATGATGACAAAATCATCCTTGGTAACGTAATAACGCGACGGCCGCAGTCCATTACGATCCAGAACGGCGCCCATCACCGTGCCGTCGGTAAATGCGATCGAAGCCGGACCATCCCATGGCTCCATGAGGCATGAGTGGTATTCGTAGAACGCCTTTTTCTCGTCACTCATGGACTCGTGATTCGTCCAGGGTTCGGGAATCATCATCATCACCGCGTGGGGCAGTGACCGCCCTGCGAGCGTGAGCAGCTCGAGGCAATTATCGAACATCGCGGAATCCGACCCGTTGAGGTTGATGATGGGGAGAGTCTTCTTGATGTCGTCGCCGAAGAGATCGCTCTCGAAAAGAGCCTGACGCGCATGCATCCAGTTGGCATTCCCCCGGAGAGTGTTGATCTCTCCATTGTGGGCAACGTAGCGATAGGGATGGGATCGATCCCAGCTTGGGAAGGTATTGGTCGAAAAGCGTGAGTGCACCAGGGCGAGCGCGCTGTCAAAATCGGGATCGGCAAGATCGGCAAAATAGGTACCGACCTGGGCCGGTGTGAGCATGCCCTTGTAAACCATCGTCCGCGAAGAAAGACTGGCAACATACCAGGCTGGATCGACGTTCCCGCTCCTGATTTCATTGGTGGCTCGTTTACGGATCACGTAAAGTTTCCGTTCGAAGGCTGCGGCATCACTGCAGTTGGCACCGCGTCCAATAAATATCTGGTGCATGACCGGTTCGGATGCTTTCGCTGTTTTGCCGAGAGCCGAGTTATCCACCGGCATCTCGCGCCAGCCCAGCATTACCTGCCCTTCCTCCGCGACAATCTGTTCGAACATCGTTACCGCGTTCGCCTGCGCAACGACATCGGACGAAGTGAAGACCGCGCCCACACCATAATGTCCGGCTTCGGGCAGCTCAAATCCGCACTGAGGCGCCACCTTGCGAAGGAATTTGTCGGGAACCTGGATCAATATCCCGGCGCCATCGCCGGTGTTTGGTTCGCAGCAAGCGCCGCGGTGATCGAGACGTACGAGAATGGTAAGAGCCTGCAACACGATCTCATGCGATCGCTTCCCTTTCATGTTTACGATGAATCCGACGCCACAGGCATCGTGCTCAAACTTCGGATCGTAAAGGCCCTGTTTCTCCATTTTTCTCGTCATGGTGTAAAATCACGGTTCTGCCCGCATCTATCGCTGAGCAGCCGCTCTTTCTCTTTCGAAGATGACGAGTTGTCAATCGTCAGGTCCACGAAAGTGGATCAAATGCCACAATCACGAGGCTTCGGAACCCAGTTTTTCGTCGAGAACCGCGCGGACTTTGCGCGCAAGGGCAGCGGGCGTAAAGGGTTTCTCGAGAAGGGTAAACTGCTCCTCCTTCCCGCGTTCACTGCTGAAAACACCCGATGTATATCCTGAAATGAACAGCACACGCCCATCGGGGCGCGCCTTTATGAACCAGTCGCGAAATTCCTTGCCACCCATATTGGGCATCACCACATCCGTCACGACGATGTCAATACGGTCAATTCCGAATGCTGTCACCAGCTTCTGAGCCGCCAGTCCATCGCCAGCCTCAATTACCTCGAAACCACAGGATCGCAGAATTTCTACAGCGAGCTCGCGAACGATTGGTTCGTCTTCGACTACGATTACCGTTTCATGACCCCCGGGCATTTCGTTGGATTCGATCTTTGGTAATTCTACCTCTTCGGTCGGCGCATCTGCTGCCGGCAGATAGATGCTGAGGGTGCTGCCGGCACCCGGATCGCTGCGCACGGTGACATGACCGCCACTTTGTTTCACGATTCCATAGCAGCATGCCAAACCCAGCCCGGACCCTTTGCCCGGCCCTTTCGTAGTGAAAAACGGTTCGAAAATTCTCGTCCGAACCGCCTCGCTCATCCCGATCCCCGTATCGGAGATTTCGATCATGACGTAATCTCCGGGCACGAGTTCGTCCCCGAGGGGCTCCTCCGAGGACACAAACACGTCAGAAATCTCGATGATCAATTGACCACCGGAAGGCATCGCATCCCGAGCGTTGGCGGCCATGCTTAAAAGGACCTGCTCTACCTGGGAAATATCTGCCTTCACCCAGGCGGGTTGCGGCGTACGGATCGTCTTCAATAGAATATCATCACCGATGGATTGGCAGAGCATGTCTTCAATCGAATCGACTACGAGCCGAAGATCGATGACCTGTGGGTGCAATATCTGATTTCGACTGAATGCAAGTAATTGTCGGGTCAGTAACGCCGCTTTTTGAGCGGCGTTACTGATTTCCTCCGTTCGGCTTAACATCTGTGCGTCTCCCTCCAATTCCCTCCGAATCGCCTGCGACTGGCCGACGATAATGGTCAGCAGATTGTTGAAGTCGTGCGCAATTCCTCCGGCGAGTATTGCGACGGCATCCATCTTTTGAACCTGGAAGAATTGCTCCTCGAGCCGCCGCTGATCCGTGATGTCACGATCCGTGCCAATCATGCGCATGGGCTCGCCCGACTGACTCCATTCCACGATCTTTCCACGTTCCAAATGCCAGCGCCAATCGCCGTTCTTCATTCGCAGCCGGACCTCACAGTTGAAAGAGGGTGACTTTTTCTCGATGTGGTCCTCGATGGCTTCCTTTTCGCGCGCAACATCCTCAGGATGAACGAGCTTATCACGAAAGCTCGTGCTGCAACCGACTTCTTCCGCAGAATACCCGAGCGAACGAATCCACTGTGGCGAGTAATAAGTGTCCCCCGTTTTCAAGTTCCTGTCCCATACGCCTTCACTCATGGCATCAAGCACGAGCGCCAGACGCCGCTCGCTGCTCGCAAGCTGGCCGCGGCTGGATTCTAGAGCTTCGAGCGTGCGATTAATCGTTTCGGCCAGCGTGGACAGTTCGTCGTGTCCCTCAACCTTCACGCGGGGCGAAAGGTCCGCATTTGCGCCCACGGCCCGCACATCGGCCGCCACACGATCGAGTCGAGCAAATACAAGCCGCTGGAGCAACACCACGGCGAGAATTCCGATCCCAAGTCCGACGAAGAGGGTCGACAGAACCAGATAGAACAGTGTCGTGCGGCCCTGTAAGAAGATTGGACGATCGTTGGTCACCTGCAGGATCAGAATAGGGTCTCCCAGGAAATCCCGAATCAGACAGTATCCCGCAATCGCGTCTTCTCCTTCGATCTCGACGACAACATCCTTCCGTCCCCGAAGTTCACGGCTAATCCTCTTCAGTTCTTCGGGAAATCCGGGCTGATCCATCTTGAAAAACGCGATCTTCATATTCGCGATTTCCGAGACGTGGGAGATCATCTCCTGGTCTAAAAATCGCGCAAAAATAAGCGTGCCGCGGATTGGGCCTTCGCGGGCGCTTGTCGTGATAGGGCGGGAAGCGAACATCAACGGGACTTCCCCAATCATCGCAACACCCGAGAGGAAACTATCGGTAGATAGATGGTTGAGGATGGGGCTATCCGAAGTAAGGGTGTCCACGAGCGCCTCCGGCATGGGGATGGTCTCCCCCGTTTCCAGATCGACTCCCTTGGAGTAAACCAGCTGCCCCTCGGAGTCGTAGTACAGGATGAAATTGACTCCCAAATCGTCGAATGCCGCAAGACTCGCGAGGTTCGACTGAACGTATTTCTCGTTCAGGTCAACGATGAACTGGTAAGTGTCGTCCCACGTCGCCCAATCGCTGCTCTTCGTGTCAAGCAGCGCGACCTGAGATTCGAGCACTTTCGAGGCGCGTACCACATTTCGTCGAATGTAGGTATCCTCCACCTTCTTGAAACCGCGCATCAGAATCGTGTTGGACAACACATAGACCCCGCCGATCAGCGCGATCAGCGTCATGGATACGATCAGAAAAATCCGCGTACGGAGGGAAACTGACATTAGACTCCGCCACTGTGGTAATGCCATCTGGTCTCAAATAGTTCTTCACACAGGCCCATACGGGACGCGAGTACAGCCGGTAATGTTGAGCATTTTGCATACCACGCCTTTTCGCTCAAAATGGCTCGTTATTCCGGCGTGGCCGAAGTTCGTTTCTCACGAGCAAGTCGCCCGCAGATGCGCAAAAAGTTTCTACGCATCAAAGTTCTCAACTTCTAACTTTAAATGCTTATATATCGATTTAGCACCTAATAGGTCCACACCAAATGGATCGCAGGAGCCCGCAGCCCGCAAAGAGGCCCGAATTTTTCCAAACTTCGCAAAATTCCATCCGCCTCCGAGCAGCCTCAAAATCCCGCGAAACTGCTGCTTTCTACCTGAAATCAGGCTACCGTCACATCCGGGCTCAGATAAACGTCCTCAATCGCGTTTTGCAACTTCGCCCCCCTCGTCCATGGGGCGCTAGAAGGCTTTCCGTCCGGAAATGAGGCCGCATCCGCCAACTCGTTTGTTGATCACCGCCATTCGCACCGCTTCAGCGAAATCGTTGGCCCGCTCGCACACTCGGAGTTGATGAGAACCATCCGACCCATGTAGCAGTTCGCTACCGGATATCGTCAAAAATCGATCGGATTGCCTGAGGTCAGCTCATCGTAGATCTTTTGATCGAGTTTCGCTGAAGGGAAATGCTTCGCCGTTTCTGTGCGCCTTCCCGCCAAAAGCGGGCGTGAAGGCGATGGTGGAACGATTACGTGTTTCCGTGATATTCCTGCAGCGACTTCACTGAGATGCCGCGCGTCTGCATGGAGCGGATTCCGTGTATGCTGGCTTCCGCCGCACGGAGCGTCGTCATGATCGGGATGTGGTGCGCAACTGCAGCACTCCGAATCTTGACTTCGTCCTGTCGCGGCGATTTTCCGCTCGGCGTGTTGAAGATGAAGTCGATCTCGCCATTCTTGATCATGTCGAGCACGTTTGGCCGGCCTTCGGCAAGCTTGAACAGGCGGGTGGATTCGATGCCGTTCTCTGCGAGCGTAGCATGGGTTCCTCCAGTCGCATAAAGCTTGAATCCGAGGTCCACGAATTCGGCCGCAAGCGGCACGACCCTCGATTTTACAGAATCCATCACGCTGATGAAAAGGCTGCCGCCCAAAGGCAACGGCGGCTGAGTAGCCATCTGCGCCTTGGCGTAGGCGATTCCGAGATCCTCGTCGATTCCCATGACCTCTCCCGTCGACTTCATCTCGGGACCGAGCGCAATATCGATTCCGGGAAAACGGATGAATGGGAACACCGCTTCCTTTACGCAATAGTGCGATGGCTTCAATTCCTCTGTGAAACCAAGCTCTGTGAGGGTTTTTCCTGCCATGATCTTGGCCGCAATTTTCGCAAGGGGCACTCCGATCGCTTTGCTGACAAAGGGCACCGTCCGAGACACCCGCGGGTTAACCTCCAGGACATAAACCTGCTCATCCTTCACTGCAAACTGGACATTCATCAGCCCTCGCACATCGAGTTCCTTCGCCATCGCCTTTGTTGCACTCGTAATCGTTTCCTTCACTCGGTCGGAAAGCGAAAATGCCGGGATTACGCACGCGCTGTCACCACTATGGATGCCGGCTTGTTCGATGTGCTCCATGACTGCGCCAATCACCGAGGTCTCTCCGTCGGAAATACAGTCCACGTCCACCTCGATCGCATCCTCGAGGAATCGATCGACAAGGACCGGACGCTCCGGGCTCGCCTCCACGGCGGTTCGAATGTAGCGACGGAGATCCTGTTCGTTGAACACGATTTCCATGGCACGCCCCCCCAGGACGAATGAAGGACGGACCAGCACGGGATACCCGACGCTGTTGGCGACTTCGACCGCCTCGTCCTCATTCACCGCAGTCCCGCTGGGAGTCTGTAGCAGGCCGAGTTTGTTGAGCATCGCGGAAAAATGCTTCCGGTCCTCGGCCATCTCTATGCTTTGCGGCTGGGTGCCAATAATATTGACCCCGTGCTCCTGCAACGGACCGGCAAGATTGAGCGGCGTCTGCCCCCCGAATTGCACGATCACACCCCAGCATTTCTCTCGCTCGTAGATATTAAGCACGTCCTCGAGCGTAAGGGGTTCAAAATACAACTTGTCGCTTGTATCGTAGTCGGTGGAGACAGTCTCCGGATTAGAATTTACCATGATGGTCTCGAATCCGTCCTCCTTCAGCGCGAAGGACGCGTGCACACAGCAGTAGTCGAATTCGATGCCCTGCCCAATCCGGTTCGGCCCACCACCGAGGATCATGACCTTTCGTTTTGGACTTTGCCGCGTCTCATCCTCGTCCCCGTACGTCGAATAGTAATACGGCGTGTAGGCCTCGAACTCCGCGGCACACGTATCGACAAGGCGATAGGTCGGCTCGATTCCTGCACTGATCCGCTGCCGCCGGATATACGACTCGTTCGTCTGCGTGATCACAGCGAGCTGACGATCGGAGAACCCCAGTTTCTTGGCGCGGGCAAGCCGGATCTCGTGCGGATTCGATTCGTACGCAATTCCTTCATCGACGAGCTGTTTGATCTGCTGAAGGAACCACGGATCAATCTTCGTGAGCTCAAATACGTCGTCGACGGTCATGCCGCACATGAACGCGTACCGCACGTAAAAGATACGGTCGCAGTTCGGGACGGCGAGTTTTCGCTGAATAAGATCCACGTCCCACGACCCGTCAGGCAGAACTGAAGGGAGTCCCCGACCATCAAATCCGAGCCCAAATCGACCGATCTCCAATGAACGCAATGCCTTCTGCAGCGCCTCCTTGAACGTGCGCCCGATCGACATGGCTTCCCCGACACTCTTCATCTGCGTCGTTAGCGTGGAATCAGCCTCAGGGAACTTTTCGAAGGTGAACCTCGGCATTTTCACCACGCAATAATCGATTGTCGGTTCAAAACTTGCCGGTGTCTCGCGGGTAATGTCGTTTTTCACCTCGTCAAGGGTGTAGCCGACTGCCAGTTTGGCCGCGATTTTCGCTATTGGAAACCCGGTTGCCTTCGAAGCGAGAGCCGAAGAGCGAGACACACGCGGGTTCATCTCGATCACAACCATCCGTCCATTTTCGGGATTCACCGCAAATTGGATATTCGATCCTCCCGTTTCGACACCGATCTCTCGAATCACCGCGAACGAAGCGTCGCGCATCAACTGATATTCTTTGTCAGTCAATGTCTGCACAGGTGCGACGGTGATCGAGTCGCCGGTATGAACGCCCATGGGATCGAGATTCTCGATCGAACAGATGATCACGCAATTGTCGGCCCGATCCCGCATCACTTCCATCTCGTATTCTTTCCAACCCAGCAACGATTCCTCGATCAGCACCTCGTCGACAGGGGACAGATCAAGCCCGCGAGCCACGATTTCGTCAAATTCGTCGCGGTTGTAGGCAATGCCTCCGCCAGAACCGCCAAGGGTGTAGGCCGGGCGAATGATCAATGGCATGGAGCCGATATCAGCGGCGACCTGACGAGCTTCTTCCATGCGATGCGCGACTCCCGACCGCGGAACGTCGAGTCCGATTTTTACCATTGCTTCCTTGAAAAGCTGACGATCCTCGCCCTTGGCAATGGCATCCGCTTTTGCGCCAATCAGCTTGACGCCGGTCTTGATGAGCACCCCGTTACTCACGAGCTCCATCGCAGCGTTGAGCGCCGTCTGACCGCCCAGCGTTGGCAAAATTGCGTCGGGACGCTCACGGTCAATGATCTTTTCAATCACCTCAGGAGTGATCGGCTCAATGTAGGTGCGGGTGGCGAATTCCGGGTCGGTCATGATCGTCGCCGGATTGGAATTCACCAGCACGACCTCGTATCCCTCCTCCGCCAACGCCTTGCACGCCTGGACTCCGGAATAATCGAATTCGCAACCCTGACCGATGACAATAGGGCCGGAACCGATCAGTAGGATCTTCTTTAGGCTGGTGTTCTTAGGCATGGGCACGAAAGGTCACGGCTTTTAACAGAGCGGCGAGCCGCCTCGCAATGATCGACTGCGATTTCTTCTTGAGCATCGGCCCGAGAGAGGCCTGTCGCAAAAAAGAAATCCCGGCGGTTGTTTCCTTCGCAATATACAGTTTTCACCACCGCCCATTCGGTGTTCACTATCCCTTGATCAAAACCTCAAGAAACTATGTGTGGCATCGTTGGCTATATTGGAAAATCAGAAGCAGTCCCCGTCCTCCTGGAAGGCCTTCGAAGGCTTGAATATCGCGGATACGATTCGGCTGGCGTTGCCGTAATGAATGGCAGCGGGGTCGTCACGCGCAAATGCGTGGGACGTATCAGCAACCTCGCGAGCCTCATTCAGAAGGATCCGCCGAAGGGCCACATCGGCATCAGCCATACCCGTTGGGCCACGCATGGCGGCGTTACCGATGGCAACGCGCACCCTCACAGCGATCAGAGCGGACGTCTCCTGCTTGTCCACAATGGCGTAATCGAAAATTACCAGAGCCTTCGGGAGGATTTGAAAAAAGCCGGCCATACCTTCCAATCCGAAACGGACACCGAGGTTCTTGCCCATCTGGTCGGCAAATTCTATGAGGACGCCGGCGGGCCCCCTTCAAAAAAGCGCCTGCTTAATGCTTTGCGCTCCGCCCTGAAGAACATCGTGGGGACTTACGGAATTGCGGTCATCCATGAGGATCTACCGGAGGTGATGATTGGCGCACGTCGCGGCAGCCCGCTCGTCCTGGGAATTGGCAAAGGCGAGAATTTCCTCGCGAGTGACGTCTCAGCCATCGTCGCGCATACCCGGGAGGCGATTTATTTGAAGGATTACGACATTGCCTGCATCGAGGGGGAGGAATTTGAGGTCACCTCGCTTATCGATGGCACATCCGGATACGAGGTGAGTCAGGTGGAGTTCACCGAGGCCGACGTAAGCAAAGGCGAGTTCCCGCACTACATGCTCAAAGAAATTTTCGAGCAACCGGAGACCATTCAAGATGCCATGCGCGGCCGCCTTTCTATTGAAGAGGCTACTGCCAAGCTCGGCGGTCTGAATATGACGTCACAGCAACTCCGTGAAGTGGAACGCCTCGTGTTGGTCGGCTGCGGCACTGCCTATCACGCCGCGATGACCGGCGAGTATCTAATCGAGACATTGGCTCATCTTCCGGTCGAGGTCGAGTTTGCGAGTGAGTTGCGTTACCGCAATCTTCCCATGACGAAAGATACGCTGGTCTTCGTCATCAGTCAGAGCGGCGAGACGGCCGACACTCTGGCTGCCCTCCGTGAGAGCCAGCGTAAGGGCCATCTTACCCTGGGAATCTGCAACAATGTCGCCTCGACCATCGCCCGCGAGAGTGACGGAGGCGTGTATATGCATGCCGGACCCGAGATCGGCGTGGCCGCGACAAAATCCTTCACTTCACAGGTCACAATTCTCACACTGATCGGTCTGCTGCTCGGCCGAATCCGGCATTTGTCTCACAGGGAAGGCCTGGATATCATCCACGAACTCGAGCTAATTCCGGAAAAAGTCCGAAAGATCCTGCAGCTCAGCGATCGCATCAAGACAATCGCCGCCAAGTATGCCTACGCAAACGGCATGATGTTTCTGGGCCGGCAGTTCAATTACCCGATCGCAATGGAAGGCGCGTTGAAGATGAAGGAGATCAGCTACATCCACGCCGAAGGCCATCCCAGCGCCGAACTGAAGCATGGAGTGATTGCTCTCATCAGTCCCGAGCTGCCGAGCGTGTTCATTGCACCGGACGATTCGATCTTTCAAAAGAACATCAGCAATATCGAGGAAGTCAAAGCACGCAAAGGTCCAGTGATCGCCATCGGCACCGAAGGCCGCACAGAACTCGAACAGGTCGCCGACGACGTGATCTACGTTCCCGCGGCTCCCGAGTATCTCACCCCGATTCTCACAGTGATTCCCCTGCAACTTCTGGCATACCACCTCTCCGTCAAACTCGGTTGCGACGTCGATAAACCTCGGAACCTTGCGAAGAGTGTCACTGTGGAATGAGCTCCACCTGTTCGAGGGTGAGCCGGCTTCTTGCGAAACTGAAGGGAACTTGCTGCGGTCGCCAAAGGGCGGCCAGAACTGTTTCGCACCGGGTGTAATCAACGCATCGTTGCCGGCTGGCTTTGGATCTCATGGAATGGGAGAAGTAATTCGATCCAACTGAACCGCAAACTTGAACCACCAGGGACGTTTATCGAAGGGGTTGGCAGTCATTTTACAGGATTTTGAAAAGTCAGATTCCAACATCTGACAAACTTCAGAGGCGAATTTGGCAGTTGCGATCATCGCCGTGATCTCAAAGTTTAAGTGGAAGGAGCGGTTATCAATTCGGAGGTCTGATGCGTCAGTTCACGCAATTGCCAATTCCCCGGCGTTTCGCTTTCGAGCGGTCACGTACCCATGAAACCGGCTGCGCCCGAGAATCCAATATGCCGACACCGCAACGTAAGGAAAGACCACTGTGCCCCGGGAAGTCTGCGTCCTCATCACAGCATGTACCGCCGAGATCAATCCCAGGGTATGGCAAAGGAGAATTAGGAAGGGAATCACCGATACAATCTTGTGTCAGATTGGGTCTCGGGATGACCCATGCTCTGGCCATTCGAGAAACGGTTGACCGGAAGGAATTATTAACCTGCTACTTCGACGGCCATCTTCCGCGCCTTCAAGGCCTTCACGATCGTCACTTAGGCTTCCGATAAGGCAAAAGCGGCTAGCACAACGGCATTCACGGCCTGTTCTTCGAACTTGTCGGCACGTTTCTCGATCTTTTCAATCTCGCGATCCGCTTTCCAATCCTCATATTTCGACAAAACTTCCGCTCCGCTCTCCTGCAAGAACTGACGGATCTTGAGGGCCGCGTTTCTCGCCTCGTCGCGCTTGGCCTCACACTGGGCGACCGCACCCTTCAAACGCGCATCAAGCCCTTCCGATCTCTCCTCAGCGGCAGAAGCCAGATGCTGACCCATATCCACGAGGCACGCTTCGGCATTCTTTATCTCCTCTTTCAAACGGTCGCAGCATCGATTCAATTTATCGCTCATGGTCGTTGTACTTTCTGTGGACTGTCTCTATCTGGTTTCAAATCATGTTTTCAAGGGGTGAATGCCTGCTCAACTGGATTGTTCCATAAATTGGATGATCCCCGCCGCTGGCATCGCTCCAGCCTGACGTTGGATTTCGCGTCCCGCCCCGAACACGGCCAGTGTCGGGATACTGTTGATGCGAAATCGCTTCGCAAGCTCGGGCAACGCCTCGGTGTCGACCTTGACCAGCAACCACCGGTCCGCAAAACGCTGAGCCACCTTAACCAGCTCTGGAGCGACCATTTTACATGGCCCGCACCAGGACGCCCAGAAATCCACAAGCACCGGCAGTGCGCTGCGTTGAGTAAGGTCGTCAAAGGTGCGGACGTCTGGTATGTTTACCGGCTCGGCGGGTGCGAGTAGTGCCGTTTTGCAGCTGCTGCAACGAAAATTGCCGCCGAGGCGCTCGTAAATCAACCTGTTACGACGGCCACACTGCGGACAAGACATTACCAGTCCACGGTCGTCTGGCTGAAAGCCTGTGGAGCTCATGCGGCTTCCTTCTCCTCCCGTTTCTGCAGTGGCGCGCTTCCAAAGACGGGCGCATCGTCCTTGTAATCCACCGTGACCCTCGTGTTGTCGTGGACCTCTCCGGCGAGCCTTATGCGAGAAAGGACAGTTTCCAGGTGCCTTTGGAGAAAACGCTTGAGCGGGCGGGCCCCGTAAACCGGGTCGCATCCTTCACGGGTCACGTGTTGTTTGGCAAAAGACGTCAATTCGAGCTCAGTGTGTCGTTCGGCCAGTCGAGTAGCCAATTTGAGTTGGAGATCCACGATCTTCTCGATTTCGGAGAGGGTGAGCGACTTGAACAGAACAATTTCATCCATCCGATTGAGAAACTTGGGACGGAAATGGGCACGAAGCTCCGCAAAGACCTGGCGCCGGACGCCTTCAGCAATTTCACAGGATTGAGTCGCGTTCTCGGCCAGGTGCGGCGAGCCAATGTTTGAGGTCATGGTGATGATGGTGTTCTTGAAGTCCACCGTCCGTCCGTCATCGAGGTTCTGCAGCATAACGGTCAAGACATCGTGATGCGCCTTCTCGATCTCGTCAAACAGGATCACCACACCAACAGGTCCTGGCTCCCGCCGATCTCCAGCAAAAGAAGTCTTTTTCCGGCCGCCGCAAACTTCGCCTTGGCCTCATCATGGTTCAGTATGATGGGAGGAAATGTGTCGTAATGGACTCCCATCACTTTTTTGCAGCCGATGAAGTCGCTCGCTGTGATTGCGTCATCCACGCCCATCGTAAAGTTATCCCCGATGCTGAGGATCGCGAAATCGAGCTTCGTCGCCTCGCCGATCAATTTCATGTCCAACGTGAGCGCGGTGTCGCCGGAATAGTAAAAATTCCCGGCTGTACTTTCGACCACGAATCCGACCGGATTTCCCGCGTAGCTGCCGTCGGGAAAACTGGAGGAATGATTGGCCGTGGTCAGCTTCACGCGGCCAAAAGAAAAATTGCGGGCCCCGCCAGTATTCATGGCATGCACATTTACGATTCCTTGATTTTCCATCCACGTCGCCACCTCAAAAGTCGCAATGATCTCGGCGCCACTCTGCTTCGCGATCCCCACAGCGTCGTCGACGTGATCGATATGCCCATGCGACAACAATATGAAATCCGGCTGCAGGCTGGAGGGATCGATGCTTTTTGCGAGTTCATTCTTCGAAATGAACGGGTCGAAAAGAAGCTGTTTGCCCAAGACTTCGACTGAGAAACAGGAGTGTCCGTAATAGGTAACTTTCATATCCGCTATTCGAAAGGAACAAAGACCATGAGTCCAATCGTTTGATCAACCAACCCACCGGAAAGCAAGATTATGCTGCCATCAATCTCGCGTCCGGACGGAAAAATCGTTTATTGATTCCGCATTCATAACTCAAAATTCGAATCTCCGGCTTTGCTTACAAGGGCGAAGCATTGAACCGCCTTGCAAGACTTACGAGATCCAGTTCTTCCATGCTGTCGAGAAGCAGGTCGGCATCCTCGAGCTGCGTGTGCCGCGTCATTTCATTCGGAATTATTACCGTGAAGATTTCGGCGGCGTGTGCCGAGCGCAGACCATTCAGCGAGTCTTCCAGCGCAATCGCTTCGCGCGACTTCACCTCGAGCGCTGCAAGCGACCGAAGGTAAAGCGCAGGATCCGGTTTCACCTGCGAAACACAATCCGCAGTCTGGAGACTGTCGAAATAGCGAGCAATTCCCAACCGGTCGAGATGCGGTTCCACCCATTCCCGCGACGAACTGGAAGCGAGGCCGATCCGCAACCCAATTCGTTTCGCAGTTTCAAGCGTTCTGAGAACGCCCGGGCGCGGCGCTTGTTTCATGATCATCTCATGGCTCGCGACTTGGCGGGCTGTGGCAATTTCATCCCGCTCCAGATTGCGTCCTACCAGACTCTCCATGTGCGCGTGGGGGTCAAAGATCGAGCCAGTGCCAATGCACGGAAGCCAGTCTTCTAGTCGAAGCACCGCGCCATGTTGACTGTAGATCGCTTCCCATGCACGGAATTCAGGAGTCTCGGTGTCGAGAATGAGTCCGTCGAAATCGAAAATCACGGCGCGCAGCATCACGATGATTTTAAGCGGGAATAGTTGAACTTGCCAGCAAACGAACTGCATCTCATGCCCGTGAACCCTCCAAGAGTCTCGAATATTTCTAAGACTCGATCGAGGATCTCAGCCATGGGCGCAATAACCCGGATCTTGTGGATGCATCCTCCTTTTCTTCAGCGCACAAATGACACTTTAATCGGGCTTCGAGACGAAACTTCACGTTAAGTTATCCAAATGAGCAACTACCAACCAATCGAAAACTACGGTGTTGTGGGCGATCTTCACACAGTCGCGCTCATCGGCATGGATGGTTCCCTGGATTTCATGTGTTTCCCGTATTTCGATTCCCCGTCAATCTTTGCTTCATTGCTGGACCACCAAAAGGGGGGATATTTTAAGATTGCTCCGGTCATTAATGGAGCGACACATCGGCAAATCTACCTACCCGACACAAACATCCTCCTCACACGATTTCTCGCACACGAGGGTGTGGCGGAAGTCTCGGATTTCATGCCGGTAGCTGAGGCAGGACACGCGCATCAGTTGATTCGACGTGCAAAAACCGTGCGCGGAGAAATTCGCTTTCGAGTTACGTGCGCCCCGCGATTCGACTACGGTCGCGCGACTCACCGGGTTGATAAGCTCGATGGCGAGGTGATCTTCAGCAGCAAGGGGGAGGACAAAACCGTCCTTCGGCTCCGCACCGAGGTGCCGGTAGAAATGCGGAACGGGGACGTTGAGGCGGAGTTCACGCTCCAGAGTGGCGACCATGCAACATTTATCCTGGAAGACGCGACTGGCGGACGCGAATCCCATTCGATGGGAGAGCATCACGCAATCAATGCTTTCAAGGATACGATGAACTATTGGCGCCGATGGGTGCGCCAATCCGGTTACAAAGGCCGCTGGCGCGAAATGGTGAATCGGTCCGCGCTCGCGCTGAAGCTGCTCACTTCCCACAAAAACGGCGCCATTGTGGCCGCACCGACCTTCGGATTACCTGAGAATCTGGGCGGGGTGCGGAACTGGGATTACCGTTTCACGTGGATCCGCGATGCATCGTTCACACTCTATGCGCTGATGCGGCTGGGACACACCACCGAAGCGGAACATTTCATGAGTTGGATCGAACAACGGTGCCACGAACTCAGCCCCGACGGCTCACTACAGATCATGTACGGGCTCGACGGCAAACATGAGCTGACCGAAGCGACCCTGACCCATTTCGAAGGCTACAAGGGGTCATCCCCGGTTCGCATTGGAAACGGCGCCTACAATCAGCTCCAGCTTGATATCTACGGAGAGCTGATGGACTCGGTATATCTCTACAACAAATACGGGTCCCCGATTTCGTACGACTTCTGGGTCCAGCTCACCCGACTCATTAATTGGGTCTGCGAAAACTGGCAGCGGCCAGATGAAGGCATCTGGGAGACGCGCGGTGGCAAGCAGGAGTTCACCTATTCTCGCATTATGTGCTGGGTAGCGCTCGACCGGGCAATCCGTCTCGCACACAAACGTTCTTTCCCGGCTCCACTGGAGCACTGGTATCGGGTACGTGACACGATTTATCGCGACGTGTACGACAATTTCTGGGATTCAAAGCGGAAGGCATTCGTCCAGCACAAAGGGTCCGAAAACGTGGATGCGGCTTGCCTTCTGATGCCTCTGGTGAAATTCATCGGCCCGACCGACCCGCGCTGGCTTTCTACGATGAATGCCATCGAGAATTCGCTTATCGAAGATTCGCTCGTGTACCGCTACAACCTCTGCGATTCCCACTCCGACGGACTCACGGGGACTGAAGGCACATTTTCGATGTGCTCGTTCTGGTATGTCGAATGTCTGTCGCGCGCAGGCGATCTGGAACAGGCCCGATTCTTTTTCGAAAAGGCACTCGGGTATGCGAATCATCTCGGCCTTTACTCCGAGGAACTCGGTCCGCGCGGGGAACATCTCGGGAATTTTCCCCAGGCATTCACGCATCTCGCCCTAATCAGTTCCGCATACAATCTCGACCAGAAGCTTTCCGCGCCGCATTGAGAGCGGTTCTGACTGCTCACTTGAACGGAAGTAAACAGGCCAAGATACGGTCTAAGGGATAGTTCCATGCTAACTCTCGATCTGAAACGGAATGCTTCCCGATCGGTCGCAATGCTATTACGGCAAAAGCAGGAAAAATGAGGTACGACGCCTTCGTATTGTACAATCAGACGGCGGACGGTCGTCTCGCTGAATCTGTGGTGAAGGAACTCCAAAGGTTTGCAAAGCCTTGGTACAAGCAGCGCGCACTGAGAATATTTCGTGATTCTTCCGATCTCTCCGCGAGTCCCAGGCTATGGGAGAACATCGAGAAGGGGCTGGCGGAATCCGAATATCTTCTGGTGATGGCGGCTCCGAACTCAGCGGCTTCGAAATGGTGCCAGAAGGAAATCAGCTACTGGATAGATAATAAACCTCTCGACAATCTTCTGATTCTTCTAACCGAAGGTGAACTGGTCTGGGACGACGCAACGCGAGATTTTAATTGGGAGAAGACCACCGCTCTTTCAGCTGAATCCTGCAAAGGGATTTTCGAAGGGGAACCCTTCTTTGTCGATCTCAGGGACGACAAGCAGCGAGAGTCCTACGAAATGGCAAATGGCTCATTCCGCGACCATATCGTGCTGATTGCTGCGACGCTCCATAAGAAAAGCGTCGGAGATATGGTTGGAGAGGAGATCCAGCAACACAGGCGGACGATACGGATTCGAAATGTGGCCATCGCGGTCCTATCGATCCTGTTATTATCCGTCGCTGGCCTGGGTGTCTACGCGGAGATTAATCGCAGAGAAGCCGTGACACTGAAAGGCATCGCCGAGGACGAGGCCAATCGTGCCAACCGCGAGAAAATCAGATCCGAAAAGCAAACTGTTGTTGCCCAAACGAACTCGTCGAACGCGTACCTCAATTCGGGATTGCAGCTCGACGCTCTGCTCGCCGCGGTAAAAGCGTGCAAGAAGCTGAAAGAAATCCCGGAACTATCTGAAAAGGACCTGTCCTGGTATGAGGCGGTGATCGCACTCCATCGGGCCGTCTACGACACTCGCGAGCTCAATAGGCTGGAAACCGGCCATACTCGTGGAGTTGATGTTAATTTCAGCCCCGATGGTGAAACGATTTTAACGGTGGGAGGCGATGGGATCATCAGGCGATGGAGCCTGCGGGGCGAGGAAATGGATTCGTTCGAAACAGGGCATCACGGTAAGGGCGACGGCTGCTCGGCGATTCACAGTTTTGGCTTCAGCCCGGAAGGCCGGAACCTGGTCACCGTTGGCAATGAGGGGCGCGTCAAGTTCTGGAATCGAAATGATCAACCACTGAGAGAGGGATTCAATCTGAGGGTCGAGGGGGACGGGTACTGCACCTCAATCAATGGCGTCCGGATTGATTTCAAAAACAAAAGTCTCGCGATAATCGATACAGACGGCAACCTCTCGCGGTGGAATTTTGAAGGCAAAATGACAGGGACCCTCGGGAAATTGTTACAAAATTGGAGTCCTTACGTTTTTAGCTCGGACGGTCGATTAGCGGCGACGAATAAGGACGGTATGATCATCGTTTGGGGCGTGGGCGGGAAGGTGCTTCACCGCCTCAAAGCCGGCGATGTATCAACGATTGAATTTTCCCACGATGGACAATCCCTTTGGTTCGCGACCAGAGAGGGTCTCGTCAAACAGGTGGAACTCAATGGAATCGAAATTCGCTCATTCGAGTCAGGTCAGAAAGCGCAACGCGATGGATCGAATGCCGTGCAGAGTCTCGTGCTGACGGGCGACGACAGCCTCGTTGCAACGGGCGGGGCGGATGACACCCTGAAACTGTGGAGTCGTGAATCCAGAAGTCCAATCGTCCTGCAGACTCACCACGGCGGCTCAGTGAGCTGCATCAGCTTCAGCCCTGACGGCTCGCAGGTTGCCACCGCAAGTTCGGATAGTCCCGACAGCATCGTTAAGATCTGGGACGTACCGGGCGAGCAGCCTTTGACGCTTGATTCTTCCGATGAAGAAATTACCGCCGTCGATTTCAGCCCGGATGGCAAAATGATCGCCACGGCGGGCAAGGGGCAAATCACGCTCGTGAATCTGGCGACTGCAAAAGAAAAAACCATTTCGACAGGATCAGGGAAGATTTACTGTCTGGCCTTCAGTCATGACGGAAAGATCATAGGTGTTGGGAAGTTTCCGGACGTGGAGGTATGGCGGTGCGAGAACGGCGCTCGAATTCTGCGCGTGAAACATGATGAACTGGTTCAACATGTTCGCTTCAGCCAGGACGACAGAAATATCACCGCAGTAAGTCGACGCGGCACCGTCGCGACCTGGAGTATCGATGGTGAGGAGTTAGAACCGAACCGTTCACCTTGGTTGAGCGATTTGAATTCGATGCCAATCGTTGACGGTCGACTCCTGGCGACCACCGGATTTATCAGCCCAGATGGAAAATTTATCGCTGCAGTTACAGGCCGCTATAACGAGTCGCTTGAAATCAGAGACGGGACGGGGAATCGACTGGCCTCATTCAATACCAATCAGCACGCAAGCGCCGATTTCGTTTCGGCAATCACGGATTTTACAATCAGCCCCGACAGCCAAATGATCGTAACCGCCGGAAGCGATGGGACAGTGAAGTTTTGGAGCGACAAGGGTGAGCTCATTCTAAAACTGAACGCGCATAGAAGTTACGCGACGGCAAAGTTTGATCCCGAGGGAAAAATTCTCGTGACATCCAGTATCAGTGACGATCGCGTGAAGCTCTGGAGTCGGAATGGGCGGCAGTTGGCCTCACTTGATGGTGGCGAACACGTGACGGGCGCGTGGTTCAATTCGGATGGGAACAAGGTGATCACGATCGGTTGGGAGAAGGTTTGTGTGTGGAACTTCGACCTCGACGACCTCCTCCGGCGCGGGAGCCGGAAATTACGCGATTATCTCTCCAATAATCCCAAGATGAAGGAAGATCAGGACCTCTGTAACGAAATCGACGGTCTCGTAGGGCGTCCACGGGGCTCGTAGCGTTTTCGGAAATCCAAAATCAGCCGCCGTAGCGATGATCGACCCGCGTCTGCCGTCGATTGATTCCAGCGGCAGCTGTCGTTGTGCCCGTCCAAAACAGATCTGCATCAAATCAGCCCCGCGTCGTCCAATGCGCGGGTCAGCAACTCCTTGCCGTTGCGCTCGATGGCGCTTCCGTGTCCAACAACGATTCTGTCGAAGTCGAGCGCGCAGATTGTAGCCATGGAGACGCGAAATGCGTTGCGGTTCCTGATGCAGAATCGGAAGATCCGGCTCATGGCGGGATAGCGTTTCAGCCCGGCGAGATATCGGCGGAAGAAGCGGTCCCAACCGTTTTCACCCGGCGGAAAATTGAACAGCAGATCGGCGACGATCAGGGTCCGGCTCGGAACGTGAAGGCAAACGTGCTCCCGCGGCCGAGGCAAGCCTCCAACCGGGAACACTTCAAGCTCGCCACGCCACTCAGGAGGTGCTGGCAATAAAAGCTGTGCGGAAAAATCGACGAGCCTCTGGAAGCCGCCGGGACCAAGGAAGGGGATCCCGGGAAAGGCAACGCGTCCCTGCTTCGCGTAGGTATCGTGAAACATTGTTGCCTCCATGAGCCACCCCGGCTCGCCAATAGCCCGGATCTGCGCCACATCCCAGGCAGAGAAAGGAGCCATGGAATGCACGACGAGCAGGCCCGACTGCAGCCGGACAACCGTCACATTCCGGCCGCAGGCAGCGCCAAGCACAGAAAGCGGGTAACATTCTATCCAGATATTTTCGTCCAGCTGCTTCAAAGTTTTTGTCGGTTGCTCGATAAGTCGGCGAGAAGTTGGGCGTCAGCAGCTCCGGAAGGTGACCGCCACGATCGCGGAAGACAGAAGCTCGTTCCAGGTTGGCTATTGGAATTCGCTCCATATCGCGATCCCCGACCGAGGGCAATCGGCTTCGCTGGAACCATTTTTTCAATGGTCGAAAGCTTCACCATACCATAAAACAAGGCTGTGCTGAAAACGGCGTAACTGTAGCGGCTGGAAGGCGGATAAAAGGGATGCCAAAGCCAAATGACCGGTTCGAACCACGGCGGAGAAAAATGAAGAAGGTGGCTCTGAAAAAAATGAAACTTAGATTACAAAAGCTGCATGAATTCGAGTGGTCGGAAAAATCCGGCGGCTCGAGCACGAACTTATAAGTATGACAGAGCAAGAATCGTTCAGGCACCGGATTTCCCGAGTCCTGGTGCTGGTGGATGAATCCAATGTGGTCAGCTCGGTGCGCAACCTTGGCCTCAATCTGGACTGGCTGAAGCTGCGTGACTTCTTTGCGGAGAAGGAACGCGACCTTATCGAGATGGTGGTCTATGTCGGGCTGCCACCGGTCCTGCCCGACTGGCACGTGGAACGGGAGAAGAAAAACAAATTCGTATACTGGCTGCGTTCCAACGGCTTCCTTGTGGTCACGAAGGATGGATCCCCTGCCGATGAGGGCTTTTACAAGGCCAATGTGGATGTCATAATGGCGATTGACGCCATTGAATTGTCGACCGCGATGCGACCCGATGTCGTGATTCTCGTCACGGGCGATGCCGATTTTGCCTACCTGGCAGAGCAGTTGAGGCGGCGTGGCATACGCGTTGAGGTCGCCTCCGTGGCTCAAAATCTCGGCGGCGCACTCAAAACAGCGGCGAACAGCGTGATTGATCTTGCTCCGCTGTTTTCGAGTTTCGAACCCATGAAGAACCTTTAAACCTCAAATCCCTCGCGATTGCGGCAGAGATACGGCTATCCCGATTTACGGGTTTCTCAGGAGCGGATTGATTTCATCGAGAAATTGCCGCACGCGGTCGCGCTCCGGTTCCCTGAAGCGCCGAAACGGCTCGGCCATGAAATCGTCGCACACACCAGAGAGTGCAAGCGCACCTTTGATTCCTTTAATGACGGCCGAACTTTGCCGGCCGATGTGATACAGGCTCTCGCTGACTCGCATCACCAAAGCGTGAAGTTCGCGGACACGCGGAAGGTTGCCGGCGCGGGCGGCTTCAAAGAGTTTAACGTAGAGGTGGGGGAAGAGGTTTGCTCCCCCGTTCACACCGCCGTGCGCACCGGCGAGCACGCCATCAGAAAGCATTTCCTCGGGACCTACGAGCACTGGCCAGTCGGGGCGATGCGTCAACAACGCGAGGATGCGGTGCAGATAAATCATGCTACACGAGCTGTCCTTCAGGCCGATGATTCGCGGCTCGTCCATCGCACGGCGCACGGTCTCCGGTTCCATCGCAACCTTCGTCAGCGCAGGCATGTTGTAAAGGAACAGAGGCAACGGCAGTTCGGGCACCAGGTGGTCGAGGTATTCCTGCAACTCTGTCTGACCCTCGGGCAGGTAATACGGCGGCGCGACAACCAGCGCGTCAGCGCCGGCCTCCGCAGACCAGCGGGCGACGTTAAGCGATTCCTGAAATGCAGAGTCCGTGATTCCAACGAGCACGGGTACGCGGTCTCTTACCTGGCTGCAGGTGCGTTCAATGAGTTCCTTGCGCAAGCGGTAGCTGAGGCTTGGACCTTCACCCGTCGTCCCAAGGATGAACAGGCCATGCACGCCACCGGCCAGGATATGTTCAATGAGATGTTCGAGTCCGGCGAGGTCGAGCGCATCACGGTCGCGCAATGGCGTGACCATTGGCGGGATGATGCCGTGATACTTGGGATGTTCATTCAAGATGGTTTTGGCCCCCTCCATCTTCTAGCGCATCGACGCCGAGCCTGAAATAGGAGTTTTTGAGCTTATGTCCCGGGCGGCGCACTCATCGTATTTTTTTGATTCACACATTCGATACTTTCGAATGGAAAATCACCTTACGGCGACATATTGGGCGAACTCAACCGCTCCGTCGCCGCGAACAAACGGCAACCCATTTGCCCTTCCGCACAATGCGTTGCACGTCGATCCATGGCGCAAACTCTTCAAGCACCTCCTCTTCCTGCGAGCGCAGAATCCCGGAGAAGATCAGGAAACCGCCCGGCGCGACCGCCGCCGTGATCGCCGGCGCCACGCGCATGAGAATGGTGGAGAAAAGATTCGCAGTCACGAGCTGCCATGTCCGCGATGGTTCCCAATCGGTAACATCACCGCGTTTCACCGCGATACGGGTTGCGCCGTTTGCACGCGCGTTTGCCTTCGCGACGCGGACCGCTTCAGGGTCGAAATCCAACGCCACGACTCTGTCCGCACCTAGCGCTCGCGCTGCAATCGCCAGAATGCCGCTTCCGGTGCCGAGATCCAGCATCTCCCAGGGATCGTGGAACGTTGCGGCAACATCTACCAACATGCGAAGGCAGGTCGCCGTCGTGGCATGATCCCCTGTCCCGAACGCCGCGCCGGCCGGTATAATCAAAACGTTTCGCTCGGGGAATTCTGCAACTTCATCTGCCGTATCGACTATTACCAACCGATCGCGGATTTTGCGCGGCGGGCGTTTTTGCGCTTCAGTTTTATAGTATATTTCAGGCCTAAGAACGCGTCCGGAACCACCGAACCGGGTGACCAGTGCGGCTTGCTCCACCATCGTGAGCCCATATATCTCCAGCCGAATTCGTTTGCCACCAGGCAGCGCAAAAACTGCCAGCCGCGTCTCTCCAAATGAGCGCAAGTTTTCACGCCATTCTTCCTCCCATTTCGCCGCAACGAGCTTGCTCCATACGAACAGCGATTCATTGCCGTTCATTTTTTGGAATGGATATGAGCCGCCATCCGATGTCGAGGAACCCATAAGATGCGGATTGTCCGCCCGGGCCAATTTTGTAAGTTACTGATATGAGATTGCATCGCGCGCTCTTCACACTCCCCCTGTTGATCGTCATTCTCAGGATTTCATGCTTGCCGGAATCTTTTGCAGCGGAGGAACTGACGCCTCAATTTCAAAAAGATTTCGTAGAAGCGGTCGTCGCCTTCAAGCAGAAGAATCTTTCGAAAGCCGAACAACTTCTCAACGAAGCGGAGGCAATCCAATCCAACACAACGGTAGCAACTAACCTTCGGGGCGCAATCAAGCTGGAGCAGGGGCAGATTGCTGCTGCCAGGGATTTCTTTCAGAAAGCACTCGAAAAGGACCCGGGATTCTATCCGGCGAAATTCAATCTCGCGGAAATACCGTTCCATGAAAAAGAATACGCGGAAGCGCGAAAGGCCTTCGAAGCGCTGATGAAAGAGAATCCCGAGGACGAGTTGGTGCAGTTCAAGATCTTCCTCACGTATCTTCTGGAGAAGAACATGAAAGAAGCCCGCAAGACGCTCCAATTGATTCCGTGGCCGGGCGACACGCCAGCGTATTACTTCGCGAAGTCCGCATGGGAATTCGCGCACAATGACGCAGAGGAGGCCCAGAGTTGGATTGAGTCCGCGAAGCGAATCTTCCGGCCCTCAGCGAATGCGATCTATTTCGAAACCTTGGAGGATATCGGATGGGTAAAGAAGAGGACCGGGAGTGATGGGTCGAATGATTAAACCGCGAGACGACGCTGCACTTGGCTGGCGCCAGAAAGCGCCCGACAATTTCGAAACTCGGCTCTAAGAAACCGCCTTACTTTTTGAACAGTCTCGAAAGTTAAGCCGGCTTGGATTCTCTAATCTGTGCCCAAAATCCCCAGAATCCCGCGGATCGGGACACTTACCCACGTGGGGCGCATGTTGAGCTCATAACCGACCTCGTAGACGGCCTTATCCAGAACAAAGGCTTGAACGAGCACCTCCAGATGAGACGGATCGTCCGGCACAAACGAATGACCTGCCGCCTTCTTCTGATACGCCTGAAAGTAAGTTCGACAAACGACGCTGGCCCAGAGATCTGCCCACGGCAGCATCGCGGGGTGATCTTCCTCGCGAAGGTTCATTTGCTGCAGGAGTCCACTGTGCGCGGCATAATGGAAAGAACGCAGCATGCCGGCGACGTCTCGCAAAGGCGAACGCTTCAGCTTCCGCTCGCTGAGCGAACGGGAAGGCTCACCCTCGAAGTCGATGATCATGAAATCCTTTCCGGTATTCAGCACCTGCCCGAGATGATAGTCGCCATGGATTCTCGTCTTGCAGGCCTTGATCTTCGACTTCGTGACACGCGCCAGGCGGTCGAGAATCGGTTTCTCCGATTTCAGCAACTCCTCAGCCAGTTCGCGATCCGAGTCCGGCAGGTTTTTCACCTGCGATTTCAAGAGCTGGAGCATGCGGCGTAGTGATCCGCGCATCGACTGATACACCGAGCGCTGATAGAGCGTCGAAAACGGCTCTTCTGTGAACGCCGGGTCTTCCATTTCTCCAGCGAGCGCGATATGCATGTCGGCGGTGCGCTCACCAAGCTGCCGGGCTCGCTCCGGGTAAACGCCACCGACAAGGTCGGCCAGCAATTCGCCGGGCTCGTCTTCACCGAAAAGACTCACCGGGCTCACTTCGCTGGGGTCAGGCAGGTAACGAAGCACCCGGTCGAAGTACCGCGATACGGAATCGAGTGTGTATTGCCAGGCATCCCCTTCGTTCTGCACCATCGCCTGCATGAGACCAAGCACTCGGGGCTCAGCCTGGCGCCGCCGCAACTCTAGCGACCCGGCAAATGGAGGCACATACTCGAAGTGCCGATTTTCGCTCAGGTAACGGGTTATTTCCGCATCTGGGTTCACCCCGTACTCGAGTTTCCGATAAAGTTTCAGAAAGAAGCGGTTATCGTAGATGATAGAAGAGTTGCTCTGCTCAACCTTCAACAAGCGGGAAGGAAATGAAACTTCCTCTCCACCGGTCGCTTCCTCCAGCGCATAACCGCGTGTCCCGACTACCTCGCCCGTCCTACCCTTAAGAGGTTTCTGCAAATTCAGGAGATTCAGAAGCGCCGCGTGAAATTCCGGATCGACCACTGCATCGCAAAGGATCGAATTCGTCTGCGAGTCGCCCGCTCGCGCGATCACATACTGCGGAAAATCGCGGATGACATCGCTCACATTGTCCCCGGAAATGATCTGCAACGGAAGGAGATACATCTCCGCGGGACCGTCGCTGTAACCCACCAGCAGAAAAAGAAGTCGCGCGGCATTCGAAGCATTCGCCACCGGCATAATCTCGTCGATCTTAATTTGCGTCACTTTTCTCGCTTTTCCACCGAACCATCGGCACCCGGGAAGGTATTTCGGAAGCACTTCTTCCTCGAGAAACTCTCGCCCGCTCTCCTCAAGCAACGTCGACCAGTCGAACTTTCCGGAAATCTCGACCGGTTCATAACCTGCCCCCCGGATCTCTAGCGCTCCTCGTTCCGATCGTAGCGCAAACCAGTAGTATTCGTGCCGACCCAGCATGAACGGGGTCGGCGTTTCCTTTATTGCCGGCAGCTTGTTGTTGCTGAAAATCTCCGTCGGAGTCAGCCCCGCATACTTCGACAGATCCAGTTCAAAAAACTGCGTGAACCGGGAAAGATTCGCGAGCACGAGAATCCTCTCGTCCTCGAATTCGCGCACAAAGGCCAGCACCTTCGAGTTGTCCGCCATCAGAAACTCGATCGTGCCACGTCCAAACGCCTTGATTTGTTTCCGGACGGCAATGACGCGGCGCGTCCACCACAGGAGTGACGAAAGGTTCTGCTCCTGATTCTCCACGTTAACCGCCTCGTAATGATACTCGGGATCAATGGTGATCGGCAGATACAGCTTCTGCGGATTCGCGCGGGAAAAACCGGCGTTCCGGTCAGCGCTCCACTGCATCGGCGTGCGCACGCCATCGCGGTCGCCAAGATAGAAATTGTCACCCATCCCGATCTCGTCGCCGTAATAAATGATCGGGGTGCCGGGCAGCGAGAGGAGGAGAATGTTGATCAGCTCAACCTTTCGCCTGCTATTGTGGAGAAGCGGAGCCAGCCGGCGGCGAATGCCGAGGTTGATGCGAGCTCGCGTGTCCGTAGCGTACACGCGCCACATGTAGTCGCGCTCCTCGTCGGTTACCATTTCGAGGGTCAGCTCGTCGTGGTTGCGCAAAAAGGTCGCCCACTGGCACGTTTCGGGAATCGGCGGCGTCTGATCCAGAATGTCGAGAATCGGAAACCGATCCTCCATCTGAATGCCCATGAACATCCTGGGCATCAGCGGGAAATGGAATGACATGTGACACTCCTCACCGTTCTTTCCGAAGTATTCGACTGCGTCCTCGGGCCATTGGTTCGCCTCGGCCAAGAGCATCTTGTTCTTGAATTTTGCGTCAATATGCGCACGCAATTTCGCGATGAATTCGTGCGTCTTCGGAAGATTTTCGCAGGTGGTGCCCTCTTCCTCGTAGAGATACGGTACCGCGTCGAGCCGTACACCATCCACGCCCATCGCGAGCCAGAAATCCATCACTTTGAGGAGCTCCTTGTGAACTTCCGGGTTTTCGAAATTCAGGTCGGGCTGATGAGAGTAAAAACGGTGCCAGAAATACGCCTTCGCCACCGGATCGTATGTCCAGTTCGAGTGCTCGAAGTCTTTGAAAATGATCCGCGCATCCCGGTATTTATCCGGCGAGTCGTTCCAGACGTAAAAATCCCGCCACGCACTGCCGGGCGCCGAGCGCCGTGACTTCTGAAACCACGCGTTTTGATCCGAGGTGTGGTTCATGACGAGCTCTGTGATCACCCAGATCCCACGTGCGTGCGCTTCCTTCAGGAACTGTCTGAAATCGTCAAGCGTTCCAAAACTGGGATTGACCGAGTAATAATCCGCAATGTCGTATCCATCATCTCGCAAAGGAGATGGGTAGAACGGCAGGATCCACAGCGCCGTTATTCCGAGTCTTTCGAGATAATCGAGCCGCTCGATCAGTCCCTGAAAATCGCCGATTCCGTCTCCATTGCTGTCTGCAAAGGTTTTTACGTGCGTCTGATAAATAATGGCGTCTTTGAACCAGAGCGGGTCGTCGGCAAGTTTATTCATAGGTCGAGAAAGTATCGGCTGAGATGAGGGGATAGATTTTTGTAATAATTCCCGCTAAATCGGGAGACGTGAAGGAAAAATGAAAGAGGAATGCGTGAACATCTCTTTCCGGCGACAGATCCGGCAGCCGGACCACTTGTGTGAACGAGGCCGTCGAAGACCTAGTCGGCACGATCACTCAAAAGACGAATGATTTCATCGGCTGTGTCCTTGGACGACGGCGGATTCTGGCCCGTCACAAGCATGCCATCCACGACAACGTGCGGCGTAAAATTCGCCCGCCGCGAATACGTACCTCCCTGCTCGACGATTTCCGTCTCTAACAGAAACGGAACGACATCTTCGAGCTGAACTGCCCGTTCCTCCGCATCTGAAAACGCGGTTAGCTTCTTGCCTGCAAAGAGCCATTTCCCTTCGGCGTCTTTCGCAGCAAGTAACCCGGCGGGGCCGTGGCAAACGGCACCGACCGGATTCCCCTTCCGATCTGCATCCACTAGAATGGACCCGAGTGTCTTGCTTTTTGCCAGATCCCACATCGGACCGTGCCCTCCGGGCAGGAACACCGCCGCGAATTCCACATCTGGCAGCTGGTCCAGCGGCACCGTTTCCGAGAAAACCTTACGGGCTTCTGAATCCTCAAGAAAACGCTTTGTCGCCTCTGTTTGGCTCTCCGGCTCCAGGCTGCGCGGATCGAACGGTGTCTCGCCGCCCTCCGGCGATGCAACGATGAGCTCGTACCCGGCGTCGACGAAGGCGTAATAGGGCACTGCGACCTCTTCCAACCACGCACCGGTGGGTTTCCCTGTCTTGCCCATTTCGGCATGGCTGGTGACAACGAACAAAATGATTAATTTGAGGGCTTCCATAAAGATTCTATGAAGTTTGGTTTTTGAGCATTCGATCGCGAGCAGTCGAATGGTCCTAAATCGAAGGAAAGTGGAGGTGGAGGTGGTCGCATAACGATTCCATCGTTTGTGTCGCCATCCATAGCGATCCGGTTGAATTCCATTGCCAGGATCATAGCGGCAGCCCATCGCCAATGGGAGAAGGAAACGCCCCCGTGGCCTGCGGCAAGTCGACAGGTTTCATACCGCGTCGAAGGGGGAACGCGTTTGTTTGCCGACCTATCGATTGAATCGCGTGTCGTAAGCTAAGACGTTCCACGAAGGGAAAAAGAAACCGCACTAATGCAACCAAAGCTGCCCAACATCAACAGAACCTCTTCTTCGCAGTCGCCCACAACACCGGCATTCCAATCGCCGCCGACATTCTGTTAATGTGTCTGCCATTAAGCCCGATCATTGCCGCCGCCGTGAGTCTCAGCTCTTTCTCCGTCATTGGGAACGCGCTGCGCCTGCGGGGCGCGAAGCTCGCTCAGGCGGTCTGATCGGCCTCGTTGTGAGAAAGGAGTTTCCGGCAAAGCGACCGGCGAACGGTCATGGCCCGGGCGGTCCCATGGAAACGTCCCGTCGTGGAGCAGTGCTTTCCGAAGATAGGCCAGTTCATCCCCAACGCCGGGCAACCCATCCATCAGGTCGAGCTCCTGTGCGATACCCTTCAGACGAGGGGGCAGCGCCCGCACGATAGCCTCGTCCAATCGTCCGAAGAGACCTTTCAGTATCATTGTCACGACATCCTCGAATGTTCGGATCGTGTAGCCGCTCAACGCGAACTCCCGTGGGTCGGTGCCCAGCCTAATGATCTCCAACAACCGATACACTGGTGCCAGCCTGAACACCGAGGAGGCCAGCGCCCGATGCGCCCTAACGAGTGCCTGCTTTAGGTCCGGTTCGGTGAGTTCCCGTTCCTGCGAGCGTAGCGCCGCCAGCTCCTTCTCCAGCAATGCCGGATCGAAAGGAGCCAGTTGGGTGGTCAGCATATCGCGCGAGCGATCGAGTTCCATGGGTTCGTGCTCGAGCACGTTCAATAGGATATGGCTTTCGCGCTTCGCGAACCGGTCCGTCTGCCCTGGGAAGTGGCATTCCATGTAGCCTTCCGGAGCGCCCTGGAAATAGATCGGGATCTGATCGCCCGATTGGCGGATCGCGAAGAGCGCATACTGCAGCGTTTCGACCGGCCAACCGAGATTTCGAACCACCGAAAATCTCAAAGTCCCGGTTTGCGAATGGACCAGCATGTTGAGCAAAAGCACCGCGGCTTCGTGAACATTCTGCGCGACCACGAAACGATTTGGCGCGTGGATGTTGATTACTCGCTTTTGTTGGATTCGGCTAAGGACATGGTTTGCAACTAGGCTGTTCTCCAACATGTGCGTGAACCGCACCATGCCGTAGGTCGTTTTGCCTTCGGCAGCCGCCTTGGCGAAAAGCCACTCGGCCATTTTCTTGGATGCGGCGTAGACCTCCGCTGTAAAATAGCGGCATGCTTTGCCGGTCGAAGAATAGATGCAGTTACGCACCCGGTGCTTTTCGCAAAGTCGGATGACGTTTTGCGTTCCAAAGATATTTGACCTAATTGTTTCCGCGATGTGGCGCTCCGCGAGGCCAGGATCGCGCTGTGCTCCGAGGTGGAATACGATGTCCGGCTGTTCGGCGGCAAAAATTCGGTCTAACGCCTCACTGTCGCAGATGTCCGCGGCGTGCCAAGCCTGCAGTCCGTCGCCCGTCTCGGCCATGGGATTTCCAGGCGCCGAAAGCCGAGCCTTGTCCACGGATACGATGCGGCGGGTCGAGAACTTCAGAAGCTTTTGGATAAGATGGTTCCCCACGCAACCCTCGCCCCCCGTGACTAGGATGGTCTTGCCGGTGACGTATTCGCCGATCTCCGCGTCGTAGCAGTGTATGCGCCTGGTCAAGGGTTCCTGAAAGGGATCCTCGTCAAGCAGGTGGCCGGCACTATACGCCCAGATCAACTCCTGTGTCAGCCGTCCGAGATTCGCCAATACATCGGGGTCGGAAGGTTCGATGTTTCCTATCGGAACCAGCCTCTTCATCTCCTGTATGATCTCGTCCGCCTTCAATGGACGTTTCTCCGATGATACAGCCAAGTGTCGCAGCGCTTCAATGAGTCAACGGGCTGACTGAAAGGGCCTCGCGGGCAATTCCGCCCTAATGCATCTGCAAATTTAAACGTGCGATCGGAATGCACGAGTGTGGTCATATGGCGCGCCCGCTTCAAAAGTCGAGTGCATCTACCATGCCATCCATCTTGAATTGCCGATCTCACGCGTCTACACAAGATATCTACTGAGGGAGTTCAGCCAGTGATGTTGCTGACGGTTTTGCCTATTTCGACGACGGAAATTAGACACATGAGTCGCATTGTCAATACCGCCAATTGCCCGATTTCCGCCTCCGCAAAACTTCCCTGGAGAGAGCCGCGAGCAGCTCTGGATGTGGCTCACTGCTGCGACATGGAGCCGACGAACTGGCTAATCGGATCGAGATCGGCCGTCGCCAAACGACGGAATTCTCACCCAATCCGCGCTCCGAGGAAACTCGGGGTGCGACGTCGAGCTTCAACGGTGGGTCTGCGGAGGACTTTCGGGGCGGTACACCAACTTTCATCGCGTTAGATTAGAATAGCGAACGGTAAGCCCTCGACTTCATTTTGGAATCCGGGCTTTTCCGCCAAACGCACTGCCCATAAGTTTGTCGGCCCGAGTTCCGCTGATACCTTCAAGCCATGAGCGATTCGATTAAGGACCTCGCAGCTGCCGACATGCGGCGTGACTATCGTGCGGGCAAACTAGTCCGTGAAGACCTCGAACCGGACGTTTTCGCGCAGTTCCGGAAATGGTTCCAGGAAGCGGTCGACTGCGACCTACTTGAGCCAAACGCGATGGGGCTCGCAACAGCAGGCGCCAACGGTCACGTCACCGTACGCACGGTCCTGCTTAAGGCCTTCGACGAACGCGGGTTTGTATTTTTCACGAATTATGAGAGTCGCAAGGCGGAGCAGATCGCCGAGAATCCCAACGCCGGGCTCCTTTTCTCGTGGCTACCACTTGAGCGCCAGGTATCTATCTCCGGATCCGTGGAAAAGATCAGCACAGCCGAGAGTCTCAGATATTTCGCGAGTCGCCCATTTGGAAGCCGGCTCGGCGCGTGGGTATCCCAGCAAAGCCGCGTCATTCCGTCCAGGAAGTTCCTCGAGCAGAAGTTCGAGGAAATGAAGGCGAAATTCGCCAGTGGCGAAGTTCCCCTCCCGAAGGCATGGGGCGGCTACCGTGTGGTGCCGCGCATGGTGGAATTCTGGCAGGGGTCCCCGAATCGTCTGCATGACCGGTTTCTCTATTCCCGGAAACAAGAGGGTGGTTGGTTGATTGAACGACTTGCACCATGATCATTCGGTAGCTCCTCGCCAACAAGGGACGTGCAGTCAGGACCGGTCGCAGGCTGAAGGCTTGCGGGCAGACAGACAGACTTGCAGACACGAAGTCGGGTTAGTCTTGCTGACAATCCCTCTGCGCGCAGCGAACGCCCCAAAATACACGCTCTTCGCCGTGCATCCCACCACGCTCTTACTTCCGGCAGGCATCCTGCTGCTTTACGTCCTTGCAGTCGTGTTCATGTTCACTGACGGCGACGGACCCTGAGTTTTCGTCATTGTCATCGTAGACCTTGCAACCTCCGACCTCGAGCCGGTCGATCAATAATGGTGGAGGTAACTAAAAAAACAGGCAACGGCTGGCTCCGGTCGCTGGAGGATGTGGTAGAACACGCCCTCATAGAAGAAGGGCTTCATCGTGCGCGGCATTTCGTCGACGATCTCCTGGGACGGCTGCGCAGGGCCGGGATCGATGCTCCGGAGGCGGTTACGACGCCATACGTGAATACGATCCCGCCTTCGTCCCAGCCAGATTTTCCGGGAGACCGCCAGTTGGAGCGGCGGATCAAAAGTTATGTCCGCTGGAACGCCATGGCGATGGTTGTGAAAGCCAATAGAATCCACAGTGGCATCGGCGGTCACATTTCTACATTCGCCTCTTGCGCGACGCTTTACGAAGTCGGGTTCAACCATTTTTTCCGCGGCGGCGAAGGGGACGGCGCAGCCGATCTCGTCTATTTTCAGGGACATGCGTCACCGGGGACCTATGCCCGCGCCTATCTCGAAGGCCGGATCGGCGCAAAACAGCTTCATCATTTCCGTCAGGAGCTGGCCGATGGTGGGGGGCTTTCCTCTTATCCTCACCCGTATTTGATGCCGGACTTCTGGCAGTTCCCTTCCGTGTCGATGGGACTCAGTCCGATCATGTCGATTTATCAGGCACGGTTCGATCGTTACCTGCAAGCCCGTGGCTTTTTGAAACAGCAACCCCGGATCTGGGCATTTATCGGCGACGGAGAAACGGACGAGCCTGAGACACTGTGCGCACTTCGCCTCGCTGCACGCGAGAAGCTCGACAACCTCGTTTGGGTGATCAACTGCAATCTGCAGCGGCTCGACGGTCCGGTCCGGGGCAACAGCAAAATCATTCAGGAACTCGAAGGCACCTTCCGCGGCGCGGGATGGAACGTGATCAAAGTGATCTGGGGCTCCGACTGGGATCCGCTGCTTGCTGCGGACGAGAGCGGGGCGCTGGTCAGGCGTATGGAAGAAACCGTCGATGGAGAATACCAGAAGTACTCCGTTTCACCGGGAAGTTATATCCGCAAGCACTTCTTTGGTGACACCAGGGAGATGCGTGAACTGGTTGATCATCTTTCCGATCATCAGCTTGCCCGGCTCGGCCGTGGTGGGCACGATCCGCTGAAGGTATACGCGGCATTCAAAGCGGCGACAGAAACACGCGGCGTTCCAACGGTAATTCTCGCAAAGACCATCAAGGGCTACGGGCTAGGAGAGGCTGGCGAAGGTCGAAATGTCACCCATCAACAGAAGAAGCTGAACGAGAAGGAACTGAGAGAGTTTCGCGATCGTTTCAACATCCCGATCAACGACGAGGAGATTGCCGATGCCCCGTTTTACCGTCCACCCCCTGACAGCCCGGAAATGCGCTACTTACGCGAGCGCCGGCGTGAACTTGGGGGCTTCCTTCCCGAGCGAAAAATACGAGCTGAACCACTGAAAATACCTTCTCTGGAAGCATTCGGCCCGTATTTCCAGAGCTCAGACAATCCGGCTTCGACCACGATGGCCTTCGTGCGGATCTTAACGCAGCTGCTGCGCAACAAGGAGATCGGACAGCGGATCGTGCCCATCATTCCGGATGAAGCCCGGACGTTCGGCATGGATTCACTATTTCGCGAGATAGGAATCTACGCTTCCGGCGGTCAGCTCTACGAGCCTGTCGATCGCGAGAATTTATTGTATTATAAAGAATCCGCCGACGGTCAGATCCTCGAGGAAGGCATCAACGAAGCGGGCTCAATGTCATCATTCATCGCGGCAGGAACCTCTTACGCGACCCACGGAATCCCAATGATTCCCTTCTTCACCTTTTACTCGATGTTCGGTTTCCAGCGGGTCGGGGACCTTATCTGGGCAGCCGGCGACATGCGTGCTAGGGGTTTTCTCCTGGGGGCGACGGCTGGCCGCACAACGTTGAATGGCGAGGGATTGCAGCATCAGGACGGACACAGTCATCTGCTCGCCAGTACCTACCCGACGCTACTCGCATATGATCCGGCATTTGCGTTCGAAGTTGCGGCCATCCTCCAGGACGGGCTTTGGCGAATGTATGAGTGCGGCGAGGACATCTGTTGCTATCTCACCCTTTACAATGAGAACTATCCCATGCCGGCCATGCCCGAGGGCGTTTCAAAAGACATCTTGAAGGGACTCTATCGCTTCAAACGTGGACCGGATTCCGCGGCCCACCGGGCCCAGATATTTGGAAGCGGCCCACTCCTTTTGGAAGCGCTCCGAGCCCAGAAGATCCTCGCGGAAGATTACGGAGTCGCCGCGGACGTGTGGAGCGCAACCAGCTACAAGGCGCTGCGAACCGATGCGCTACGCGCTCGGCGCTGGAACATGTTGCATCCCGGGGCTACCCCGAGAACCTCATTCATTGAAGAAGTCCTTGCGAACGTGCAGGGGCCGTATGTTGCGGTTTCAGATTCGATGAAAATGGTCCCGGACCAGATCGCCCCATGGATTCCCGGAGGACTTGTGTCACTCGGAACCGATGGCCATGGCAGGAGCGATACAAGAATGAACCTGCGAAGATTCTTTGAGATCGATGCCGAATGTATCGTGATTGCTGTGCTGAACGCTCTCCGTACCCGCGGGGAGATCGAGCTGGAAATCGTTCAACACGCGATTCGCGACCTTGAAATCGACCCGGAGAAAGCCGCCCCTGAAATTCTTTGAATCCATGGACATCAAACTTCCACAGCTCGGCGAAGGCGCGGATTCCGGCACTGTGGTTCAGGTCCACGTGAAGGAAGGCGATCACGTGAAGAAGGACCAGACCATCATCGAGCTCGAGAATGAAAAGGCTGTAGCACCAATTCCGTCTACGGCGGCCGGAAAGGTCACAAAATTACACGTGAAGGAAGGTGACGACTTGTCAGTTGGCGACCTCATCATTTCGATCTCCGAAGAAGAGGCGGGCTCTGATGCGGAGCAGGTGGACGCCGACGAGCAGCGCGAGGAAGCGTCAACAAAGCCCGACCGATCTGAATCCAAACGCGCAACCTCCGAAGATCATGGCCAGGCGATCCGCACAAGTTCTGCACCTCCGGCATCCCCATCCATCCGGAAGCTGGCTCGACAGCTGGGAATCGCTCTGTCGCGGGTGCGCGGCAGCGAACGCGGCGGCCGTATCGTCCAGGAGGACCTGCGCGCTTATATTGAACGACTACAGCAAATCGCCTTTCAGATCGAAACGAGGGAAGAGTCGCGCCAGGCCCGCGTAAATTATTCCGAGTGGGGTTCGATCTACAAACGGCCCGTCTCTTCGCTGCGGCAAGCGATCAGCCGCAAAATGAGCGATTCCTGGGAGATAGTGCCTCACGTCACGCAATTCGACGAAGCGGAAGGTACTACCCTCTTAAAACTTAAGGAAAAACATGCGACGGCGTACGAGGAACGAGGCGCCAGACTGACGCTCACGCCTTTAATCATCAAAGCGCTGATCCCCGTTTTGCGAGAGTTTCCGATTTTCAACGCCAGCCTGGAAGTGGGGGGCAGGGAGATCGTCTTTAAGGAATACTTTCACATCGGGGTGGCGGTCGAAACCACGCACGGTCTAATGGTGCCGGTGATTCGTGAAGCGGATCGAAAGTCGATACTCGATATCGCCATTGAACTCGAGTCGCTTGCAAAGAAAGCAAAGGAGCGGAAACTCGCGGCCGGAGATATGAAGGGCGGTACTTTCACGATCTCGAATCAAGGAGGAATTGGTGGCGCTCATTTCACCCCGATCGTAAATATTCCCGAAGTAGCAATCCTCGGAGTCGGCCGCGGAAAAACAAAGCCGTTCGTGACTGAAAACGGAATCGTGCCACGGAAGATGCTGCCGCTCTGTCTTTCCTACGATCACCGCATCATCGACGGAGGATCGGCGGCACGATTCGTTACCATGCTGGTCGATCAGATCGAGAAGTTTTCCGAGGAGGCTGTGAAACTCTAGAATGGATCCGATTCAGATTGATATAGCCGTTCTCGGTGCCGGCCCCGGGGGATATACGGCTGCATTTTACGCTGCAGAAAGGGGTTTCAAGGTGCTCATAGTCGAAAAGGAAACCCGACTTGGCGGCGTTTGCCTGAACCGCGGATGCATTCCCTCAAAATCCCTGCTCCATGCGTCAGGCCTCATCGAGGAAACGGCCGCTTCCGAAGTGCGCGGTATCACCTTCGACCCGCCCCGCGTCAATCTCGAGAAATTGCGCGCCTGGAAGGAATCAGTGATTGAAAAGCTTGCGCGAGGAATTTCTGGCATCGCGGATCGACGCGGCGTCGACGTGATCCGTGGACGAGGTTATTTCGAGGACTCCAACACATTGCGCGTCGAGACGACCCATGGCCAGCAACTCGTTCATTTCAGAAAGGCAATCGTGGCGGTTGGTTCGAGGTCATTGATACCGAGGACGTTCGACCTTGGAAATCCACGAATCATGACCTCCCGCGAAGCGCTTGATCTGCAGGAAGTTCCCGAGCGTCTGCTTGTGATCGGAGGCGGTTACATCGGAATGGAACTCGGAACCGTCTACGCGCGGCTCGGCAGCAACGTGGTCCTCGTAGAGGCGCTCGATAATATTCTATCCGGAGCCGACCCCGATCTGATGAAGCCCGCGAAAAATGCTGCAGAAAGGGCCTTCCGCGAAATCCGTCTCAATACCACCGTCACAGACATGTCGACGAGCGACCGTCAGATCAGAGTGTCTATGAAAACGGGAAGCGGCAGCACGGAGGAGGAGCTCTACGATCGCGTCCTTGTCGCCGTCGGACGCCAGCCAAACTGCGATGATCTAGGGATCGAAAACACGAGGGTGAAGTTCGACGGGGAAGGATTCATTGAGGTCGACGATACCTTGAAGACGGCTGATCCCGCCATCTGCGCCATTGGCGATGTCGTAGGTGGTACGCAGCTCGCCCACAAGGCGTCCAAAGAGGCGAGGATCGCCGTAGATGCAATCGACAACGAATACGGAGCCGCGCGCGGCGATATGGTGATACCCGCGGTCGTCTTTACGGATCCGGAAATCGCGTGGTGCGGGCTCACGGAGGTCGAGGCAAGAGAAAAGGGCATTGAAATTCAGGTCGCGAAGTTCCCCTGGGCTGCTTCCGGGCGTGCACTCAGTCTCAACCGCACTGATGGCCTTACCAAGTTGATTCTCGAACCCGGTACCGAGCGTATTCTCGGTGTGGGCATCGCAGGACATGGCGCAGGTACGCTAATCGGCGAGGGTGTGCTCGCGGTTGAAATGGCCGCAACAGCTCGGGACCTGGCGGAGACCGTTCATCCGCACCCGACCCTATCTGAAACGCTCATGGAATGTGCAGAGGCATTTTTTGGTACGGCGACACATTATCGAAGTCCTCGTGAGAAACAGGCCTCCTGAGGCGCAGCTGCCGGGAGCCGTTCTCGTCGGAAGCTGCACAATCACGCGCTGACACTGACGAAGCCGACATCCGGTCTCTGAAACCCGGATGGTTCGACAGCAGTCAAATCCGACGTGAATCCGGGCTGACATCCTGCTAGTAATAACATTGGGACTTTCGGGAATCAGTATTATGAATACCGCTCACTCTGCTTCCGTTTTCGCGCTGACTTTTGGTTCAGGGCTGATGCTGTTCTCGTTTGGGTCCTGCTCGCAAATCACCCACGTTCCACCCGGCGAGTCGGTCGCATTCTCGATGGCTCCAAAACCGGAGGTCGTTTCAACTCCTACTCCCGCACCGTCCGAAATCGCGGCCACGTCGGAAGAGGAGGACTACGATTGGGGGCCTGCCGTAGAGCCCGAGCTTCCGAAGGCCGATTTCACTTTGCCTGAGGAACTTGCCGCCGCCGAAACCGCCACCTCGTATGCAACGCTGGGTAGAAACTATCTCGCCGAGGGCAAAAACGGCGATGCTATCAAGGCCTTGGAAAAGGCGGTGGAAATGGAGCCCCATCTCTCCACGGCGTGGCGTGACCTGGCCATCGCCTATGAGAATGCGAATAAACCGGACAAGGCCACGGAAGCTCGCGAGAGCTCCAAGCGTGACGGTGGACTCTGAGAATGCAGGAAAGTCACGTTTTTTCGCGGCAACTGTTTGTTTTCGCCCAGCTTAAACCGTTAGTGTAACCACATGAGCAATCACACTTACAAAATGATTGAAGTCGTTGGCTCCTCAACGGTTTCGTCCGATGATGCCGTGAAATACGCCATCTCTCACGCCTCCAAAACGATCCGGAATATGCGCTGGTTCCAGATCGTAGAGACCCGTGGCCATATCGACAACGACGCGGTCGAACACTGGCAAGTCACGCTGAAGATCGGCTTTACGCTTGACGATTGATCGCCCATGTCGCAGACCTTGCGGCAACTTTCGCTGAAGAATTGAATCCCAAAGATTCGAATTTGAGCTGAACCGAGCTTCGTGCCGCCAGCAATTTTACGACGCCGCTGCCAAACGAGCGGGCCGCACTTCCTCGACGAATTCTCCAATCAACCTCACAGCCTCCCGGATTTCCTCGAGTCCGGTGGCGTAACTACAACGCACGAAGCCTTCACCACTCGGACCAAATGCGGAACCCGGGACAACAGCGACCTTTTTGCGGCGTAGGAGCTCCATTGAGAACTCCTGACTCGTAAGACCCGTGCTTGTGATTTGCGGAAATACATAAAACGCCCCCAAAGGCATGAAGCAATCAAGTCCCAGATTCCGCAGTCCGGTCACTATGTAGTTGCGGCGATAGCGGTATTCGCGCCGCATCTGCTTCACGGCGCGCGCTCCGTTCTCCAGCGCCTCGATTGCAGCATCCTGCGCCGTCGAGGGCGCGCAGAGAATTCCATACTGGTGAATCCGCATCATCGCCTCGATCAACTCCGCAGGCGCGCAGGCGTAGCCAATTCGGAATCCGGTCATGGCAAACGCCTTCGAAAAACCGTGCAAAAGAATTGTCCGCTCCCGCATTCCCGGTAGCGAGGCGATCGAAACATGCTGAACTCCGTCGTAAATCAGCTCGCTGTATATCTCGTCGCTCATCACGATCAGGTCGTGTTGCACGCACAGCTCCGCAATATTCTCCAGTTCACTGCGACTTTGGGTTGCGCCCGTCGGGTTAGTAGGAAAATTGAGCATCAGGACCTTCGATCTCGGGGTGATGCGTCTCTCGAGTTGCTCGGCCGTGAGGCTGAAGTTATCCTCGAAACTCGTCGCGATTCCGATCGGCACGCCATGCGCGAGCGCGATACTCGGGTTGTAAGACACGTAACATGGCTCATGGTAGAGCACTTCATCCCCTGGATTCAGAAGCGCCCGGAGTGCAACGTCAATCGCCTCGGAGACGCCAACAGTCACGATCACTTCGTTCTTGGGATTGTACGTGACCCGGAAGTTCTTGCTCACATAACGCGAGATGGCTTCTCGCAGAAGTGGCAACCCGAGATTCGAAGAGTAGTGGGTGCGCCCTTTTTCCAACGAAAAAATGGCCGCTTCCCGAATATGCCACGGCGTATCGAAATCAGGCTCCCCAATGCCCAGTGAAATCACATCATGCATGGACTGCACGATCTCGAAGAAATCGCGAATCCCGGATTTCGGGATACGTTGCACGTGTTCGGCGACTTTTCGGTTCATGGTAAATGCAGCGGTTGATTCGGGCAGGCGTCAAGGGGAGACAGGAAGGCGTTCCGGCTGGGTATCCTGAATGAGCAGCGTGCCGTTTTCTTTATAGCTCTTAAGCCGGAAGTGCGTTGCCGTAGAAAGCACACCGCGAATCGTGCTGAGCTTTTCGGAAATAAAAAGGGAGATTTCTTGCAGATTCGCACCTTCGACCACAACAAGAAGGTCATATCCACCGCTCATGAGATAACAGCTCTTTACCTCCTCGAATTTCGCGATGCGGCTCGCCAACCGATCGAATCCACCACCTCGCTCGGGGGTGATCTTCACCTCGATCAGCGCAATCACTTTGTCGCCATGAGTCTTGGCGGGGTCGGTCAGCACACGATAACCGCGGATGATGCCTTCGCGCTCGAGCCGTGCGATCTCGCTGATGACTTCGGCTTCGGTGACATTGAGGGCCAGTGCGAGCTCGGCGATGGGCGCGCGGGCATTTTCGTTGAGGAGTGTGAGCAAATCTTCCATGAATTCTCAGTCAGGGTTTCCGATCCAATGACAAAGGAGGCTGCGGAACATGACAATGCTTTCAGTCGCCAAATGCGATGTTCACCGCACGCGCAGTACGGACGAGTTCGTGATCGGGCGGAACGAGCCTGAGGCGATTGATCGCTTCCGAAATCGGGACCTGAGTCACCTCGTAATTTTGAAAGCTCACCATCATACCAAATGCTCCGCGCTTGATCAGATCCACGGCTTTCACCCCGAAACGTGTCCCGAGGATTCGGTCGAGAATCGTAGGCTGCCCACCCCGCTGCAGGTGCCCCAGCACGCACGTCCTCGTCTCTTTGTGCGTGCGCTGGTAGATGTCGTTCGCGACGAATTCGCCGATTCCTCCGAAACGGAATTCTCTGCGCTCGCGGTGGTGCACCCGTTGTCTGCCATCACTCGGTCGGGCACCCTCAGCGACAACGACCATGGTACATGGGCACCCCTGATCGTTACGCCGACGCACCGTATCGGCAATTTTTCGCGGCTCAAATGGAATTTCCGGAATGAGAATGATATCGCCGCCTCCGGCGAGCCCCCCATACAGCGCAATCCAGCCCGCCTTGCGGCCCATCACTTCCAGCACCATCACCCGCTTGTGCGACGTAGCCGTGGTGTGCAGTCGATCCAGCGCATCCGCCACACAGGCAACAGCAGAATCGAATCCGAACGTCATGGAGGTCGCGTCGAGATCGTTATCGATTGTTTTCGGCACCCCGATGATAGGAAATCCAGCCTCACTCAATTGCAACGCCGTGGACATCGAGCCGTCCCCTCCAATCACAACCAATGCGGTGATACCAATCTTTTCAAGTGCAAGACGCGCCTTTCCCACGATCTCCGCCCGGATCCGCGCCGGGTCCAAACCGGTGGGCCGTTTTGCAAAATGCCCGCGATTCGTAGTCCCGAGAATCGTGCCGCCGAGGTGCATGATGCCCGCCGTATTCTCTCGAGTGAGAGGCATCGTTCTAGAAGGCGGAAGAATGCCCTCAAAGCCATCCAGGAAACCGACAACCTCCCAGTCGAGTGCTCCCGCGGCCCTCACGATTCCGTGCAATACAGCATTCAATCCGGGGCAGTCCCCCCCGCTGGTCAACACTCCAATCCTGCGCTTCATTTAAGAGACTGTCCAAAAAGTAAGGAGAGGGTTGCGTTGCTCTAGATTTTGACGCTGGCCATGGCGCGAGTGCAGCACCGATATCTGCAGCGATCTCGGCCAGGCGACCAATGCAGGACCGCACCAAAAGCAATACAACCCCGGAGACGAGAGCGTAATGGGGCGCGAACCCTCCGTCCTCTTTGGACAGTCTTTAATAAATTGGTCGGTCACGGACGACTCACGGGTTGAAGACCTGGACGTCCGGACGCCGCCCACTTTTCGTAAAGGTTCCAACCACGCTGCATCAGTTGGCTGGCAACCTCGAAACGGTTTGAGGCATTGAGCACCACAACATTCAGACGGCGGGGGATGACGGTCACCGTGTCCCCCTGATGGAAAGTCTCCGGCGGACGGGGAGCGGAGATGATGATGCAGGGTCCCGCGCGGCGGGTGGTGCCAGTCTTCACGCCGTCGATGGCGTTAATGCCGAGCAGTTCGTTCGTGTTTCGAAGCAAATATTCCCGCTCGGTTCCATCGAACTGCAAAATCGTAATCTTGCGCTCCTTCTGCGAGACGTAAAAACGAAACCCGGCGTTGTCCATCGCATACCGGGTCAATTTCGCGAGATCAGCGGCAGTTGAATACGGCGGCTTCTTTTCGCCCGCGTCGAGTCCATGCGGATTCATAAACGCTGTATTTTCCATCCCCAGCTTACGCGCAAGCGCGTTCATCTGGGCAGTAAACTTCTCCTGCATACTGACTTCGGAATCGATACCAGGCAAAAAAGGCGCCACGTGAACGGCCAGCGTATATGCAGCGATGTTGTCGGAGTGCATGAGCGCGGCGTAAAGCAGATTTCGCAGCGAGCATCGTTCTCCGGGCAGCCAGCGAATCGGGTTTGGGGCAAGCTGCAGCGCGACCGGCGGAATAATTGCCAGTTCATTCAGATCTCTCCCGCTGACCTTCGCCCAGTCGAGCACCACCATAGCCGTCGCAATTTTCGACAAGCTAGCGACCTGCATCTCCTTGTCTGCGTTCTTCTGGTCCAGGACGAAGCCTGTTTCGGAATCCTCGATCACATAGGCTCCAACGCTGCCCTGTGCCTCGACTTCGCGGGGCAAAACTGCGGCGAATGTTGTTAACGCAATAAGTGCAAATTGGGCCAATTTCATCGGAAAGGGACAGCCTTCACATTCAATCAGCGCCGGGAAAATGGCAAATTGGAAAAGAAACTCACGAATCGCGGGTCTGAGTAGAAACGCGGGAACTATCGGAAGCCTTGTGTGAAGCGCGCCGACGAACATCCAGAGCTTCAAGATGCATCACTCTCGATGAACCACATAGGTTTCGGCGCCAATGCCCTGGTTCCGCGCGCTCATCAATGGACTCCCCTTCTCAATCGCGGCGTTCGCGGGACCAGTTTTCCACAGTGTGAGGACTCGCTCCGATCAGATCCACAACGAGATCACAATTGCCCACATCGGAGAACCCATGATGCTGAATCCCACACTTCTCAGCACCTCGACCGATAACGACATTGCCCGCCTCATCTTCAACGGTCTGCTCCGCCCGATCTGGCGAAATCCCGGGGGGAACAACAGACCTCAACTGCCTTTTTCGGCCCCATCGACGCGGTGAGAGCACTGGAAACGATGCTCGCGACAAAAGAAGATGGAATTCCTGGCATCTCTTCGTCGTGGAGGTGACGTGGCCGAAGGCAACGATTCTCCAGCTACACTTTTCCGTGCTTTGGCCAGAGGCGCGACTTCGCCGATGGGTTGAAGCTGTAACAGTCAAGGCAGCTTAAACGCTCGGCGTGTCAGGCGTTGGGAGCGGTTAGGAGCGACGCCTTATTCCCCTTGTTGTTGCGTTACACGAACGATTCGGGCTTCGCCTGAGCGTGATAATGGAGATGAACCCGATTCTCCTGGTCAAAATGAATCTCCCGAACGGTTGGTCGCGGAGCGGCCCATTCTTGCGCGATCACTCCGATCTTTCTGTCATTCAATAGAACCTCCCAAGTCGCTCGTCCGCCTTGGATTTGAGGCATCCCATACTCGTATGCTACCGCACGGATGAAATCTTCTGGCTCCGTGAAACTGTGGATCTCAATCTCCTTCTGATTCGGAGCCATGACGTCATCGCCGGCGCAAACCGAATCACGGGTGACAATAACCCTCAGCTTAGGGCGATCCCGAAGGATGGAGTAGCCGCTTTTCATTTTTGTGGCGAACGGCAGGCGTCACCGCGTTTGCCGGGTGGGATGAGGACGACGATCGCACCCGCGGCACGGTAAGTTGATCAACAAGACCCAAAATCACCCGCGCGCGCCAACAAATCCGGTGCTCGCCTTGGTTCGGTGATTATCCCTCTTCCGGAAAGGCACTGTAGTGGTCGTCGCAGAGCATGTCATGGTAGCCCCACCCTATGCCTGAGGAAGATGTCATAATATCTTTAAGTCTATCCTGAAACTCCCGTTGATATTCTTCTGGCAGGCTTAGAGTTTTCTTGATCGCCCGCTGATACATTCGATTGAGGGCATCATAGAATCCCTCATCTATATCTCCAAAGTTCATCGTAAAATTGTTGCCGCACTCCACAAAGAACACGGTGAGTTCGGATTCGCCGAGAGGGTCACCAACGGCTCTCCATCCACTTGCGCATTCGACACGGTTCCGCAATCTATCCCACCTTGCGCGCCAGCTCCCGCAGCGTCTTCCTTCCAAATTCACGACTTTGCAGGCAGCACCAGGTCACGGCCCGTGTCCCTGGCGCCTCTCCGCGCGTCTTCAGCCGGTAGCGGGCGGAAGTGAGCGAAAGTGCAGGTCTGGCACCTGGCGCTCGAAGTTTTGTTCAGCCACCCAGGCGATGCGCAACAGCAGATGCTCATGCCAATGTTTGGCCATGGCTTGCATGCCGATAGGGAGCCCGCCCTCGTCGTACCCCACGGGAAAACTGATGCCTGGCAATCCGGTGAGGTTGCCGATGAAAATGAAACGCATGATTTCCGTCACGTTCGTGATGTTGGACCAACCCACGTGAGCCGAGGATTCGGGAATCGCCGGGGCGGTGATGGCCGTGGTGGGCGTGATGATGGCATCCACCTTTTCGAACACCTCCGCTAAGGTTCGCAGTGCGATGGTGCGGACCTGTTGCGCAATCACGTAATGCCGGGCCTTGAGCTCTTTGCCCGCCAGCAAGTTCACCTGGACCGATGGAGAATGTCTGGTGAAGTGCGCCGCGTGGCGCTGCATGGCGCTGGCCATCTCGGACAGGATCGTCACCGCGTGGGCGATGCGCATCAGATCCAGCTGCGGGATCTCGATCTCGCACAGCTCGGCGCCGGCTGCCTGCAGCTTGCCGAGCATGGCGTCGCATGCGCTGACGATGTCCGGCTCAGCGTGCTCAAACCAAGGTCGGAAGACGCCCAGCCGGACCGCCTTCAAGTCGTGTTGAACCCAGTTGCCCAGTGCCGGCGTCGGCTGGGATTGGGACGTGGAATCCTTTGGATCAGCTCCCGCCGCGACCTCGTAACTCAACGCGACGTCTTCGGTCGTGGCGGCGATCGGTCCGATATGCGTCAAGCTCCAACACAACGGCGCTGCGCCGTGCTTACTGAAGCGTCCGTAAGTTGCCTTCAGCCCCACCACGCCGCAAAACGCGGCTGGCACCCGAATTGAACCACCACCGTCGGCACCGATCGCCATAGGGCACAAGCCGGCAGCCACCGCCGCAGCCGAGCCGCTGGAGCTGCCTCCGGTTTGATGAGCCAGGTCGTACGGGTTGCGAACCACGCCGTGGTGCATGTTGTGGCTCTCCGGGCTGGTCCCCAGCTCATACATGTTGGCTTTGCCAATCAATACTGCGCCGGCGTCCCGTAGGCGTTTGACTACGGTGGCGTCCGTAGTTGCGGGCGATGACCCCAAAAATGAAGTGCCCACGGTGGTTGGGTACGGCGCCATGTCCAGTTCATCTTTGATGGCGATTGGCACACCGTCGAACGGGCCACGAGGTTTGCCGTCAGCGTGGCGTTGGCTGGCGGCTTCCGCTTGGCGCCGAACGTCGTCTTGCTGACAGGCGATGATGGCTCGCAGCGGACGGTCTCCCGCGTTGCTTTCTTTGATGGCCGTCAGGGTTGCTTCCGCCACCTCAGACGGTGTGGTGGCGCCGCAGCGATAGGCGCGCTGATAATCCCGGATCGAAGCCATGCCCGTCGCGTTAGGCAGTTCACTCGGGAGTGTGCCGGTGACGTTGGGAGGCGCTCCGGGTAGCAGTGGGCGGAACGTGGGATCGACGTTCAGCTCAGCACTGAGCAGTTTGGGAATACCGGCTTCCGCCAGCAGTTTGTTCAACAGCGGTTTGCAGATCAGCGGAGCCCTCAACAAGCGAGCAAAAAGCTTGAGCGTGGCGCCCGTAAGAACTGGTAGCTGGACTCGCTCGAGGTCGTAGCTGCTCATGAGGTAGTTCTAGCGGAGCTGCGCCTTTCCCGGCTACTTACAATCGGGAATTCTTGTTAGCTCGGCTCCCGCGAACTTGTACTTCCGTGTAAGTAAGGGTCCGAACACAATTCTTTCGGTGAACGCTGAGCCCCGGGATTGCCCGGAGTGTCTCCGATGAGAAGCCGATGGAGGCGTCACCCGGTTCAGGTTTCCCCTCCGGCTTTACGTCTCAGGTTTGCAGGGCTGCCTCATCCCGTCCCCTCTGCGCGGGGCGTCGGGAAGTTCCGGCGTTGCGCCGTGGTCCAGAACGCCTGCGAGGGCCTCGAGGTGCCGGCCGTTGGTGCCGCAGCAGCCGCCGAGGATGCGCACGCCGTGTTGCTTGTGCAGGGCGAGCATGTCGTTCGCCCATGCCTCCACCGGGTCAGCCAGCGTGGCCGATGATCCATCGAGCTGGGTCACATCGCGGGACGAGGCATTCGCCTGGATGCCGACGAGGCGTTCGAGCGCTCCGACGGGATAGGCATCGAGCAGGAAACGCGGATGCGTGCAGTTCACGAAAAAACCCGTCGGCTTCCCCTCCGCACCGAGCTCGGCATCGATCCGCTCCATCGCATCCGGCAGCGGGGTGCCGTCAAGCACATGGCCATCCGGGCCGGTGCAAAAACTGATCAGGTACAGTTTGCCCGTCTTCGCCATGGCGCGCGCCATGCCGAGCGCCTCCTCGACGGCCGGCAAGGTCTGCGCCAGCAGAAACGCCGCGGGCGTCGTCCCTAGTTCGTCAATCTGCGCCGCGTGAAAGGTCTCCGCCTCCGCCGCACCCGGCGCGAGATCGGGGCGATAGCAATCGTTCCTCGGCCCCGCAAGCGCCCCGACCAGGACCGGCGGGCCACCCGGCGCGACCGCCTCGTCCCGCAGCCCGATCATATAGGCGACCGCGTCAGTATTGATGGAGGCGGGGACCCCGGCGGCCGCGACGCGCTCCGCATCGAGGCGCCAGGTCGGCGCGGTGAGCAGCAGCGGAAGGTCCGCCGCGCGCGCGATCCGGATATACTCGCGGGTGATGGACGCCATCGCATCCCGCGCCGCCGGCGGGCCGTAGATAAGCGGAGTGTTGAAGAGCGTCGGGTGCAGCTCGACTCCCGGCAGCCGTCGCAACCGCTCCGCAACGGCGCACTCCGCGAGGATCTTCGGGTATTCGGATAGACAGCGCGTGAGCATGACTTGAAAACGTCCCATGAACCCGGCCGAATGCCAGACCAATCAGCAGGCAGAACGCGGGGTTACCGACCAGAATTTAAAAGGGTCCGTCAACAAATCTGCCATTTCGCTGTTTCCAGTGGGTTTAGGTGTATTGGAGACCGAGGTTCAGTTTGCCAGTGACCCAGTAAGCGATGGTGCGCAAGTAGGTAAAGTTGCAGTATCTGCGAGTTCGGCGTTTGCCTAGCTGGATGATGCCATTGATCGCTTCGATGGCGCCTTGTGTTCTGATAAAGTGCCTGTTCCTTTGTCGTCGCGAGCGTCTGGCAACGTCAGCTAGCATCACATTGCCTCGCGGGTCGCCTGAGTTTAGCGTCTTTAACGCGATAACGTTGCTGCGCGGCGTCTCCACGCATCTTCAACCGGTAGTGGTTGGAAGTGAGCGAAAGTGCAGGTCCGGCAGCTGGCGCTCGAAATTTTGTTCAGCCACCCAGGCGATGCGCAACAGCAGGTGCTCATGCCAATGTTTGGCCATGGCTTGCATGCCGATAGGGAGCCCGCCCTGGTCGTATCCCACGGGAAAACTGATGCCTGGCAATCCGGTGAGGTTGCCGATGAAAATGAAACGCATGATTTCCGTCACGTTCGTGATGTTGGACCAACCCACGTGAGCCGAGGATTCGGAAATCGCCGGGGCGGAGCGGGAAAAAGGGGTCTGTCAACAAATCTTGGCCGGAATCCGGGCCAGCAATCGCCGGAACATTGAATCTGGTTGGAGCCGATCGTCCAGCCCTGATGGATGCGGTAATAAGGGCCTTAAAACGGCTCCGCGTACCCGCATGAAGCGGTGGCGCGCCTGCAATAATAGTCTGGCAGCAATTCGATATGGTTTCGGGGCTCGGGTCGCGGAACGAAAGCGTGTCTTTCGTTCTTCGTCTCCGGGTTTCCGCCTCAGCAGACAGGAGACCTGCTTCCAAAGCTTCTCGCCTCCGAGCACCAGCCCCCGCGCAGCGCTTCGAAGGGCGAGACACTGTCGCTTTTGGCGCTGGCCTAGGGGCTCGCCTGGCGGCGTTGGCCGCTCGGTTATGCGGCAGCGGCCGGACTTCCCTCGCGTCCGCCTTGCCATTCACCCCAATCCGCACTCGCGCGACTCCTCCCTACTTTTTGAATAGTCTCTAAGATCGGGAGCGAGCGCACCATTGTCATTCGAGGGATTCAGTAACCATCATGCGGGCTTGGAATGCGCCCGAGTCTAAACTCTTCATATGTCGCTTTCATTTTCTGGTTCAAAGCCGCTTGACGAGGAGAAACCTGATCGTGCTTCGCCGTTGTGCATCCAGCAGAGAACCCGGAGCCAACCATAACAATTACGAAAGCGGAGATTAGATTCATCGAATGAAAAGCCTTAAGGTGATGCGCATTGAAGGTTGATGTTCTCATTGGCAAATCAGTCTTTCATGAGAATCATTGAGTTACCGCTTTAATGCAAGGACCTCGGTCTCGCTTCTTTCAACAATAACGAAGACGAAGACGCCCCTCTCACTGCACGTCGGACGGTTCCCTAAAAACTTTTATAGGGACATGCCTGATGCTCTATCGATTTTCAAAGATGTCGGGGTGCAACACATTCCGTGTTCTCCCTCAAGAGCCACTGATTCGCCGAGGACGTCTTGCAGATAAAGCGTTTGCGCCACGCGGACGGCGGCGTGAAAATCGGATAGACTGGGCGGTTTGAGGAACGTAAATGCTCGTCTCCGGGTTTCCGCCTCAGAAGGCCAGATACCCGCTCCCACAGCTTTTCGCCTCCGAGCACAAGCCCTCCGCGCAGCGCTTCGAAGGGCGAAACAACCGCATGCTCGAAAGCCTAGTCCACGAACTGGCAATACCGCCTTTGAGCTTCCCTCCGGCGAGTTCCGAAACTGCTCATCCAGTGCAGCGACAGCCAGCAGGGTGGCTGCTCCATCCCCGCATAGGCGCGGTGGCTGCTCCATTTCCACTCCGCCAGTTCCCTGCGCCTCCCCCCATCGACCGGTCCCCCTTTCGGGTGCAGATTCTCACAGGATTAAGATGCACGTAACGCAGCAACTTCTGCGCATGTCCCTACCCCTCCGCCACCTGCGTCTTGAAGCTGCCCTGGAAGAGATGCCCGCTACAGCGCCGACGGCGTTTGAAATGAACCGTGTAGTCGTCTGGAACCACCCCATCGTCGCACTGAGATTCGCCGAAGGCGTCGCGATTACCTGGTGATAGTGATTGCCCATGAGGCAATGACAATGCACCACCACTCCGAGTTCCTCGACCATCTCCGCGAGAGTCGCCAGCTAAAGTTGCCAATCCGCGTCCCGTGCGAACACCGTGCGACGCTCGTTACCCCGCTCCATCACATGGTAGAGCGCTCCCGAAAATTGCGAGAGCGCGCTCCGAGTTCAAGTTTGAGGATTCGAACTTCCATGCCGCTTTCAACTCGTGGCGGGCAGCCTGTTGGGTAGCCACGACTTTTTCGCCTATGTCTTGAATCTTGCAGTTCCAAATTTCGGATTGCGACGATTATGCCGCAGAACCCCAGGGCCCCGCCCCCGCGCTCTGTTGTGGTTTGGCGACTTTTGGGTTCCGGTTGCTCCAGTTCATTGTGACGTTGCGACCGGATTTCAAGTCGACCCCGAAGAACTCAGTGGTGAACGCACGAATCCGAATGCTCCCCCTCCCCTCTGTCATTCCCAGGAAGATGGTTGACGGATCGATCCGAGAATTCATACGGTCCGGAATGCTCCTTTCGGCCAGGAAGAAAGTCGCCGGGCCTGTTGGCCGACTTTCCCTTCCCCTTCTATTTACGATCCTCGTGGCGTTCTCCCCCATTCGAGGGCAGCAGGCTTCGCCCGTTAACGGCACCATTCGCAATTTGACGAATGAGCCGGTTCAGATCTACTGGGTCGATACCAATAATCAGAACCAGGGTTACCTGCCCGATTCAGTCCCACCGGATGGCGAAGCTTCGTTCCAGACCTACCCTGGAACGAGATGGCGTGCCTATGCGAACCAGCGTTTCATTCAGGAGTATCAGGCGACTGCGGAACCCGCTCAGACCTTTCAGATCCGTGAAAGCTCCTCATTGACTTCTTCCCCAACTCCACCGTCTACCCAAACACCACTCATCGCCACGGTAAGGAACGATACCAATCAAGCCATTGAACTGCATTGGGTGGATACCGAAGGTAGCAGCCATCCTTACATATCCGAACCGGTGCAGCCAGGGGCGAGTGCGTTCTTTCAGACGTATCCCGGTGGAAAATGGCGTGCCTACCAGGGGGGACAGCCTTTCCTGGACTATTCCGCAACGTCGCAGCAGGGCCAGGTTTTCCAAATTCGGGTGACGCCCCAGCCGGCGGCATCCCCGTCCCCCGATGGGCAGAGGGTGACGGTCACAGTGAAGAATGGACTTTCGGAGCCACTTTGGCTCTCCGTGACGAATCCCGGGGAAGCGGAAAAGTGGCACTCGCAAGTCGTTCCGCCCGGAGAAGCCCACCAACTCACCGTATTGGCCGGATCCCAGTGGCGAGTCTGGAACCCAAACAAGAAGCAGGTGGGGGCCTTCACCCCTACGACCACCGGCCAGGTCTTCACATTATCCGAGAGAAGCGAGCCCGCGCCTCCCGTTCCAGAAACGACGCCCCCGGTTTCCGCTATGCCTCCCGGCCCACCGACATCCGGACCGATGGCACCGAATCCTCCCGTACCACCCACACCAGAATCTTAAATCGGCGGCCATTTGGAAGATTGATTCGTTCGAACACGTGCGCAGTTAAGATCAGAACTCAAATTGTTGACGATTCTACTCAAGCCAGCACTTGAGGAACATCATCACGTCCTCCCTCGCGCTTCCTTCTCAGGGGACAAGTGGCGTCCCTTCACTCCCCCGCGGGTTTCCTGACCACTGGAGGTCCGGCACAGGATTCACGCCGTCGGATCAGGGGTGGGGCGCCGCAACGCGACCCTCCGTCCGCCTCCAATCCGGACGTGCGGCTTTCCCGCATCCGTCTTTCACAACAACAGGCGTCATCCGGGGTCGGCCTGGGCACCCGAAGCCCAACCGGTTCGGACAATGTCGCCATCTTCGCCTCGCTCACCCAGACCGCAGCCCTCCAGGGCGCCAGCGCGATCGAAATGTTCCGCGCTCTATTCCGATCCTCCCCAACCCCCGCCCAGAACATCATCTTCGCCACTGAAACCGCTCGCGGAGACCCGGTCCCGACGAGCTAAACTGTTACAGGCAGTTTCGATGCCTCTTCGGCGATATCATAGAGCTTCATACTCATGGGAGCTTAGCTGAGGAAGGAGGCTTTCGCTATTCAGTTTTTTTGGCCGAAGCCCTAATGGGTGACCACTTCACCCCATCGCAGCACTTAGATTCGCCGCGGGCGTCGCGATTACCAGGTGATAGTGATTGCCCATGAGGCAATAACAATGCACCACCACTCCGAGTCCCTCAACCATCTCCGCGAGAGTCGCCAGCTAGAGTTGCCAATCCGCGTCCCATGCGAACACCGTGCGACGCTCGTTACCCCGCGCCATCACATGGTAGAGCGCTCCCGAAAATTGCGAGAGCGCGCTCCGAGTTCAAGTTTGAGGATTCGAACTTCCATGCCGCTTTCAACTCGTGGCGGGCAGCCTGTTGGGTAGCCACGACTTTTTCGCCTATGTCTTGAATCTTGCAGTTCCAAATTTCGGATTGCGACGATTATGCCGCAGAACCCAGACTCGAATCGTTCCTCCTCGAATGTCGTAGAGGAAATGATATGGAAACCTATCGAGGTTGCACCGGCGGAGGCCGGACGCATCAAAGTGGAAGAAGCGAGGGTTCTTGCACGCTTTCGCGAGCCCAACCCGGAATTCGGCAAGGAAATCTTCCCCGAGTGGCTCCGAAACCTCTTAGTAGCGCTTCAGCGCCTCATTCATGTCGTGTTGAACACGCCGATGAAACCTAAGCTCCACGCTTGCGAAGGCCGGAAACCAACTCGTCGAAGGAAATCATCACGGAGGGATCCCCCTCGGCCTCCATCATCCGTCGAAAAACCTCCTCGTCCGAAACGTCGTAGACTGGGGTCTCCAGCCCATGTATCAGGCGGGATGCCAGGGCGGCCCGTTCCTCTTCAGGCAGTTTCGATGCCTCTTCGGCGATCTCATAGAGCTTCATACCTATAGGAGCGTAGCCGAGGAAGGCAGCTTTCGCTATTCAGTTTTTTTGGCCGAAGCCCTAATGGGTGAGCCCGTCTGTACTGTTCGCCGGTTTACGCCAAGCTCGCGCGCGATGCGACGCACGGACCATCCTTTCTTGAGAAAAAAAAGGTCTGCCAACAAATTTTGACGCTATTGATCCATGTGGGGATCGCAGTGGGCAGATGCTTTTCCCCAAGCCTAGGGCAGCGATTTGACTTCTTCTACAGTCAAAAAAAGATTATAAGCCAACCGCGAACACTTCGCCATCCTGTTTGTAGGGAACGTCAAGAATAAGGCGCGCGCGCAACGCTGGCCCCATGAATCCACTTGTGTGCTGCCAGTATGGGCGCGCCAAGAATGGCCTATCTTCAGCGTGATATGTTAAACAGTTTAGATTTGAACCCGACCTTACACAGGCGTTTTCTTATTATGCCGGGTGAGGTGGTGGGCAACACGTACGGTCGCAGGTTCGGTAGTTTCCTCGCCGTCTTCTTCGGACTCATCACTCTCGTCTGTAGTAGTTTCGGCAACATCGCTCGATTCTGCCGTCGTGGTCTCGGAGGGAGAACCATCCGGCAGCTAGAGTGGGCCCGTCTGGCCGCAAGGGGCCAGCGCGGCACAGATCAGAAACAGAAACAGTCGCATGACAGGTCGGGAGATGTGATGTTCCCGCTGTTATGGAAATCCGATAAATTGAGCCGCATTCTATCTGCCCTGCGCCGCCCATGAAGATTTCAGAATCGACCGACGCCGTCCTGATCGAACCCGACACCCCTGCCGATGCGAGCGTCATCTGGCTGCATGGGCTGGGCGCTGACGGCAACGACTTCGTCCCCATCGTGCCGCACCTTGGACTTGCTCCCGGATCGGCAATCCGCTTCATTTTTCCGCATGCCGAACCGCGTCACGTGACCATCAACGGGGGTATGGCGATGCGTGCGTGGTACGACATCATCTCGCTGGACCACAACGCACTCCAGGACGAAGACGGCATCCGCGCATCGCAGGGCCGCATCGAACAGTTGATCCAGGATCAGATCGCAGCCGGCATTCCCGCTGAGCGCATTTTGCTTGCGGGCTTTTCTCAAGGCGGAGCTATCACGCTTCAGACCGCTTTGCGGCTCGACACGAAACTGGCCGGCGTCCTTGCGCTGTCCACGTATCTGCCGCTCGGTTCCAGCCTGCCGGACGAGCGCGGCGCTGCCAACCAGTCGACGCCGATCCTGATGTGCCACGGCGAGTACGACCCGGTCGTGCCATTTGACCTGGGCGAAACCAGCCGCGATCAACTTCTGGAACTCGGATATTCGGTCGAGTGGAAGGCATATCCGATGGGCCACGAAGTCTGCATGGAAGAAATCACGCTGATCGGCCAGTTCATTCGACGCGTGCTGCCTTGAACCCGGACCCTCGTCGCTTGCTAGCTCCGTTCGGCGCGACAGCGACGGCCTTTCTCGGCTGGCAACAGAGCCTTGCCCCCCCGCTCATGGCCGAGGGCGGAGTCGGATTCAGACGAGTGGGCAAGGATCCAAATTGACTATTGGATTAGATTTGACCCTGACCTTCTACGCTTAGCCCAAAAATCGTCATTCCGACAAAGATCGCTGCCTGAACACCCGGCACGGAGTCTTCGATCACGGTACATTTCGAAGGTTCGGCACCTATGCTTTTCGCCGCGTGGAGAAAAAGACCGGGAAAAGGATTCCCGCGAGAGACCTCGGGTTCGCGTCGGCGCAACGAGCGGCACTGTGTTGGAGTGGGATAGGGCGATAACAGCTTCGGGAACTCAAACCCTCAAAGATAAGGACTCGCCAGCCGGGCCAGGCCGTCGCGGAGCTTCACCGGGAAACTTCGCGTTTGGATCTTTTCGATCGTGACCGGCGCTCCGCCCAAGATTTTTTCGTCGATCAACGCCTCCAGCTGCTCCGCCAGCTCGGTGTCGTAGCACTCCACATTGAACTCGAAGTTTAACCGCAGGCTCCGTGGATCCCAATTGGTCGATCCGATCAGCGACCACACTCCGTCGATGACCATCAACTTCGTGTGATCAAAGGGCGGCGCGGAAAAGTAAATGCGGCAGCCTTTTTCGAGGAGAAATTCGAGCTGGGGCATGGTCGCCCATTGCACCAGGGGGATATTGTTTTTCGATGGCAACACGATATCGACTGCGACACCGCGCATCGCCGCGCCGTTCAAGGCCCGGACCATCGGAGCATCGGGCAGAAAGTAGGGGGAGGTGACCCTCACGTTTTGGGTGGCGGTCGCCAGGGCGCCAAGCATGACCTCGGAGACCTGCTCGAAATCTTCATCCGGTCCGTCGGGAATTCCGCGCGCCCCCACCCATCCGGTCCGCTCGATTTCCGGAAACCAGAGCTCGCCCCGGAGCGATTCGCCCGACGCAAACGCCCAATCGATCGCAAAAACTTCTTGCAGGTGCGCCACCACTGGTCCTTCCACGCGAAAATGCGCGCACTGCACGGGCTGGGATGGGTTCAGCCCCAGCCAGTGTCCTTCCCGGATGTTAGTGCCGCCCGTAAACCCGGTGCGTCCGTCGGTAACGAGAATTTTCCGGTGATTCCGAAGGTTGGCGTAATTCATGACGAAAGGCGACCGCGTCTTGAGAAAAGCGGCAACCTTTAATCCCTCCCGCCGCAGCCGGTCGGCCATGTTCCGTTTGCTGTAGCGGGAACCAAAGTAATCGATCAGCACCCGAACCTCGACCCCACGTCGCTGTGCCGCCTTCAGTGCTTCGAGAAACTTATCGCCGGCGCGATCGCTGTCGAAAATATAACTCAGCAGAGCCACCGATTTCTCGGCGCGTTCGATGGCTTCGAGCATGGCGGGATAGGCTTCGTCGCCGTCGAGAAGAAGTTTCACGGTATTCCCCGGAAGCAGCTTCTTGCCCGTGACTTCTCGCCCAAGGTTTTCGAGCCCCAGTAAATTCGGATATTTCTCCAGCAGTTCATCACGAATACGGTTGTCCTCTTCCCGAATCACCGGTTCCATGAGCGGGAGATTTTCCTCGATTTTGAGCGAAACGGCTTTCCGCTGGATGCGGTTGATGCCAAAGAGAAAGTAAGCCAAGGCGCCCACCATCGGAGTCAGCCACGCCAGTCCTACCCAGCCAATCACCGCCCGCGTGTCCCGCTTGTTGAGCACCGCATGGATCGTGACGCACACGTCCAGAATTAGGTCGACCCCAACAAAAAGGTAAGGCCAGCAATTTTTGAGGAAATCGAGGAGCACGGGAGGTGTCAGGTTTCAGGGTCAGACTGCCCTACGGTGCGATTGGCTTCCACAAAAAGCGGAGCAATCTGACCGATCACGACGAAGGGTCGTGCATACGGGTTTGCAGACGAGGCCGCCCATTACTGCCAACCGCACACATAATCCCCTGCGAACACCATTCGACGCTCTCCTCATCATCTTCCCAAAGAGCCCTGCCCTCCTCCAAGTCAATCCCGTGCTTGTCGCGGTTTCTCTCGCTCTTGAGCGGATCATACTCAAACTGCTTTCGGTACGAATTCCATACCGTCAGACCTCTCGTCGCAAGCAGCTCCAAAACGCAACCATTCCTGCATCAGTACAAAAGCCGAACCACTCCTTCGTCTTCACTGTGATCCATTCTCCTGGCGCCATTTTTCTCATTCACAGTCTCCTTTATCCAGCAACTTCGCGACAGCTCCTCGCAGCAAATCTCCTAACGCAGACTTTCAAACCCCGCGTCGCTCTCTTGCAGTGAATGCCGCTTTCGTCAAGTTTTGTTGACAGTTCCCTTTTTCCCTTTCGGGTTTGCGTACGAGACATCCATATACCCACTTGATGTTTGCCCTAATGGGTGACCACGTCTGCACTCCAAATTGCAGAGTTGCGGTTGATGGATAGAACGACCTAGATTGAGCCTGGTCTTGCAAGCCAGCGTGGAGATTACGTGCAAGCGGATCAGGTTTTCGACTATGACCCGACGCAGATCTTCCAAAACATTAGCCAAGTTGAGTCGATCAAATGAAAAGTCTCTTTTACGTCAGCCGATTCTCCCGTCCGCTATCCTCACAAGATATCGACTCCATTCATCGAACCGCGGAGCGGAACAACAAGAAACATGGCATCACCGGATTTCTAGTCTGCTTGGGAGACATGTTTTTTCAACTGCTAGAGGGCAAACCACGTGATGTGGATCGGCTGTTCTTAGAGAAAATTCGTCATGATGAGCGCCACCGCGATGTCCGATGTCTTAAGACCGATCTCAATGTTACCCGCCGATTGTTTCCCAATTGGCACATGCAGGTTTTCGACTTAAATGAAGCCCAGGAAACCTTGCCCCACGCCTTTCGCCTAATGTTTACGTCACTGGTGGAGTCGACCTATATCCTCGCCCAATACACCGAGCCGGCAGTTTCGAGAATGCTGGAACTAGGCATTGACCCCACCCAGGCCAAGGCTCGCAAGAGAAAGGCCACCGTCTTGTTCAGCGACATCATCGGATTCTCTCAACTGTCCGAGTGGCTCAAACCCGCAGACCTTATAGACTTGGTTAACATTCACATCGAAATCTGCACACAGTCCATCAGCCAATTCGAAGGAATCGTAAATAAGCTGCTTGGCGACGGTATCCTGGCCTATTTCCCCCAAGCGGAGACCGATCCGGCCCTGGATGCTAGCCTGCAAATACTGCAGAATATGAAGCAAACACGCCGCAAAGCATCCAAGTCTTCCGCTCTAAAGCATCTCTACTCAGGCGTCGGTCTGGCGAATGGTACCGTCTATGAAGGGAACATTGGCGTGGCGTTGAAGCGGGATTACACCATTCTAGGAAACCCGGTGAATATGGCGGCCCGTCTCGAATCCCTCACAAGAGAGTTGGAGTGCCCTCTTATTCTCTCCCAATCAGTGGTCTCTAGGGCTCAACGTCAGTGGAACATTGGTTCTCTCGGTCGACACCGATTGAAAGGGCGATCTCGGCCGACCGAAATCTACACTTTAAGCGACTTGCCGCCACTCGATATCGAAGGGGTCTACGGAGATATTACCAAGACTTTTTCGCGCGGTCGCCGCAAATGCCCCTAAACTCATTGCGCAGGACCAAGCTTTTGCTGCGCCCCCCCTGTGGGCTGCACTTCGTGCAGATATGTGTTTAGCGCCAAAGGCGTCTTTCATGTTAGGCTGGGGCAACGCCCCAGGAATCCAAGCCCAGAAAGCCCTCAGCGCTGAAAGCGCGATTCAGTTGGTTCGTGATCAGGTAAATAACTTTTCAATCCCATACGTAGCGCTCGTCAAACTCAACGCCGTGCTTCTTCAGAAAATCCCGGTATTCCTCCTGAAAGCTTCGAACCCGGTGATGCTCTCCCTGATTGTCGACGTAAGCGAGGGCCGCATCGAGTTGGCTGGGGCTGACCGAAAACGCGCCATAACCACGTTGCCAGAAAAACCCGCGATATTCGGGCCCGAGGCTCTTGATCCATTTTGATGAGGTCTTCTTCACCTGCTCGACCATCTGCGCTTGTGAAAGTGTGCGCGGCAGAGTCGTGATGATGTGAACATGATCCGCTACGCCGCCGACACGGTGGGCTTGTGCACCTAGGTCGCGGCAAATGGTTGCCAGATACGCGTGAATACGCTGGCGGACTTTGCGGTCCAGCCACGATTCACGGTCCCTGGTGCTGAAGATAAGATGAACAATGACCTTGCTGAGCGACTGCGGCATAGACTTGATAATGCACCAAATTCGTGCCCGGATGAATCGCGCTTTCAGCGCTGGAGCGTCTTGTTCGACCTTCCCTGGGGCGTTGCCCCAGGCTCTAAATGCTAACCGCGCCCTCGGCGCTAAACAGATGCTCGTGCAGGCTATCTCACTCCGTTCGGTTCACTCGAAGAGCTAAAGATCCTCCTGATCAGCAAATCGATCCTCTGGCGTAACAGTCGGTTTTCCTGCTCCACGCGCTCGATCTGTTCGCTCTGTGCTTTGATGATTGCCAGAAGTTCGGCCTCGTGTGAGTCGCATCATCAATTGATGCGCAATCTTATAGGTTTCTGAAAATGTCCGCCAGCATATTTCCTCAAATATAGCTAAATAATTCTATTGTTCATACCACGGCCGCAGACACGCCCCGCGCAATTCGATCCCATCGGTGAGCATCGCCAGGAAAACAAAGGTCTGTCAACAAATCTTGACGCTATTGATCCATGTGGGGATCGCAGTGGGCAGATGCTTTTCCCCAAGCCTCGAGAATCGGCGCACCTGCTTAGTCACGTTCGCCGCGTTTTTCATGTTCAATTTATTTCTGTGCGATCCAATTCTGATCACAGTCGTACGTCTATCGAGCACCTTCGCCGCAGCCGCTCGGCGCAATCTCCTCACACCAGCTTCCTGATGTCCTGGTCACTGAGCGCGAGCGCTTCCGTCAATTTTTGTTGACAGGCCCCTTTACACTCCGAGACGAAGGGTAACAGTTTAGCTGTTTTTGGGGAGGAATGAGGCAGTCGCGTGGGAGTATTTTCGGGTTTCCAGGAAATTTGGGATTGCTTTTTGTCTATAACAGGCGCAGTTATGCGCCTGTCAAGTCCAATCTACCAATGCCGCAAAGCCTATCGGCCATCGAAAAGCGCAAGGAGCGTCTCCACCTGGAGATTGCTGGCAACCTCGATTTCCTCGTCGGCTCGGTGACCTCTCAGGGGCCCCGGGGTGGTTTCAGTCTAACCAGCGCCCGGGATGGCAGGACCCGCACCAGGTACATCCGAAGTGCCCTGGTTTCGGAGGTCCGCAGGATGACCGCGCGGCACCGGAGACTCAAAGCACTGCTCAAGGAGCTCGCCGAGGTCAACTGGGAGCTGCTCAAGGCGAAAGGCCGTTTCTGATGGGAGGCCACCGGAGCGCTCCCGATGGCTTCCGGTGCCCGTACGTAGACTGCTGCCCCCATCTCGAGGGACTCTCGGCGGACTGGCTCTTTCGACGCCACATGCGATCCGCAATAGAGGAGAACGATCACTGGGTGATCCGTGATCGGATGGCTGCGGAGATCGGGGATCTTGAGCGCAGACTTTGCGAGGTGCAGGCCGAGAACGACCGGCTCCGGGCGGAGAACCAGCGGCTGCACCGGCGCGGGTTCAAGCCCTCGGTACCCCCAAGAGCCGCCGCCGGACCGGAGTCCTCCCCGACCGGCTCCAGGCCCCGGGGTGCGCCCAAGGGGCATCCGGCCTGGAACAGGAAGATCCCCGAGCGCATCGACAGGCACTTCCACATCGAGGCCCCGCTGATCTGCCCCCATTGCCAGAGCGCGACCGATTTGAGTGCCGGCGGACAGACCTCCTATGTGCAGGAGGATATCGCCATGGTGCCTCGCACGGTCGTGAGTTCCTACGTGCACGACACCGCCCACTGTCCGAAGTGCAACCGCCAGGTCATCGCGCCCGTGGAGGGCGAACTGCCCTTCGCCCCGATCGGTCCCAACGCGAAGGCCACCGCGCTCTATCTGCGCCACGGCCTGAAGCTACCCTACCGCAAGATCAACGCCGCAATGAAGACGCTCTTCGGACTCGATTTCGTAGCGGCCAGCACGCTGGGCTTCGAGAATCGCGCCTCGGGCAATGCAGCGGCCATCCATTGCGAGCTGCTTGAGAAAGTACGCCTGGAGCCGATCGTCCACGCGGATGAAACCCACTGGCGCGAGGACGGCCAGAACTTCTGGCTCTGGTATGCCGGCAGCGAATCGCTCGCCGTCTTCCGGATCGATCCCCACCGCAGCGGTGAGGCTGCCACCACCCTGCTTGGAAAGAAGCTCGATGGATTGCTGGTCACCGATGCCTATGCCGCCTACAACGCAGTCCAATGCGCGGGCGGGCGCCAAAGCTGTCTGGCCCACCTTCTGCGCAAAAGCAAAGAAATCAGCGAGGAACTTGCCGCGATCGAGGGCGCCGATGTCCCATCGGTGCGCTTCTGCGCCAGGCTTGCGAAGCTCTTCAAGGACGCCTGCAAGGCGAAAATCCCGCGTGCCGAGGACCGCATTGCGCTGGAGGAAAGGCTTCGCAGCCGACTTGATACGATCTGCCGCAAGCCGCTGGCCTTCGCAAAGGCCGAAACTCTTCGCAAACGCCTCGTTCCGGGCGCAAGGGAATACACGGAAGTCTTCGCCTTTATCGCACACGGCGGGCCACCGACCAACAATCACGCGGAACGCTCGCTGCGTCCTCTGGTCATCTTCAGAAAGGTCTGCATGGGTACTCGAAGTCCCAAGGGTTCGGACAATGTCGCCATTTTCGCCTCTCTCGCTCAGACCGCAGCCCTTCAGGGCGCCAGAATGATTGAAATGTTCCGCGCTCTATTCCGATCCTCCCCGACCCCCGCCCACGACATCATTTTCGCCGCCCGCGGCGACCCGGCCCGGGAGAGCTAAACTGTTACGACGAAGGAGTCTCGCCATACATCCAAGTATTCCGCCCCAACGCCATTCCGTCAACTTTCAAGCATTGACCCCGTCTGCCCACTCTTTCAGGACGTTCGACATGCTCTAGTCGAATCCTGAACCTCTCAGGATCAACCGAAGCCATCCTCGCGCCCAATCAGTGGTGTACTTTGAAGCCCTTGATTTCGATCATCCCTGGTGCACTTTGACCGTCCGACGACATTCATGAAAGGCTCTCATCCAACTTTCTTAACGAGACGTCGATAACATCACACACTTGGTAAAATCTCCCCGCCCACTCAAGGTCTTCCTCGGCTTCAGCCCTGCTGATCAGCTTATCCTGCGCGTTCTTCTTTCGCGAATCCTTTATTCTGAATGGCTCTAGAGCTCCGGTTGCGTCTATTGAGAAGCTCTCGAACCAACTGGGATGTTCTTCACGAAGGTCCTTTATCCAATGATCTGGAAACAAACCTTCGATGGCAAAACCCGATCGAACCGAAACAAAATGCCTATTGGCCTCAAACGGAATTTCTTTGTTTCCGAAAAACCGCTGCAGGTCACGCCGAGCCTTGTCGCCCGCTTCATCTCCATCAACCACGGCAACGCATGCGCGCTCGCTTCGAATAAACTCATAGGTCGCTCGCAGGAAACCCGCCAGATGCGGTATACCGCCGAAGTCTTCAAACTTCGCGTCGCGCAAACACGGCCACTTGTAAGCCTCGATCGGAATCACCTCGAGAAGCCATTGAAATATTTCCCGATCCGTCTTTCCTTCGACGAATACGTTGTACCGTGCCAGATTGTAAAAGTCACCGAACTTAATTCCCAGGGATATACGAATTGCCGCCACAGCTTCGTTAAAACTGTCAAACGTTCGTATCTCGGTTCTGCCTTTGCTATTCATTTGGGTTCCGCACACGTATTGGGGGTCTTGCGGAACAAATGCCATGGAATGCGTGGTTTTCACCACGATCGCGTCCTCGGCAAGATTCTCTAGTATGGCATTGCAGTTAAAGGCGAGATTTGGATGGAGGTACGATTCGGGCTCCTCAAGTAGCCACACAACCGTTCTACCTGCGTCTTTCTCCTGATTCGTTATCCACCGAAACGCAGCCAATAAGGCTGTGGTCTGGATACCCATACCTTTGCGGTATATCGGTGTCTTCTGTGGATCCGATATCATGAAGTCAAATCCAGAGAACAGCTCTTCGAGGGACTCGCTCGGCAGAGAGAAGCTTGCCTTAAAATCCGATAGGTTAGCCGCAGCGAGCTCATCGTTAAGGGCAGCTGCAGCCTCACCGAGAGCGTTCTCTATTTCCCGTATGTGAGGCTCCATCACCTTCGAAATTTTGTGCCTCAAAAAGGGCGTCACCAGCTCGTCGTAGATCTGATTAACGCTTTTAGCAGAGGGGACGTAATGGAGACTAAATTGGTCCAGGAGTCCAATTACGAGTGACTTATGTATCCTCGAGTATTGAGCCGCCTGGCCGCCCGCCTGTGGGCGCTTCACATTTGGGAAGAAACTATATACGGGGGTGTTTGTATCGGTGAAGTACAACGTCAGGGTAAGCTGAGTCCCCATCCTTGTCGTCCCTTGCAACGAATGCAGTTCATCAATGTTCTCGTAGATCTTTTTGTTCTTGCCGTTTTCGTCACCATTGAACGTGGCGGTAATACTCGTCCTCGCGCGGCCCGCTCCAAAGGTGAGATCGGAGTCTCGGGTGTAGCAATATCGGTTTTCGTAACCTGTGAAGAGAACCTGGAGAGCGCGCAGCAGATTCGTTTTGCCGGAGTTATTGGGTCCGACGAGCGTCATCTTCCCAGGTATCTTAAAGCTTTGCTCCGCTTCGATGGTCCGAAAGTTACGTATTCTTATTTCTCTTAGGTTCAACTAATTATTCCTCGGGACCGCACAAAGGAATCAGTCAACAAATCTTGACGCTTTTCATGTTCAGTTTCGGCGCGATCCACTTCTGCATTGCTCATGGTCGTTCGGCGATCGAGCGCCTTCGCCAAAGGGGTCACCCATTAGGGCATGGGTCACCCATTAGGGCATGGGTCAATAGAGAAAAAGAGTCCCCTCTGCGAAATTTTCTATTTCGCATGCGTTGAGGGCTACAAACGTAGATTGGGAAGATCGATTCGAATCGTGTTCTTCGTCGGGGTTTGATTGCGGATATTCAGCCCTTTCAACTGGAAGAGCGATCCGTTCAGTCACCCATCTGGTTCTAATGCCGTTCTCCCGGAGGGGAGCGCGGCGTCCGATCCACGTTGAGGCGGATCCAGAAAAACGTTTGTGCCGGGCCGCGTTCATTCAGGAGAAACTAACCTGTGGTTCCGGACAGGTGCTGCCCGGCCGCATGGCGCGGCATGGTCCTGTTCCGTCCAACCCTCTTGTGACTCGCGGCACGGTCGAATCGTCTGCGAAATTCTTCCTTTTACGTTGTTCCTGAGGTTGTCAATCAAGCGGTGAGGGAGAGCACCCGCCTCCAATCAGTCCGCTGAGTTTTAAGTCTTCAACCCCTTATTCTGGCTGGTGGATGCTCTCCCAAAGTTTTCGTGGTTTGCCTGCGCAGTGCCGCGGTTTTTCTCCGGCCCGAAGAGACGCTCACCGTCATATTCGCTGCCGTGCGTGAGGATATACCAGACGGTTTTGGCTATCTTGCAGCCCAGCGCCTTCTTCGCGATGACGGGGTTGGTTTTCGCTGCCTTGCGGTCGTGCCAGCGCTGCGCCCGCGTGTCGTAACGCCGGATGAAGTTGGCCGCTTCGATGAAGGCCCATGCCAGGTAGCGGTTGCCGCACTTGCGGTTGTTCTCACTCTTCTTCTTCCCGTTGCTGGTTCGCGTGGCTTTGACCATGCGGCAGTAGCTGGCAAAGTGTTCTGGACTCGGGAAGCGGCCGATGTCGCCGATCTCCAGCACGATCGTCATGGACAGGATCTTTCCGATGCCCGGGACGCGGCTGAGCTGCGCGAAGCGGGGCAGCGCGCGGGCGCTGGCCAGCACGTGCTTCTCGATTCGTGCGATGCTTCGCCCGAATGCGTCGATGTGCGCCTTCTGGATCTCGGCGGTCATCTTTTCGGCCGGGTCGTCGAAGAGATCGACAAGTTCCTGCGCACGCCCCTTCTGGATATGAACCGTGGAAATCGGACAGTTACCCCTGGTGCGCATCTGCAAATTGCGCAGGCTCAAGGAGAGCGCGGTCCGCCTGGCCACCAGGGAGGCGCGGCGGCGGAGAAGGTCGCGCACGGCGCGAAGTCGGCGATCGCCGACGTAACCTTGCGGCATGATGCCCAACCGCAGCACGTCGGCGAGGAAGAACGCATCGCTCTTGTCGTCGGCGTTCTTGAGACCGTCATACTGGACCAGAGCAGCCGGATTGGCGAGTACGACCTCGTAACCGAGATCCTGGAGCCCATCAACTAGCCAGTACCAGTTGAAGGTGCTCTCGACCGCAACGGTCGCGATTCGGGAACGATAGGGTTGGAGGAACTTTTCGACTTCGTATAGCTCGCAGAAGAGCCGGGCGTCCTTGATACGTCGGCCCTGGGCATCCACGATGGCAATAACAAGGTTGTTGCTGTGTAGATCGATTGCTGCATAGTAGGAAAGTGCTTTCTTCATTATGGGGTCTTCCTTGCGGTGATGAGTTCAGTGTTAGTTAGTAACTGCAAAGACCGGCGAAGCCGGCTAACTCAACATACTGTGAGGAGGCCCCGATAGCACTTTGCCCTAGATGCTTATCAGGACGAGTCTACGGACCATCGCCATTATCCATACGTCGAAAACCCGGCTCTGGGTTAATTTCCATTCGCTTGACGTTCAGACCGCTGCAGAGGGCCGGGAGCCACCTTGCCAACCCGCGTCTGGCGGGCGGGTGGATCCATGCGATCGACTTTTGGACGCGAACGATCCGGTCCAGGGCATGGCGCAGCCTTTGACGAGTTTGCGGGGGCTTTTCCGCGGGAGCAGGACTCGCAAGGCCGTCGGAAGCAATCAACACCCGGTCACCCGAACTCCCGCCCTTTCTCAGCATCGCACGCTGGATCGATTTCATCCCTTCCACGATCAGGCTTTTCCCGCTGGCTTCTTTCAGTTCGAGTAAAGCCGCTTTAAAACGGGCAGCCGTTGAATTCCTGGCCCTCCATCGGATCCGTCCACCTTCGAGAATCAACAATTGGAAGCGCGCGGAACGTGCGGATTGTGCGAGACCTACCATCGCATCGCGTGCGGAGTCGAGAAACCGGCTCATGCCCGTGGATCGGCTGGCATCCAGGAAACACCACAGATTTCTTCTGGCAGAGGGAAGATGATACCGCAGGCGAAAGGCACCCTCGCCCGGCACCCATCCACTTCTGAACGAAAACGCTACTGATTCGAGCCATGCAATTGGCCCTCTCGGGTTCTCCGAAAAACCAGCGAACACCGATCGGTGTCTTGCATCCACCGAAAATTGAGATGGCTTTCGCCACCACTCTCGGAGTTTCTCATTATGCATCGTCCGGGGCGCCAGGAGCTTTTCGGAATCGCGGTGAGAGTCAACGGGGGCCGGGGACGTGCGCGCCACCCCGGCGTTTGAAGGTTTCCCGGACCGCATCGGGGGAGGCGGTGACGAGTGCGGCCGCGAATCCGGCTGTTCGTGCTCTCGATATCCAAGGCAGAGTTCCCAGGCCCCTTCGATATCGCGATCTTCCACCGTCGCGCGGTTATCCCAGGCGGCCGCGCAACGCGCCGTGCGCACGACAGCGAGCTCCGCACGGATTCCTTCCAACTTGAGCGTTTCTCCCTTCTCAGCTACGGCCATTTGGTGTTCCTGGGAAATGCGCACCTGTTTAAGTCTCTCTCGTGCGTGCGTGACGCGCTTCTTCAATTCCGCCGTAGACGCCGCATGCGCCGCCACGAAACTTTCCGGATCATCGTCGAATTGAATACGTCGCTGAACGATCTCCATCCGTTCCGCCCGCGTATAATCGTCCTGCACCCGCACGCCGTGAGCAAAGCGGTCCGATAGCTGCGGCCGAAGGTCTCCCTCCTCCGGGTTCATCGTTCCGACAAGAATGTATCGGCTCTCCACGATGCGTGTGATGCCATCCCGCTCCATACGATATCGTCCCGAGGCCGCCGAATCGAGGATGAGATCGGCGAGGTGATCCGGCAGCAGATTGATCTCGTCGATGTAAAGCACGCCGCCGTTTGCATCCTCAATCAAACCCGTTCTTCCCTGCCATTTGCTTTGCTCTACCAGCATTTCGGCGTTCACGGAGCCAAGCAAGCGATCCTCGGTCGTTCCAAGCGGCACTTCGACGAATGGAAGGTTGTCGTGTGAGGTGGACTGAAGGATTTCGGCAAAGGCGCGGACCAATGTGCTCTTAGCGCAGCCGCGATGTCCCAGAAAAAGCGTTCCACCGATCCGCGGATCCACGGCGTGATAGAGGAGCGACTTCTTGGCCTGCTCCATACCGACAATCGCGGTGAAAGGAAATTGAATCATTCGAGTTGTCCTTGGAGTTCCAGTAAATTTTCCTCCAGCGCCGAAAAAGTAACCTCGTCGGGATGCTCCCACAAACCGCGTTCCGCTGCTTCGAGCAAGCGTTCCGTGGCCTCCTGCAGCGCCACGGGATTGTGTCGTTGGAAAAATTCCTTCTGTTCGGGAGCAAGTAGAAGCGTCTGTGCAATTTCCTCGTAGTGATGATCCTCGACGAAATCTGTCGTCGCGCCGTAGCCGAACAGGTAATCGACCGTCGCTGCCATTTCGAATGCTCCCTTGTAGCCGTGCCGGCGCATCGCTTCAATCCAGCGGGGATTTAGAACGCGGCTACGGATCACGCGCACCAACTCTTCTTTCAGCGTCCGAACACGAAGCCGGTCGGGGACGCTGGAATCGCCATGGTAATTTTCCGGCGCACTCCCACGAAGCTGTTCGATACTGGCCTGGAGCCCTCCCTGGAACTGAAAATAATCGTCGGAATCGAGCACGTCGTGCTCGCGGTTATCCTGGTTTTGATGAACGACTTCTATTTCCGCGAGCCTCTCACGGAACAGTTCGATGGACTCGCTCGCATTCCCATCACTGTCAAACGCGTGCCCGCCCCATTTGCAGAAGACATCCGTCAGATCGCTTTTCGAGCTCCAGTTTCCAGCGTCAATGAGCGGCAGCAGGCCGGTCCCATAGGAGCCGGGTTGAGAACTGAACACGCGTAGTCCCGCGCGCCGGTTAGCCTCGGAGCTATCCAGACCATTTCGGACAAGGGATTCGCGGTCGCGCAGCCACGCTTCACGGATTGGGTTCATCTCCGGCGGTTCCTCCTGTTCCGCAAGCCGCTTCGGCACCGTCGCGAGAAGCCGCATCGTGTCCCCGAATGCATCGCGGAATAAACCGGAGACTCGCAATAAAACGTCGACACGGGGCCGTCCGAGCAGGCTTAAAGGCATGATCCGGAAATCAACTAGTCGCCCCGAAGATTCTTCCCACACCGGTTCGCATCCCCACAACCATAAAGCCTGCGCAATGTCATCGCCGCCCGTGCGCATGTTGGAAGTTCCCCAAATCACAAGCGCCAGCTTGCGTGGATACTCACCGTGCTCCTGCCGATAACGCTCCACCAGCAAATCAGCCATGGTTTTGCCGCACCGCCAGGAAGTCGGCGTCGGGATCACACGCGGATCGATGGCAAAAAAGTTGCGCCCGGTGGGCAGCACATCGAGCCTGCCGCGAGTGGGCGCACCTGCGGGCCCGGCCGAGACAAACCTTCCATCGAGGCCCCTGATTATGTTCCCAATCTCGTCGCCGCATTGCGCAAGCCGTGGCGAAAGTTGAGACCGCACCAATTCGCGCAACCGCTGCAGTTCCACCGACTCGCCTGGCGCTTGAGCCCGCTTCAAAACATCCGCAATCCAGGCGCGCGCTTTCGCGTCCAGCTCGTCGCGCTCGGAAGGCGCGAACTCCTCAATATTAACGGTCGCACCGTGAACTGCCTCCATCAGGCCGATTCGATCACCGCTCGGCACGCGCAGCAGGCTGAGAAGAAAATCGATCTCTTTTTCCCCAACCGGCTTTTCGCCCAAAATGTGGAGCGCCGACCGGATCTGACTTTCCTTGATTTCACAAAGAAAATTTCCAACGGCCTCGATCGATTTCGTCCCGCCCGGAACTTCCCTGCTCCATGACACCGTGGCGAGCAGCTCGTCGATCTCGCGCTCCAATTCCGCGGCACGGCTGGGATAAAGCGTCACACAGTGGGCGTGCTCTTCGAGCAGACGCTCCACCTTTTCGAGTTCGTCATAAAGACCGGCTCTGGTAAGCGGCGGTGTGAGATGATCAATGATCACGGCAGATCCGCGGCGCTTGGCCTGGGTGCCTTCTCCGGGATTGTTGACGATGAACGGATAAAGGTGCGGCAATGGGCCGAGACACATTTGCGGGTAATCATCTTCTCCGAGCGCTACGCTGCGCCCTGGCAACCACTCGAGATTCCCATGTTTTCCAAGATGGATAACGGCGTGGGCTTCGAAAACTTCCCGGATCCAAAAATAAAACGCGAGATACTCCGGCGGCGGCGGCAAGGTAGGACTGTGATAGATAGCCTGCGGCTGCATCGAAAAGCCGCGCGGCGGCTGAATGCCGACAAAGATGTTACCCAATTGGATTCCGGCCACGGGGATCTCTCCGTCAAACCGCAGCTTCCAATCCTTGTCCAGCTCCTCTTTGCGTCTTGTTGGCAATGCGTTCAGAAAGGATTCCAGCCGGACATGCTCCAGGCTCTGGCCGCATGGCTTGCCATAGGAATGTTCCGGATCATTAGTAATCCCACTCTGCAACCAGCGCATCAGCTCTTCCCCGTTTTCCGGGAGGGACTCCACCGAGTATCCCTCCGCATGAAGGGCTCTCAGCAGGTTCACCGTGCTTGCGGGAGTGTCCAGACCCACCCCGTTTCCAATCCGGCCATCGCGGTTAGGGTAATTTGCTAGAATTATCGCAACCTTCTTCTTTGCATTGGGTAGCTCACGCAAGCGCGCCCAACCCCTTGCCCATTCCGCAACATAGGCGATTTGGGACGAATCGGGTGTGAGCCGCTTTACAGTTAACTGAACTTCCGGGATGAGCCTGTCGCTCTCTTTGAATCCCGTGACAGTGCCGAATAATCGACCGTCGATTTCCGGAAGCGCCACGTTCATCGCAATTTCGGCCGGAGGCAGGCCAGCGGTGTTGCTCTCCCAGGCGGTTCGACTGCCAAGCGCCACCGGCACTTGAAGGATGGGACATCCGAGTTCTTCGAGAAACGAGAGACGATCGCCATCGTTCACGCAGATCGAAAAGCTCTGCATGGTCAACACGACATGCGGCGGCAATTCCTGCGCGAAACGCAACAACTCAGCTTGCACAGCGGGATTGCGGAGCGAAAGCGAGTAGAAACAGTGAACGTGGAACCCTCGCTCCTCCAGGGCAGCAAACAGGGCATCCACGACCTCGAGGTCGCCCGCCTGATACCACGCCCGATAGAAGCAGAGCCATGCTTTGTAGGTCGCGGGCTTACCGGAGACCTTGTAGATGCCAAACTCCGGCATCGGCGTCGCCTCCGGTAAAACGTCCAGGCGATTCTCGAGCAGACACTCGATGCACTCGCCGGCGCGCTGCATGTTTTCCGGACCGCCGTGTTTAAAGAAATCAAACATGCGTTCACACACCGCTGGTGGAAAATCGCTCAACGCAGCGAGTCCCACTTCGTCCGCGTCGGTACCCGATAAAATCAGCAATCGCGGAAGATCTCCCCCTTCGTCTTTCAGGTCGAACAGCGCCTGAATGAAATGTGCAAAATAAGCCGTGCCACCGAGCAGCCGGGCGACGACGAGCTTCGCGTGACGGATGATATTTTCGACATAATGATCCGCAGCGACGGGCTGGCGAAGTGGAAACGCATGTGCAATGCGCAATCGGCTCCCAAAACGGCCGCTCCACGTTGAGGCGACACACGTCAGATCCGTGTCAGCGGCGCTTAGGAAGACGATCTCCCCGGGAGTTTGATCGCTGAGGATCAACTCCCGTTCGGTGTCGAGGCACCCCGGTTGCGCTGCTGTCCAATGCATTATCCTGCGCTATTTCCACTCCAGACCGGTAAGTTCGTTCATCATATGAACGACTTTTTCCCGGCGCGGATGATAGCCGATGAAAACCAAATTGGATTCCGGCTCATGGTGATGGTCTTGCTCGAAGTAGGTCTGCACGCGCGTGCGTACGGCCTGCACAACTAGCCGGTGATGCTTGCCATCGACTGCCGCAAAACCCTTCGTTCGAAGAATCGGCTGCTGGCGAGTGATTTCACGCACAGCGGCTTTAATCTTTGCAGCATCCTGCGGCTGCTCCGAGCGGAGCACAAACGATTGCCAACCTGTATCATGCTCATGGAAATGCTGATGGGTGTGCTCGCCATGCTCATGCGCGGAAAGGCCCGTATGCGCATGCCCGTCAAACTGGCTTTGGTCGTCCAGCGGGCGATCTAATTCGGACGGCATCTGCTGAACCGGGCCATGATGATGATCGTGATGGTGGTGATCGTGATACGCGACCGCCACAGGTTCCTCATGCACATGCAATCCCATGCACAAGCGCGTATCGAGTTCCGCATGGTAGGCAAGTTCAAGGAATCGGATTTGGGGCGCTTTCTGACGAACCAGCTCTTCCGCCTTCATGAGAGACTCTTCTGGCAACTCGTCTATCTTGTTGAGAACAACGACGTCGGCGTTTTCCAACTGCTGGTTAAGGATCGAATCCACCGACCCAGCGTGCAGGGGCGCTTCGCTCCCTTCTGCACCGGGGATCGGTTTTCCAGTCTCGAGGTTCCCGGCGAGCAGTTCCGGGGCATCCACGACGGCGAGCACTGCGTCGAGCTGGAAATCGTTGCGAATCTCCGGCCAGGCCAGCGCGCTCATCACCGGCGTCGGCAAGGCCAAGCCTGACGTTTCGATGAGCAGATGATCCACCTCATGTTTGCGGCTTTGGAGCTGCTTCATGACGGGAAGAAAATCATCCTTGATCGTGCAGCAGATGCAGCCGTTGGGGAGATCATGAATTTCAACGTCGCATTGTTCACCGGCGCAACGCAGCAATGCCCCGTCCACGGAAACTTCGCCAAATTCATTCACAAGCACCGCGAGTCGACGGTCGGGATTTTTTTTCAGCAATCCGCAAATTAATGTCGTCTTCCCGGAGCCTAGGAAGCCGGTGATGATCGTGACAGGAATCTTCATCTACTGTCTCTTAAAGGCCTGATGTTTCGACGAAGTGAATTACGAAATTGTTAACACCCGGAAAAAGGCTAATAACCGCTGCAGCAATTAACATTGCGAATCCCGCGTAACGATAGACACGGATCTGCGGCATTTGTTGGAGCAGAAGACCCAACCCGATCCCGATACCCTGCAAGAGCAATGCAGAAAGCAGGCATCCAGCGATAAACACTGGCATGTTCCCGAACGAGTTTTCATTGGCGATCAACGCACTACCATGAAAGGACGCAAACAGGGCAATAACGAACAGCGTAAGAAGAATCGAAAGACGCGAGCCCCACGCGAGCAAGACCCCACAGACTACAATCGAAGCCAGGATGCCGTATTCTGCTAGCGGAATCGGGATTCCCATGATGTTCAGTATTCCGCCGAGTAACACGGACACGCTGAAAATACCCGGTATCGCCCAGAGAGCCTTGCCGCCCAGTTGCGCAGCGATGAGGCCCACAGCGATCGTCACGAGCATGTGATCCAACCCGTGGATCGGCATGCTGATACCTTGCAGGAACGGCTTGTCGGTCATGAACTCGGCGTGATGAGCCTGAGCGAGCGAGGGCAGGCTCACGAGGGCTGCGAAAAGTAATGCATAGGGGTTTGCTTTAATGGATTTTTTCATGCTGGCTGATTATTTATATTTCTTGTTGTTTTGTTGATGCTGACGAAATTTCAAACCGCGACGAGCCGAGGCTGCAAACACCGGTTTAAATATTGTATTGCTGAAGCAAAATCGCGTGCGACGACCGGGTAATTCATTAAAGGCCGTTCCACTACGATCAAGGCGGCACCCGTTGCTTTTGCGGCATCGGCCTTGGCTTGAAAGCCGCCTGCTTCGCCGGAGTCTTTCGTGACCACACAGTCGATGTTCCAGCTTCGCCACAGTACTTCGTTGAACTCTCTGGAAAACGGCCCTTGCATCGCGCACAGGTGAGCGCGCGGAATCCCAAGGCGAAGGGCGTATTCCAGCGATGCCGGTTCGGGAGCGACACGAACGAACCATTCTCGATCGGTGGCCAGCGGATGCTTCAGGAACGTGGATAAGTCTTTCGTGCCGGTTGCAAGAAAGATCCTTGTTCCTTTGTTGGCTGCCTCGGCTGCTGCCGCCTCCATGTTCTGGCAATAAGCTGCCGCGGGCCAGCGTCTTGTCTCTTGCCGCTCATAGCGTAGGTAGGGAATGGACAATTCCCGGGCGAGGCTCATCAATTGTCGAGAAATTTCGTTCGCAAAGGGATGTGTGGCATCGACAATCGCGATCGCACGCGACTGCTGCAATTCGCGGCGGCGGGCCTCCACGCCAATCTTTCCAGAGCGAACGACGAGTTCGGGAAAACTCTGCGCCACAAGCTCCCGGCCGTATTCTGAAGCGACGGAAACAATCACGTCATGTCCGTTGCTCGCAAGTTCCGCAGCCAGCGCATTGCCATCGCTGGTCCCTGAAAAAACCCAAACGGAAGGGTACGCAGCAGGGGGTGCGGATTCTTGTTCGTGGGTAATTTCCCATGAATTGTAGCCGCGAGGCGTGTAAATAAACTCGCGTTTTCGCCGCGTGAACCGGTTGCCCACGAAGATCGTGGTCAGCATATCGAACTGACGATCCAGCAACTCCGATAACGTGCAAACGTAATGCTCCTGGTCGTCTCGGTAGGCATTCCTCACGACGCCGCAAAAGGTTCGCGGCGACTTGTGCTCGAGCAGAATGCGTAGGATACGATACACGCCGTCCTGCCTCTTCCGACTCTGCACATTGTAAAGGGCTGTCACCAAATCCGCCTGCGCGAGCTGACGCGCGCGATGTTCGATCCAGTCCCACGGGCAAAGAAGATCCGATAACGAGAGTGTCGCATAGTCGTGCGACAAGGGTGATCCGAGCAGGGAGGCGCAACTGTTCGCCGCGGAAATCCCCGGAATAATCTTAATTTCGAAATCATCCTCCTCGCGTATCTCGTCCAGAACCAGAGAAGCCATCGCATACACGCCGATGTCGCCACTCGAAACCAGGCTTGCGACGCAACCAGCGCGTGCCAATTCGATCGCCTTGGCGGCTCGCTCACGCTCTTTCGTCAGCGGCAAGCTGTAAATCTCTTTCCCTTCGATCCACGGGGCAATCCATTTCAAATAGAGCTCGTAGCCCACAACTGCATCACTGGTTCGCAGGGCAGATTGAGCCAGCGGCGGTATCAATTCGGCAGAACCGGGGCCGACGGAAACGAGATATAATGTCCCCAATGCATTCATAGCTGCGAAATCTCCTCGACGATCGCAACCGCGACACCGTCCAGGCGTGTCTTGGACAGCGCCAGTCTGCCGCGGAAAGTTGCAAGCAACGCACAAGGCTCGCAAACACCGTCGACCTTGATGTTTTCCTGCACCCATGAAGAAGGGTTTGTCACCCAGGGTCGCTGCTGGATCAGCGTTTTCGGAATGATTCGCAAAGGAAGATCATTCGCTTCGCACCATTCGAGCAATCCGGGTTCCTGCGCTTTCAAATCGATCGTGGCAACTTCACGGATCTCGTCGAGGTGACGCGAAATTTTAGACAGCGCGCCATGGATGGCCGCATCAATGTTTTCGCGGCTTATTCCTTTTCGACAACCGATCCCAACGACCAGAGGCTTGAACGTTTCCGTCGCAGTCGTAATGACCGGAACAGCTCCGGTCAGATTTCCCACGCGATAGGCCAGGCGATTCGCTCCACCTTCGTGACCGCTCAAGAGCGAAATGGCAAAACGGCAGCCCTCATCGAGGACCACGATCGCAGGATCGGTCGTTTTGTCCCTGGGCAGCCCTTGCAAGTAGCGAACTGCGATGCCTGTGGACATGATGAGAATCCATTGGCCGTAACTCGAATAGCTTGTCACAAAGGCCTCGCGGTTGCTCTGATCGCCGGTTTCCAAACCGCACAGTTTCCCTCGTAGACTGTGTTCGAGATGCCGGCCGAGCCTTTCCGCTTGAGCACGCACGATCCAGATTCCAAGTGATGAAGTCATGCGGAAACCTTCCTGCTCGCTTTCCGAAAACGATGAGAATATTCGGCCGAATAAAGCCGCGACTCCGACGCGAACTTTTCGTCCAGGGCGTCACCGACGATGAGCATGGTGGAAAGTTGCCATTCGTGCGCATCAATTTCTTCCAGCATTTTGCCAAGCGTTCCGCGATGAATTCTTTCCTGCGGCCAGGTGGCTTTTTGAACGAGAGCAAACGGAGTTTCGGGCGAATAGCATGAGGATGCCAGAAGATCCGCGACGACTTGCGGGAGGTTGGCTCCTGACAGGAAAATGCATAGCGTGGCGTGGTGGGCGGCGAGCGATTTCAATGACTCTTTCTCCGGCATGCGAGAAGCGCGTCCGCTTGTGCGAGTGAGAATGATGGTTTGTGCGACTTCCGGCTTGGTGAGCTCGGCGTTCAACACGGCAGCGGCCGCGCTGAAAGAGGAAACTCCGGGAACGACCTCGTATGCAATCTCCAGCGCATCCAGCCGCCGCATTTGCTCCGCGGTCGCACCATAGATCGCCGGATCGCCCGAGTGCAGACGGACGACGTCCCAGGACTTCTCACAAGCTCGAATGTAATTCGCTTCCTGCTCATCAAGGTTGAGCTTTGCGGTATCGATTATCTCCGCGTCAGCGCGGCAATGCTTCAACGTCTCGCGACTCACCAGCGACCCGGCGTAAAGAACCATCGGCGCTCGCGCTAGAAGTTGAGCGCCTCGGACTGTGATCAAGTCCGGAGCCCCCGGTCCAGCTCCTACGAAATAGACTTTCATGGTTGAATTCCTACTCGGCTTCTCTTTGCCGGGGTCTTGCGAATAAGCATCGTCGCGAGGTAGCCCAGCGATTTCTCCGGTTCCATTTCGTGAACCCCATTTTGAACAATCTCGTCTTCCATGCCGACATGGCGAGCGAAAGCGCAATTTGCCGCGATACCCATTTCTTTGAGCAGGCCGAGGACTGCCGGAAGCCGTTTACCGATCTTCATCAAAACGACGATCTCCTGCGTCTCAATCGCAGCGCGCAACTCCGACAGTTCGTCCGGACAAGGTAAAATCAAAACGCGTTCCTTGCCTTCCCCGAGCGGAAATTCCGCTGCGGCTGCAACCGCGCAATAGCTGGTGACGCCGGGAAACGTTCGATGCCGCAATTCCGGCAGACAATCCTTCACCGCCGCCAAGGTGTAAATGTAAGTCGAGTAAGTGAATGGATCACCGATCGTGAGATAAGCGATGTCTTTGCCTGTGCGTAATTCCGCGGCGATGTTCTCTGCGAGAGAAGCGTAGTGTTTGCACAACACGTCGTGATTGGACTCCATTGCGAACTCTACCTCGCGAAACCGCTCCTCAGGTATCTCATTCGGAGGAAGACAGTGGCGGGCTACTGAATGGTCCATGGTTGCGGCACGCGGCAGGAAGATCATGTCGCATTGCTTCAAGAACTCCCACGCAATTACCGGAATCAATCCCGGTTCGCCGGGGCCAACGCCAATCCCGAAAAACATGCCCGGCACGCTCATGCGATTTCCCCCAAAGCTTTGCCATCCATTCGAAATAGCCGTACGGCAACTTGATCCACGCGATGTAATCGACAGGAAACTGCCTCGCTGATCTTATCTTCGATAGCTCTCCAAAATCGCGGCCCGGATTCTTCCGCGTTAAGCAACTGGATTACCCCCTCCACTGTCTTCGATACTTCGAGTCGGCGCAGGATACGATCCTCCAGGCCAAACGCTTTCGCGGCACGATGGATAGCGTGCACTGCGCTGCGACTTTGTTGCGAATGAGTGTCCCAAACGCCGTCGAGCACTTTGGCGAGTTTGCCGGGATGGCCGACTACCCAGAGCCGCGGGAGACGAGATGCATTTTCCTTCAATATCTGGTCCGCGAATGCCAGGGCGAAGCCAATGAAGTTCGACATCTGCACGACACGCTTCAGCGGGAGACGAAGAAATCCAAGCGCGAATCGCTGGCCGAGATTGCCCGGCGAAAGCACGATTTCTTCAGGATTCCCGCCAAGTGCCACTCGGATGTAAATCTCAATCGATGCGCGAAATGCTGCCATCGACTTTGGTTCCACGATCCCGGTCGTGCCGAGAATCGAGATACCACCCTTGATCCCGAGGCGCGGGTTGAAGGTGCGTTTGGCAATCTCTTCTCCGTTTTCGCAGCCGATCTGCAAATCGAATCCGGTATCCCAGGGGCCATCTCCTTCATCGAGGACCTCTTGCACCGCGCGGACCATCATCCGGCGAGGAACGGGATTGATCGCCGGCGACCCAATGGCTATTTGCATACCGGGTTCCGTCACTATGCCAACTCCTTCTCCACGCAGGAAAACGATCTCGCCAGTGCGATTCCGTTTTACTCGCGCAAAAATGCGTGCGCGGTGCGTCTGGTCGGGATCATCTCCGGCATCCTTGATCACATCCGCACGCACTGTGCCTTCACCTTCATCGCGAATAGAATCAATCGGAATCGTCAAATACTGCGTTTCATCCGGCAGAGAAATGTTCACTTCGTCTGGAGACTCATTGCAGACGAGCCTGAGCAACGCCGCTTTCACAGCCGAAGTCGCACAACTGCCCGTTGTAAAACCGCGCTTGAGGCCGTTTGCCGCCAATTGACCCAAATCAAAGCGTGACTGCGTCGTCAAATCGGTCGTGTTCTTCCGGGCAATCATTTCATTGCCAATTGGTTGGCCACGCGGATGAGCATCGCATTCACGACGCTCGCCGCCCATGGCGACCCCCCGCGCGTGCCGCGATTCGTAATGCGTGGAACTCGCATACAACGACGCAGCTTTTCCTTGGATTCGCACGTCCCGACAAATCCAACCGGCAGGCCAATGATCAAATGAGGCCGCCATTGCTGTTCGTTTACAAGGCGGACGGCTTCTTCCAACGCAGTTGGCGCATCTCCAATGGCCAGAATCACGTCATTTCCAAATTGCATCCATGCGCGTCGAATCCCCGCAGCCGAACGTGTCAGATCGTTCGCTTCCGCAAGCAGTCGTGTTTCCTCATCGTGCACGCAACAGAAAGTTTGCACGGGCAACTGTTGCAAAAGGGTTCGTCGCAAACCGCTTTGCACCATCGTGACGTCAGTGACGATGCGAGTGCCGCGTGACAACGCTCTCACGCCCGCCTCGACCGCTCCGGGCGAAATAAACATCTCGTCTACGATTCCGAAGTCACCACTCGTGTGAACGAGCCGCTGCAATATATCTCGCTGGAATTCTGGAACACCGGACCAATCGTGTCCCGCAGCAATGATCCGAAAGCTTTCCGCTTCGATCGGATGCGGCACATACGTGCTGGATGGTTCCTCTCGCAGCGCGGCGCTGCCATTTCCACCCCGCACGTGAAAATGGTGCCCCTGCTGGGGTGCACCAACTTCCTTCTCATGTCCCACGATCTGCACGCGATACTTGCACAGACTGCAATTCATTGCGGCCTTTCCCATGACGCTCTCGGCAGCCCGCTCGAGAAACGCATCGGCAATGTGCTCATGAATTCCAAGGTAGTCGCACTTGAGCACTTCGAGTTCGGGGTGACGCGCCGCAAATTCATCCGCCGCCGCGTAAATCCGCCTAATCAGGACTCCTGTAAACAGAAAGAACGGCGCAACAATGATCCGCGAAAATCCAAGCCGCCCCGCCAGTGTCAAACCGTCTGCCACAAGAGGCCTGGCAGTGCCGGAGTAACACACGAAAGAAGCCCCAAAACCCATCCCTTCCTCCAGGATCCGAGTCAGTTTCGACACATCAGAGTTGGCATCCGGGTCCGTGGTTCCGCGGCCGACCACGACGAGGCAGGTGTCGGACCGTTTTACGACCCGGGTTGATCGCGACTCGGCTTCGATGATTTTTCCGCGAAGCAATTTCAGCACAAGCGGATGCAAGTGGAGCGCTGCCCCGTAACTGAGCTGTGTCTCTGGAAATTCCTGCCTCAGGGCGAGCACTTCACTGGGCAGGTCATTCTTGGCATGCGTCGCGGCGAGCAAAACGCCGGGAACCATCGCAATCCGCTGCGAGCCTGCTCCGATGTTGGCTCTTACAGCCTCATCGATTGTTGGGCGCGCAAACTCCAGGAAACCATGAGTGATATGCCGACGGGGGGCGCGCGACTTGATCACGTCTATAAGGTGCTCAAATTCTCGCACTCCTTCGGAATCGCGGCTGCCGTGGCCAGCGATTACAATTCCGTATTCGTCTTGCTGCGTAGTCATCAGGCCTTCTCCTCCGATTCAATCTGGCTCGGAATCGGGTTCAACGTACGAATAAGCATAATGCTCATGTCACTGAAGTCCGATGTGCAAGCGGAAAGCGATCCGCTCCACGCGGCTTCCGATTGCGTGAGTCGCTCCCAAACTTCTGCTGGATGGTTTGGTGAAATGCCGCGACGCAGCAGAAACATTGCGATTTCTTTCGGCATGAAATCCCATGGACGCGGAATCACAATCGCGTTCCTACCATCCTCCAAAACGTGAACGAGATGTTCCTTGAATGGCTCAAGATCGCCACGTCGGTGGAACGTGATGAATGTGGTTTCGTCAAAACAGACATGGCCGCGCGATGCGAGAATCTGCGCGGAAGAAATACCGGCAACCGTCTCCACTCGATGCCCGCATGCGCGCTCCACCCGTTCGAGCAATTGGAATCCTGAAAAATGGATGTCGCCCATGAAAGCAATGACGCATTTCAATCCCTGATGATGCAACGCGGCAACATCACGCAATTTTTCCACCTGATCTTTGTATCCCATGGTGATCGATCGACATTGGGGACGAATCAGCGTTTGCACCAGATCGACTACGGCAGTGAAGCCGGCAACCACATCTGCCGTTTCGATAAGCTCCCGGCCGCGTTGAGTTAAATATCCGGGATCCCCGGGACCCACGCCGATACACCAGATCATATGTTTACCCCTTTAAGTAGCGGACGAAGCACAGGTTCGCTCATGGAAAAATATAGATGCACATACGAAGCATGAAGGTTTCGGTGCGCAAAGCCTTCGCGACGCTCTGAACCAAGCCGCTTGCGGCGAACCGTCCAAAGATTTGCTACCTCGGTCTCGGCCTGCCACCGCGAATAGTGAAATTCATGGCCGCGAAACTCGGCGCGGTCCGCACCTCGCAGGCCGATGCAAATGCAATAACCAAAATGATTCAGCCGAGCGGTCATCTCCACCGCGCCGGGCACCACGCCGGCCATCGGGTAGCGCGTGCCGTCACGCGCGATGAGCGCTTCGGCAAGCAACATCAAGCCGCCGCATTCCGCAAAGCAAGGCAAGCCGGAATCGATCGCGGAACGAATCTCTGAGAGCAGCGCTCTATTCTGCGACAGAACGTCCGCATACACCTCCGGGAATCCGCCTCCAAAAACGAGGCCGTCGATTCCACTCGGTAATGCAGAATCGTGAATGGGGGAAAACTCAACGAGTTCCGCCCCGCAGCGGCGCAGGTAATCGAGATTGGACTCGTAATAGAAATGAAACGCCTCATCCCTCGCCAGACCGATGCGGAAATGCTTCGCGTTGGTTCCATCTCCGTTTGATTGCGTTGGTGCAGGCGAAAGCATCGCCAGAATCTGCGACAGATCGAGATGCTTTTCGGCGAGTTGAGCGAGGTCCTCGCGAGCGGGAAAAGCCCGCTCCTGGCTCGCCTGTAAGCCAAGGTGCCTTTCGGGCCATGCCAGCTCTTCACAAAACGGCACGACTCCAAGAACGGGAATCTTGAGCGGAGCGATTGCCTGGCGCAAGTAGTCGCCATGTCTGCTTCCACTCACTTCATTCAGAATGACGCCTCCGATTCGGCAAGGGCCGGCCTCTTCAATAATTCCCCGAAGTACCGCAGCAATTGAGCGCCCGGCCTTTGCACTCGGGAGGATCAGCACGACGGGCCAATCTAAAAGCCGCGCCACCTCCATCGGTACTGCCTTCGTCTGAGCCTACATCGCTCCCGTCGAAGAGTCCCATCACGCCTTCGACAATCGATATTCTTCCCGCCCCGTGAATACCTGTTTCACGTGCGATGCCTTCAGCTCCCATCAGCCATGAATCCAGATTGCGCGACGGAGCCCCGGCAAAGCGGGTGTGATAGCCTGGATCGATGAAGTCTGGCCCGACTTTAAATGGCTGAACCGCGAGGCCGCGTTCCGCAAGCGCGGCCAGCAACATGCAGGTCACGGCCGTTTTCCCACCGCTGCTTTGCAACCCGGCAAGAATTAGCCCGCTCGATGCAGCTGCACTCATCAGAATTCTATCCCCCTGCGCGCTTCGACGCCTTGATCGAAGTGATGCTTAATTTTTCGCATCTCAGTGACGACCCCGGCACGCGCCACCAACGCCTCCGGAGCATATCGTCCGGTGAAAACGAGCTCCACGTTGGCAGGACGCGCTTCGACCAGAGCAAGAGCACGATCGAGCTCAATGAGCTTGCGGTGGATGCAATAGTTGATTTCATCCACGATCACCAGGTCATACTCGCCGCTGCTGAGCACGGATTGCAGTTCATCCATTTCTCTGGCGAGCGCAGCTCGCATCGCTTCAACATGCTCGGGAATGTCCTTGCTCCTCGAAAGGATCCAATCCTGCTCGACGTTCTTATAGGTTAGATTTGGGTGTAAATTCGGGCAGATCGCAAGTTCGCCCGTTTTCCAGCGCGGCTTCATCATCCGCAAGTAATAGACGCGGAAGCCACAGCCAAGCGCCCGCAGCATCAGTCCCATTGAGGCGGTGCTCTTGCCCTTGCCTTCGCCGGTGTAGATTTGAAAAGCCCCGCGTTTCAAACGCGGTCGTGGAGATTCGGTGCTCATGTTTCTGTGAAAGCCCTCAATGCAAACGAAAGCGCGACAAAAAATACCGCGCAAACTCCGGCAATGCGCCACATCCAACGGAGGCTGGACGCAATGTCCTCGGCGACTGCGACCCGGCCCGATGCATTGAATACAGGGCCATGGACGCTTTGCCCATCGTAAAAGTTGTCGCCGCCCAGGCGCACACCGACCGCGTAGGCCATCGCCGCCTCTGCCCATCCCGCGTTCGGACTGGCATGGGCAGCTGCCTCCCGGCAAATCGTTTTCCAGCGAACGGCAAAACGAAAAACACAGAATGCGCAGGCACCGATCCTGGCCGGAAGCCAGTTGAGAACATCGTCGATGCGAGCCGATACCTTGCCGAATTTTTCATATGCATTTGTGCGGTGTCCTACCATCGAATCGAGTGTATTGGCCGTGCGATACAGCAACGCACCGGGCGCACCCGCCACCAGGATCCAGAAGAGCGGGCCAATCACAGCATCCGTCGTGCTTTCCGCCACGCTCTCGATTGCAGCTCTACTAATCTCGGATTCACCGAGCGATTCGGTGTCACGGCCAACAATGCGAGCGAGGCGGCTGCGAGCCCCTGAGAGGTCGCCATTTTCAAGAGGATTGATGATCGCTTTGACATGCCGTGACAGATCCGTTGGCGCAATGGCCTGATAAATGACGAGCGTCTCCAGAACCTGTGCCGCGAGCGGAGTAAGCGCCAGACAAACGCGATGCGCCGCCGCGTAAATCGCGAGCATTGTGCCAGCAACGAGAAGCCAAAACACCGCACCGAGAAACACGGTGCGACGCAGACGGAGCGTAAGCAGTTTTTCATACGTGGCCGATAGCCATCCCGCCCCCCGCGCGATATGCGGCCAACCCCGCGGATCACCAAACAGGAGATCCAACACGATCGCGATAAGGATTTGAGAAGGATCAACCCGCCACATAGCGCCAGATTTCTTCGAGATTCAGGTTTTCCTCGAGGGCATCCGCCATTTGAGCGTACGCGGTCTGCAAATGACTTCGCCATGAGACCGTCGAAGACCGGTAGTTTGAGAAGTTCGCGATTCTCGCCAGCTGCTCGCGCACTGCGATCGACTCGAAAAGGCCGTGCACATAGGTACCCCAGACATTTCCTTTCCGGCAACCTTCCCCGTGCGCGAGGTCGCCGTTCTGCACCCGTAAAAGCTCGTCGCACGGACTCGTGGCTCGCGTTCTCCCCATATGAATCTCGTAGGCTGTCCACCTGTCGCCGCCCCAAAACGCGAGAACCTGCGACACAGTTTTTTCTTTGGAGAAAGTCGTTTCGATCGGAAGGAGGCCCATTCCGGGCAGGGTGCCGCGCTCGCCGGCCACGCCGTCCGGGTCTCGGACGCGCTCGCCAAGCATTTGATAGCCGCCGCAAATACCTACAACGGGAACGCCACGCTTTGCCGCAGCAGACACCGCGCGATCCAGGCCCGTCGCACGCAGCCATTCCATGTCCGCCACCGTGTTCTTACTACCGGGCAGGATGATTGCCTTTGCATCCTCCAAATCGCTGGCCCGGCGCACCCATTGCACACGAACGCCTTCATCGAGCCGCCATGGCTGGATATCCTGCGAATTTGACAGGTGCGGAAAAAGAATCCACGCCATTTTGTCGCCGACACCGGCTTCTTCAACATCGCGACAAAGACTGTCTTCGCTCTCCGGCTGAAGATTCGGGAAAAATGGAAGTACGCCAAGATATGGCAGCGGAATTCTTTCGGCCAGGCACCCGCCCGCCTCAGCAAACAGCGAAAGATCCCCGCGAAACTTATTTACCACGACGCCAAGCCCTCGCGTGCGATCGCGAGGTTCGAGCAAATTCCACGTTCCAACGATCTGCGCGAACACGCCGCCACGCTCAATATCGGAGACGAGAAGCCACTTGCCGTCGAGATGATGCGCAGGCCGCAAATTCACAATATCCCGCGACATCAAATTGAGCTCCACAGGGCTGCCCGCTCCCTCCAGGACCAGCACGTCGCACCGCTGTTTCCAGTGTTCCAAAGTCTCGCAAATATGTTGCCACAGCGCTTCGACCCGCTCGTAATACTCGACGGCTTTTAGATGCCCTTGAGCGCGGCCGAGCACGACCAGCTGCGAGCCGGCCGCACCGGAAGGCTTGAGTAAGACAGGATTCATCTCCACAGTTGGGAGCAGTCCGCAAGCTTCTGCCTGCGCCGCTTGCGCGCGGCCAATTTCACCGCCATCAAGCGTCGCGTACGAATTGTTGGACATGTTTTGTGCCTTGAACGGCGCAACCCTCATGCCTTTGCGGCGCAGCCAGGCGCAGAGCGCGGTCGCAAGCCAACTCTTGCCACTGTTCGACGATGTGCCGAGTACCGAAATTGCCTTCATGCCGCCCTCCGATTTCTTGCAATGCAGATCGAAGCGAGCTCTTGCGCGAGCCGGTTGTTCTCCTCTTCGGTCCTCACAGCAACACGAATGAATCGCCCCGTCGGCATGCTGTGAAACGAATCACATACCCGCACAAGCAGTCCGCGACGCCCCAATTCCTGGTATACGCGCAACGCGTCGACAGACGAATCCAGCAGCTCAACAAGCAGAAAATTGGCGGCAGACGGGTAAACGCGGAGGCCTGCGATCCGGGACAAGGCGGCCTCGAACCGGCTTCGTGTTCCTGGAAGTTCGCGAAGCCCGGCAAGCATTCGCGCATGATTCTCGGGTGTCAAATACTCTGCCGACCACGCCTGCGCCACCGCATTGATGCTCCATGGCGGTTGCATCATCCGAAGGCGCTCCATCCAGGAGGCATTCGACGTCACCAGAAATCCCAGCCGGAGTCCCGGAATACTCCAAGTCTTTGTCAGTGAACGAAGCACAATAACCGATCGGTATTCGCTCAATAACGGAAGCAGTGTTTCCCGCTCATGGTCGGCGACAAACTCAATGAATGCTTCATCGACAAGCCACGTTTTCGGGCGCAGCCATGGTTTTTCCAGCAGGGCAAGCCACTGGTTTCGCGTCTTCAGCGCACCGGTCGGATTGTTTGGACTCCCGAGGACTACCACGTCGAACGGATCAAGCAGATGCTCGATCGCGCTGATCGGCGCATGCCACATCTCGCGGGTGAGTACCGAGTCGCTCCGAATCGCATCGTGCAGCTTGAAACGCGCGTTCATAGTCGCTGAAAGCCGGTTCGACGATGCCGATTTTGAAACCGGCAAAAATCCTTGCAGCAAGATAAAGCGCTTCGATGGCGCCACCAGTCGGAAGAATGTGATCCGCGTTGACGTCGTACAGACAAGCGAGTCTGTCGCGCAGGCCTCGGGCGTCGGTTTCAGGGTAACGCGAAATCTGAGCGCGCCATTTTTCCCACATAGCCGGAGGAACAACGGGCGCGAATACATTCATGTTTGCGCTGAAATCCACGAAGGCGTCCTGAAACAGCCCGAATTCTCGCGCCGCCTCCGAAAGTCGCCCACCGTGATAAGCCTGGTGCATCGCTAGTCCCCTCCTTTCAGCAGCAATGGCAAGCCGACGACCAAATATTCCACCGTGGTCGCGTAACGCGCGACGAGTTGGTTTGCGGAACCACACAAATCGCAAAAGGAGCGACCCTCGGGCGTCGAAGGAACCAGACCGGTCCCGACTTCGTTGCTAACGATAATCACTGAACGCTCCTGCTCGCGCGCGGTGCACATCGCTTCCTCCAACTCCATCAGAATACTCTCGGCAGAACGCGCCTGCATTTGTTGAAACGAAAGCCATAGCGTCAGGCAGTCCACCAGTAGAAGGCGTCCGTCATTCTCGAGTATCTGATTCCGAAGATCGTATCGATTCTCGATCGTTTTCCAGTTACTGGGACGACGCTGCTGGTGCAATTCGATCCGCGCGCGCATTTCTTCGTCCGCGTTCTCAGTGCAAAAGGTAGCGAGATAGGAGACCGGCAGACCGGAAGCCATCGCCAAAGTTTCCGCATACCGACTCTTTCCGCTTCTGCTGCCACCGACCACAAAATGAAGAAAGAATTTCATGGCCGGACCTCCAAAGCATTTGGAAGGGGAACACCAGGCTGACCAATGCATCGTTCGCCGCGGGAACGCGTTGCTGGACGGAGAAAATGACGCAGCAACATGGTTCAAACGTTCGTCAACTCGAGTTGAGCGGCAAGCGCGAGATACGATGCCAGTTCCACCAACTGATTGGCCGCTCCCAGGCAATCGCCGGTCACTCCGCCGATCTTTCGTTTGAAATAAATGCCAGCAAGTGCGGCAAAAAAAATCGCTCCCAGGACACACAAAGCAGCCGCACGATTCAAGAGCACAAACGCCAGCGCTACGGCAATCGCCAAAGCCGGCAGAAGTTGTCGGCGAGTCAAACTGTTGCCAAACGATTTCCCCTTCGATCCCTCAACCCGAACATATGGATAAAAGTAAAGCAGCGCCACGCAAGCCCCACGTCCAAGCGTATTTGCCACAATAAGTGCGGCGAATGCCAGCCACGCATTCCATGCCACCAGGGCTCCCAACAACAGCAATTTTGCCGTCAGCGAAAACCACAGCGCCAGCGCGCCGAACGTTCCCAGCCGACTGTCTTTCATGATTTCGAGGCAGTGCGCAGAATTAATACCTCCGAACAAGCCGTCCGCCGCATCGGCCAGCCCGTCCTCATGCATCCCGCCAGTGATCGCGACCGTCGCTGCCATGCAAAAAAGCACTGCAATCGATGTGGGCAAGAAATCATGGCTTGCAAGGAGGACGATCCCACCGAACAACCCCACCAGCATCCCCACGACGGGGAAATAAACTACGGAGCTCGAAAGGTCTTCCCGCCGGAAGTGGTAAAAACTGCCAACAGGAATCCGCGTCAGGAATACGACAGCTCCCAGAAAGCAATTGAGCTGCTGCTTCAAGCCGCTGCTGATTGTCTGTGTCGTCATCCTTGCGCGTCAATCGCACCGGAAATGCCTGCGGAGTCGAAGGTTGCCATCTCGCATAGAATTCTTGCGGAAGCTTCCAGGAGATGCATTGCCAGCGCCGCGCCCGTGCCTTCACCGAGCCGCATTTTTAGATCGAGGATCGGTTCCACGCCCAGCGCTTTCAAGGTATCGCCGTGCGCCTGCTCGTCCGAGCGATGGCTGAAAAAACAAACCTCGCGACAAGCCGGATCGATGTCGAACGCCGCGGCTGCCGCGGCGGTTGCAATAAAGCCATCGACCACGAGAGGCATTCGCACCTTGGCGGCTCCCAGGATTGTTCCAGTCATCGCCCCGATTTCGTATCCGCCGACAGTTTGCAGCCAATATTGCCCGTAGGGTTTGATGGCGTGCGCACCATGTTCTTTTACAGCTGCCGAAACCACTTCGACCTTGCGTTCGAGCACTGCATCGCTGATGCCGGTACCGCGACCGACCGCCTTTTCCGAATCGAATTCCAACAGCGCCACGACCAGAGCTGACGCCGCGGTCGTGTTGCCGATGCCCATTTCGCCGATGCCCAGAACATCAATTCCAGCCTCGACGGCGAGCCTGACTTGCTCGCGGCCAATCTCTATCGCCTGTTCGCACTCCGCGGCTGTCATCGCGGATTCCTGATAGAAATTGCGAGTGCCCCGGCGGATGCTGCGCGGGAAGAAATTCGGCTTATCCAACAGTTCCTCGGGCCAATCAGCTCCGACACCCGAATCAACGACGTGAATCTGGATGCCGCCATGACGCGCGAGGACATTGATTGCCGCGCCACCACTCAAAAAATTTAACACCATCTGCTCGGTCACTTCACCCGGGTAAGCGCTGACGCCTTCGGCAGTGACACCGTGGCATCCCGCGTACACGCAGATGCGCTTCCGGGACAAGCTCGGTTCCAGTGATTGTTGCAGTTCCGCAAGACGGACGGCGACCGATTCCAACATTCCCAGCGAGCCGGGAGGCTTGGTCTTCCGATTCATCTTGTCCAACGCTCGGGCCGAAAAATCGACCTGCGCCTCAGGCGACAATGAATAGCGAGGCGCATGCAAACCGTCGTTGAAGCGCTCCGCAGGTCTCCCCCACTGGTCTTGAAAAATCAGCGGCTCGAAACCCCCGACTGCCTTTCCATCGACTTCCTGAATGCCGGGTTGAATCTCCGCCGGATAACCGACGCACAGATAGGCCACCAGTCCGACGCCGGGAGGCAGACCGAGAATTCGCTCCACGGTGGATTTGTCGGGAATGCTTACCCAACTGGCACCGAGCCCCTCGGCACTTAGGGCGAGCCAGACGTTTTCGATCGCACGACAGATACCGAAAAGCACGCTCTGCAGTAATGCGCCCAAATTAGACGTTTCGTTCCTCGATTGCGGCAACGTTACCGCAAGATTCAGGGAAGCCCCGAGAATGCATTCCAAATGCTGAAGGTCGTCCAGGTCCGCCACGGCTGTATCTGCCTGCCTGGAGCGCTTCTGCGCGATTCTCACCTCAATAGTGTCCTTGATTTGCCTACGGACCTCCGGCGATTCGATGACGATAAAGTTCAAAGGCAGCGAACCCTCCCCCATGAGAGGTCCATATGCCGCCTTCAAAAGACGCGACAAAACTACCGGAGGAATCTTCGCAGATTTGAACCTTCCGGTGTCGCGAGACGCATTAATGACGCGCTGAATCAGATTATCCAACGCCTGGAAATTCGTCGGCATGAATTCCCATTACCCGCGGCGTTTAAATGTTATTAATGTCAATTCCATACTCTCACTCTCCATTATTACGATGAAGTTTTTTTCGCATGTCGTAGAACATGCGCAGTGAAAGATCCGCGGCCAGGTATTCGGACTCCAAGTTTACTCCTCCAATCTTCAAAGGAGACCTTCTCAGCCTTCACCAACCTACCGGGTCGATTGACTCATCGGGAAAAATTCAGCGTTTCCCGGAGAAGGAATGTAACTTGTTACCGCAGCGTAACTGTGGCCGGTTTTCACGGCCTTCCCTGAATCCGCAGATCATAATCCAGCTGTCAAAAAACTACCTTCGAGCGAATCAGAATGAGCGGGATTGTCAATTGAGAAAAACGGTGCCTCGCAGCGACCGAGCCGGCACGGAGCATAGCGCAACGACATTCGTTCCTCGACTGCTTCATACACCCGATACTCATGGGCATGAAATATCCGGATCTCGACAAAACGCAGAGGGGTTGAAGAGCCAGAAATGGGGCGCAAGAGCATCGATCTTCGCGCTTTATCGCCGCAACAGAATCGGTAAAAAGGAAGCCGATGTCCTCGTCGCGACACCTTCGCATCTTTCTCGCCTCGCCGGGCGATGTTGCCGACGAACGCGCGTTGGCACTGAACGTGATCGAACGGCTGCCTTATGACCCGTTCATTCGGGGCAAGATTGGCCTGGAAGTAGTTGCCTGGGATAAACCGGGCGCGGGAACGGCGATGCTGGCGACCATGACGCCGCAGGAAGCGATCAAGGAGGGCCTGCCGAACCCCTCCGATTGCGACATTGTCGTTGCGATTTTCTGGTCACGGATGGGCACGCTTTTACCGGAAGACTATGAAAAGCCTGAGAAATTGCGTTATTTGGAAGACACTGAGTGGAAGTCTCTGGATGCCCGTTATCTTTCGGGCACGGAGTGGGAGTACTTCGACGCCTTTCAGGCGGCAGAGAAGAAAGGCACACCGAAGGTGTTGGTGTATCGTCGAGTCGAGGAACCGATTGTTCGCCCTTCGGACCCTCAGATGAAATTGAAAATCGAGCAGTGGGAGCTTGTAGAATGCTTTTTTAAGTCGTTTAGCAACCCGGATGGTTCACTGCGCGGCGGCTACAATGAATATCCCGAGCCAACGGACTTCGCGGAGAAGCTTGATCTCCACCTGCGTGAAATCATCAAGCAATCGCTCGAGAAGCCTGAAACGCGACGACACGTTCGATGATCTAGAGTCTTCGGTTCGGGAAAGGCTCGGCGATGTTTTCCGGGAACTGGTGGAGGTCGATGAGCGAGGTTTGGCGACCCGGCGGCGGGTGCTCTTGGAACGAGTCACAAGCTCAACCGAGTCGAAAACTCTCGTCAATGCCTTGGTCAAAGCCCGTCTCCTGGTCACGGGGCGCGGTGAAGGCGACGAACCCACCCTGGAAGTTGCCCATGAGGCGCTATTCAGAAGCTGGCCCATGCTCAAAGACTGGATTCAGGCCTACGCAGATGATCTGCGGTTGCGGCGGCAGATCCAGCAAATGGCCGCGTACTGGAGAGAGCACGGTTGCGATGACAGACACCGCTGGCCCAATGATCGGGTGGTGGAGGCAGTGGTGATGGTGCATCGGCTGGGACTTCAGCCGGGGGATCTGGCCGAGGAAGTGCGCGCCTTCCTGGGGCCGATGGATCGGGAGCGCATGCTGGCGGATCTGAACGACACGGAGACCTCCCATGAACAGCGGGCGATCATTGGTGTGCGGCTTTCGCTGCTGGGTGATCCGCGTGCAGGGGTGGGACTACGCAAAGATGGGCTTCCTGATATTGCTTGGTGCGAAGTGCCTGGGGGCGAGATTACACTGGAAGTAGACGCTAGCACGTTCACCGTGGGCTCCTTCTACATCGCCAAATACGCGGCGACTTATATCCAGTATCGGGCCTTCCTGGAAGCGGAAGATGGGTTCCAGAATCCGGATTGGTGGGAAGCGTTGCGGGACCAGATAAGGGAGCCTGGCAAACAGTTCAACCGGCGCGACAACCACCCTGCGGAGAATCTCTGCTGGCTGGAAGCTGTCGCATTCAGCCGCTGGCTGAATTCCAAACTTCAGGGTGATATTCGCGAGCGGTTCGGCAAAGGATACTTGATCCGTCTTCCCACCGAATGGGAATGGCAGCAGGCAGCCACGGGTGGCAATCCTGAGAACGAATATCCGTGGGGACCCAAGTGGGATGGTAACCGAGCCAATACCTACGAAAGCGATCTCAGTCGTTCCACGGCGGTAGGGATGTATCCGCAAGGGGCATCCCCTGTGGGAGCTCTAGACATGGCAGGAAACGTCTGGGAGTGGTGCGTGAACGAGTACGACAGTCCAGCTGAGACGAAGGTTTCAGGCGAAGCCCGCCGGGTGGTGGGCGGCGGCTCCTGGGACGACAATGCGGACAGCGCGCGCGCGTCGTGCCGCAACAACGGCGTTCCGGTCGGCCGTTACGACGAAGTCGGGTTGCGGCTGGCGTGTGTGGCCCCCCTTTCCTGAACCGCTGTTCACTGAATGCCGCGTCAGCGGCAATAAGAGCGCATAGCGCTCTTATTTCAATTTTTGGAATTTCGCCTATTCTGTGTCAGACTCTTCTTGCCGGCCTTTGGTCGGCGGGGCTGCCTGGAACCACCCGCCGGGTGTTGGGCGGCGGCTCCTGGAACAACAATGCAGACAACGCGCGCGCGACGTACCGCAACAACAACGATCCGAACAACCGTAACAACGAAGTCGGGTTGCGGCTGGCGTGTGTGGCCACATTTTGTCCCCCCCCTTCAACGGCGCGGGCTGGCTGGTTTGTTATCCGCCAGGTCTGTTGCGAGCGCTCCCACCGTCGTCGGCACGGGTAGCGCTTCCGGCAGGCCGGCGACTACGGTTTCCGGCCCGAGGCGAAGGTTAAAAATGGCGCAGGTGAGTCCTGACCGCACGGAAAGCCCCCGAGCAGTCCGTCGGGCATAAATAAAATAGAGGCGTCTCCTGGGTGATTAACCCTGAGGCGCCTCACTTTACCTTGATCCACGCGCCCAGCAGCCGGCCGAGCTCCGCCACCAACGCACTGACATGCCGGTACTGGCCGTCATTAAGCCATTTCCAGTGATGCGCCAGACGCAGATAGAAACGCAATTTGTTGAGCGCCGCATCGGCCGACCGCAGATGCTTCTGCCGCGTCGAGCCGCCCTGAGATTGGGCATCGAAGAGCGCCTCCTGAAAATCGAGTGCTGCGTCCATCATGCGCTGCACCACGGTTTGCCGGTAAAGGCGTGGAAACCGCTCGACCTTTGGCAATAACCAGGCCAGCAGATCGAACGTTCGGGTCAGAATTACCATCTTCATGTATCCGGCTTCACCTGCCGCACGATGCCGTCGATCCTTTGAGCAAGCACATCGTCGGAGCGATCGTTATGAAGATAATGCTCCAGGTAGAAGCGGGCTACTTCAACTCCCTGCGCTTCATGCGGGCAAAGGCACTTCTTCATAATTGTCGGTCGCAATTCGCCGCGCATCTTCATGGTTTAACTTCAAAATATCCTTCAGTGCTTCCCTTAAACTGATCAACAGCTCCTCTTTCGACTGCTCCTCAGCGTTAACACCCGGCACAGGGCAATCAGCCCTTTGATGTCATCCGGCATTGTCTCAATCTCGGTCAAATACCAGGGAAGGCATTCTGTTTTGGCCCGATGCGCCTTTCGCGCGCCGTGTCTCAGACTATAGTCTGTAGCTTTATAGTCTGCAATTCGGAATCTTCGTGCCTAGGTGCACGAGAACCCACCAGAGACGTCTGAGTGCCTTACGAAGGCCTTTGGGCAGGTTCTGCGCGAAGCTCGGGCGGAGCGTGGCCTGTCACAAGAGGATCTGGCGCACGAGAGCGGGTATCACCGGACTTACGTCAGCCTGCTTGAGCGAGGGCTCAAGAGTCCATCGCTTGGAACCATATTTGAATTTTCGCGCGCGCTGGGACTGTCGCCTTCGGAACTGCTCGCTCGAGTTCAGCGAGCTCTCCGTGGAAAGCACCGATGAAAATCGAGCAAACCGAGATCCTAATCGATGCCGGCGGCTTCTGCTGCTCTGCCGATTGGCAAGGTATCCGGGAAGAAATCTATACGGCCGTCCGATCGGTCGAGTGGCCACCCGGGTCGGGCTCTTTTATGCTGCACGATCAGTATGGCAAGAAGAGGGGAGAGGGGAATGGCGTGAAGCCCATCAAGGAAGCGTGTATGCAGCATTTGAAAGGCCACGGTTGGTCGCTCGAGACTTCGGTTGATATTGCCTCGGCGAGGAGACCGGGCAAGATGGACGCCACTAAGCCGTTTCGGGGTAAGCTCTTTTGCGTCGAATGGGAAACCGGGAACATCTCCTCCAGCCATCGCGCGCTCAACAAGATGGCACTTGGCTTGCTCCGAGGCACCCTCATCGGCGGCGTGTTGATTGTCCCAACGCGGGAAATGTACAAGTATCTGACCGACCGCGTTGGAAACTTACGCGAATTGGAGCCGTACTTCCCGCTCTGGCGTTCGATTCCAGTCCAAGAAGGCATTCTCGCCGTGATAGCCATCGAGCATGATGCCGTCAGCAAGAATGTTCCCCGTATCGAGAAGGGAACCGATGGAAGAGCGCTAATGTAGGTTTGCTAATCTTTCTCCAGCATCAGGATATACTCCAGGCGCATAGTGTTCGAAATCCCAGTAATCGGTCGGCTCATCTCCTTAACAAGCCGCATGCCATGCTTTTCCGCAAGTTCGACCAGGATTCTGTGTAGACCGGGGACTTCGTCGGGCGGGACACCCAATACCTTGCTGAGCTGATTGCTGTTGGTGCCCACGACAATGGTGCAGATCCTCCCAGAGCGCAAAACACGCCCGCATTCGGCCAGCACTTTGTACATATCCTTTCGGTAGAGCTCGAACTTTTCCGCTAGGTTCTTTCCCCGGAGGCCGATCATCCGGGTCCTGAGTTCTTCGCTATCGACTCCCAGAAAGTTGAGGTGGAAAGAGTCGTTTTCGAGGTAATCCACGGCGAAGCTGTAAGGTGGCGAGAAGATCACGCCGTCAATGCTGCTGTCTTCGATGGGCAGCGATCGCGCATCGGCCTCGAAAATTCGGGAGTTGCCAAGCTCCGATTCCACTCCCGTGAGCACCGTCTGTATCTTGTCGGCGACAAAATAATAACGTTCGAGGATGGCCCGGAATTGCTCGATCGGCGGCTTTCTCGCGCTCCTTTCGGAGTAGCCGACGCTGTCCAAGTAGGCGAGGAGGAGGAAGTTGTAGGTATCCGAGGTCTCGCGATCCTTCTTCTTGAGTCTCCCTCGGTCCTTGGCCGAGATGACATACTCGGCAGCCGGTTCCATCACCCTCATGTAGCCCTCAACCGGCTTGCGGTTCTTGCTCACGGCAGCCAACTGCCCAATTCGGTCTTTGAAGTAGCTGAACACCTCCTCGTAGTTCCCAAGAGCGCGCTCGGCGCGATTAAGCGGCATCGTCAGGGCATCCAGTTTCGTTTGAGTCATAAAACGGCAGAACGGACTCGCATCGATCCCTAGCGAGTGAATCCCCATCAGGGTCGCCTCGACGGGAACCGTCCCAGATCCCATCATCGGATCAAGAACCGTGTCGCCGGGCTTCAGTCCCATGGCGTTGATCAGCCCCTTGATCATCTGGGGATGGAACTTTCCGCGGTAGGGGAACAGGCCGTGGGTCGCGTAGCCTGTGCGGAAGATGTTCTTCTCGAAGAACGACTTCAGCCGGGAGGACGAATGAGCCGGCAGCCGAAGCGGGCTTCCCGTGCACATGAGGAAATGTCTGGTGAAATCGCCGTTGACCTTTTCAAAATAGGCTCCATTCCGGCGCAGCTCTTCGTCTTCAAGCACAAGATTCTCGTAGAACGCCAGTTCCAGCTCGTAAACGTCGCTCAAGTTTGGTAGAAGCTTGCGTTTCGGATCAAATAGCCGCTCTTCCATATCCTGTGAAAGGGCCTCTGCTACGTTCGTTCCGGCTGCAGGCTCATTCATTCCTCGACGTAATCCCCCGATTTATGTGGCCGCAGGTCAGCATTTCGAAGCCGCTCGACAATCACATCGCAGCTTTCGATCTCGATGCCGATCCAGTGCCGGGCAAGCCGCTCGCACACATCGAATGTCGTGCCGCTCCCGCCGAAAGGGTCCACAACGAGATCCCCCTTCTCGGTCGAAAGACTGACTACCCTCTCAAGGATCTTGGTCGATAGCTGGTTCGCCGACCGCTTCCGGCTCTTGAACTTCCAGTGCCTGACCGGCGTGATATCGTTCCAGACATCGGTGAGATTCACCCCCTTAGGATTCATCGCGCCGCGGTGCCCTCCGTAATCCTTGATCTCCCCTCCGCAGTGACGGCATGTCTCAATGGGCGTTCGGATGCGCTTGAACGTCTTCGGCTTCCCCTTCGTGTAGTAGAGCAGACTGTAATGGGACGGAAAAAGCCGCCCAGGGATCGGCAGCGACAGCTTGATGTTGACCGCAATCCAGTGGCGAAAATCCAGTCCGCTTTTGGTTAAGTAACTTCCGATGAGCACGTTCCACTTTGGAAGGTTATATACGAACATCGATCCTCCCGGTTTCAGGATACGGACACATTCGTCGAGCCAGCGCTTGCACCATTCGAGGTACTCATGGTCCGGCCGGGCATCATCGACCTTTATCCCGTATTCTTTCGCAAGGTTGAACGGCGGATCGGCAAAGACGGTGTCAACCATCGCATCAGCTATGCCCGGCAGGATTTCCGTACAGTCTCCCTCGAACAGCGCTCCTTGGCCCGTCTGAAAGACTGGAGTCGCCGAAAAGTCAGCCGGAAGGACCTCATTCACGTCCCATGGTTTCTCTTCAGAGTCCAGAAGCGGGAGGCCAAATTGCATACCTTCAAGATTTTTCATGTGCTTACGTAAACAGTCGATTTGAAATACACGTGATTGCTGGAAAGCGGACCGAACATCAAGGCCATGAAATCTGCAAGCCGCGCAAATGTGAGGAACTGCCTGAGTTCAAGTTGCCGTTCACTCGCGGATGGACCGTAGCAGTCGCCTCGATCGGTCCGACCTTCTCAAGGGCCTCCGCTTCCGTAAGACTGCTCACTTGTCCTCCTTTCTCGTTGCGTATTTGGTAGGCGCTTCAGCAACTCGCGACTGCGTAGACGGGAAGAAGACGATGCCAGGGAGCGAGGGTTGATCTCGATGGGAGAGGTAGTTTTCAGAGGCAGCGATAAGCCAATCTTTGAACGTCAGCCCGTCCGCAGCAAGCGCCGCGTAAAGGGCGTGCTTCCGCTTCGGATCTATTTCGACGACGATTCTGCCGGATGGTCCTCGTGCCATGATGTCATGTAACATATGGAACATCGGCGGTCCAATGAATTTGCCGAATTCATTCCTTTCGTTTCGGCAAGCCCATACCCTCGAGCTCGACCGCTAAAAATCGCCCCACCTCTTCAACCAAATCCTCGAAATCGTCATCGAATTCCGCGTCCGCCTGTCGTCAGGAATGATCGACCCCGAATGCACCCATGTCCTTACAAATTCAGATGCGAAATTGGAAATTTAGCAGTGGGGCATTTTTTGCTATTGCCCAATGCCCTAATGGGTGACACGTGCTTCCTTTCTACCGTCCGGCGTTTTCCTTTGGAAGTTTTCGAAGGGCGTCTTTGAGTCGAAGCTTCGGATTGTCTGGATTCTCTTTCCTGTGTTCCCGCTGAATCCCCTTCCATGCTCGCCAAGTGTGCAGAAGATCACGCGGAGAAGGGAATAGAGGCATGAAGGCCAATTCCCATACCGCGCCCAATGGTGGATCACGAAAGAAAACTGCATAGTACCCTGGCGCATAATGCGGATATGCCGCCGGAGGATCAATGACTTCAATACCCGATGGAACAAGGAATTCTGCATGAAAGCGCCGAATTTCGCCCTTGCTTCTGGCTGATAGGGCGAGGTGGTTCAAACCGGGTTCATAGCGCTTTCCCTCCAGCGTTCGATCCGTATTCGCAGTTGCGGGCTGAATTCCGATATAGCTGTGTGGGAAGTGCGGCAGCAGGCCCGCCACGTAATATGTGGAGCGGTATTCGATATCCAGTGTCCAGAAGCTCTTGTAGCCTAGCCACCCGAATAGTCGGTCATAGAACTCGATCGCAGAACCATAGTCTGGAACAGTCAATTCGATGTGATGGACACCGCGAAAACGCATGATGGTCACATTCCTATGGAACGATCGGGGAAAATCTAAAATGACTAACAGGTATCGGGCTGCATGTCGCTTTATTCTACGACATACAGGCATATTGGAAGTTGAGGGCATGCATTACCGCCCCGGAACATGGCGCAAAGTTTCGCGTCAAGACGGTTCTGCGCCGCGTTCGAGGCGGCTGCCTTCCGAGCCGGTTTGCAGTCTCCTCCGGCAGACACACCTGCAGGCGTCCCACGATGGACTGGCGACCACCGCCGTCAAAACAGCAGATCGGCAGCTGTTCACACTGAGTCCGAGGCTATTAGAGTCGACGAAAGCTCGTGACCGATACCGTTTCAGGAATGGGGGGCGATTATCCGGCGCCTGGAGAGGAGAATGCGCGATTTTGGAGTAGGCAACGTCGGGTCACGCGGCCATTTCCCCGACCCAATCCGGTATCCCAGTTTCGACATTCGCCCGGAGTCGCGAGAGCAGACTATAGAGTCCGAAATAAGCGCGGTTGACATAAACGGAGTGAACTGAGCCCCTCATGCCTCTTAGGCCGCGCGCGAAGTTGCCCTGCCGCGTGTTCTGCCCCATCTCCCAGATGGATCGCATGAAGTCGGGATCGCCGAAGTCGAACCGCCCCTCCCGGAAGGGCTTCGAAAGCAGGGCGATCGAGGGCGTGCAAAGATCGATGAACGCCTCTCGCTCTTCGGCGGTGTCGGTCGGAAGCAGGATGCTCATGTCGTCGAGAAGGCGGCCGAGAAGTTTCCGGTCCTCCGGCAGCCGCGGATCGAGAAAGGAGAAATTCTTCCGGTAGAAATCCTCGTCGAGCTGCTTGGCACAACCGAAATCGAGGGCGAAGAGCGTTCCGTCGCGGACGAGAAAATTACCGGGGTGCGGATCGGCATGGAAGAGCTTCAGCTCGTGGATCTGGTGGTGGTAGAGATCCCAGAGTGCCTGGCCGATGCGGTTGCGCTCCGCCTGTGGGGCGCCGGAGTCGGCGAACTTGTCGACGGGCATCCCGTCGATCCATTCCATCGTGAGCACCCGGCGATTGGACAGTTCGGGGTAATAGCGGGGAAAATCGACATTCGCGACGCAGCGCGAGGCGTCGGAGAGCTGGATCGAGCGCCGGAGCTCAAGCGCGTAGTCTGTCTCCTCCAGGAGTCGTTCCTCGACCTCGCGGATGTAGCCGTTCACGTCCTTCTCTCTGACACCCATGATCTGAAGGGCGATAGGTTTGACGACGGCGAGGTCGCTGCGGAGTGACTGGGCGACGCCGGGATACTGGACCTTCACCGCGTAGGCGCGGCCGTCCTTCGTGGCCCGATGGACTTGGCCGATCGACGCCCCGTGGGCGGCTTTCGTCTCGAACGTGTCGAACACATCTGTGGGCGAACGGCCCATCTCGCGGCGGAACGTGCGAACGACGAGCGGCCAGGAGAGGGGTGGCGCGGAGTATTGCGCCTTCGAGAATTCTTTGGCGTAGGCCGTCGGGAGCAGCCCCTGATCGATGCTGAACATCTGCGCCATCTTCAGTGGCCCGCCCTTGAGTCGGCTGAAGGTTTCGTAGATGTCTTCCGCGTTGCGCCGGTCGAGGTCGTCGCGGTCGGTCCGCTGGCCGAGCGATTTCCTTCCATAGTGCTTGAGGTAGTTGATGCCGACCTTCGCCCCGGTGCCGACCAGTGCCGCCGTCCGCGAGACCTTCGAACTGCGGATGCTGTCCTGATCTTCGTCGTCCGGCGTGTCCGTCATCGGATCAGGCGCGACCAGCGGGAACAAGGAACCGCGCGAGGTCGATCGCGGAGTCGATGGCCTGCGTACTGATCAAGTCGAAGGCGAACTTCACCGACTTCTCGACGAATGCGTCGGTGCGCTCGTAGCCCTCGCTCTCGTCCTGCAGATGGAAATGGATGATCCGGTGGAAGAGCAGAACGAAACCCTCGGGATACACGCGGGAAAGCTGGCCGCGCTTCGCGATCTCCCCGGTCTCCCGTCCTTGCTCGAGAAGTTCGGAAACGAATGCGCGGATTGTTTCATCGAAGCGGGCGAGTTCCCTGGCCCGGCACGCGGAGGAATCCTGGAACCGCATCAGGAGCAGCGAGCGGTAGCTCAGTGAATCCTCGAGAAAGGCGAACACCACAGTGAGGAAACGCTGGCGGGCATCGAAGCTCCCGTATTCCTCGCCGTCCTTCACCGATTGAATGACCCGCTCGAGTTGCTCGCGCCAGAATGCCCTCTCCACGGCTTGCAGCGATGGGAAGAGTCGGAAGAAATCCCCTTCCTCGATCTCGAGCCGCGAACAGAAGCGCGGGATGGAGGTTGGGGGAGTGCCGGTCTTTCTGGCCATCTCAGACCAGGCAGCGATCAATTCGCCCCGTGTTTTCATGGATATAGCGTCAGGCGGGGATGCTGCGGGCGCAACGGGTATTTTCGGATAGTCGCCCGGGGGGTTGGGGCTTCCCTTGTGAAGCCAACACGCCGTTCAATTGAAAGCAAGGTTCACCCACTAGGGCGCGGGTCCGCGCATGTGTGCAACAGTTTCCGCAGTTTATTGCGCGCCGCATCGCCTGAATTCCGAAATGCCGCAACCGCACGACTGACATTGGAGCGATGCCCCATCCCCAGCCGGTTCACGATCCATTCGTCGGCCGGCAATCTTCGACTAAGAATCAACCATGCCAGCGTCTGCTTGCGTGCGTCGTTCCGCGAACCCAAACGAGCCGAAGACCTTGGTCTACCACAGTCAGGGAGGTAAGTATCGATCCTTTGCAAAAACACACAAAGCTGCTCCACGGATAATCCAGGAGTTCTTGACGATTTTGATCGGGCAGCCGAGCACGCGCCGGATTGAGGTGGATATAATCGCTCAACGCGCAGAAATAGCCCTCCGATTCGGTCTCCACGGGGATCGCCTTATACCGCCCCTGAAGAAGTCGTCCGCAAAGCCGGTTAGGCGTTAAAGCGCTGGGTAAAGGTGCCCTGGAACCACTTCATGCCCACCACCAGATTGGGCTGCGGCGTATCAATCAAGAGATGTTAGTGGCTGCTCATCAGCACGTAGCTGTAGACCAGGATGCCGCTGCGTTCGCACATTTCGGCAAGCGTGTTGAGAAACAATTCGTCCCTTCGAGACGGGATTCGCTCCTCGCCCCTCCCGCCTAGCCTGCGACGAGTTCACTGAGGACTTCATGGAGACTCGAGATCAGCCGCCCACTCAAGACCGCGATCATCTCGACTGAAGATGACGCATCTCCTCGATACCAATATAGCGTTTTTCTGGTTCGGCATCGATCTGAAAAACTTCGGCAACGGTTCGATGCGTTCGAGGTCGGCAATCTCGGAATTTCAGCGATCACGGAATCTGAATTGAGACGTGGGGCTGAGAAGAGTGCGAACCCGCAGAAGAACCACGCAGCAATCGACCGGCTGCTGATGACTCTTCCAGTGCTTCCCTATAACTCTGCGGCGGCAGCTGAGTATCAGGACTCCTTACCCCTGTGAATTGGTAGCGACACTTTCTTTTGGATTGCCGGGGGAAGGTTGCCCGACCAATTGGTAGTGCAGGGTCAGTTCGGTTCCGGGGAAAATGAACGCCATCTCGTTGAGCTGTTCGAAAAGGCTTCCCAGTGCTCGATCCACTGCTGGCCGCGATCCGCGATGGACTTCGATGTGGAGTTGTCCCGCATCGGCCTCGGGCCGGATGTCGGCCTCCGTGACAAAGAGGTCCTGCAGCAGGGCGCCGGGCTGCAGTGTTCTCCATGCCCAGAGGTCGCAGCAGGGCGCACATCGCTGTCTCGGCCCGATAGGCGATCATCCGCACCGCGTCCATCAGCCGCTTGCGTCCGAGCATCGGTTGCGGAAGCGGTCCTGCTCGGGAAGCTCCTCCCAAGTGATATGATGGGAGGTTTGCTTTTTGCGTTCTTTGAGCGCGGCAAGCGCGGCTTCCATCTGCCCGATCTCTTCGAGTAACTCAGCTTATTGCTTCTCGCGTTTGCGATACCTTTTCTCTTCAGAAGCGGGGACGGCGTGAAGACTCCACTCGGCAAAGCGGGCTCTGCGGTAGCGCAGCTTGTTCTCCAGGGCGTTTCTCTGGCGTTCCAGCTCCCGCCATACCGGATTGATTACCTTTTCGGTGTCGTGAAGGGGCTCCATCTTGTATTCGCTAAGCAGATCAATCTCAAAGTGTTCCATCATGTAGCGAAAGAAGTTCTCTTGACACCAGCGGCTGAAGAGACCCGCGGCCAGCCCCTCGGGCGCCAGTGCGTAAGCGGTGCTGATCAAGCTAACTTGATGGCCGCTTTCGGTGAGCTTGCGGACCTCTTTCATCCAGATCGCATCCTCTCCGGTGCCCACCAGGGAACCACGCTCGGCCAGGCGCATCGTGACCTTCTCGCCTTCGGGCAGCAGAACGCTCTGCCGGCAAAATTCCGCCTCCGGCCACTGCGCAGCGGGATGCTTGTGATAGGTGATGGAGCCGATGCGGTGCTTTTGCCACATCTCTTTGAAAAACCCGGGGCTGTAGCCTTCGCGGTCAAAGACGAGCACGAAGCGGCACAAAGAGGGGTTCTCGCGCAGTTGCTCCGGGGTGGGTTGCCCGGGCACTTCGCGCAGCAACCGCGGCACGATATCCTCCCGCAGAGCGGCGATGAGGCCGGAGTCAACCACTTTGTCGATGACAAAGAAGGGACGGCCACTCTGGTCGTTGACCCAGTAATCGGTTGTGCCCCGCAGACAAAGCCGCTGCCGCGAGACGTATTTGCGCGGAAGCCTGGTTTTGCTGCCGTGATAAATGCGCACATGCCCATCGACTTACAGGGTCCCGACGGCCTCCGGGTCGGCTTCCATCCACTGGAGGGAAAGGGCTGCCGCCCATTTTTCGGCTGCTTCGTCCCGGCTCATGGCGTCGAGCTTCCTGCGCAGGCAACGCACCTCGGGCACCCGATCCAGCCCCATGAGTTTACCGAGTTCGCCGGGCGCTTTGCCACGCAATTGCTCGATGGTCTTGATCCGGCACAAGCTCATAAAAGCCAGAACCAAGAGGATGTGCACGGTGCTGTAGTAACCGCTGATTTTGCCCAGGCACTCTCGTGCGGGACTTAAAAGTCCGTTAGCCAGCAAGGCTCCCAGAGCGCAGAGCACCCCGCCGTAAGGCACGTGCCGGCAGTGCTCGAAGCGATCGATCGCCGCCCCATCCACTGCCCCGAGTGCCGCCAGCATCCTTTCGCCAGCGCGGGTGCAGCCGGTGCCGAGTCCTTCGCTCGCGCACGCATCCTCAATGCTGCGCTGCGACTTGTCCAGAGCCGGGCCGCTCGCGCTCTGCCCCCAGTCCTTCTTCTCGTGTAAGCGCCCATCCCATACCGCCCGTCGCAATGTGTCCCGGGGCACACCGAGTTGCTCTGCCGCCGCTGCTTTGGAAAGACCTTCATCGAGGAGTTCCTGCGCACGAGCCAGCACCTCGGCAGTGAGCACACGTCCGCGATTGAGAACGGTGATTTGGAAATCGGATAAGTCGGACGGTTTGAAGATCGGATATCGCGGGGTGCACTCTTCTTCCTGAACTTCAGTTCAAAACTCTTCTTCTCTGTCTTGTTCCGGTGGTGAGAAGGGGGTGTGTGGCCGGGTGATTTTCTTCTCGGTTTGGGGGCGTTTTCTTCCAGTTTCGGCGGTTGCTTTCGAGTCTGCCGATGGAAAGAAGATCCAAGTCCAGGTGTCTGCATTGCAGGGAGTTCTACGTTCCTGACCATCGTAATCGCGGTCGCCAGCGCCATTGCTCCAAGGCGGAGTGTCGCAAGGCGAGCAAGGCGCTGAGTCAGCGCCGATGGAACGCCAGAGCGGAGAACAAAAACTATTTCAAGGGACCCGAGAACGTGCGGCGTGTAAAGGAGTGGCGGGCACGGCATCCGGGCTACTGGCGCAGAGGCAACTCTGCTGGCAAGGATGCGTTACAAGAAGCCTGCTCGAAACAAGCTCCTGAACCCCAATTGGTTGCACAGAAGAGACCACTCGATGCGTTACAAGATCTCTGCTTGTTGCATCCTGCTGTGATCGTGGGTCTTATCTCCACGATGACCGGTTCTGCGTTACAAGAGGACATCGCCAGAAGCGCCCTTTGTTTTTTCGCTCGTGGTCACGACATCCTGGGCACCGTGCCCGATGGCGCCCTGATTTCGAGCCATGAAAACAAAACCCCTCCTTTGCCCCGAACGATTGCGGCACGTGCCGCGCCAGTTTAGCTGGATCGACCAGCGACTTGTCCGCGATCGTCATATCACCCGCTGTCGCTGCGAGGCCCTGGCGCTCTATCTCCTGCTGGTAACCGTCGCCGATGCCCATGGCGCCAGTTATTACTCCGACACCGTCGCGGCCCAGCTGCTTTCGCTCTCCGTGCGCGAACTGCGCGAGGCGCGGGCGCAACTGCTCGCCGCCGGACTTGTCGCCTATCAGGCGCCTTTCTATCAGGTCCTGAGCCTCGATCCCGTCCAGGGAACAGGGCCGACACCGCTGCCGCCGGCACAGCCACGCACCGCCGAGACACTCCCGATCGCCGAGATCCTCCGCCGGATGAGGCAGCTACCATGATCGACTACGAGACTTACTCCAAAATCCGCCTCTACCACGGCGAACGCGGCCTGAATTTCGCGCAGATCGCACGCGAACTGTCCATCGACCCGGAAACGGTCGCCAAATATGCCCGCGCCGAGTGCTATCGTCCGCGTCGTTGCGCGAAGCGCCGCAGCAAACTCGACCCTTTCAAAACCCTGATCAGCGGATGGCTGGAACGGCATCCCTACAGCGCCACGCAGATCTTTCAACGTCTCCGTGAGGGCCACGGTTACCAGGGCGGCTTGAGCGTTCTCAAGCAATACGTGCAAAAGGTCCGTCCGGTGCGCCATCCCGCATTCCTAACCCTCGCATTCGCTCCGGGCGAGTGCGCCCAGGTGGACTGGGGTTGTGGTGGATCAATCCAGCTCGGCACCACGCGCCGGCGGCTCTCCTTCTTTGTCATGGTGCTCGCCTACAGCCGGATGATCTACCTCGAGTTCACCTGCGGTGAAGCGCTCGAACACTTCCTGGCCTGCCATCAGAACGCGATCGAGTACCTCGGTGGCGTCCCATCGCGGATACTCATTGATTATGTGCCCGGGCACATAATCAATGTTTTGTTCCCGGACGAAATATGTGCCCAACTTCGAGGGCGACTCGAAAATTGGGCAAATGCTGGGCATGTTCGGTCACATAATTTCTACAGGGTTTTGAGCCATTTCAGCAGTTCCGCGTCTTCCCGCCAGATGGGCTTGCGGAGGCATGCCTCCGAAGAAGCAGAAGCCGGTGGTTGGCACGCCTGCAAAGCAGCCTGTTTCATTCGAAGGTTGATCTCGGCGTAGCGATTGGTCGTTTCCAGGCTCACATGCCCCAACCAGCCGCGGATTACGTTTGCCTCCACGCCCGCTTCCAGAAGGTGGACGGCGGACGTGTGCCGAAAGGTGTGCGGCGAGATTCGCCGACGGGACTCGTTCGATTTGAGCAACGATCGCGTGTGGCGATGGACGATTTTGTAAATGCCAAACCGAGTCAGAGCCTGGCCCCGCAGCGAGGTAAAGACCGCCCGCTCTGGATTCGTCTCCTTCTGCCCGGCCACCAGTTGCGTGAGCAAGGTCGCCGTCTCCTTCCACAAAGGACAGACGCGCCATTTGTCACCTTTCCCGTGGAGTTGAACCCGAGGTTGGCCTTCGAGTTCGAGGTTCTTGTAGCGGAGATCAGCAACTTCCTGAACCCGCGCCCCAGTGTTGTAAAGGAATCACCAAGCCAATGGGCTCGGATGCGGTCAATCGTTTGTGGTTTTGAATAGTAGTTCTCTAACATGGCAATTTCCTTTCCGGGACCAAGGGAACGGAAACTGCCGGGGGTTGCGGCAAGATTATTATGTGCCGTGCTGCGGGGTTCGGTTTCTGAGCATCAGGTGCTTAAGACGGTCAGGGCACATATTTCGTCCGGGAACAAAACATTGATAATTTAAAGACAGGCGTCCTCAGCCATCCCGTTGGTGAGAAAGCCACTTTTCACCCACGATACCTCGACTTCGCGGCTCACTACGGCTTCTCCCCGGCCGCCTGCAATGTCCGCAAGGCCCATGAAAAAGGTCGTGTGGAAAACGCCGTCGGCTACGTGAAAAAGAACTTCCTGTGCGGACTCGAACTGCCCGACTCCCTGGGCGCGCTGAATACCGCTGCCCGCCAATGGATGGACTCGATTGCCAACGTCCGCATCCACGGCGAAACCAGAAAACGTCCCATCGATCTGTTTGCGGAAGAACAACAGCGTTTAAAACCTCTTCCTCCGCTACCTGCCGACACCGGCGTGGTCCGCACCGTTCGCGTCACCAACCGCTGCCGCGTCGTGCTGGACACCAATCGCTACTCCGTGCCTTCCCTGTACGCTTCGCAGCGTCTTACTCTGAAGGCTTACGCCGATCGGCTCTGTCTCTATCATGCCGGGAACCTCGTCGCTACCCATCCACGCAGCTACGAGCGCCACCGCGACTTCGAAAATCCCGATCATGTAAAAGAACTCCTCGACCAGCGCCGCCGGGCCCGCCAGGCGCACCTCCTCCTGGGCTTCTACGCTCTCTGTCCGCGGGCGGAAGAATACCATCGCCGGCTCGAGCAACGCCGCCTCAACGCCCGTGTCCACATCACAAAGATCATGGCCCTGGCCGACATCTACGGAAAAGACAACGTCGTCCGTGCTCTCGAGGACGCCTTCGAATTCGAGGCCTTCTCCAGCGAATACATCGCCAACATCCTCGAACAGCGCCAACGCCTCTCGCCGGTCCCGGGGCCGCTTCATCTCACCCGCCGGGCCGACCTCCTGGAAGTCGAACTCGGCACCGCCGACCTCAGCCTCTACGAACCCGCCGACAGTCCCGGCGCACCTGCAAATCCATGAAGTCCACACAGCCCGACATTGCTACCCTCGATCGCCACCTCGAATACCTGCGCCTGCCCTTTATCCGTGAACACAGCGCCCCTCTGGCCACCCGCGCCGCCCGCGAAGAGCGTTCCCACCTCGACTATCTCGCCCAACTCATCGAAGGCGAGGCCGCTCTGCGGGCCGACCGCGCCACGCTCCGACGAATCAAGAATGCCCGCTTTCCCGTCATCAAGACCCTGGAAAGCTTCCGCTTCGACTGGCCCAGGAAAATCAATCGCCTCCAGGTTCAGGATCTCTTCCGCCTCCAGTTCGTCGAGGACAAAGCCAACGTCGTTCTCCTGGGCCTCGTCGGCCTGGGCAAGACACACATCGCTTCCGCGCTTGGATACGCCGCCTGCCAGCGCGGCCACAACGTCGTCTTCGCCAATGCCATCGACGTCATCAACACCCTCTCGGCTGCCCAGCACAAAGGCGCGCTCAAGGCCGAACTGCGCAAATACCTCTCTCCCGCTCTGCTCATCCTTGACGAGGTCGGATATCTGCCCATTGACCAGCGCGGTGCCGATCTCCTTTTTCAGGTCATCAGCCAGCGCTACGAGCGTGGTTCCATCGTGCTCACCACCAATAAAGCCTTCAAGCAATGGCCCTCCATCTTCAACGGTGACAGCACCATTACCGCCGCCGTTCTCGACCGACTCCTTCATCACGCCGAAACCGTCGTCATCGAAGGCACCAGCTATCGGATGAAAGACCGCCTCGAACCCTGAAATCCGCCTCCGCCACCCTCATCGCACCCCCTCTTTTTTCGCCTCGGATTTTCAAACTACCTGATCTCTCCGATTTTCACGCCGCCGTCCTCAGCGATCACGCGCCGGTGCGTTGCGCTTGAAAAACGACTCGATTCCACCAGCCCGGTACTGCCGCAGCGTGCGGTCCACGTTGCTCTTGGAGATCCCAAAAGCTTTGATCGCTTCCGAGGAGCGGCAGGCCCCCGAATCGACCAGTTGGGCGAGGGTTAGCCTGAAGGAACGCAGATCCCCGGCCCGATGCCGGTAAATCGGATGCATTCCCAGCAGATAACTCCAATGAGTTCCATCGTTGAAAACCCCTACGTGATTGTTGATTGAAGTTGCCCCTTGCGAGATGAGCGGCAATATCGTCTGCTTAATGGCACCTTCCTCCGGCTTCGGGCTTCCGCCCGGTTCCTATGACAAGGGGAAGGTGTCATTTTTTATTTCCCGGGGAAACCTCCTTCGCAAGACCACCCCAATTCCTGTAAGTCCCTGCTAATCCGCCATTCCAGCAGTTCAGGCGCTCCCGTTCTTAACGACCGGGATCAAGATCTCTGAGTATGGAAAAATTCGCGCCGAACTGGAGCGATCCGGTTCGATGAACCTCTTGATTGCTGCACACGCCTCGCGCAGTCCGGCTCACGCTCGTCACGAATAACACAAAAGAATTTAAGAGGGTGTCGGGGTTACTGCTTGAAGACTGGGGCTAGTGTCCTGCGCGATAGCGCAGGAATCCCGCGAAGTCCCGACAGGTCGGGACGGAGCCGCGTAGCGGATCAATGAGCGCAGAGGGAATTCCTACGTTCGCTCCCCTCCACCCTTCTCACCGCTCTCTCCCGCTCAAAACTGCGCCGTCAGCCCCAGTCCCGAAACTAAAGCGGCGAGGTGCACCGCTGCACTCCTCACCGCTTCCCTTTCTTGGAATTGATTTACGGGGGTATGCACTCCACTCAACCTACAAGAATTCGCCGGTCATTTGCGTTGATGCTGAAATGGCGCGCAATTGACCCTGGGCGGGGCGATTGACTTCCGAGCATTCCCCGGAACTGAAGGCGGTGCAATCGGCAATTTCGCGCATTTGGTTGAGTCAAGTGCATACCCTAAATAATTTTATTAGTACCGAACGACGGCTTCATCTCTCCAACAGACGCCTCCGGCGTGGATACTGTTGCCATGGCGCGGCGGAGCGCGCCATCCGCCTCGACGCTTGTGATCGGTGCGCTGAGCGCTTGAAAATCGAATTTCCCGCCCAAACGAAAACTTCGAATTACCTCACGGCTCAAAATCAACTGCTTACGAATCATTTGTCCTCGGCTCCGCGAATTCGCGATCACTGGCACTGGTCTCCATGCCGAAACACTCTACGCTCCGCACTCGCGCTACCGCCTCGCGTGCGACGGAGACGTCACGTCCCTCACGAAATCTCAATCACTCGCGAACTCCCGGTTTGGAAGACGAACGGGACAAAGCCGTTCGCTCTCAACATCCCCTGCATTTCTGCAATCCGGTCGACGTCATCTTCGTCCTGCGGAATGGCAAATGCAATGAACGTTCCGCTGTGGGCGACAAGGAGACCCGCGTCGAATTCTTTCGCAACGTTTCGAGCCCAGGGAAAGCAGGGCTTCGGAAGAAGCTCCTGATTGATTTCTGCTGAGCGTGTCACCGCGTATAGCAAAGCATCGACCTCTCCACTGTTGCAAAAATTGGCCAGGTCCAGATATTCGGAGGCGTATCGGATTCGACGATGGTCCAGATAGGCAACAGCTTCGGTTGGAATTCTTCGCTCAGGCTCACTGTCCCATCCCAGCAGGGTAAGCCGCGGAACCGGCCCCTTGGTGGAGAATTCCGCCGATAGCGGATTCGCGCAAACCAGCGCACCCGGCCGAAATAGAAAATCGGATCGCTCCACCGCACACATAATCGAAAATAACTCTGCCTCCGTCACATCAAGCGAATGATACCGCGCCACCGCGAGAAGCCCGGCGCTCATGTCTGCGCTGGACGTTCCCAACCCTTTTCCGAAAGGTGATAAGCTCCGTATTCTGACTTCAAAATCCCACGATTGCTCGATGTGCCTACTTGCAAGCAAAGTCCTGATCGCACGTTCTGTTTTTCCAGCATCCCTACCCGGTTGACTCTCAATCAATACGCGAAAGGAGGAGGCTGATACTACGCAGGCGTACGTTGTGTTTTTCGGAGACAGGATCGTGGCACTGTAGAGAATTGGACTGCCGTCGCGCCCGACGCCTTGCAGAAATTCGCCGACTTTTCCCGTGATCGCTGCGGAATATGCGTCAATACCTGAAATGGAAGCGGCCGAAATCACGCTCCACATTCCAACGAAGTCGCAAGTCGTGAAACTCAAATTCTCAGGATGCAATAGCAGGTTCACGGCTTCTGTTGCGTTCCATGCCCGCACAGGCAGACCCTGGAGCACGATTGACGGTGGATTATTGTCTGTTCGTCAAGGGAGAGTCGCCCACTCGATCTCTATTGCCCGGTAGCGTAGTTTCAGCGTAATCCGCGTGAGCGGATTCACGGCCCATCTATCTTCGGTTTGGCAACCTGCATGAGATTTGAGCTTCGGTCGGGCTTCGCTTTACCCAGCGGCGCAAGGGTTTCTCTATTTTCCAAGCACGCCGTGCCAGAAGCGGGAAAAGAGTACCCAGATGACCGAGGCGAGCACCCATCCAGCAAGCGCTACGGCGCTGCCCGCTACAATGCTTCCGACCCAGAGCGGACGGGCATATATGGCTACATGCTCGAGCATGCCAGAATATCCAACGTATTCCGTCGCCTCTGGTTGACCGGCGAGCCATAGGCCAAGTTTTAATTCGAACGCGTAAATGGGGGCAGCAGTAAAAGGGTTGGTAATCAGTACACCCAAGAGGGCAAAGGGCAGATTGACCCTGAAGAGGTAAGCCAGCACACACGCAAGGAAGATCTGCACTCCAAATGTGGGCGAAAGGCCGATAAAAAGTCCGAGAGCGAATCCTAGGGCGACAGTCTCACGCGAAGGCCGCCAGAGTTCCCGCAGAAATATGCGTTCGCCGAGGACGCGATGAATCCAGCCTCCCTTGAGATGCTTCTTGCGAGGGAAATACCGCAGCCACCGATAGTGGCGTCGCCGGAATGATGTCATGGGATGAATTAACCACCGGGGGGCGAAGACAAAAAGACTTGGGAGAGCCTGCAGAGAGTTTTCATCATCGCGTGATCAACCCACACGATCATGTCAATGGCCATCCATTTCGCAACCGCGTGGGTCAGTCAGATATTTGCGAGCAGTCCGACGGCCGCGCCACCGAGGACCAGCCACGCAGAATTGGTCTGGAATTTTAACAGGAGTGCCGCTGAAGCAAGTGCGAGTGCGACGCTTATCCAATCCACCAGCGCGGCGACCCCCAGCTGCCATGTGACAAACGTCATGAGGGCAAGCGAAGCAACGTTGACACCATCTAGGAACGCCCCGACGCTTTTTGACCGCCGGAGCTTCGGCACAAGCGGGCCGCTGACAGCGACGAAAAAGAAGGCTGGAAGAAAAATCCCAACGGTCGCGATAAGCGCTGCGAGGGGTCCACCCAGGACATATCCGATGAAGGTTGCGGTGGTGAATACCGGTCCAGGAGTCACCTGCCCAACCGCGACAGCGTCGAGGAGTTGCGAAGAGGATAACCAGTTCCAGCGCTGGACGAGGTCTGCCTCGAGGAAAGCGAGCAGCACATAGCCACTGCCAAAAAGAACAGAACCCACTTTAAGGAAGAAGATGAACAGCGGCCACATTCCAAATGGAGTCGCCGCGATGGCAGAGGTGGTGCCCACTGCTGCGGACATTGTTGCTGGAGCGGCCGTGAACATCAGCATGCCAACATTCCTTCCAGGGGACTTTCTCGTTGCGCGAATCAACATCATAATCAACCCGCTCATCAAGAGCACGAGTAACTCATTGGCGCCGAGGACGATCGCGACGATTCCTGCCCCGCCAATCACTGCAAGCGTTGGCGTTTTCACCGCTTTGGTTCCCAGTTTCCAGAGTGCCTGGAGGACGACGGCAATGATGACCGGTTTGACCCCGTAGAGAAGGCCCTCGACCTGAGGAATGGAGCCAAACGTCATGTAGGCCCACGCTACAAGCATCACGATCACGAGCGCTGGAAAAATGAAACACGAGCCTGCAATCAGGAGCCCTGGAAATCCTGCGCGTCGATTTCCCAAATGGATGGCGAGTTCCGTCGAGTTAGGTCCCGGAATAAGGTTGGTCGCTCCCAGGAGGTCCAGAAACTCCTCGTGGGAAATCCATTTTCGTTTCCGCACGACTTCCTGCTCCATCATTGCGATGTGCGCGGCCGGCCCACCGAAGGCAGTCACGCCGAGTTTCGAAAACAGAATGGCCAGTTCGAAAAGCAGAGCCTTGCGATTTTCGTTCATCAGTTCAGTGAATCAGCGCCTTCAAACTAACTTGCGTGTGCTCCACACTAAATCCGAACATGACCCTCAGGTATGCGTCAATTTTCTCTCCGGACTAGCGAAAATTGGACAGGACGACTACCATTGCATCCATGCAGCAATTCGAATCGCTTCGTGCTTCATCGCTCTATTGCAAGAAATGCCAGGCGGCCATGCCTGTCAGGGAGCGCCTTTTACTCGTTCTGCCGGACAAGGAGATCTTCGACTACATCTGTACGGGTTGCGCGAGTTCAGTCGGGCAGCGCGAGGTGACAGCTTCCGAAAAAATTATGTCCAGGGCAGCAGCCATGCCAAGGTCGCGTGGGAATCGCCCCGGCTCGCAGTTGCTTCTTCCGTAACAGGAACCGCGTTGCTGACCTCGGTTCGTCGCAACCCTACAGATCAGGGGCAAACATCCTGATGGTAACGATGAGGCTTTACCCATCCCTCTGACAATGCGGGTTTTGTTCATGGGAACGGGAGAAATTGGCATCCCGTCGCTATGCGCACTATTGGAATCTCAGAAACATAAGGTCGTCGGCGTCGTTACGCAGCCGGATAAGCCGGTGGGCCGGAAGCAGATTCTGCAGGCACCACCAATTAAGCTTCTTGCCCGTGAACACGGCGTCCCCGTGTTTCAACCATCCCGGCTTCGAGACGCGGCTGCAATTGAGAGAGTGGCCGCGTTTGGAGCAGATGTCTTTGTGGTTATGGCTTACGGGCAGATCCTTCCACGAGCGGTGCTCGATCTGCCACCGGTTGCGTGCATAAATCTTCACGCCTCGATCCTGCCGCGCCATCGCGGAGCGGCTCCGATTCAGGCCGCAATCGAAGCAGGCGATACGGAAACCGGAATTACTGTGATGCACATGGACGTCGGCCTTGATACAGGCGACATTATCCTTACAAAGACGCTACTGATCAGGGAGTTCGAGACCGGGGGTTCGCTGCATGACCGACTGGGTAAACTTGCGACGGCAGCAATGCTCGAAGCGTTGTCGCTTCTTGAATCTGGCAGGGCGCCCCGAGTAGCCCAGGGCAATTCGGCAGCAACCTATGCACCAAAACTCACACGCGAGAGTGGCGTCATCGACTGGTCTGCGCAGGGAGAACTTGTCGATCGAAAAATTCGCGCAATGAACCCCTGGCCAACGGCTTCGACCACGGTCCCTCCGCACGGCGGCACCGCAGGAAGAACGCTGAAAATCTTCTCCGCTTCGATCGAACCCGACACCGAGGGCAAACCCGGAGTCGTCCTGGCCGCGGACCGATCTGGATTGCTCGTTGCAGCCGGACGCGGAGGATTGCGCCTTGGGGACGTGCAGCTTGAGGGAAAGAGACGGATGCTCTCTCGTGACCTGTTGCTCGGGAATCCGATCGCGGTGGGAACACAATTGGGAGAAGCGGGTTGAGTCAAAGAAAACTGGATAAACACCTGCAAGCGCTAAAAGCCTGCAAACGCTGTCCGCTCATGCAAAAACCGGTGGTCACCGGCGGTCCGGTGATGAGCAAAGTGATCCTTGTCGGTCAAGCGCCCGGAGTTAAAGAACCGGTTTTCGGACGTCCTTTCGCCTGGACTGCTGGAAAGACATTGTTCCGGTGGTTTGAGGAACATTGCGGGATGGACGAGGCAAATTTTAGAACCTCGATCTACATGGCGGCGGTTTGCCGCTGTTTCCCGGGAAAGAATGGCGCCGGCGGCGATCGAGTGCCAAATCGTCAGGAGATTGCGAATTGCTCGGAATGGTTGCATGCCGAGATGCAGATACTAAAGCCCGCCCTTTTGATTCCGGTCGGAAAACTCGCAATTGCGCAGTTCATGGCTCCGGGAAAACTGGTGGATATTATCGGACGAAAATTTGCAGCTGATTACTGCGGTCACATGGTTGATCTTGTGCCGTTGCCGCATCCCTCGGGTGCTTCTCCCTGGCACCGCATCGAACCCGGAAAGACACTTGTGCAGAAAGCAATGTCACTCATCCGCGATCATCCTGCCTTTCCGCACCGCGTTGCTTGAACAGGCCAGTGCCGCAACTGACGACAGAGAGATCGCTCGAAACACAAGGAGAAAAGATTAACCGTCAAAGTGAATGAATTTATTAGAATTGGGTTGCACGCGGACGCTGAGCAGCGTAGTCTAATTCGTGAAACCCCCCATACTTTCCATACTATCTATCACTGTAACCTCTTGCATAGGTTGCCTGTCTGTTGACTCTGCAGTTGCCTTCGATGGCAACAAAATCGATTACAAACCCCTGTACCAGAAAGCGAACCGGAATACGGCGCTGTGGAAGGAACAGGCGCAGCAATTCAAAGAGACAAATTTGCGACTTCGGGAAATGCTCGAAGAAAGCAGAGCTTCTCGAAGCCTCGTGCAGCCTGCGAGAGAGGCCACGTACGAAGAATTCTACATCGAGATCCCAGATAATGGTGCGAGCACTATCGGTTATTACGGCGGGCCGGACATCAAGGTAAATGTCTGGTCGAAGCTTGGCGGAGTGAGGGGCGCAATATTACAGGTTGGCGCCGATTCGCTTCACAAAGTGTACGTTCCGGCTTCAGGCCGGGCGCTGATTTATCGGGATGCCGAATCCGAAGTCTATTTAACAGATCGCATTGCTTCGAAGGAAAAGTTGAAGCTGCTGGTGCGTCGCTTGCAGAATTATAGGTGAAGTTCCTTGCAGGAATTTACAAAACCCTGAAACGGCCCGACGGGAATTCATTCGCGCCAACCAGCTTCCTCTGCTGAGTGGAGCTGGTTGGCGCTTTTGAGGTGTGGGCCGCGTTGGTTCGGGAGAGCCGATGACAAACCCGTCCGGTCGTCCGCTTTCGAAAACCTTTTCAACCCTGCTTTTTTCGCGCCGTGCTCTGAATGTAGAGTTCCCGGAGTTGCTTGAAATCTACCTCGGAAGGCGACTGGGTCATGAGATCCGTGCCGCGGTTGTTCTTCGGGAAGGCAATGACGTCACGGATACTCTCTGTTTCACAGATCAACATGACCAGACGGTCGAGCCCTAGTGCGATCCCGCCGTGCGGCGGCGCACCGTAGCTAAACGCTTTCAGGATGTGTCCAAACATCGACTCCTGATGCGCTTCATCCACACCGAGCACGGAAAACATCTTTGCCTGCAAATCGCGTTCGTGAATTCGGATGCTGCCGCCGCCAAGCTCCACGCCATTCAACACGATGTCATACGCCTGAGCCCGAACCTTCGCGAAGTTGCCGGCGTCCAGTTTCGGGATGTCCTCTGCGACCGGACGGGTAAACGGATGATGCACGGCGTTCCACTTGTTATCTTCGGCGCTGAACTCCAGCAGCGGAAAATCGACGACCCATAGAAAATTCAGGTCGGTGTTGCCCACCAGAAGGTTCTGAATTTCAGCAACACGCAGTCGGATCCGGCCGAGCACCTCGCAAACGACATTCCACTTGTCCGCACCAAAAAGGACGAGATCACCTTCTTCCATACCAAGCTTCTCTGAAAGCGCAGCTTTCTCCTCCTCGCTGAAGAACTTCACGATTGGGGATTTCCACTCTCCGTTCTCCACTTTTATGAAGGCAAGGCCTTTCGCTCCGTAGAGTTTCGCCATCTCGGTGAGTTCGTTGATCTGCCCGGTGGTGATCCCGGCGAACCACTTCGCATTAATAGCCTTCACGACTCCCCCGCTATCGATTGCACCGCGGAAGACCTTGAATTGACTCTTATGGAAGATACCGCTCAGGTCTGCGAGTTCCATCGCGAATCGTGTATCCGGCTTGTCGCTGCCAAAACGGTTCATCGCCTCCTCGTGAGTCAGCCGCAGGAACGGCGTTGGGACTTCGATCCCTTTCGTCTCCAGAAAGATTCGAACCAGCATCCCCTCGATGATCGCCATGATCTCGTCGGGCGTGACGAATGACATCTCCACGTCGATCTGGGTGAACTCGAGCTGGCGCTCCGCGCGAAGAGCTTCGTCCCGAAAGCAGCGGGCAATTTGAAAATACTTTTCCACACCCCCGACCATGAGCAGTTGTTTGTATTGCTGCGGCGCCTGCGGCAAAGCGTAGAATGTGCCAGGTGACATCCGTGCAGGCACCAGAAAGTCGCGCGCCCCTTCCGGTGTGCTTTTCGAAAGAATTGGCGTCTCAATCTCGAGGAAGCCGGCTTCGTCAAAATAATCCCTCGTGGTCTTCACCACGCGATGGCGAGTCCGGAGATTGCGCGCCATATCGGACCGACGAAGATCGAGATAGCGGTAGGCCAGGCGCAGATCTTCATTCCCGCCTTCCCCATCAATCGGGAACGGCGGCACCTCGGATTTACTCAGGATATCGAGTGCGCTCGCAACGACCTCGATATCACCGGTGCCAAGTTTGGGATTCTCCGTGCCGGCAAGCCGCGCGGCAACGCGCCCGCTTACTCGAATGACGTCCTCGCCCCGGAGTCCATGCGCTGCCGCCGAAGCCTCGGCATGTTCCTCCGGCCTGAACACAACCTGCGTAAGCCCCTCTCGGTCTCTGAGATCAATGAAAATGACGCCGCCATGGTCACGCCGCGAATTTACCCATCCGCACAGTGTGACTTGCTGGTCGATATCGGGTTTACGGAGAGCGTTGCAATGATGGGTACGATACATGGGAAAACGATTTTTTGCGCAAAACAGAAAATTCGATACGGAAGTCAGGCAGGAACGGGCTCCATCCGTAGCTCATGCAAAAGGGAACTCACCGGCACACCGCGCTCCTCGCGGGTGGCGAGATCCTTGATCTTCACGGTGGGCCATTCGTCGCCGAAAACGACTGCCATGCTGGCGCCGAGCTGACTCGCCGCCTGGAATTGCTTACCGACCTTCAAAGGAGTCAGTGGAAAATCGATCCGCAGCCCGGCTTCGCGAAGCTGCTGAACGACGCCCAGCGCTTCGGCCCGGCATTCCTCTTTCGCGATTACCGCATAGACATCGATAGCCCGGTTCGCTGCGAGCCACGCTTCACGTTTTTCCTGTGCGCGCGGGACGTCTCCTATGAGATTGCTCAACACATAATCTCCCATACCGAAGCCAAGCGCAGGCAGGTTCACTTTTCCATCGCTGATCACGCTGAGCAGATTGTCGTAGCGGCCGCCGCCGGCCAGCGCACGCTCGCTCTTGCTCCGATCAAATACTTCGAAGACGAATCCGGTATAATAAGCAAGTCCTCGCACGATGCGCAGGTCGAACTCGACAAACTTTTCGAGACCGCGCGCACGAAGTCCGCCAAGAAATTCCGCAGCGGTAACCCATTCCGAAACTGGTTTTTCGAACTCCGCATGAACATCGGCGAGCGTCATTCCAAACGGCTCGAGTTGCCGGTTGACCGCTTCCGGGGCAGTTCGATCGACCTTGTCGATGATACCGAGAAAGTTCTCGAGCTGCTCTGATTTGCCGTGGGTTGCAAGAAATGCGCCCCATTCATCCCGGTTGCTGATGCGGACAACGAAGTCCGTTTCAGTAAACCCAAACGCGCGCAGCGTGTCTATTGCCAGGGCAATCAATTCCCCGTCCGCTGCAGGCGAAGCCTCACCGATGATGTCCGCATTGAACTGGTAGAACTCACGGCCGCGGCCACGCTGGGGTTTTTCGTAACGGAAAAACTGCGGCGCACAGAACCACTTCAGCGGTTTCTTGAAATCGCGCTCCCGAGCCGCCACGAGCCGGGCGAGCGTTGGGGTCATTTCAGGACGGAGCGCCACATTCCGATCCCCTTTGTCAGCAAACTCGAAAAGCTGGCCGACGATTTCTCCACCACTTTTCTTTTTGTAAAGATCGAGCGTTTCGAGAACCGGTCCATCATATTCCACGAATCCATATCGGCGCGCCACTTCGCGCCACTTCGCGAGGATGTAATCGCGTCGTGCACAGTCAGCCGGATAGAAGTCGCGGAAGCCGGGCAGAAGTTGCATTTTCGAAATCTGAGGAAAAGCCCCGAAGCTATGCTGGGGCCCTGCCTTTTCAAGCGCGAACTGTTAGCGCGTGTCTCGCCATTCGCACCACTGAGCTCCCCCGAATTACTGCCATTTATTCGATCCAGGTAGCAATTCAATTCAATTCAATTTCAAGCGGGCGCATCTCCGAAAGTTGCAAAAAAATGCTGAACTACAATTTCCCTTGAGAGCAAGAAGAGGCCATGCAATGGCCGATCGTGATTCAGGGACGGGAAGTGGATGGGGAAAAAAGTACGGTGGCTCCGCGGGTGGATTGCGGAGCGCCCGCACTGGAGTCGGCGGAAGTTGGCCGGGGAGTTGTGCGTGCTTTGGGATTGGCGGGACGCAAGCGGGCGGCCCAAGGATTTGGCCGCCCGCAGTTTGCTGCTCAAGATCGAGCGGCGGGGTTGGATCGTTCTGCCGCCCTTGAGGGAAGCCTACCGCAAGCCACGAGCAGGCATTCGATTGCCGGCAAGCCTCCCGCAGGAGGAGAGCCTGGAGGCGGGTTTCGAGGAGGTGGGTCCGGCAACCTTGGAGGTCGTCCGGGCCGGGAGCCAGGCGCATCGGCGATGGGCGTACTATCTGTCGCGCCACCATTATCTGGGACTTCGGGTGGTGGGACAGAACATCGGGTATCTGGCCAGGGATCGTTGCGGACGGGAAGTGGCGGCCTTGCTTTTCGGGGCTCCCGCCTGGCGCTGCGCAGACCGCGACGGCTATCTGCAGGAGCGGGGATTTTGCCGCGAGCAGGGCTTGGCAAGGATCGCCAACAACACCCGGTTCCTGGTTTTTCCGTGGGTGCGGGTTCCCCATCTGGCCAGCCATATCCTGGGAGCGGCGGCACGGCGCATCGACGGCGATTGGCGGGAAAAATACGGGCAGGGTCTGGAGTGGCTGGAGACCTTTGTGGAACGGAGACGCTTCGCCGGCACATGCTACCGGGCGGCCAACTGGGTGCATGTCGGCGGCACCCGCGGACGCGGACGCCAGGATCGCGGGCACACCGCTGCCGTGGCCGAAAAGGACGTGTATCTCTTCGGGCTCAAAGCATGAGTGCGACACTCCTGGCGATGGAGAAGGAAGTGCTCGAAGAGGGGCGCGAGTGGACGAGGGCGCGTCTCCAGGAGCGGCTCCAGCATGCGGCCGATGCGATCCCGCCGATGTGCACCCGAAGTGGGCTCCTGCTCAAGCGCCAGCAAAAGACGGGCTTCACGCTGATGACGGTATCGGGCATCGTGAGCATCGGTGCGATCCGGGGCCATTCGAAGGCAACGGGAAGCTGGCACTGTCCGGTGCGCGAGCAGTGGGGGCTGGGCAAATGGGCCCGTCTGAGCCCGGAGTTCGAGCAGCGACTCGCCTACAATGCCGCCGCCGCCGGTTCCTTCGAGAAAGGCGCGGAACTGGCCACCCGCTGGGGCTCTCCGATAAGCGACGACGCCATTCATGCGCTCGTGGGGCGCATCGCCGGGCGCAACGAAGGCGTGGATTTGCCCGCACCTCCGCCCCCGAAGCCGCAGGAGCCGGCGTTCAGTCTGGTCGTCATGATCGATGGCTGGCTGGTTCGCCAGAGAGGGGTGGACTGGGGCGCCCAGCCGGGACCTCCCGCCCTGGAAAGAGTCTCCTGGAAGGAAGTCAAAAGCGCGATCGTCTACCGCCTCGAAGACCGGGCGGCCAACGCTTCCGGGCGTGGCATGCTCATTGAGAAAAAGGTCGTCGCCGTCCCTCCGGATACCGATGCCGTCGATCTCGGGGCCATGATCCAGGCGCAGGCGATGCGGTGCGGCCTGGCTCGGGCCAGGGAAGTCTTCGTCCTCGCCGATGGAGCCATCTGGATATGGAATCTGATCGAGGACCGCTTCGCCCAGGCGACCAAGACTCTGGACTTCTATCATGGCAGCGAGCACCTCTGGAGCCTCGCCCACCATCTTCACCCCGGGAGCCCCGAGCAGGCGGCTGCCTGGGTCAAGCCCCTGCTCCATCAACTCCGCCACACCCCCGGCCATCGCGTGATCCACACCCTCGAAGAACTCTTGGCCAAGAACACCACCGATCCGATCGTCAATCGGGAAGTCAACTACTTCCGCAACCACCGCGAACACCTCGACTATGTCGACCTGGCCGCCCGCAACGCCCCGATTGGATCCGGCTCGATGGAATCCGCCTGCAGCCAGTTCCAGGACCGTTTGAAGCGTCGTGGCCAGTTCTGGTCTCCGCGCGGTCTGGCCCACATGCTCGCCATCGACGTCGCCGTCAAAAACAACACCCTTCAATTCCTTTGGAACTGATTCGTGCAACTTTCGGAGATGCGCCCGTCGGTCAATGACGCGTGCAGAATCATTTGACCGTGAGTAGAGTCGAGAAGTGGCGCGGTGGAGTTTAGGCGAAGCCGTAACTGAGTCCGGCCCTTTCGGTTGCCGGTGCCTGAGTAACTTGCCTTGCTCTCCGTTTCCACTCCCCGCTCATCAAACCGGACGTGCGGTTTTCCCGCATCCGGCTTTCGGACAAGGTGTTTCATGCTTTCGCCCACGGGAAGCTGCGCGTGCTGCGTTCAAGCCGGTACAGTCCCAGCTTGTCATGCAGGTGTGTCGCCGGATAGCGCACGGGGTAAGCTCCCCTGCTCCGGTGTTTGCCGTTCAGCCACTGTCGAACCCGGTGCCGGGCGTGGTTGTCCACCACCCGGTAGGCTCTGCTCACTGCCCCGAGGCTGAAGTAGTTTCCCCAGCCCCGTAGCTTCCGGTTGATCTGCCCAACGATTTCGTCTGTCGGCTTGCGATACGAGTTTCGCCCCGTCATCGCGCTGATTTCCACGCAGAGGCTTCGTACCCGCCTGATGGACGGCCGCGTGCCAATGAAGCACCGTCCCGTCCGCGAATAACACCGCCCAATCGTATAGCCGAGAAAGTCGAAGGACTCCTCCGGCACGCGGGCGATGCGCGTTTTCTTCTCGTTCACCGTCAGCTTGAGCACCTTCATGATCTTCCCCATCTGCTCCTTTGCCTGCGCCGCGTTGCCACGACACAGGATCACGAAGTCGTCCGCATAGACCACCACGCGCGCTTTGAGACGCTCTTGATGGCCACCCTGTTTCCAACCCAGCACGAAGCGCCTCATGTAGAGATTGCTTAACAACGGCGAAATCGGTGCCCCCTGCGGGGTGCCGCGTCCGCTGTCTTTGGCGAGGCTCGTGCGGCGATTGCCACCTCGGCCATCGTCTTCCTCCACCGGCATTTCCAGCCAGGCTTTTATCAGGGCCAGCACTGCTCCATCGCTGATCCGGCGCGCCACGCTTTTCATCAGTTCGTGATGCGGTATCGAATCGAAGTAGCCGCTCAGATCGCAATCGACCACTTCGCGGTAGCCGGGACACGCACTGCGTCATGCGCACTGCGCCCAGGCCGATACCCATACTGCTCCCCGGCCAAATCAGCCTCGTAGATCGGTTCGAGCACGATGACCGCAGCCATCTGCACCACCCGATCCCGGATCGTCGGTATCCCCAGCGGCCGCTCTTTCCCATCGGGCTTGGGTATCCATACCCGTTGCACCGCTTGCGCTCTGTAGGTCTTCTTCCGGACTTCCTCCCCCAGTTCTTCCAGCCACCGTTCCACACCTTCCGCTTCGATCTGCTCGAATCTCTGTCCGTCCACGCCGGAAGCACCACCGTTTACCCGGCAGCGCCTCCACGCATGGAACATCACGTCCTTCCGATGGATCTTGTCGTAAAGACTGTAGAACCGATAGGCCGGTTCTCCCTTCGCTTTGGCATGCAATGCCGCCTGAAGCTTCCAGACACTCTCCGGAGTTGTTAGGCTCACGCCAATCTCCCAGCCTTCGCTTCTTCCTGCATCGCCCTTGAACCAAGGCCCCTTCCCTCCACCGACATTACTCGGCTTCTTCGGTAATACGGGCCTCTCCGCCATCCCATCCGGCCCGGCTCCTTCCTCGCGGAACGCCAGTTGGCTCGGCAGAAGCCGATCCACCCAATGGGACTTCCCGTGTTGCCACAGGTCTCCTTCTGCGAACATGCCGTCACCACTGCCCCGGCGAACTCGTGCGGTGCTTGATTCGCTCTCTTCCCGCACGATGGCAGCCTTCCCCTTGTCGGAGCTGGGTCGACGTTCGCATCACATGGTTTCGGGACTTGCCCGGTGTTCATTCGCATTACGGCCTGCTCGCTCGCTGACTCCCTTTTCAGGAGCCTTTTACATCGGGGGCTTCGGACGCTTCGTTACCTCCACGCCCGCCCCGACTGCTACCGGCTGGAGCGAAAGTTGCCGGGTGGGTTTTAGTCATAGACTCTCCCACTGGAGTCCTGCACCTTTCTCACGGCGCACTCCGACATTCATGTTAAAGCCTCGTACGTTCAATAGACTGAGGCCAACCACTATCGGCGGTGGCATCCCATAATCCTTGTAGAAGTCGAAATACCCGCCGAGACCTGTTATGATCTCTTGCTCGTAGGTGATGCTTTGGATGATCTTCCGATCAGGATCGGACTCCGTTTTCAGCATTCCACTCTCGACAGCTTCAATAGTTCCGTTCCTGAAAAGCTGAACATAGTTCGTAGATCGATCCTCGGAAACACGAAAAACGGTTAGCAGGCCATCATAGTTCGTTTCCCGCCTCAACCCTCTGCTGCATATTGGGCGTAGTTCTCTAACTGCTTGGGCTCGGCTTGTATCAAACGCGAAAGATGGATTGAAGGCTGCAAGAGGAATTAGATGCAAGCATACGAAGTGGTTTCCTCGAAGAGGCTCAGGAGTATTACTCTGTAGTATGGCGTCAATTCGTTCGAGCCGGAACTGACGGACGCGCTCGGAAAGACTCTCCGAAGCAATGAAAGCGGACCGTAGTTCGTGAACGTCGAGTGGATATTTTCCGGCTGAGTTCCGCGAAAAGAATCGAGAAGAGCCCTTAAAAACCACCATGTGCGGACGATTGAGACTGTTGGCGATTCGCACAATCAGCGCATTACGGCCGCTCGCCAATTCCAGCGAACGAAGCCGCAGACCAATAATCCGCGGCTCAATGCCATTACGTATGATCTCCTCTACGCGGAGGTGATCGGTGTCAGGGGAAAATCTATCCAAACCCAAAACGTTCGAAGCTACTCCATCTACTTCTTCGATTCCGAAAACGATATCTCCTCCGTTTGCGTTCGCGAAAGAACTGACATCTGCAAGAAATTCCTTCTTTTCAGAATCCGAACCGATCATGAGACCAGCCTTATACTCGATTATTCGAGATTCCCGCACTCCACCAGAGACGAGGGCGACTAGGTCAGTTTCCGTGATTGAATCGAGGTCGAGGGTAACATTGCGGATTCTCTTCAGCGAACGCCGGCCATCAGTGACTGATTGAGGCTGACCAAAGAAAAAGGAGGACTGAAATGAAACGTGTTCATCGTCAACTACCGCGCGAATTGGAGGTTTGCTGGATGCTCTTGTTGGACATTCGTTTCTAATCCAGCGGTAGAATCTTTTCAGGAGGCTCCATCGCTTCAGCCCTCCGAAAAGCTTCCCGTAACTGGTCCTGATGTAGGGTGGCCCATTCTATGACCATTCCTCTCGCCCTCGCGGTCAGATTGCCATCGATGAAAGCCAGAGACTCGATATCAACGATGGCCTTTCTATCGGCGTAGAGAGCATGAAAATGTGGGGGAGGGTGATCCCCATAATACATTTGAATGACGATTCCGTAGAACCTGGAGAGTTCAGGCATGACTGGGCAGTCTCCGAAGTGTCGGAAAAAGCTCCTCAGCGGTCTTGCCCGTAAGTCGCATGTAGAGCATGTCGGGACAGAGGTCAAGTTCTCCAGGCCACTCCGGAGCACCCGCTTCGGTGAGACGCACCTGCTCGAAAATTCCCTCCTTGAGCCAAGAGGCGAAAACACCTCTTCCGGCAAACGATGAAAGGTCTACTTCGCCCGCGGAGCCATCTTCAAACCGCAGGAAGAGTTTGAAATCCGGGCGCGGTGCAACCTCTACAATCTTCATGCTGCCGGCAAAATACCATGGGCTGTTCTGTCCGTCGAGACACGTTATTGTCCTACGATTATCATCAGACTCACAATGGGCCGCCTCCGCGCGGGACATCTTGAGCCTGAATGCTCTGGTTGGGCGAAGCTTCGCGTGGAGGCATTGATATTGTTTAATCACCTAAACCTAACCCCACGCTGCCGCACTCACTCTGCCTCGATCCATCCTCCCGTCGCCTGGATCGGCACAAGGGAATCGGCCGGGGTTACCCAGACTGCCAGGGCCAATTTTCCGCTCCGTCTTTCGGGGAACTTCAGTTGAATCGCCCCCTGCCCGTCTGCCAAATCGACAGACTGGCTCTCCAGCACAGTGAAATCATGACGAAGTTTCCGCCCTCGATTCTCGCCACCACGCACCTGAGAGCTCACACCGGATACAAGAACAACGGCGGTAAGCGACAATTGTTTCCTCTTTTGATTCGCAGGCCTAAATCGCGCTCTTACCACACCTTTCTCAGAGACTGTTGCTTCCAGAACGCCCACGTTCTTCCCGTCCGAAACCGGAACCGCACCTCTCCTCCAATTCAGCCAGGGCTTACCATTCAGAACCACCGCCGGAGTGTAAACCACCGTTTCCCTCCATTCCCGCGCATACGCCCGCTGTCGGAGAGTGAACTGCTTCTTCGAAAACGGGTCCGGCCAGCCAAGTCCATCCCAATAATCGACGTGCCATCCTACCGGAACGAAATTTTTCCAGAGACCCTCGTTCCCGCGGAGCCCACTCAGCCATTGATCGGCAGCAGGACAACTGCTGCATCCCTCTGATGTAAACAATTCCACAAGCGCGACGTGGCCCTTGCCACTCGAAAAGGTTGTTTCCGCCTGGAGCAGGAACGGGAAGAACGCCCAAAGAATCAGGAACACTCTCATCGCAAGACTAGAGTGCCGAGCCGGCCGTTCTATTTCACAATCCCCTCCGCGAGCCAGTTATAGCGGCCCTCGAGCACATGCTGTGCGAGCTTGTATCCAGTGCGGTCGGTGTTGTGGCGAATGCCGCGCAGCGCATTTTCGACATTCAATCGCTCTCTGCGGCAGAAGTGGTCCGCGAGCTCGAGAACTCCTTCTTCACTATTCAGCATCGATTGCGCCCGGCTGCACGTCGCCGTGATTGCGAAAAGTCCGGTGCCAATATCTACGAACCGACCCAGCAGCATTTGCTGTCGTTCCAGCTTTGGGCCATAAGCGGCCATCGCATGAAACAGCCGCCTTGCCAGCACATGCGTCGTGGCAGCGGCATATCGCATGTGACTGGCAAGACAAGGATGAAAGGTATGACCTGCCCGGCGAGGCAGGCGCCGCCATTGCAGCGGATACCAGCGGGCATAAAAAGCCGCCGCCTTCAAAGCCGCGGTCGCTCTCGATGCAGCAGATAGTCGAGAGTTCAATGCGGGACCGCCGATTTTAAGATGCGGATCGAGTGCTTCCCGCGCGATGAACAGGCGCATGATTTCACTGGAGCCCTCGAAGATCGTATTGATGCGACAGTCACGCAGATAACGCTCGACCGGTATTGGTTCGTCACCACGGGTTGCCAGGGAATTTGCTGTCTCGTACCCGCGTCCACCACGAATTTGCATGGTCTCGTTTACGATCTCCCAAGTGCGCTCGGTCGCCCAGAGTTTGCATAAAGCGGCTTCCAGACGCACATCGGCGTGGAGGTCATTATCCACCAGGCTAGCGGCGTAAAGGACCATCGATTCCATCGCAAACACTTCGCCGGCGATCGTGGCGATCTTGTCGGCGATCAAAGCGTGCTTTCCGATTGGCGCACCCCACTGGACGCGTTCCTTCGACCATTCGCGGACAATGCTGAGGCAGCGTTTCCCAAGACCGGCGCAGGCAGCCGGGAGCGTCAGACGCCCTGTATTGAGGGTAGTCAGCGCGACACGAAGCCCCTTTCCCTCAGCAAGCAGAATATTCTCCCTGGGGACACGCACGTCGCGGAAACGGATGATCCCGTTATAGAGAGCCCTCAAGCCCATAAAATGACAACGCCGCACCACTTCGACGCCGGGCGTGTTCATTTCCAATATGAACGCCGTGATCTGGTCACGCTGCTCCCCGCGCACTTCCTTCGGCGGAGTCTTCGCCATTACGACGATGACACCTGCTTTTACGCCATTGGTGCACCAGAGCTTCTCTCCGTTGAGGATGAACGCCTTTCCATCCAGGGTCGGTTCGGCCTTGGTCTCCATTCGTGCAGGATCGGACCCGACCTTTCTCTCGGTAAGCGCAAATGCCGAGACCTCCCCCTTTGCCACGCGCGGCAAGAACCTCTTTTTCTGGTCGTCCGTTCCGAATAGAAGCACGGGTTGCGGGACTCCGATGGACTGGTGGGCGGAAAGCAGCGCTGTCGTGTTGCCACAGTAGCTGCCGAGCAACATTGCCGCACGGCAGTAATTCGTCTGCGAAAGGCCGAGCCCGCCATACTTCATCGGGATCTTAATGCCGAAAGCGCCAAGATCCGCGAGTCCCTGAAAGACACCTTCCGGAATCTCACCTGTGCTGTCGATCGCATCCGGATTGACCTCGTTCTTGAGAAATGTTTCAAGCCGCTCGAGGAACGCGTCACCCTGGTCGCGATCCTCGAGCTTCTGGTGGGGAAAGGGATGAACGCCACCAAGATTAAAGCGACCCATGAACAGGCCACCGACGAGTCCGCTTTCCGCAGTCGTTGATTCTCGCGCTGCTTCGGTAAGTTCCAACGCGGCACGCTCTTCAGGGGTCATTCTTGAAGTGTCGATAACTTCGTCAGAGTTTTCGTCAGTTTTCATAAACGCTACCCGAATTTTGAGGTTTCATCGTTGTAGAAGTTCTTACGGTTACGGACCATGTCGGAGAGCAGGGCACACGGGGCGAAAATACCACCAAGGGCGTTCATTTCGTCCACAATACGGGCAATGCCTAGTGAATCGGCGAACCGCAAGGGTCCACCACGAAACGGGGCAAACCCGGTTCCCATGATCATGGCGAAGTCCACATCATCCGGTTCGCCAACCACCCCCTCCTCCAGGCAGCGTGCCGATTCATTCACAAGCAGTAGTACCATCCGGCGCTTCATGTCACGGCATGAAAGACCCACGGCGGAAGAATCGATCCGAAGTGCATCCGCTGCGGAGTTTGCGTGGCTCTTCCCGTGGTAAACGTAAAATCCGCGTCCGCTTTTTCGCCCGAGCCACCCGCGTTCGGTCATTCGTCTCAGGACGGGCGGGAGCTCCATCCGCTCGGGCAAATGCTTCGCGAGCGTCACGCCTACGTCGTTGGCAATGTCAATTCCCACTTCGTCGATGAGCCGCAGCGGTCCCATCGGCATGCCAAACCCGAGCATCGCCTCATCCACGTCGCGGATGCGGGCACCGCACTCAAAGAGCCGTCCCGCTTCGCAAAGATATGGCAGGAGAATCCGATTGATCAAAAAGCCGGGGCTATCCTTCACCACGACCGGAAGCTTCCCAATCTGATGCGCAAACTTGACGGCCCGGCGCACGGTCTCGTCACTCGTCCGCGCTCCGCGCGCTACCTCGACCAATTGCATGCTGTGGACCGGATTGAAAAAGTGGAATCCAACGACGCGGGCCGGATCGTCCGTAGCAGCGGCAATCTCGGTGATGGACAGCGCAGAAGTATTTGTGGCAAGCACCGCCTTCGGAGCCCGGAGCGAGGCGAAGATCTTCTTTTTTGGCTCCAGCTTCTCCACGGCCGCTTCGAGAACAAATTCCACGCGATCCATTGGTACATCACCAGCGATCGGAAATATCCGGTCGGCCGCATCGCGCGCTTCAATCCGGTTCATTGCGTGTTTTCTGACCGCAATTCGGAAAAGCTTGGAGATGTTCCCCATGCCACGGGCTACGCAGTCCACGTCGATGTCCTTGAGCAATACATTCACGCCGCGCGCCGCGACCCATTGGGCAATCCCTGATCCCATTACTCCTGCACCAATAACCGCCGCGCGTTCCACGCGCGGGAGCGGATCACCGCCGAGCTTGCGCGCGCGCTCGGAAAGAAAAAAGATTCGAATCAGATTCTTGCAGGCCTCAGTTTTTGCAAGCCTCAGGATCGCTGCGGATTCGTGTTCCGATCCACCACCGGCCACGACGACTTCGAGCGCCTCCAAGATGCCGGGGTAACGGCCGCGTGTTTTTTTCAGGTACTTTAGCGCGCACAAATGGGGCAATTAGTCTCCCAGTTACACCGTAGTATCTGCTCGACGGCCTCTTGCCACGCGCAATAAAACGGTTCGCAGCCTTCATGAGGTATTCGTGCGGCGCGACCTCGTCGATCATGCCACGCTTTCGCGCGACCACGGCAGGCACAGTTTTGCCGTTGAGAATGATGTCGAGCGCCTTCGTCACGCCGATCAGCCGCGGCAGCCGCGTTGGACCACCCCATGCCGGCAGGATGCCAAGCTTGGTTTCGGGCAGACCGATCTTCGTCGCTCGATGGTCTGTCGCGACGCGCCAATCGCACGCAAGCGTTAGTTCGTAGCCGCCACCGACGCACGCTCCATGAATCGCGGCAACCGTCGGGATTGGCAGTCCGGCGATGCGCGAAAACGCCGTCTGCCCCAGTCGAATGATCTCCGCCAACTCAGGTGGGGTGATCGTGGCGAACCCGCGAAGATCAGCTCCGGCAATAAAGATCTTCGGTTTCGCACTGGTGAAAACCACGCCGCGAAGTTCGGACTGCTCGCTGATCCTGTCGAGGAGTTCATGCAGCTCTTCGAGCGTGGCACGATCAAAGACGTTCGCAGTTGACTCGGGCCGGTCAAATGTGACCACGCACAGTCGTTCGACGGTAATCTCGCTCCGGATTGTTTTCATGATCGCTCCAACCAGAGTGCAGCACCCTGACCACCTCCCACACATAATGAAAGCAGTGCGCGCTTCACCTCGCGCCGCTTCATTTCCAGCAGGCCGCTGAGGATAAGGCGCGCACCCGTTGCTCCGACCGGGTGTCCCAGCGCGATAGCCCCTCCGTTGACATTGAGTTTCTCTTCCGGCAAAGGCGGATCGAGCTTCCGCTGCACGGCGAGCACCTGCGCAGCGAAGGCTTCGTTGATCTCGATGAGATCCGCATCCTCGCAGGGCATGCCGAGTTTGGCGATAGCGGAGACCGGGCCCAGTCCCATGCGCGCGGGATCGCAACCGGTGTAGGCATAGCGGACGAGCGTCCCAAGTGGCTCAAATCCCAGTTCCTCCGCGCGCTGCTCGGTCATTACGAGCAATGCAACCGCCCCGTCCGTAATCTGCGAGGAATTGCCTGCGGTGACGGTCCCAAGTTTTCGATCAAAAACGGGTGAAAGCCTGGCTAATGCCTCCAGACTCTGAGCGGGCCTTATCCCGTTGTCAGCCTTGACGGCCCTGCCGTTAACAAAGACCGGCACGATCTCTTCCGCAAATTTGCCGGACGCCGCGGCGGCACGCTGATGTGATCGGAGCGCGAATGCGTCCTGTTCCTCACGCGAGATGCCGTTCTCACGTGCGAGCAGCTCCGCGGTTTGACCCATGTTCAAGCCGGACACAGGATCGGTGAGTCCCAGCAGCAGACCAATCCGCGGAACGAAATCCGCAGGCTTCAGATGCGTGATTGCTCCAACTTTCGCAGGAATGGTCCTGGCCTTCTGGATCGCAGCCAGCTTCGCGGCAGTTTTCTGTTTCAGAAACAGCGGCACCTGCGACATGCTTTCAGAGCCCCCCACCACAAAGATCGATCCCTGCCCCGCCAGCGCGCGCTGGTGTGCGGTCGTTACGGCTTCGAACCCTGACGCGCAGTTCCGGTGCACCGTCGCGGCAGGAACGGAGTTGGGAATGCCTGCACGCAGCGCGATCACCCGGGCGACGTTTATCGCATCGGCTGGCTGGCATACGCAACCAAAGATCACTTCGTCGATCAGCGACGGGTCAAGCCCGCTACGAGCGAGTAGAGTGCTCACGACGATGCGTCCGAGTTCGTCCGCGGCGAGTTCTGCAAGGTCGCTGCCCGCCTTGCAGAAAGGCGTGCGCACTCCAGATACAATCACCAACGGAGAACTGCTCATGACACCACCTTCTCCTGTTTTGGCCGATGATCCAAAAGCCGCTGTTCCTTGAGTTCCGCTCCAACACCCTGAAGCTTTTTCATCTCCGCCATATCGTGGAATTCGATCCGATTGGGATGAATCTCAGCTTCTGCGGCAAACTGCTCCCGGATCTTTTTGGCAAGTTCGGGATCCTCCCGACCATTGGAATTCTCGACGTGAAGAATCAGCTCATCGAGGTCGAGCGGATCGTCGTTCACCTTGCGCAGCTCGAGCTGCCACGTGCCAGTGCCCTCCGTGTCGTCAAGGACGTGCTCAAGCCGATTAAAATCGACTAACGTGCCTTTCAGTTTATCCAGGCGGATTTCACGAACTTCCGAGCTTCGGGAAATGTTGCCCACGAGTCGCGGAACAGAGCGTCCGCAATGCGGGCATGGCTCGGTCACCAGACCGCCACTGATGATATCGCCCGTTCGATACCGGAGCACCACGGTGCCTCGCGCATCAAGCGGCGTGAAGACGATTTCGCCCGCCTCGCCTTCATCGAGGGGCTCGCCGGTTTCAGGATCGATCACTTCGACCAGACCGAGATCAGGGTACAGATGATATCCCGAAGGCGGCACACCCGGAGGCGTCGGGCATTCGGCAAAAGCCATTTTTGCCTCGGTGAAGCCATAGGTCGCAAGGACGTCCACCTCCGGACCGGCACCAAGCTTGTCTGCCAATTCCCGTAATTTCCTGCGCATCCCAACGGGTGCCTTCTCGCCGCCCAGAACAAGCTTCCGCAGCTTAGGGCAAGTCACTCCTGTCTCCAGCGCCTCTCGAAGGACATGATAGAGAAATGTCGGCATCCCGATGAGCACGTCGGGTTTGATGCGCGCAACCAGGCGGAGATTTCCATCCGTGCCCATTGTCTTTCCGCCACCTGTGCTAACGACGAATGTTCCGAACTCCGTCCCTGCGTAGTGCGTGAGCCAGAATGCAAGGTGTGGCGCAAAGGGGAACATATTAATCATCCGCATCTCCTTTTCCGCCCCGCACACGCGCATCACGCGCAATCCGGCAGTGCGCAGATTCACAATGTCGTGCCCGGTGTAGACGAACGGTATCGGGCCGCTCGAGCGTCCGGTCGTGCTTGTGAGCATGAGCGGCCGGAACTCGTGTTCGAAGTCCCGGGCCACCACACGTCGACCGCGGATCAGCGCCTTCGCGATGGTCGACGGCCGACGCGCCAGAAGTTCGCGATCAGGAAACAGCACAAATTGCAGCAATTTGTTCGGATCACCGCTGATGTCTTGCTTGGTGGTGAAGGGTATCCGTCGCAGATCATCGCGCGTCCGGATCGAACGGGGATCAATATGTTGTTCGCGAAAAAGTCGGCGGTAGTATCCAGAGAATGGCACGACGGTCTCCCGAAGGTAACGCGATAGCCTGCGCTCAGGCTGCAAGTGTAATCTCACGGGGCGCCTCCTTTCTCCGGCTCACAAGCGCCTCGATTTCCTCAATCTGGTCCTCTGCGACCTTCCTCCCCAGAGCGATGTATCTTCCCGGATTCGCGAAATCATGCCAGCGCCCGTCACACGAGACTGGACGCAGCACGACATCCGCATCGCTGCAGGCGGCTTCTGCGAGTCGCGTTTGTGCGCCGCTGATACTTCGAAACATAGTATCGAGCACATTGCCGCTCGCAAAGTAGTTGAGGTGCCGATTCAGAAAGCCGAGACTTTGTGCTGCATCGCCGTTTTTCCTCATCCTATCGCTATCGGCCAGAAGACACTGCCGCAAACGATCCGGTGTCGGGATGGTGTTTACGGCGATAATGCGATCAATCCCGGACTCCGTCAGCACATCCACAGGCAGAGGATCAACGATACCGCCATCAATAAACGTTTCTCCATCGAAAACCACTGGAACACAGATCCCGGGAATCGCGATACTCGCCTCGACCGCACGCACGACTTCGCCCGTGGAGAAAACCACTCGCTCGAGCGTGTCGAGATACGTGGCGACTACGCGCAGTGGCACCTTCAGATCGGAGAAATGGACATCGCCCACCGAACGTCTCAATCGATTCGCGACACGCTCCGTCTTCAAAAATCCGCGACGAGGAGGAAACTCCGGTTGGATCAGAGTCAAGATACCTATACGGCTTTCCGGCACTTCTCGTGCAAATTTTTCGCATTCCACCCCGGTGTGTCCGCTCGCCCAGACTGCTCCGACGTAAGCACCCATGCTGGCGCCGGCAACCATGTCGATCTCCACGCCATGCTCCTCCAGCACCTGCAGCACACCAATGTGACACAGCCCCTTCGCGCCACCTGACGATAGCGCCAGTCCGATCCGGCACCCGGCAATCTCGCGTGCCAGCGACCGAATACGCAATGCGAAGTTCCCTTTGCGACCAGAACTGCCCGAGTTGCCACCTTCAAGATAACCCCGTACCCAGGCATGGGCAGGCGTTCCGCTCTTCCGAAGCAATTGTGCAAATTCCAAACCGGCACGATTTTCGTCCAGAAAGATAACGGGCCTGATCCGCACTTGCGCGCCATCGGCCTGCGAGACGACGTCCCGCCCCAGTTGCTTGTATCGAGAAAGCGCTTCGTCGTCCGTGTTGAGGAGAACATACGTCCAATCCGACTGGATTGCGCATTGCAACGCCACTGGAACCGGAACATTCGGGTGCGCGTGAATCAATACAAAATCGAAGTTTACTCCGAGGTGACTAAGCAACGGGGCGATGCGGTCCGCGTTGCCATTCACACAGAGGCGCAGTTCGGCAAACCCGCCGGCGTTTCGCTCAATTTCATTCTCGAAACAGAATCCACCCTTCAAAGAAGCCGTCACTCGTTCCCAGTCCACAGCCGGGGCATCATCCCGGGTGGCGATCAAATGCACTAGCAACACTTCGTATTCGCCCAAAGCGTGGACAGCAGCGGCCAGATGTTCCGCGACCACGGCACCGTGAATCCTGGGAGACTCCGAAAGCAACGCTACGATCCGGCGCACTCGAGCGGCAGTGCGGGAACGGCTTTCCCGAAGCGCTTGAAGACGATCCGCAATCGACTGCGAAACGCGGCCGGCGATAGAAGGATTCTTCAGGAAAGTGTTTCGAAGGTCCTGTGCGGCAAATCGCACGAGCACGCTGTCAGTAACGACTTTCACCGTCGACCGGTAAGGCTCGTTGTGAAGCAACTCGCGATCTCCCAGGGTATCGCCGGGGCCAAGAATTTCCTCAACTTCCTCTAAACCTCGGCCCGTTGTTCGCCTGGATTCGCAGCGACCGCTGATCACGAGGTAGATCGCGTCGCATGGCGCACCCTGGCGAAAGACTACGGTTCCCTTAGGATATTCGTCCACCGGCGCTCTCGAGATCAGCCGCCGGAGGGTGAATCTTGGGATTAAGGAGAGGAATGGATGCGCCCTCAGGATCTGTGATTCAAGTTTCATATATGTCGTCCATAGGGAGACAGCTCGACTGCAGGTTCTGTAACCACTATACCACCGCCATGCGCTTAGACGCATTAAAGGCCGACATTATTCTATCGGCGGACATTCGCTTTTCGGATTGGCGCTTTCTGCGAAAGACGCTAGTAAGGAGCGCGATGCATCTCACACCGCGCGAACAGGAGAAACTGATGATCGTAGTCGCGGCCGACCTCGCCAGGCGTCGACAGAATCGAGGACTGAAGCTCAATTACCCCGAAGCCGTGGCTGTGATCACCTACGAAGTGCTCGAAGGAGCCCGTGATGGAAAATCGGTTGCGGATCTCATGAGCTACGGGAGCACGATCCTGGCACGCCACGATGTGATGGAGGGTGTGCCCGAAATGATTCACGAAGTGCAAGTGGAGGCCACATTCCCAGACGGCACCAAACTGGTGACCGTACACAATCCTATCCGATAGCATTAAGGGGCATGATTGACGCTTCATAAGCGACGCGCTTTATTCCGCGCGAAAGTTCGACGTTTCTGCTTTATGAAGATATTCAGCCAGCTCCCCATCGCAGCACTTGCAGCCTCGCTGCTCGGCGGATGCACCACCGATCCGCGATTCGACGTAAACACGGTCTATCTCGCCGACGTTCGCGGCGGCAACTACCGGGGCTATCAAGAACCCGAGCGGGCGCCATTCGACAATGTCTCCTACTGGGATGGGAACGGCGTGGAGGGCCCATCGAGAGTCGTGATCCGGCTCGGCGAGCAGCGTGCCTATTTTTACAAGGGCGACGAGCTTGTAGGAGTCTCTGTTGTCTCTACGGGTCGTGAAGGCTATGATACCTCCATCGGTAATTTCAAAATCATGGAGAAAGATATCGATCACCGCTCCAACCTTTACGGTGATTACGTCGATGCGGTGACCAGTCAGGTGGTCGTAAAGGATGTCGATGTGAAGAGAGATCCGAAGCCGCCGGGTACCAAGTTCTTAGGCGCACCGATGCCGTATTTCATGCGCATCGTGGGTGGAACGGGGATGCACGAGGGATTCCTTCCCGGTTACGCTGCCTCGCACGGGTGCATTCGCATGCCGGAGTTCATGGCGGAGAACTTCTACGCGAACGTCAGTGTTGGCACGCCGGTCACGATTACGCGCTAATCGTTCAAAACAGAGCGTCGACGAAAACTTTTCATTTCTGCCGTGGCCTGGTCGGAAATATCCGTGAAAGAAGCCGCTGGATTGCTCAGTTCCGGGCATCCCCTGCGCCTCGTCGATGTACGCGAGCATGAAGAATACGCGATTTGTCACATTGACGGTTCAGAACACATGCCGCTTTCCGGATTTCGCGGCGATGGCAGCGAGCTGGCTGGTCCGACATCCGACCTCGTTCTGGTGCTATGTCACCACGGCGTCCGGTCATTGCATGCGGCGCGCTACTTCGACCAGCTTGGGTATGAAGATGTGCGTTCCATCGCCGGCGGAATCAATCGCTGGGCGATCGAAGTTGATCCCGAGATTCCCAGGTATTGAGCTTGTTCGCGGTTGAATGCCGCCTTTACGCGCTCGCCCTGAGGTCCCCTTGAATCTGCTCCAAGCAAGCATTGTTCAGGCAATTTTTGCGCAAAACGACAATCCGTTTTGACCCTGAAAGTCAGTCTCCGGTCTTGATTCCGACAATTGGAGTGGTCACACCGGCTGTGTCATTCTGGCGCCGCATCTGGTTCGGGTAACCAAAAAAGACGCTGGACTGCCTCACGTGAGTGAGGCAACGGAGCGGCAGATCCGCGACGGGAAGTGCTGGGAGCGGGAGACTGACCTTTACAATGAAGGGCGCGCCTTCACGCTTACTGCGCGCGACTCGTCCGGTGTGATCGTAACCCTGATTGCGGACAACTATTTTGGTATACGGCATCGACACGAACTACCCCGACATCCTCTACGTACCCGAAGATGTCCATTTCGATCTGCACCCTCAAACGGTCTCCTGGACAGTGGACGGCGAGTCCAGTTGTATCCGTTTGTTGCCGGGAAAGACGTATGTGCGTCCTTCCGGATACAAGGTGCATATGATCAAACCACCCGGAGCGAGGGCATGGCGCCTGGTCGGTACGGTTGCGGAGGGGACCTATGGCCACAAGCCGTGCACGGTATCCGGCGGTGGCAAGTCGGAGATTTCGAAGCCGATCACAGAAGCAATCCTGGAAGGACCGGTACATGTGAGGGATTTCAAGGTGGACTTCGATGCTGTAGAAAAGATCATTGACCGCGATTTCAGGGGCCGATTCCGTGCGGGAAGAGGAAAGGAACGGGGGAGAAAAATTCTCAGCCCCGAGCGCTCTCTCGGCTCGGTGATCCGTCTTCTTACTCCGTCCCAGGAAGAATACGAAGGAATGGAGCTCAATGATTCGAAAATTCGCGCGATGTTCGACCGGAAGAGCCTCCTTGAAAGTGATTGGTATCGGGAGCGCCTTGAAGCGAAATGCAAGATAGACCGATCGCTGGCACAGCGACACCTACGCGCGCTGGAATCCTTTCTATCCAAGCCCGCCTATTCAGAGGAGGCTGCGCGCCTGGGAATTGCCGGTCGTCTCACCCGGGCCTACAGGCACCGGGATGCCACCGAATCCGAAGTTTATTTGCAGAAACTACAGGGAACGCTGGGCGTTCATCCTCTTACTTGTTAAGAGTCAACTATGAAACGAATCGGAATCTTGACGGCCGGCGGCGACACTCCCGCCCTGAACGCGACTATTTTCGGGGCGGTTGTCCGCGCGAATCAATGCCGAGTCGAACTTGTGGGACTCATCAAAGGCTTTAACAGCCTTTTCAATCCGCGGACACCCCACGTGATGCTGAATCCGCTTTTCTCGCAGATACCGGAGCTTGATGCCACGAAAGGTGGCACGATCCTTGGCTCGTCCCGCGATTTTGTCGATCCCACCAAAGCGGACGAGCTGGACATGATCGCCTCGCGCTTGAAGAACCTCGGGATTGAGGGACTCATCTGCGTCGGAGGTGATGGCACCCTCAACGGTCTTCAGCCGCTCGCCGAACGCCTTCCAACGGTTCTTGCACCCAAGACAATCGATAACGATCTTGGTCTCAATTACCCCAGCGAACCAAATGAGTTCATCCGCGTGCCCGACGTGACTCTCCTCAAGGGCTATCGCTACGAACGCGGAAAGTCGAACGCGGATTTCGCTCCGGAGTATATGGTGAATTACGTAACACCTGGCTACGCAAGTTCGGTGTATGTTTGCTCCTCCGGTGTCGAGCGAATTCGCACGACCGCCGAGAGTCATCGACGAATCGCCATCATTGAAGTGATGGGAAGGCACTCAGGCTTTATCGCGCTGGGGTCCGCTTACGGGCGACCGGACATCATTCTGGTTCCGGAACAACCGCTGGACGTAGATCGTCTCATCGACCGTGTAAAAAACCTTTACGATCTTCAGAAGAACGTTGTCATCGTGTGCGGGGAGGGAATTGTCGATGAAGAAGGCACCGATCTGGGCGCCGAAAAACATACGACCGATCCTGCGGGAAATGTCGTTTTTACCGGCGCGGCGGAAGCGCTTCGTAATATGCTGATCAAATCAATCGGGGATGCGTATTTCACTAGTTACCGAAGAGGAAACAGCGCCAAGGAAGCCATCTTTACCCGCAAACTCGGTCATACCCAGCGTGGAGGTCGCCCCATTCTATTTGACCGATTTTACGCCGCCCAGCTCGGAGCAAAATCGGTCGACCTGCTTTTGGAGGGTCGCAATAATGCCGTAGCGATTCTTCAATATAGTGACGCTACCGGCTTCGAGGTGGACGGTTACGACGCCAACCGGTTCCGCGACCGATGGGGCCACATCCATGCACGAAACTTGAACCTGGCTCTCTACGATCCGATTCGGATGCGTCTGTCAAAGACGGGAGTCAAATATCTCTTGCCGATCTTTACGAACGCCATCGGAGCGGACGACATGGAGCATCAACGCGACACCCTGTTTGCGCTCGGAAATCTTACTCATCCATATCATTCCATTAATACCGACGTCCAGAAGCGCATCCGGTACACCCAGGAAGAATAGCGTCAAATATCAGTCTTCAATCCGTACCGCTGTACTCACCGAATTCTGAAATTAAGTGGTTCTTTCCGTGCTACTTACGCATCCCGCTTAGAAACCGGGACCGCGTTGAATCGTAGCTCAGGACGCTCCGGCGAGCAACGCTCTGGCGTGCTCCAACGCCGATCGCGTTCTTCCGCCCAGCATCCGAGCGACTTCCGTCTGACGCGCCTCATCTTTCACCTGTTCGAGTTCCGAGACTGTTCGGCCATCCCGATAGACCTTTGTTACAACATATTGGGCGTGTCCGGCTGCCGCCACCTGGGGCAGATGCGTGATGCAGAGCACTTGATGCGAGGAGCCGAGCGACCTCATCTTGTGTGCGACGGAATGAGCAACTTCCCCACCGACATTTGCATCGATTTCATCGAAAACGAGCAGCGGCACCCGATCTTGTGTGGCCAGTGACGTCTTCACGGCCAGCATGACGCGGGAAATTTCACCACTCGAAGCTGTATTTTTCAAAGGCTTGGCCGGCTCACCCGGATTCGGCGCAAAGAGAAACTCCACAATCTCAAGCCCCTGCAACGACGGCTCTTTGCTTGGACAAAGCAGCGCTTCGAAACCTGCATTTTTAAATCCCAGCTCGCGAAGATGGGAAGTGATCTCCGTAGAGAGTTCCGGCGCCGCCTTTTTCCGACGCTCCGAAAGCGCTTCACCCAGCCTGCAAACCAGCTTGTTTTGATCCTCAATTTCTTTGGCGAGCTGCGTTATCCGATCCTCTCTGGATTCAATCCGTTTTAGCCGCGTTGCCGCTTCTTCGCCGAAGGCTAGAACCTCGGACAAAGTTGAGCCGTATTTGCGTTTGAGGCTCTCTAACAACGTGATTCGTTCCCCGAGCTCCGCGGCCTCTTCCGAATCGATCTCCAATCTGCCTACATACTCCTGCACACTCCGTGCGAGTTCTTCGAGTTCGATCACTGCACGTTCATTTGATTCCCGCAATCGCGCCGTCGAGTCATCTATCCGCTCCAGCTCTCGAAAGAGCCGTTGGATCTCAGCCAACCTCAATAGCACGGAGTCATCTGCTTCCGCTAGCCGATCATTAATTCGCGCTGAAATCTCGGTGAGTCGCTGCCGGTTGGATGCGAGCGTGTATCGTTCGAGAAGGTCCGCCTCTTCGTTTTCCTGAATTCCGGCTGCTTCGATCTCGCGAACCTGATGCCGCAAAAGATCAAGTTCCCGTTCCATGGACGCCTCAGAAGCAATGAGCTCCTGTCGTTCGCTCTCCAGTCGCCTGAGCCCTCGATACGTCTCTTCATAGGCAATTCGTTCTGCTTCGATGCCTGCAAATGAATCAAGCAACCGAAGCTGATGCTCATTAGACAAAAGCGACTGGTGTTCATGCGGGCCGTGCAAATCGACCAACGGTTCAGTCAATTCCTTCAGAACAGAAAGCGTGGTTGCCGCGCAATTGACGAACTGCTTTCCGCTTCCGGAGGCGGCGATGAGGCGTTTTAGGATCAGTTCGCCGTCGCAACATCCTTCCAGGCCGCGCTCAATCAGCCATGCATCAAGTTCGCGGCTATCTGCTAATTGAAAGATTGCTTCCACGGCGCAGGACTCGGTCCCGTTTCGAATGAGCGAACGATCTGCACGTTCCCCGAGGATCAGTTTCAAGGCCCCCACGATCACAGATTTCCCGGCCCCGGTTTCACCGGTCACAGTGAGGAAGCCGGAGTCCAGGTCCCACTCCAGATTTTCCACGAGGGCTAGATTTCGTATGGATAGGGAGCGAAGCGTCGCTTTCATGAGTGGAACCCGACATTTACATCGATCTTGATGAGACATCCAGAATTCCCTTCGGCCCCCGACTACATGAATTCCGGGCTTTAATATGCACCTGATCCCGCGGCGCCATTGCTGACGCCGCCGATCTACGGCCAGCTCTACGTCGGCGGCAGCCATCAAGTGGACAATGCTTTTTGGCCGCCGTCGCACTGGATCGATGAATTGAACCTCGATCCACGCGAGCGTGTCGTGGCCGCGTTCGGCACCTCCGTTGTCCAAAGGGAGCAGGAGGCGCTGATGGCCTCGGCGTGGGAGCAGGCCGGCGAGCTTGACCGCGCCAACCAGCGGCTTCGGCAGGAGCAGCTATGCTTCGCGATAAACGCCGTCCTGCACGTAAAACATTTCGCCCGTCTCAACCTCGGCGGGAAACCCGTTTGAACGGACTGTCGGGTTCGGGTTGAAAAACGCAGTATCCTTGCGGATTGTGCCCGGCCTATGCAGATTGAAGCCCTCATCACCGCTGCGACCAATGCGCGGCAATTCGCTTATGCCCCGTATTCGGGATTTGCAGTGGGGGCGGCGGTGGTGACGAAAGAGGGCACGATCTTCACGGGCGTCAACGTCGAGAACATTTCTTACGGTCTCACGAACTGCGCGGAGCGTGTCGCGATCTTCAAGGCGGTCTCAGCGGGGTATCGCAAGTTCTCTCATCTTCTCATCCTGGCAGATACTCAGGAACCCCTCAGCCCCTGCGGTGCGTGCAGACAGGTAGTTTCAGAATTCTCGGAGACCCTTCAAATTACCAGCGTCACCGTATCGGGCCGATCCATAAGCTGGACGATCACTGAGTTACTGCCCCGTCCCAGGGCGGGCATCCTTGATGTTCCACGTGGAACAATCTGAGACGTGTTTACGTATCCCAAATTTTATGACGTGATTGTGGTCGGCGCAGGCCATGCCGGCATCGAGGCAGCCATGGCTTCTTCCCGCCTGGGTTGCCAGACGCTCGTGATGACACAGAATCTTGACACAATCGGACAGATGTCGTGCAATCCTGCCATTGGCGGCCTCGCAAAGGGCCATATGGTGCGCGAAATTGATGCCCTGGGTGGCTTTATGGCAATCAACGCCGATGCGACGGCGATCCAATCCCGGATGCTGAACGCCAACAAAGGGCCCAGCGTCCGTGCACCGCGAGTGCAGTGCGACAAAAAAGCCTACCAGTTCCGGGCCAAGTTCGAGCTCGAACAACAGCCGCATCTCGACCTCTTTCAGGGGAATGTCACGACTATCCTCACCGACGGCGATCGGGCGACAGGCATTCAGACCAATCTCGGTCTTCGCATTCGGGCAAACGCCGTTATTATTACAACAGGCACATTTATGCGCGGCCTCCTCCATGTGGGGCTCCAGAATCAGACTGGTGGGCGGATGGGCGATGCCCCGTCGACTCTCAGCGATAACCTTCGTGAACTCGGCTTTGACGTGGGCCGCTTCAAGACGGGAACGCCTTGCCGACTTAACGGCCGCTCAATTGCTTTTCAGAAATGCCAAAAGCAGGACGGCGACAGGCCTCCACCAGCCTTCTCCTTTTTTCCCGCGGCATTGGCAGACACGGAAGCGGCCCAGCTGTTCACGCTCAATCGTACGGTGGCCGATGTGTTCCACGTGGAACAAATTCCCTGCTGGATCACCCACACCAACTCCCGTACTCATTCTATCATCCGTTCCAATCTCGATAAATCCCCGATGTATTGCGGTCGCATCCAAGGCGTCGGACCGCGCTACTGTCCTTCCATCGAGGATAAGGTTGTTCGTTTTTCCGAAAAGGAGCAGCATCAACTCTTCCTCGAGCCGGAAGGACGACACTGCTCTGAGTATTACGTAAACGGGCTTTCAACGAGCCTTCCCTTCGAAATCCAATACGACTTCATACGAAGTATCGCAGGCCTCGAAAATGCCGAAATCATCCGCCCCGGCTATGCGGTCGAATATGACTATTGCCCTCCGACTCAGTTGCGCTCTACTCTTGAAACGAAACGCGTCCAGAGTCTCTATTTCGCCGGGCAGATCAACGGCACCTCCGGCTACGAGGAAGCGGCAGCGCAGGGACTTATGGCCGGCTCCAATGCCGCCCTCAAGATTCGAGGCGAACGGCCCTTCATTCTAAAGCGCTCTGAAGCCTACATCGGCGTGCTGATCGATGATCTCGTCACCAAGGGGACGCTCGAGCCTTATCGAATGTTCACAAGTCGCGCGGAATATCGGCTTCTGCTTCGCCAGGATAATGCCGATCTTCGTCTCACCCCACTCGCCATCGAAATCGGCCTGGTCAGCGGGGATCGCGCTGCAGCCCTTCAAAATAAACGGCGCCACCTCAGTCGTGCCGTGGAAATTGCCCACTCCTCCCGCTTCCAGAACCAGCCGATCTCAAAACTTCTTCGCCGTTCCGATTTTTCCATTGCCGACCTGCCGAAACCCCTGCTCGATGAGTTGCCAGCCGGTATCTGGGAGATCCTCCAAACGGACCTTCGATACGAAGGATACATCAAACGACAGGACGATGTCATTGCCCGCGCTCGCGCAAGCGAAGCCCGGTCACTTCCGGCTCTCCTCGATTACGAGAAAATACCCGGCATGCGGCCCGAGGCGCGTCAAAAGCTTGCACAAATAAGGCCGGACACCCTGGGACAAGCAGGGCGCATCAGCGGCATCACACCCGCTGACCTCGCTTTGCTGACTGTTTGGCTGAAACGCCACTCCTCCCCCAACCAACAGCCTTCAACCGGCGATAGCGCGTGATCCGCTACATGGAAACTGACAAAAATCTCGGCCTGACGCGATCCGGTTCTCCGACCTGTCGCCGCGGCTAGCACAATTCCCACAGCATTCAACCAAGCTCAGATTCCTTTCCTGCGGCCCTTTGCCTCACATAGCACGACTTCGCGGATTCGAATGTGCTTTCAATCCTTTCCCGCGTAAGTCGCTGAAATTCCGCAAATAATCCACCGAGAAATGCGCAAAGTCGCTGTCGTGAAGGCCTACCCTCTTCCCGGGAGGGCGAATATGTCGATACCTGGCAGTCTGAATCTCGGGGTGACAGGATTCGAACCTGCGACCTGTCGCCGCGGCGACCGCACCTTTCCGGTTCTGTTCTATTTTTCAGACTCCTTTCTCATCCAGCTCGTCCCGCCCCCTCCCAGTCTTGTAGTATCGCTCCCGGCCAACTGCTTCCGAACGCGTTTCAAATTCTTCGACATACGCCACCACCCAGGGGACACCATGTCGCGTCGCCTTGCTTTCTCCGCTGTTGTGTCCCCGCACACGCTTCTCCAGATCTCCACACGACCCAACATATCGACAACCCTTCCTCCGGCTTCTCAATACGTAGGTGTAAAACATATACCGCGCATCTCTCGGGGTGACAGGATTCGAACCTGCGACCTGTCGCCGCGGCGACCGCACCTTTCCCGGTTCTGTTCTATTTTTCAGACTCCTTTCTCATCCAGCTCGTCCCGCCCCCTCCCAGTCTTGTAATATCGCTCCCGGCCAACTGCTTCCGAACGCGTTTCAAATTCTTCGACATACGCCACCACCCAGGGGACACCATGTCGCGTCGCCTTGCTTTCTCCGCTGTTGTGTCCCCGCACACGCTTCTCCAGATCTCCACACGACCCAACATATCGACAACCCTTCCTCCGGCTTCTCAATACGTAGGTGTAAAACATATACCGCGCATCTCTCGGGGTGACAGGATTCGAACCTGCGACCTGTCGCCGCGGCGACCGCACCTTTCCCGGTTCTGTTCTATTTTTCAGACTCCTTTCTCATCCAGCTCGTCCCGCCCCCTCCCAGTCTTGTAGTATCGCTCCCGGCCAACTGCTTCCGAACGCGTTTCAAATTCTTCGACATACGCCACCACCCAGGGGACACCATGTCGCGTCGCCTTGCTTTCTCCGCTGTTGTGTCCCCGCACACGCTTCTCCAGATCTCCACACGACCCAACATATCGACAACCCTTCCTCCGGCTTCTCAATACGTAGGTGTAAAACATATACCGCGCATCTCTCGGGGTGACAGGATTCGAACCTGCGACCTCCTGGTCCCAAACCAGGCGCACTACCAAGCTGTGCTACACCCCGTAAAGACAGCCCGCGAACGTAGCGTCTCGTTTTCTTCGCAGCAAATGGTTTTCGTGATCATCTGCCGCCGCCGCCTTCGGCAATCCGTGGGTTGTCAGCTCGTAGCGAGAAATATTCCTGCGGCCTTGTCCAAAGTTTCCTGGTACTCTGCTTCCGGTTGCGAATCAGCGACAATTCCGGCCCCTACATGAAAATGTGCGGATCCCGATTCCAAAATCAAAGTGCGGATCCCGATGCTGAAATGGCTTTCGCGATTGAATCCGAAAAAGCCGATGGCACCCGTATAGAGACCGCGAGCTTCCGGTTCCAGCTCTGCGATAATCTCCCGGGCACGTTTCTTCGGAGCCCCCGTGATCGAGCCGCCAGGAAAACAGGCACGCAACGCTTCAACATGATCGATATGCCTCAAGAGTTGTCCCTCAATTGTTGAAACCAGGTGAAACACCTGTTCGAATCGTTCCAACCTGAGCAAATCTTTCACGACCACACTTCCGTATTCGCAGATCTGCCCGAGGTCGTTGCGCTCCAGATCCGTGATCATGATCAATTCTGCCAGTTCTTTCTCCGAGGTGATGAGATCGTATGCCGAGCGCTCGTCAGCAAGCGGATCCGACCGCCGGGGCCGGGTACCCTTGATGGGGCGCGTGCGAACCGAGTCTCCGCTCATTCTCAGGAAACACTCCGGCGACGACGAGAGGACGGTGCGGAAACGCTGTCGAATCCAGGCTCCATAAGGCGCAGGGGAGTAATGTCGCAGAGATTCGTAACACGACCATGGATCCAGACTGAAAGGAGCCGTGAAACGATGCGAGAGGTTCACCTGGTAAATGTCTCCTGCGGCAATATATCGCTGTGCCCGCCGTACCATTTCGCAGAACTCAGCCGCGCGAAGATGTGAGCGGAATTTCAGAGCACTTTTCCTCTCCGTCACCGCTGGCTCCGCTGTTTCACAAATGCGCTCTTCGACTTCCGCACGCATGCGCCACGTTGCCGTACGATGATCGAATACTGCGCACGCGTCGTAGAAAGCAAATTCGAATGCCCCTTCATAATCGACCGTGCCGGCAGCCAGCCCCACAGGGAATCCGCAATCGATGAAGGGAAGTGTTTTTTCCTTCAAGTTCTTCGATAATTCTCGCGGATTCTCGAAAAGATTCCCCTCAAGGACAAATTCCGGTTCGAATGCAATGATCGACCATCGCCCCTGATCTCCTTCGTATAGTGACGTATCGAAAAAAACCGAACCCTCGAAGGCGGCACACCGTGCAGCGACCTCACACGGAGAAAAGGTCAGTTCACTCTGGCGGACTTTCGAAAATTGTTGCTTCGAAACGCGCATGATTCCTGTATCGTTGCCAAACTTTTCGTCGATGAAAATTCCTATAATCGTCCTGACTGCGGCCTGCACGCTTGGATTGACTCTGCATATGCGCCTGGCGGCCCAGGATGTAGACCCGATTGAACCGGATCCTCTGCCCGAACATTCGACCACGGAAAGCCTTTATCCCGAAGAAACAGAGACAGAAATTTTGATTCCGGAGAACACCGAAGCTCCGTTCGAGACCGATCCGCTCATGGATCTCGAAATCCCTGCCTATGAGGAAATTCCCAGCTATGAAGAAATTCCATTGCCTAAAGAGCGGGAGTTCGTGGTCCCGGAGAGCAAGTTGGGTAAGGAACTCGAGAATAAGACCCGGTTATTCGAGGCCAGAGTAAAGGCTTCTGTTGACCCACAGTTACAGGCGGAACTTCGCCGGGCACAACGAGTCAAAACCTACCCGGAGCGCAGACAGGCGATGTTCAATTACTACATGGGACTATACGGGAAGATGCTCAAGATGGAACCTGAGCTCGAAAAACTCATTATCAGTGAACGGCAGGCGGAACTGCGAACTCTCCAACAGACGCAGATCCAACCCAGTGTCTGGCCCGTTCCTCCGCCGGACTTTCCGGTCGTAGATACGAAGCCAGAAGATAACAAACCTTCACGATAGACGGAAAAAACATTTCCGTTTGTCCCCTATTCGAACTTTGCTATCTTCGGCGACTTCCAAAGGCGCGTTCGTCTAGTGGCCTAGGACACAGCCCTCTCAAGGCTGGTACACGGGTTCGACTCCCGTACACGCTGCCACTTCGGAAGTGATTCGGCCGCATTTGTTGCTTCGCGTGACAGATTCGCGACAAGAACCTCCCGACTTTCTGGACAATCTTTACGCTCAACAGAGAATTCCGTGCCAAGTGGCAGAAGTTTCCGTACACCCAAACAAGAATTCATTTCCGAAACTCTCGTCTGTTGCAAAGCGGATGGTGGGGCTTTGCCACGCTCCCCACCCGGGCTCAGGCCCTTGTCTTTGATTTTGGGGGAAGGATCTCTTCAACCACCGATGCATCTTCCGTGTCCGGCCAGAGCAGAGCGCGAGCAGTTGGTTCATCGACAATAAGCTCGCTCATGAGCCCTCCGCGCAATGCAGCGCGAGTTCCTACCGCCTTGTCCAATCCGGAAACGATGCACAGAGCGTGCTTCGCCCGCTTGAAGAGCGACAGATCAGGTCCGCTGGCTCGTGCGTTGAGCGGAATATGGTCGTAAGAGCCGTCGAACCTGAAGAAGACTGTGGCGATATCGCCCACGACTCCCTCCCGAGCCAGTTCCGCAATGTCACCTGGCTCGAGAAACCCTCCGGCGTACACGTAGCTCGGGATGCGCGCCTCGGGGGACCCGACGCTGTAGATCAGGAGATCCGCCTTCGAGGCCATTTCCCTGACCCGCAGAACGGAGCGCTCCTTCCACATCGCGTGCTTGGATTCGCGATGATCAAAGAACGCCGGCACCGGGAAGAGATGAGCCCGCCCTCCAAAGTTCAGGGCAAATCGGGTGTAGATATCGCTGATGTAGAAATTGCTCATTCCATAGACATTCCCCGATCCGTTTAGTTGCACGATATCGACGTGCATACAACGCTTTGGCGTCAGATGACGCGAAATGGCGTCAGTGGTGGTTCCCCATGCCATCCCGACAATCATTTCCGAATGAATTAGACTGCCAATCTGCTTGGCCGCGTAGATTGCCACAGATTTCAGCCATTCGTCCTCGGTCGAATTCAGCGGTACCGTCACGACCTTCGCCGAGGCTATGTGGAAGCGATCCTGGATCTCCCGCTCCAGCTCCTGAGGCTGCGCTTCGGGATCGTTCACGCGGATCTCAATGAGCCCGACCTTCCGCGCATGGTTCAACAGACGCGAAATCTTCGACCGTGAGAGCCCGAGTTCGCGGCCGATTCGCTCCGTGGTAAAACCCTGATAGTGATAAAGCCGCGCCACCTTAACCGCCATTGCATTGGTATTCTCCGATCGTGGCATCGTACGTTTCTACGGAGTCGCAAATACTGTGCGCCCGTTAATCGATATAATTAATTTCACCCAAAAATTACGCCTGCACAAATAAAATAAAAAATAGGCCTGCACAAATGTGCAATTCTTGTTGACGCATTGTGCACTTTCTCCATATTTTGACTCCGTTCCCCCATATTTTGCCACCGCGCAATCGCCCCCCAGTGATGCAAAGAAGACAAGCTGCCGAGGTCATCTACCTTATGGCTCGATAAAAGAAATCAGTCTAAAGAAAACTAAAATGAAATTCACTAAAGCTCTCTTAAAGACCAAGTGGTCCTCCCCCGACCCAATTCAAAAAATGCTCACCTCAACCTCAAACTCAACCTCAATAAAATGAATGCTGCTTCACCTTACGTCAGTGAGTTCATCGGGACTCTTATACTTATTCTCCTCGGAGATGGCGTGGTTGCAAACGTGGTTCTCAACAAGACCAAAGGGAACAACGGCGGATGGATCGTGATCACGGCGGGCTGGGGATTCGCGGTCGCCATGGCGGTTTACGCCGTGGGTCGTATATCTGGAGCGCACATCAATCCTGCCGTTACTGTCGGACTTGCCGCTATCGGTGCTTTCGAGTGGAGCATGGTTCCCGGATACCTGATTGCCCAGCTTCTTGGCGCCTTCACGGGCGGCATTCTCGTTTGGCTCGCCTATCTGCCGCACTGGAGGGCGACTGAGAGCCAAGAGGGTAAGCTGGCTGTTTTCTGCACCGGTCCAGCCATTCGAAACACACCCGGGAATTTTATTTGCGAGGTCATCGGCACTGCCATGCTCCTCTTCGGCGTTCTCGCGATTGCTGCGAATGCACAGCAAATAAGTTCTGTCGCTCAGGTGCCCGAGGTGAACCTCTCAATTGTCTTCAGCAGCGGAATCCAGCCGATGCTCGTCGGAATTCTCGTGTTCAGCATTGGCCTGTCGCTGGGGGGCCCCACTGGATACGCGATTAATCCTGCACGGGATCTTGGTCCCCGGATCGCGCACGCAATGATTCCCGTCGCCGGGAAAGGCAATTCCGATTGGTCCTACAGTTGGATTCCGGTTTTGGCACCGATTCTGGGCGGCATACTGGGCGCCTGGCTCTACAAGCTTCTCCTCGAATTCTAACTATCTCCCAAACCTTAAAATCCTCCCATAAATACCATGAAATACATCCTCGCACTCGACCAGGGAACCACCAGTTCACGCGCCATTCTTTTCGATCACGAAGGGAAAATCGTCACAACCGCTCAGAAGGAATTCACTCAGATCTTTCCGCAACCGGGGTGGGTTGAGCACAATCCTAACGAAATCTGGTCCTCCCAGAGCGCCGTTTCAGCCGAGGCCATCACGGGCGAACGCCATTCGCCCCGCGATATTGCCGCAATCGGGATCACCAATCAGCGGGAGACCACCGTTATCTGGGACCGGAAAACTGGAGAGCCCGTTTACAATGCGATCGTCTGGCAGGACCGGCGGACTGCCAATATTTGCAAGAAGATGAAAGACGACGGACTCTCCGAGACGTTTCAAAAGAAGACCGGGCTGCTCATCGATCCCTATTTTGCCGGCACGAAGGTCAAATGGATCATGGACAACGTGGACGGAGTCCGCGCACGGGCAGAAAAAGGTGAACTCGCTTTCGGCACGATCGATTCCTGGTTGGTCTGGCAATTGACGGATGGCAAGGTACACGTGACCGACGAGGCGAACGCCGCGCGCACGCTTTTCTATAATATCCACACCGGCGAGTGGGATAAGGATCTTCTCGAGATCCTCGGTGTGCCCGCTTCACTTCTACCCGAGGTCAAGCAGTCTAGCGAAGTCTATGGCGAAACGAGCAACTCCGGTATACCCATCGCAGGAATGGCGGGCGACCAGAATGCGGCACTCTTCGGTCAGACATGTTTCGTGCCGGGTATGGCGAAGAACACGTATGGAACGGGGTGCTTTCTGCTGATGAACACCGGCACGGAGCCGACGGAATCGAAGAACCAGCTGCTCACTACCGTGGCGTGGAAAGCAAATGGAATCACGGAATATGCGCTGGAGGGCAGCATCTTTATTGGCGGTGCAGTCGTGCAATGGCTGCGCGACGGGCTTGGCATCATCAAGGATTCGGCCGCCGTCGAACCGCTCGCAAAGAGCGTGCCGGACAACGGCGGGGTCTATCTGGTGCCGGCATTCGTCGGGCTCGGCGCTCCCCACTGGGATCCGTATGCGCGCGGAGCGATCCTCGGGCTCACGCGCGGATCGAGTGCCGCCCACATCGCGCGGGCCGCTCTCGAAGGCATTGCCTTTCAATCCTACGACGTCCTGAAAGCTATGGAGCTTGACTCCGGCATCGAACTCAAGGAGTTGCGGGTGGACGGCGGCGCATGCTCCAACGATCTGCTGATGCAATTCCAGGCTGACCTCCTGCAGGTTCCGGTCGTCCGCCCGAAGGTCACAGAAACCACTGCGCTCGGAGCTGCCTATCTGGCCGGACTGGCAGTCGGATTCTGGAAGGACCGCGAAGAAATCACCAAGCAATGGGCCGTGGATCGGGAGTTCGATCCTCAACGTCCTGCGGACGAGATGGATGCCCTCAGGAAGGGCTGGGAAAAAGCGCTCACACGCGCCGGCGCCTGGATAGAGCACGAATGAACGGCAAAAGGAGATTAGCCCTCCGGATCGAAGAAAAGTAGTTGACGAACTAAAAGCAAACCAGGAGCCCTACGATTTTCTCGTGATCGGCGGAGGAGCCACCGGTCTGGGAGTCGCCGTAGACGCCGCCAGCCGCGGCGATCGCACAGTCCTCGTCGAGCAGCACGACTTTTCCAAGGGCACCTCGAGCCGTAGCACGAAGCTCGTCCACGGCGGTGTGCGCTATTTGAAGCAGGGCAATATTTCTCTCGTTTTGGAGGCACTCCACGAGCGCGGGCTTTTCTGCGACAATGCCCCGCACCTCGTCCATCACCTCGCGTTCATCGTCCCTATCTACACCTGGTGGGAAGGGCCGTTCTACAGGAAAGAATGAAAATCTACGATCGGCTTGCAGGCAAACTCGGCCTGAAACCGTCGGAAGTTCTGTCTCGAGAGGAAACGCTGAAGCGCATCCCGACGCTGGAGCCGAATGGCCTGCAACGCGGAGTGAGCTACTATGACGGGCAGTTCGATTTTGGAAGCCGCACCGAAAGTGGCTGCACTATTAGCGCAGGAACTTGGACAAGATTCTGCGTGGGAAACGGAGCAGGTCGCCGATTTCTCCGCGGTCGCGGATGGCTACATAATTAAGTGAAATGCTGTAAGTCCGGCTGAATATTTCACCAGGAGAGCGTGCAAAGGGGATTCCCGTTTGGGCATCGCAATAATCTCGTTGCGGTCGACTCTGCTCGACAGCGTCGGCCAGGATTGCTCAAACCTTTTCACGATTATTAGATGCGATTGCTGATTTCAAAAGAGTTCCGTCGCGGTCAGCCGCCGCATCCGGTCCTCATGCTCCACCGGACTGTGAGCACGACCGACGGCCTTCTGGTGGCGCATTGTCAATACGCCGAAAATGAAGAGCCCTCCATAGAACATTGCACAAAACATCAGTACCGACTTCTCCTCCGACCGGCCCAACGGCGGCACGTTCGAACAGTTGCTCCAATGAAGCAAGCGGGGTCGGGTGAATTATTAGCTTACCAATATAGGCACCAAGTTGTGCGGCGAATATTGCCGCATAGTTACGCCGAAGCCGGCGTCCAAGAGCCTCAAAATAAGAGATGTGATAGTATAGCCCCGTGTAGTCATCGGCAAGCACATCGTTCCACCCGTTCGCAACATCGAGCCCACGGCCGCGGAGAATCGGTCCGTAGAAGCTAGTCTCCATGACGCGAACACGAGTTCGCCAGATGTCAAAGAAGCGGTAGCGCCGCGCTTCGAACGCCAAGAATACGCATAACAGGCCGCCGACTAAAATTAGAGGCAGTTCCGAAGCATTCTCATCTGCAAACGTTATAGAGAGGGCAATCCCCACAGTAACCACAGCCCAGTTAGTGGTCGCATCAAGTCGCGTCCGCCATATTTTGCTGCGGTACATTTCACCCCGATACAGATGCGCAATTGCACCAATTTCGGCGGCGCCAAATTTACCCTTCGCTCCACCTGCTTGAGCATCACTCACTTGTAGACCCTCTTATTATCAGCACTAAAAGAATTTCGGACCCGGCGGGCGGAATTTGCGAGTATGGCGCGGTTCATTAGTCTACGGAAAAGGTCGTTTCAAAAGAATCTCGAAATGAACGAGTCGAGCGCGAAACCCTTACGAAGGCGTCTAAAAGGTGGACTCTTTGTCGCTACGTTGTTGTTCGACACCACTCAACCATCGCTAGAGGTCGAAGATTTTGCCGGATTCATTTCTCAATTCTCTTACCAATCGGAATGCTTCATGCCGATCCTGTCAAGCCTTCAATACCTGCAAGGATAAAGGTATCGATAACCTTTACCTTTTGAAGCATTTGGTAGAGCTTGGAAAGATTATTAATATGACGGCGTATCAGAATGATGCGATCAGCATCCAGGCGTTTGGCATAGAATTTCGGGGCGCTCTCCGCTGTGTTCGCGAAGCTGCGGATTACGAATGACGTATCGCGACCGGTCGACTAAATCCAAAAAACGGGCGAAGACATCAGATGGTTTTTTTCATGTTAGCCGCAACAAAAGAAGGTGAAAAACACCTCAAATCCGTGTAATTTTTGGTCCAAGTCTTCAGTTCCGTCCGTCATGGACGGACGAATTCCGTCTATTGGAGTTCTCCTATTCCATGACAGCAACTCTTATGTGCCTGCGCCTGGCGCCCAGAAGAATCTGGCCGTCGGTCAGCGCCACCCCGTACAAACCCAGCTCACCCTCATGAAGAAACTCATCAACAATCCAGAAAACGTCGTCGCAGAAGCTCTACAGGGAATGGAGGCCGCGTACCCCGAGCTCATCAAGGTGCAATACAATCCCAATTTCGTTATGCGGGCTGACGCCCCGGTAAAAGACAAGGTTGCTCTCATTTCCGGCGGAGGCAGCGGGCATGAACCGATGCACGGAGGCTTCGTTGGCAAGGGCATGCTTGACGCGGCCTGCCCCGGGGCTGTCTTCACCAGCCCCACACCAGACCAGATGCATGCCGCCACCAAGGCCGTCGCCGGCGAAAAGGGCGCTTTGCATATCGTAAAAAACTACACCGGCGACGTCATGAATTTCGAACTTGCCGCCGAGATGGTGCGCGCCGAAGGAATCCCTGTCGAAAGCGTCGTGATCGACGATGATGTCGCGGTGCGGGATAGTACTTGGACAGCGGGGCGCCGGGGAGTCGGAGCCACCGTTCTCGCAGAGAAACTCTGTGGCGCGGCGGCTGAAGACGGCCGTCCCCTCGAAGCGATACGTGATCTCTGCAAACGAGTAAATTCCCAGGCCCGCAGCATGGGCATGGCCCTCACATCGTGCACCGTGCCCCATGTCGGAAGGCCGACATTCGACCTGCCGGAAGACGAAATGGAGATCGGTGTCGGCATCCACGGCGAACCCGGGCGCAAACGTGCCAAACTGGCTTCGGCGGATGAGATCGTGGAACTCCTTATGGAGCCCATCCTGGAAGATCTTCCATTCAAGTCCGGCGACGAAGTTCTGCTTTTTGTCAACGGGCTGGGCGGCACGCCGTTGATCGAGCTGTTCATCATCTATCGCAAGGCCGCTGAGGTTGCAAAGCGCGCAGGGTTAAGGGTGACGCGCAACCTGGTCGGTCCCTACATTACAAGCCTCGAAATGGCTGGCACATCGATAACTCTGCTCAAATTGGATGAGGAATTGACGGGGCTTTGGGATTTTCCCGTGCTCACGCCCGCGTTGAGAAAGGGGATCTGATGAGCTCGATTTCTTCCGTAATCATCGAAGCCTGGCTCCGCCGCTGCGCTGAAGTATTTATTCAGCACAAGGACGAGCTCACCGACCTGGATGCGAAGATCGGAGACGCTGATCACGGCGTGAACATGGCGAGAGGATTCACGGCGATCCCTCCGAAGTTGGATGTCCTTGTCGACAAATCGGTTGGTTCCCTCTTTCGGACAAGCGCCATGACTTTGATATCACAGGTCGGAGGCGCGAGCGGCCCGCTATACGGAACTTTCTTCCTTCAAGCCGCCGGGCCAGCCAGCGGAAAGAATCAACTGTCGCTCGAAGAACTCTGTCAGTGCTTCGATGCCGGGCTGAGAGGCATCGTGAAACTGGGCAAAGCTGCCGTGGGAGACAAGACGATGGTCGACGCGCTCACACCGGCGTTCGCTGCTCTGCATCCAGAGAACGCAGATTCGCTTGAAACCGCCCTGGCTCGGGCGGCCGGGGCTGCGAGCCAGGCGGCAGATGCCACCATTCCCCTGATCGCAAGGAAGGGCCGTGCAAGCTATCTCGGAGAGCGCAGCGTCGGACACAAGGATCCCGGTGCCGCCTCTTCGGCTCTGCTAATCGAGGCGCTCGCGGCCACTGTCATGACATCCACGTAGGCTTCTCATCCATTCGGCGATTCCACGCAGTTCCGGAAGGCGTCGCCGGTGTTGAAAACTGCGATCCGCCGCCCCGCGACGTCGAACGCGCGTCCCTCGCCCGGCGGGATGTCCCCGGTCGCCGTACCTCGGTGGAGCGGCGTAGCTGAGTATCGGTCGGGTCCCGGCGCGGCGCAACAATCACTTGGTGGCCCGGCTCTTCGTCTGAACAACGCCAGCCATCTCATTGGCCCGGTCCTGCTTACTGGATTCGAAAAGGATGAAATCCTCGACCAGGTAGACGAGTCGATCCATGGTCAGTATTTCATCCAGCGCCGACTCAGCTAGCTCCCGACTCAAGCGCCCGAAAAATCGCACCTATCTTTTCGGAGAGTCTCAAGCCAGGTAACCAGCCGCATGTTCAGACGACCGCCAGCTGCGGCGCGTTCGAAAAAAGAGAGAAATGCGCCTCTATCTTGTTCAACACGCAGAAGCGAAGCTGGAGGAAGAAGACCCGGAGCGTCGGCTCAACGAAGAAGGCATCCGAAACGTCGAGCGAGTTGCCGCCGCGCTGCGTCCGCTGGGTTTGGACGTCGAAGTGATCTGGCACAGCGGCAAGGCGCGCGCCCGGCAGACGGCCGAACTGGTCGCGCCCGCGCTGGGCGGGCGACCGGAGATCTTCCAGCGTGATGGTCTAGCGCCGAAGGATCCCGTCGCACCAGTCCGGGCCGTGATCGAGCAGAGTGCCGGGGATCTCATGGTTGTCGGCCATCTGCCGTTTCTTGGGAAGCTGGCGGCGCTGCTGCTGACCGGCGACGAAGCGCGCGAGATCGTTGCGTTCCGCTTTGCCTGCGTCGTCTGCCTCGATCGGCAAGCTGACGGGCGATGGAAGATTGTCTGGATGCTCGTGCCGGAGCTATGCGGGAGCGCGCAGGCCTGAGCGACCGGCGTTGCGCGCCAGCTCCCGGCGAGCGGCACGTCGAAATGAAAGCCGATCTCACTGACGCAGGCAGTGCGGATCGGCTCGATATACCTCCGCCATTCTCGCGCTTTTCGCCTGGTTGCAGGCGAGAAACCGAGCCGGATGTCTCGCGAGTAAGACCTTTCGCCCCCTGTGATGCGTTTTCAAGAGATGGGAACAGAAAGCATGAAAGCAAAAGTGAAATGGGGCGTGCTCGGTGTCGCCCGTATCGCGACAGAAAAAGTCATCCCGGCCATGCAACGCGGAGAGTGGTCAGAGGTCGTGGCCATCGCTTCACGTGACGTTGAAAGGGCCAGGCGCGCTGCGGCACAACTGGGTATTGGAAAGGCCTACGGATCCTATGAAGAACTCCTGGCTGATCCGGATATCGAAGCAATTTACAATCCGCTACCCAATCATCTTCATGTCCCCTGGTCGATCAAAGCCGCCGAAGCAGGAAAGCATGTTCTCTGTGAGAAGCCGATCAGTCTGACGGCTGAAGAAGCGCGATTGCTTCTGAAAGCCCGCGATCGTACGGGTGCTAAAATTGCAGAAGCGTTCATGGTCCGTTCACATCCTCAATGGCGCAAGGTCCTCGAGCTGATCGCAGCAGGAAGGATTGGGACGGTTCGATCCATGATCGGATATTTCAGCTACAACCTTCGGGATCCGAAGAACATTCGCAACATCCTCCAATATGGGGGCGGTGGGCTGATGGATATTGGCTGCTACCTTATCTATACTTCGCGTCTCGTGTTTGGAGAGGAGCCAACGCGTGTGTGCGGGCTCTTTCAGGACGACCAGGAGTCAGGGACGGATGTTGTAACTTCCGCGATGCTTGATTTTCCCTCTGGGCAAAGTGTGTTCACGTGCAGCACGCAAGTCGTCCCTTTTCAACGAATACATATCCTCGGCACCGAGAGACGAATCGAAATCGAGATTCCATTCAATGCGCCGCGCGATCAGCCTTGCCGGATATTTGTCGACGATGGTGCGGACCTCTCCGGCCGGGGCGCCGAGATTTTGAAATTCGAAATTTGCGACCAGTACCACGATCCAGGGAGATGAGTTTTCGAAAAGCATTCGAAAGGGTACGGAGTTGTCCGTTCCACTGGAGGGATCAGTAAAAAACATGGCTGTCATCGATGCAATATTCCGTTCCGCGAAATCTCGTGAATGGGAGAAGCCTTTTTGATCCGTCCAACCTTCGCGTGTCAGGCGCAGCAACGCGTTGCGCAGCAGGGCGAGATTAGCCAGCGCGCCGGGGTTGCGGGTGCGGTTTTGTCTTCTCCCATCAGCGCATCGCGTCGCCAATGATTGCGATTTTCGACTCCGGCCCAATGGCCTCGGATGAGCGCGAGCCAATTAAGATTCCACCGGTTGGTCTGGGAGACACGCTATTGAATTTCTTCGTCGCTCCGATAAAGCCGGGCACAGTCAGCTGGGGAGTCGGCCCCACGGTCCTGCTTCCGACGCGCACGACACTGCGCTGGGATTCGACCCGCTCGGTCTCGGTCCGGCGGCGGTCCTGTTCTACGACAAGGATGCCTGGATTTCCAACGTAATGAGACCGGATAGCGGGGCTACGTGGACGTTGAATGTCCAGATATCACTGCTTTTTCCCTGAGATTCTTCGGAAATCTCAGCGGTTTGCGCGAGCGAGAGTCTCGGAAGGCATCTCACCGAACAACGCTTTGTAGTCCGACGTGAAGTGCCCAAAGTGCCAGAAACCGCATTCGAGCGCGACTCGCTTCACTTCGCCGCGGCCCGGGGTCGCTTTCCACAAAGCGCGGTGGCAGACGTGAAGACGCTGGTGTCGCAAATAGGCGATGGGACTGATTCCGAGGAACTCCCGAAAGAGATACTCGACACTTCGCTTGCTGAGCCCGACCGCCGCGCAGAGATCTTCGAGATGGATTGGCTCATGCGCATGGCCCGCGATATAGTCCCGCAACTGCCTCAGCCGCCGTTGTCTGTCAAGCAACCGTGGCCTGTCCGGCTGAAACAGGTTCTCGCAGCCGCTGCGCAGCGCACCGAGAAATACGGAAACCAGATCAGACTGGAGTTGGCCCAGGGCAAGCGGAGACGACAACGCTCCTTCTCCATTCCAGATCGCGTCTTCCACCTGTGCCAGGAGAGTCCGCAAACGTGTTTGCGCAACCGGGCCGACCCGCAATCCAGCTCCCAAAGCAAGCACTCCGTCGGGGATGTCCGTAAACTGATGGGCGAGGGCGTCGTGGAAGACTGCGGACGGAAGGGTGAGGGCCGCCCCCGCGTAGCCCGCGGGCGTGATTGCGTCCAGCGGACCGCCCGGCGGGAAGAAACCCAGGTAGCCGTCGGTATGCTCCATTTCGAAGTTGAGGGAGTGCCCTTTTTCGGGACATGCGACAACGAACATGAAGGTAAAGCAATCCTGCGGCATCAAGCCGGTAGAAAACAGGGCCGGGCCAAGCGAGAGAAAATCGAATCTGGCGTTTGGACAAGTCAGTCGGGCGATTCGACTTGGCGCGGGGCATTTGCTGATCTGACAGACCTCGAGATTGGCTCCCTGGACGGCTCCTCGGAGCATCTCCGGATCCGTCACCTGCAGCTTGAGAACGTTCGTCGACCACTGGCCCACACAGACAAGTTTACTGCAGGCGCATCCGGGCAGCAACTCCTTCATTGCGATTTTGGGATACGGAAATGCTTTGTCAGGTCACTCCCGATGGAGTTCTTGATATACAAGCGGTGCGCTTGCGCTCGCCCTTATGGGAACACCAGCAACTTGAAACTTGAAATGGGTAGGGTCTGCACCCGTGTGGCAGCGCCTTTCTGTCTGCCGGGCCGCGGATTTTCCTCGTGAAAGAACGGAAGTCCCCTGTAAGAACCAATCAATCTATGAAACGCAATCGACTGATCCCTGTGGGGGGAGCCTTTTTCGGCATCCTCTGTTCATTAATCCTCTCCAATGCACCCCTCGGCGCCGAAGACACAAAGGCGCCGTCTTCGCCCATTACATGGACGACCGGCGGCAAGGCTACCGACAAGATGGACGTGCTATACGTGCAGAACGCGAAGAGAGTCACGCTCGACAAAGGCAAGCTCATACTGCGCGGTGTCAATCCCACGACCGTGTGCTTCACCGACCGGCCCGCGAGACTGGCCGGACATTTGCCGACCTCGGCATTCATCCCGCTCTGGACTCAGGGCAAGGACAGTTTCCTCAAGGATCCGCCTAACGCCACGCTCTCCATCTTCGGTGGCGACAAGGTGTCCGACCTTGTCGTCGAGATCAGCAATCCCGTGCTCGAAGGCAACGATCTCACCTACGATGCGAAAGTTCTCGAAGGCGACGCCTCGGTGAAGGGTGGAGCGTGCTCGCTCTTCATCGACATCATCGGGATGCCGCGCACGCCGATGTCCTACGCCGGCGTCGCCCGCCGCTCCTTCCGGCGCGGATTCTATTGATCGGCTGCCGCCCCGCTTTACCTTTCCGGCCCAACATTCAAACAGCAAACCATGAGAACAAAACCCCAAATGAAGATGAACGGACTCACCGCCCTCGCCGTGGCGGGAGTGCTTCTGGCCTTCTCTCCGCTCGCGAAGAGCGAAATCGAAACCACCGGCACGCCCGGCTCCCCGAGTGCCACGACCACGATTCCCGGCAACCAGCTTCCGCCGCCGGCGCCGAAGTTCGGCGGCGTGATCAAGGACGACGCCCTGAACTCGAAGCAGTGGTGGGCGCCGCGCGTCGTGCCGCCCAAGGACGCGCCCAACATCCTGCTCATCCTGACCGATGACGCCGGCTTCGGCGTGCCCAGCACATTCGGCGGCGTCATTCCGACGCCGACGATGGACCGCGTCGCGGAGAACGGACTGCGCTACAACCGGATCTTCTCCACCGCGCTCTGCTCGCCGACACGCGCCGCGCTGATCACCGGGCGCAACCACCACTCGGTCGGCTTCGGCGTCATCGCCGAGCAGGCGACCGGATTCCCCGGCTACAACAGCGTCATCGGCGTGGACAACGCGACGATCGGACGCATCCTGCGCGACAACGGCTACGCGACGAGCTGGTTCGGCAAGAACCACAACACGCCGACCTACGAGGCCAGCCAGGCCGGACCGTTCACGCAGTGGCCGACCGGCATGGGCTTCGACTACTTCTACGGCTTCGTCGGCGGCGACGCGAACCAGTGGGGGCCGAACCTCTTCCGCAACACCACGCAGATCTATCCCTTCAACGACTACCCGAGCACCTTGAAGATGGATCGCTCGGACCCGAAGGCGGAAATCTGGCCGGTGACCGGCAAGGAGAGCTCCTGGAACCTGATCACCGCGATGGCCGACGACGCCATCGCCTGGATGGACCGGATCCACCAGACCGATCCCGTCGCAGCCGATCTTCCTCCACTACTGCCCCGGCTCCTCGCACGCGCCGCACCATCCGACCAAGGAGTGGGTGGACAAGATCAGCGCGATGCATCTCTTCGACGACGGCTACGAGAAGCTGCGCGAGCGGATCTTCGAGAATCAGAAGAAGCTCGGCGTCATTCCCCCCGATCAGAAGCTGACTCCCTGGCCGAAGGACATCCTGACGCCCTGGGACGAACTCTCGGACGAGGCGAAGAAGCTCTTCATCCGCCAGGCCGAAGTGTTCGCCGCCTATGTCGCCTACAGCGACCATGAGATCGGCCGCGTGATCCAGCATTTCGAGGACCTGGGCAAGCTGGACAACACGCTCATCATCTACCAGAACGGCGACAACGGCACCAGTGCCGAAGGCGGGCCGGAAGGCACGTTCAGCGAGGTCGCGTTCTTCAACGGCGTGCAGCCGCCCGTGGATGTGCAGATGAAGTTCTACGAGGCCTGGGGCACCGAATTCGCCTACAACCACATGTCGGCCGGCTGGTCCTGGGCCTTCGACACGCCGTTCGACTGGTTCAAGCAGAACGCGTCCCGGCTCGGCGGCATCGAACCAGAACATGGTGATCCAGTGGCCGGCGCGCATCAAGGACAAGGGCGGCCTGCGCGATCAGTTCATGCACGTCATCGACCATGTGCCGACGATCCTGGAAGTCACCGGCATCGCGGCGCCCGAAGTCGTGGACGGCATCCAGCAGAAGCCGATCGAGGGAACCAGCTACGCCTACACCTTCGACAAGGAGAACGCCAAGGCGCCTTCGCGGCATACCATCCAGTATTTTGAGATGATGGGCCAGTGGGCGCTCTATAAGGACGGCTGGCTGCTGAGCACCAAGGTGAACCGCGCGCCGTGGGACGCGTTTTCGCGCGGCCAACCCGGACCCGCTGAACAACCAGGTGTTCCAGCTCTACGACCTGAGCACCAGCTGGAACCAGGCCGAGGACATCGCCGCGCAGCACCCGGACAAGGTCAAGGAAATGCGGGCGCTGTTCCTGGAGGAGGCCAAGAAATATCAGGTCTTGCCGCTGGATGCGTCGGTCGGAGCCCGCGTGGCCGCTCCGCGTCCCAGCCTCACCGCCGGTCGCAACGAGTATGTCTATACGCGGCCCATGACCGGTCTGCCGCAGGGCGATGCGCCGTTTCTGCTCGATACGTCCTACAACATCAAGGCGGAGATCACCGTTCCCGAGGGCGGTGCCGAGGGCATGATCGTGACCTCGGGCGGGCGCTTCGCAGGCTTCGGCTTCTACCTGCTCAAGGGCAAGCCGGTATTCCTGCTGGAACCTGCTCGACCTCGAACGCATGAAATGGGAAGGCCCCGAGGCCCTCGCGCCCGGCAAGCACACCGTCGAGTTCGATTTTGTGTATGACGGACTCGGTGTCGGCACGATGGCCTACAACAACTTCAGCGGAATCGGTCGCTCGGGCACCGGCACGCTGAAGGTCGATGGCAAGGAAGTGCAGACCACCAAGATGGAGAAGACGATCCCCATCATCCTGCAGTGGGACGAGAGCTTCGACATCGGGTCGGACACGATCACCGGCGTGAACGACGCGGATTACATGCCGCCGTTCCCGCTCACCGCCAAGCTCGACAAACTGACGATCACCGTCGACCGTCCGCAGTTGTCGCCAGCGGATATCAAGAAATTCGAGGAAGCGTTGAAGAAGGTCGAGGCCGGTCGCGAGTAGTCACCAAGTGTTTCGGTTGTGAAACGCGCGGGCCGCCCGGCAACGGGCGGCCCGCGACTTCACCATCGATCTCCCATTTTCAGCATGACCAAATTCAACTCAATACTCGCCAAAGTCCTCGCCGCGACAACCGCTGTGACCCTGGGCTTCATGCCTACCATCGGATCCGCCGCACCGGCAGCCGAGGATCAACCCGACCAGGCCGCCGAGTTGGCCAAGCAGCTTGCCAACCCCATCTCGTCGCTCATCAGCGTGCCGTTCCAGGCGAACTGGGACTTCGGGCTCGGCAACGGCGACGGCCAGAAGTTCACGCTCAACATCCAGCCCGTCGTTCCGATCTCGATTTCCGAGGATTGGAACGTCATCGTCCGCACCATCGTCCCGGTCATCGACCAGAACGGAATCTTCGAGGGCGCCGGCAGCCAGACCGGGATCGGCGCCACCACGCAGAGTTTCTTCCTTTCGCCGAAGGCACCCGGTCCCGGCGGGCTCATCTGGGGCGTTGGTCCGGTGGGCTACTATCCGACCTCAACAAACCAATTGCTAGGACCGCAGCGGTGGGGGTTTGGCCCCACGTTCGTGGGCCTCGTGCAGAAAGGCGGCTGGACGGTTGGTGCTCTCGTCAACCAGATCTGGAGCGTCGGCAGCGACCGCGGCCAAGGCGACATCAATGCGATGTTCCTCCAGCCTTTCGTCGCCTACACAACCAGGACGCACACGACCTTCACGCTCAACATGGAAGGAACGTTCGACTGGGAGAACAATCAGAACACCCTCCCGCTCAACCTAATGGTCTCCCAGGTCCTAAAAATCGGGAAGCTCCCCGTGAGCGTCCAGCTCGGTGGACGCTACTACGCCGAATCGCCGGAGGGCGGTCCCGAGTGGGGTCTGCGGCTGAACTTCACGCTGCTCTTTCCCACCGGGAAACACGAGAAACCACCTACTCCGAACGACTTCAAGGGCCTCGCCAAATAGCGGCGAAACACGAAGAACCAGGAACCAGGAACCCATGAAACAAAAACTGCTATACACCGCCACCGCAGCGGCCGTGCTCGCAGCCGCGCTCAATGGCAACGCCCAGGAACTGACCGGTCCGCCGGCCAATCCGGATTACAAATATTCCACGGCCATGCCGCCCGGCATCGCCGCACCCGACAAGATCGAGAGTCGCCTGGGAATACTCAATCTCGTGGACGGCTTTCCGGACAAGGCCACGGCGGAAAAACTCTGGGACAACCTCGACTACCAGCGCGCGGTGCAGGCGTATCTGTTGGCGATTCCCGCCGTGGGCCAGGTGCTGGACCGCAATGCCTCGAACACGCTCGGCCCGGTCAACCAGACGGTTCCCATCTGGGAGGAACTGGTCGATTCGCGCACGCTCGGCCTGACCTTCAACGACAACACGGTCTATACATGGACCTGGGTGAATCTGAAGGACGGCCCCCTCGTCGTCGAACTCCCGCCGATGGTGCTCGGTGCCATGAACGACATCTGGTTCCTCTGGGTCTCCGACTGGGGGATCACCGGTCCCGACAAAGGCAAGGGCGGCAAGTATCTGTTATTGCCTCCGGGCTACGAGGGCGAGGTGCCGGAAGGCTATTTCGTCGTCCATTCGCCGACCTACAACCTCTGGTTGCCGTATCGCATTTACCTGAAGGACGGGAGCCCGAAGGCGGGCATCGAGCAGACCAAGAAGACGCTCAAGATCTATCCGCTCGCCGACAAGGACAAACCGGCTCCCGCGCTGAAATACGCCGACCTGTCGGGCAAGCCTTTCAACATCAGCGTCCCCCCCGCCAATTTCCAGTTCTGGGAATTGCTCAACGAGGCGGTTCAGGAGGAGCCGGCCTCCTCGCTGGATCCGATTCGCCTGGGTTACTACGCCTCCATCGGCATCCAGAAGGGCAAACCCTTCGCGCCCGACGAGCGCATGAAGAAGATCCTCACCGAGGCCGCCGCGGTGGGCGATGCCACGGCGCGCACCATCGGATTCCACTGGCGTCAGAAGGATGGCTATTACTATCCCGACAGCGCCTGGATGCGCCCTTTCGTCGGCGGCTTCCGTTTCGAGTGGCAGCCCGGCGTGCAGAACCTGGACGCCTACAGCTACTATTACTGGCTGGCGACGGGCGTGACTCCAGCCATGGAGGAGAAAATGGTGGGCAGGGGATCGCAATACGCCTGGGCCGCCCGCGATGCCAAGGGCAACCCGCTTGACGGCGGAAAGAACTACAAGCTGCACCTGCCGCCCAACATCCCGGTGAAGGAGTTCTGGTCGGTGATCCTCTATAGCAATCAGACGCGCTCGATGATCCAAACCGACCAACGTTTCCCGAGTGTCGGCAGCCAGAACAAAGATGTGATCGTGAACGACGACGGTTCGGTGGACGTGTATTTCGGGCCCAAGGCACCCGCCGGCAAGGAGCCCAACTGGGTTCAGACGATTCCTGGCACGGGCTGGAACACCCTCCTGCGCCTGTACAGCCCGCTCGAGCCTTGGTTCGACAAGACCTGGCGTCCGGGCGAGATCGAGTTGGTGGAATAGCCGTCGATTCGCTTTTGAACCACGCGGGCCGCTTCGATCCGAACCGGCCCGCGAATTCAAAAGCGAAACCGACCCTTCAATCAACGATGCACCTGTGAGAAAACGGAACACGAGCCCCCCTTGCCATCTCGAGATTAACGCGGGATCGGTCTGTCGGTGTGTCCGGGTTTGCTGCTCCGTTTTCACGATCAGCTTCGTTTTCCATGTGAAGTCATTGGCGGCTGATTCGGGGCACACGGCACCGGTTTCGGCAGAGGCGACTTCGAGCGCGACGCCGTCGCTCGAAAAACTCGCCAAACTCAAGCAGAACCCCCTCAGCGAACTGCGCCAGGTGCTCCTGCAGACGTTGGTGAGTCCGGATTCAGGAGACTCTGGAGGAACCGAGGGCAATTATTCATTCCAAGTCGTGTGGCCGGTCTCGCTCTCCGAGGAGTGGCGGCTGATCAACTACGCGATCCCGCCCCTCGGTACAGCTTCCGGGCACGGCTGGGCAGGATTCAACGTTTTAGTCACAGCGGCGACCACGACAACCATGCATCCTCGCGAGAAAACGCTGGCATATCACTGGCAACAGACAACAAACACAACACAAAGAAAAACAATACAGACAATGAGACGATCCAGCATCCTGCAACTCGGCGGCTGCCTTGCCGCCGTCCTATCCACCGCACTCTTCGCAGGCTATGCCTTCGCGGAGTCCACCGAAGCCAAGGCGCCGGCCGCCGAAGAGAGCGACACGCTTCCGAAGATGACCGACTTCCTGTTCGTCCAGAACTCGGAGAGCGTGAAGTTCGGCGAGGGCACGGTGACGATGCAGAACGTGAGCCCCATGACCATCGCGTTCGCCGACCGTCCGGAGCGCATCGCCGGGCAGATGCCGACGAGTTCGTTTGTGCCGATGTGGGGTCAGGGCAAGGACAGCTTCCTCAAGGACCCGCCCAATGCGACGCTATCGGTGATGGATGAGAAGCAGGTGACGAGCCTCGTCGTGACGCTGACCAACCCGCGCCTCGACGGCAGTGACCTGACCTACGATGTGAAGATCCTCGAAGGCAAGGTGCCGACGCACGCAGGGTCCGGATCGCTCTTCATCGACATCATCGGCATGCCGCTCACGCCGCTCTCCTATGCGGGTGTCCGCCGGAGAGCCTGGCGTCGCGCTGCTTTCGCCGCGCCCGCGGCGGCGTATTACGGCGCCCCGGTCGTCGCCCCCCATGTGGTTTACGGGCCGACGGTCGTCTATGGTCCCCACGTCGTTTACTAGAAACCACACCGGACGGACCAACCCAACGCGCATGGGACGCATCATCACCTTTGCCCCCGCCGGATTTGCGGCACTCGACGTGGGCGGATGCGCCTCCTCGCTCGGAGGGCAGACATTCGAGGTCACGCTGGCCGATTGATCGCCGGATTGCCGTTCGCTGGATAGGTCCCATGAGTCCAATGGGTCCCATAGGACCTATGATTAACCATCGCCCAACCTCTCTCCGCCTCGGCGGCCTTATTGCGCTGTGCCTGGTTCTTGTGCTGCCTATCGGCTGCACGACGCCGGGCACACGACAGGGAGAAGCTCCGGCTGCATCAGCCACGGCTGATGCAGCCGCCCTTCTGCTCCAGCAGGCGGATAGCGCCAAAACTCCCCGGGAACGTCTCGGCATTCTGGTGGCCGCTGCGGATCTGGCTTCGCAGTCCTACCGCAAAGCTGGCGGCGACGCCGACCGCCTCACCTACAACCAGGCAAGCGCGCGGTTTGCGGCTGCCTGGAAATCGTCCGGTCTTCCACTTCCGCTAACCCTGCAAAGTCCAAGAGGCAACTACCGGATCGAGGCGAGCCGCACCCGCGCGAACGGATGCGTGGAATCCCGACGCTATCACGGAGATCCTGCTCCCTTCGGCCCTGGTGAACCAATCGCTCGTCGCACAGACGCCCCCGGAGGGATTCGGCGGTGTCGTGGTCGGGGTGGAACTTCCCGCGGATCTGCAATCGAAACTCTTTCCGAAGACCGGCATTTCCTTGCCCGTAACCGCCGTTCTGAACTTCCAGCGGTCCACTTCCGGAGAGACCGTCACCCGCTTCACCCTCTATGATTCCGCCAAACGCCGAACCGCGCCGGTCGCGGGCCGGACCCGCCCGCTCGCTTCCGATCTCTCGGCGCCTTTCGGGTATTACCCGCTGTCTGGCGCGAAGGGGTTTCTCGCCATGCTGCGCCCCGGCAAATACGAGGAGACGGAAGGGATCTATCTGCTCCAACCGTATGATCCCGACAAGATCCCGCTCGTCTTCATTCACGGTCTGATGTCCTCGCCCCAGATGTGGCTGCCGGTGATGGCGCAGTTCGAGAACGACCCGGAGTTGAGGGACCGTTACCAATACTGGGTGTTCGCCTATCCCACCGGGGATCCGATCGCGTATCTGGGTTTGCAGCTCCGGAGGGCGCTAGCGCAGATGTATGAGGTCTATCCCGACATGAAGGACATGGTGATCATCAATCATAGCCTTGGCGGCGTGATCACCCATCTGCAGGTGATCGACCCGGGCGATGCGCTGGTCGAGGCGGTCTTCAAGGACAAGGCGGACAAAGTTCTCGCCCTTCCGGACGACTCCCTCCTCAAGCGCTCACTCGTCTTTCAGTCGAATCCGCGGATCAAGGAGATCACCTACATTGCCACCCCGCACCTCGGCGCCCCGCTTGCCAGCGGATTCCTCGGCAGAATCGGCGCAAGCCTTGTGAAGATTCCGGCCACGTTGGTCAAGGACGTCGGCGAAAAGACCGTGGAGGAGGCGATGGCGATGGCCGGGCTCGGGAAGAACGAAATTCCGAACGTGGTCTATGGGCTCGATCCGCATTCCCCATTGCTTGTCGCAATGTGTAAACAGGAGATGCTGGCCCCCTGCCATTCGATCATCGGAGTGGCGGGCGAGCCTAAATCCCCACTGGAAAAAACCAGTGACACCGTGGTGCCCTACTGGAGTTCGCATCTGAGCTACGCGTTGTCCGAAAAGATCGTCGATGCCACCCACGAAACCATCTGCGTGCATCCCGAGGCGATCACCGAGATGAAGCGGATCGCGAAGCTGTATCTGGAGGGGAAACCCTACGCGCCCTGATTGTACGTCACCCATTTCCTGCAAACCCACCGAAACCTTGTTCACAGCTATTCTTGCCTGATCATGAAACGACACATTGCAACCGCTCTAACCATTCTAGGAAACCTCGTCGCTTTCGCTGCAGACGCCGGCACCATAACCACCGAGTCGGAGGCCTCGTCCGGCGTGCCGGAGTTCATGCAGGCGCGGAAACAAATTCCCGCAGCGCTTCTCGACCAGAAGAAGGAGGGAAACTACTGGCTCGGGTTCCCGATCATCGGATACGACCCGGATACCCTGCTTACCGTCGGGGCGACGGTGAACTGGTTCGATGATGGACCGAGGGACAGTCCGTTCTTCCGCTACAATTCCTACAACCGGAAGACGTCGCTCGCCGCGGCCTATGCCACCGGCGGCATGTCGACAATCCGGTTCAACTTCGACGCGCCGAACTTCAACGAAACCCCGTGGCACATCAACACGGGCGTGACCTACCTGAAGAACGACTACGTGAACTACTTCGGCGTCGGGGAATCGACGCTCGCCCCGCTGAGCTTCCCGGGATCGACGAGGACGTATGGTAGCTATGAGTCGTTTCTATCCGCCATCGACCAGCAGCAGAACGGCAAGACCTATACCTACTACGACACCTACCAGCAGCAGCAGTTCGTCGCGAACTTCGATCTCCAGCGCGACATGCTGGGCGGGGTTCTCCGGCCCGTCGCCGGGATCCAGCTCGCCTACTACGACATCGGTGACTACACGGGCGACACCATCAATGGGGCGGTGATTCAGCCGACCCATCTGCGCGACGATCAGGACGCCGGGAGGATCAAGGGATTCAATGGGGGCTGGGACAACTCTCTGAAGCTGGGCGTCACATACGACACTCGGGATTTCGCGCCGAACCCTTCCAACGGTGTGTTCCTGCAGGCGATCGGGCGCACATCGCTCAAGGCGCTGGGGTCCATCGAGAACTATGGACAGCTCAAACTTGAGGGCCGGGGCTACTACAGTCCGTTTCCGGAGAAGACGCGCCTGGTGCTTGCGTGCCGCGTGGGGTATCTGGCCCAGACGTCGAATACCCCGTTCTATGCAATGTCGCTTGCGCCGAATGAAGTGAGCACCAGCGAATGGCTTGGGGGGTTCGACAGTCTGCGGGGTTTTCAGGGCAACCGGTTCGTCGGTGAGAACGTGGCAGTTGCGAGCGCCGCCGCCCGGTGGTTCTTCGCGGAGTCCACGCTTTGGAATCAGAATCTTGGCTTCGGCGTTTCGACGTTCGTGGATTCCGGCAGCGTCTTCGACAGCATCGGCGCGACTTCCTTCAATGACTGGAAATTCTCGGGCGGCGTCGGATTCCTCCTGAGCTGGAACGTTTCCACGGTCGTTAGCTTCGACCTCGGTGTGAGCGAAGAGGGAAGCAACTTCTACATGGGACTCGGGATGCCCTTTTGAGACTTGGAGACCGGGCCCGAACAGGCGGGATCTTCCCACTCACCGGGTTTCGCGGATTTATTCATGACAGGAACGACCGGCGTCTGATGAAATTGCATGCCCTCGCACTGAGACTAAGGAAATTATGGGACAGGCAATATGAGCAATGCTAGGTGGACGTCTATTTCGAACCCGAGGTACCCGTCGGCAAGAAGCCTAACTGGGTGCAGACCATTCACAGCACCGGATGGAACCGCCTCCTGCACTATACAACCCATGGCGCGCGGAGCGACGCCATCCACCGCGCGCGTCGGGAATCGACACGGACTTTCCTCCAAAGCTTGCCTAGTTATTCGGATTCTGACTGATAGAAAACCCAGCACAATCGCCGCGCACCTGCACCCAATGACCGAGCTTTCCATTTTCGAGAACCTCCACCGTCCTGCATTCCGTGCGCTGGCGCTCGCCTCGTGCATCGCGATCCTGGCCTCCTGCACCACGATGCCGGAGTCCGGAAGCCGTTCCGAGACCGCCAGCACGCTCCTCTCGCAGTCGCAGCATGCAACCGATGCGACAGATTCCATCGGGTTTGCACTGGCGGCGGCCGACAAGGCAGCGGCGGATTTCTCCACTGCCGGGGCGCGGTCGATCTACAACGCCGCCTGCATCGAACTGGCTTTGCAGGTTCAAAAGGATGGGATCGCCCTGCCGATGACATTCTCGACGCCGTCGGGAAGCTACCTTCTAGCGTTCGAAACGTCGCGATCGTCCGGAACATGGGCACCCGCCACGTTCGAGAAGCTGCTTCCGACGGCGGACATGAAGCGCAAGGAGTTCGTCTCGAAGAAACCGCTCCCGGGCTATGGCGGTGCGTTGGTCGGCGTGGAGCTTCCTCCGGACCCCAGGAAGTTTTACCTCCCGCGAATCGGCGCTTCGGCACCCGTCACCGCAGTCGTAAATTTCTCCAAACCCGCACGCGCAGGCGGTCCGACCCGCGCGACCCTCACCCTCTACGATCCAGCGGAACGCGACACGGCGACGATCGCCGGCGCAAACCGTCCGCTGGCTGCCGACCTGACGGCCCCATTCGGCTTCTATCCGAAGCCAGGTCTCATCGGCCTCCTAGGTGCGCTTCGGCCCCTGAAGTTCCTGAACCAGGAAGGCCTGTTTCTCGTCCAGCCGTACGATCCCGACAAGATCCCCGTCGTTTTCATCCACGGCCTGATGTCGGACCCGCAGATCTGGCTGCCGACGATGGCGGCGATCGAGTCCGATCCCGTGTTGCGTGGCAACTTCCAGTTCTGGGTGTTCGCCTACCCCACGGGCAATCCGATCGCCTATTCCGCGCAGGAGCTGCGCGAGGCACTCGAAGGGGTTTACGAAGTCTATCCAAAAACCAAGGACATGGTCATCGTGAACCACAGCCTCGGCGGAGACATCACCCACCTCCAGGTGATCGAGCCGGGCGAGGTGCTCGTGAAGGGGATTTTCAAGGACGAAGCGCCAAAGATCCTGGCCTTGCCGGACGATTCGAAGATCAAGCGCGCGCTTCTCTATGAGCCAAACCCGAATATCGACCGCGTGGTCTTCATCGCCGTGCCGCACCGGGGTGCGCCGATGGCGGTCAATTCGATCGGCAAGCTCGGTTCGGCGCTCATCCGTCTGCCGGGCGATGTCCTCTCGGGAATCGGGAACGTCGCGAAACAGGCGGCCTTGTCCGTGACCGGCAGCGAGAAGGATTTTTCGCCCAACGTCATCATCGGACTCTCCCCGAGTTCACCGCTCCTGACCTCAATGAACGAGGTGCCGATCCTCGTCCCGTACCATTCGATCATCGGCGTGCGCAACTATCCCAAGACTCCATTGGAAAAGACCAGCGACACGGTCGTTCCCTACACGAGTTCCCATCAGGACGCGGCGCTCAGCGAGAAGCTCGTGGACGCTACGCACACCACCATCTACGATCGCCCGGAGACGATCGCCGAGGTGAAACGCATCCTGCACCTCCATCTCCAGGCGTCCGGACGATGACGTTGCGGAGGTCGCTCGAAGCTGGGAACGCAAAACTCGCATGCCTAGCGATACTCGGGCTTACGTGGTAATGCTGATGGTTCTCTATTCCCGCACTTCCGTTCCGATCTTGAGTCGCCTCCTTCTGATTGTCGGTAGTCTTGTTTGCTCAAGCACCATGACGGCCGGCGAGATTGCGCCGGTTCCGCTCCCGCCGCCGCCTCCCCGGCCCTCGGCGGATTCCGGGCCGACGCGGGTCGAAGTCACTGGGTGGTTCGCGGACATCTCGGAGATCGACAGTGCGGAACAGTCGTTTTCCGCCAGCCTTGTCGTCGTTCTGCGTTGGCACGACCCGGCTCTGGCACACGGGGGGCAGGGAAACAAAACATACGCGCTCGACCAGGTGTGGCATCCCGAGTGGCTCGTCGAGAATGGAAACAGGTTCCTCGCCCGCACGTTACCGGAGACCGTCGATGTCACCGGCGACGGAGAGGTGATCTACCGCCAGAGGCTCGTGGGAGCGTTCAACCAGCCCCTGAACCTGCGTCGCTTTCCCTTCGATCGCGAAACCTTCCGGGTGCGATTCGTCGCCCTCGGCTATTCCCCGAACGAAGTCGCGTTCTCTCCGGCGGCAGACGCCGTGGCCGGTGGGCTCCCGAACGCTGTGGGGCACGGCACTCCGCTTACGATCAAGGATTGGACGGTGACGGGCGTCGATGCCTCGCCGCAGCCCTACGAACTCACCCCCGGGCTCGCGCTCAGCGGATACACGATGGAGTTCCATGCGGCACGACGACCGCAGCACTATCTCCTCAAGGTCATGCTGCCCCTGCTGCTGATCGTGCTCATGTCGGGGGCCGTCTTTTGGATCGATCCGACGCTGGCCGGTCCTCAGATCAGCGTGGCAGTGACTTCCATGCTGACGCTGATCGCCTACCGCTTCGCCATCGGGAACGAGGTGCCAAAGCTGCCGTATCTGACGCTACTCGATGCTCTGATCCTTATGGCATCGATCCTCGTCTTTTTATCCCTCGTCGAGGTGATGGTCACCTCCTCCCTGGCGCTGAAAGACCGAGTCGAAACCGCCCGTGCCATCGATCGCTATTCGCGCTGGATCTTCCCAATCGCGTTGGCCGTCCCTTCCCTGGCGCTCTACCTCTTCTGGAATTGAAGACATCAACCCTCCATGAAGGAGACGACCAATACCCCGTGAAACACCCGTTTCCCCTCCGCGCCATCATTCGGATCCGCCGCTATTCGACCGTAGAACTGCTCGTCGCCCTCGTGCTGCTGTTCGTCGTCACCCCATTTGTCCAGGAACTCCCGTCCGGGAAAGTCCTCGAATCCGTGCTGATGACGCTCGTCCTGCTTTCCGGCCTGCTGGCTGTGGCCGGACCGCGCAGGACCGTGATGGGATTTCTGTTCGTCCTACCCGCGCTCATCGCCCAGTGGGTCGACCATTTCCGCCCCGGCCTGATTCCGATTCCCCTCATCTACGGCACGGCTCTCCTTTTCTCGCTCTTCGTCATCATCCATCTGCTGGCCTTCGTGCTCCGCGCTCCCCGCGTCAACTTCGAGGTCCTGTGCGCTAGCATCTCCGCCTATCTAATGATGGGACTCGCCTGGATGACGGGCTACGTCCTCCTCTCGGAATTCAACGCGGACGCCTTCGCCTTCAACCAGCCGAACCAGACGATGGACGGCTTCAACGCGTTCTACTTCAGCTTCGTCACGCTGAGCACGGTCGGTTTCGGCGATATTACGCCGGTTTCGCGCGGAGCGCGGATGCTAACCATCATTGAAGCCGTGACGGGAATGTTCTACGTCACCGTATTGGTCGCGCGCCTCGTGGGGCTCTACTCGTCGGCGCCCAAAAAGACCGACGACGGCGATCAGGCGTAGTGATGGCAACCGCTCTCCACACGTCGCTCAGAGTCCGAAAACAACGCAACGTTTAACGCGCCTCCCGAAAAAACTGCCCAATGCTTCACTTCGACCTGCTCCGCGACCGACGCATACTGATTGTCACACCGGAAGGTCCGTTGCAGAGCGACGACTTCCGGAAACTGGCCGAGGCGGTGGACCCGCTCATCGCCGCGGAGGGCGATCTCACGGGACTGTTGATCGATGCGCCTCACTTTCCCGGATGGCAGAGCTTCGGCGATCTGGTGTCGCACTTCCGATTCGTGAAGAACCACGTGCGCCACATTCGGAAAGTCGCGGTCGTTTCCGATAGCGGCTTCCTCTCCATTCTGCCCAGCGTCGCCACCCATTTCGTGCATGCCGAGGTGAAGCATTTCGAGGGCGGCGAGAAGGCTCGGGCAATGGCCTGGATCGCGGGCGAACAACTCGACAAAGACTCCAATGAAAACAAACCATAAATCAATCGTTGGCATCCTCGGCGTAGCCGCAGCGATGCTTTCCGTTCCAACCCTCTTCGCCGCGACATCGTCCGGCGATTTTACAAGCGAACCCGACCGGTCCATGGCGGCCGCGCACGAGTCGTTCGTCAAGAAGGACACCGACGCCGCTGCCAAACATCTGCAGGACGCAGCGACCTACGTGGGGAAGGAGTCGAAACATGTCGCCGATGCTTCCAAGGCCGGGATGAAGCAGGCCGGAGACGAACTCGAGCAACTTGCCGAGGGCGTGAAGAATGGCTCGGTGAAGTCCGAAGCGGAGCTGAAGAAGACCTTCGCCAAGGTGGACCACGCGATCGCAAAAAGCTGGCACGAGACTGCGGAAGCCAGCCGGAAGGCGGGCAAGGATTCCAGCGAGGCGCTTCGCAAGGCCGGGGCCAGTCTGGAGGGCGCAGCCAAGTGGTCCGGCGCCAAGCTCTCGGATAGCGCGCGGGAGTCGGTGGACGCGCTCAAGAAAGCGGGCGAGAGCACCGAAAAGGGCGCCAAAGCCGGGGCGGACCAGGTGAGTCAGTGGTCGAAAGACATTGCGGAAGGCATCGAGAGCATCGGTCGGAAGCACGAATAGACGCCTGAACCTCCCGTTCAGGGCAAGCTGCAACAGCAAAACAACAAACAAGTAAACAACAGAATGAGCACACTCGTAGTCGTCAGTTACCCCGAAGCGGCCAAAGCCGAAGAAATCCGTCAGAAGTTGGTCCAAATGCAAAAGGACTACCTCATCGACATGGAGGACGCCGTCGTCGCGGTGAAGGACGCCAAAGGCAAAGTGCGGCTGCACCAAGCGGCCAACCTCACCGCCATGGGAGCCCTCAGTGGCGGGTTCTGGGGATCGTTAATCGGCCTCATCTTCCTCAACCCGTTGCTCGGCATGGCGGTCGGCGCGTCCGCCGGAGCGGTCTCCGGAGCGCTGACCGATGTCGGCATCAACAACAAGTTCATGAAGGAGTTGGCGGCCCACATCGAGCAGGGCAGCTCGGTCCTCTTCGTCCTCGTGCGCAAGTCCACCCCGGACAAGGTGCTCGAAGAACTCAAGGGCACCGGCGGCACGATCCTCAAGACTTCCCTTTCCCACGACGACGAGGCCAAGCTGCAATCCGCGCTAAACGCGGCGAAGGCTTAACGGCCAAGGGCGATGCCTCCATCCAAGACGACATCGGTCCACTCTGGCTTCAAGAGCGTAAGTCTGGTGGCGATCGGCTTGGCGCTGTCCCTCCTGCCGTGTCCGCACGCGCAGGAGGGCGGCGGGGCCATTCACCCTCACGGGACGCCGTGGCATATCAACAACAGGGGCGCCTTTCGTGCCTGACCCGGTTTCCCACGCCTTTCCACCCGTGCCGCTGAAGAACGGTCGATTTTAGTCAAAGGCCTGCGGAGCTATTGCAGGCTTCATGATCTGAAAGCCGTTTGCCGAGCGGGAGTCGGCGGTCACGGGTTCCGGCGTTGTCACCAGCAGACTGCCCGGGCCGAGCAGTCGCACCACATTCTTCGCAAACTGGTCGGGCAACCGGACCTGCGAGCGCAACCACCGAACCGGGCTCTCGCTGCTGATTTCGCCGGCTTTGGAAACGCCGAGAACCGCCCAGCGGCGTTTGATTCGATGGTTGGAAAATCCATGCTTCTTGCCGGTCTCATCCTCCAGCAGGATCATCACACTCGACGGCAGGTTGGTGGACGGGTCCTTGATTGACATCGGCGCGCTGCCGATCAAAACCCCGTCGCGAAACACCTCCACCTTGTCATCCTTCCCGCTGAAAAAGACCGTGAGCGGACCGTCCTTGGCCTTGTGGGGTTCCCATACCACCGCCTCAGCAGGAAGATTCAGCGCCTCGGCCTCCAAGGCCAGCACCGCATCGATCGGATGTTCGTTGACATCAGGTGCCTTGCCTTCCCTGGTGACAACGACAGTCGTGCCACAGTGCGTGACCTGAAAGAGTTTCTTCGAGAAGGAATAGGGCAGATGGATACAACCGTGCGAGGACGGGTATCCGGGGAGTCCGCCAGCGTGCAACGCCACTCCCCCCCAGGTCAGTCGCTCGGAGAAGGGCATCGACGCGTTGTTGTAGGTCGAGGAATGGTGGTGGGCATCCTTGTTGAGAATCTGGAAGACACCGGTTGGCGTCTCATGTCCCGGCTTGCCCGTGCTGACCGGTGTCATGCCGATCTCGATGCCGTTGCGATAGACCAGTGCTTCCTGGTCATCCAAATCCACCACCACCAGCACCGGACCCGACGTGGATTTCTCGGGATGCCATCGGTAATTCGCCTCCCAGTCCGCTGGCAGACCAAGCGCTGCGGCATAGACAAGACAAAGTGCGGTGAGTGTGGAGAGTATCTTAATCATCGAATCGTGAATTGGATTTAGGGCGTGTCGAACTGAAGGCGGGGAGCATGCCTTTCCGAGCATGTATTTCAACCAAAAACCAGGGCCTGTCTCATTTCTCCCGCGCAGAGTGGGAAAACGCGGACAAAGAGGATAATTCGGGTCGGTTTTCAGTTTGAGTGTGGCGACGAAAGGGTCGGTTCTTCAGCCAATCGAACAATTCTTTCAAGATTCGCTCTACCCGACTGAGATTCCGCCCCCCCGAAGTCGTCATCCCTTTACAAGCAAGAACCCCGGGAACTACTTCCCGGGGTTCTGTTTTCATTTAACTGATCTTCAGTCCTTAGAAGTGCCAGCGAACACCGAGCACACCAATCTGCTGTGGAATGTTCCGGCTGAAGGCACCGGCGTCCTGATAATTCAGGAACTTGTACTCCAGGAAGGTGCTGAACTTCGGTGTCCAGTAGTAATCGGAACCCGCGATAACCTGCCAGGCGAAACCGGAATTGCTGCCGGCGCTTCCGAGATCACGGCTCTGCCCATTGAAGTTGACTTTGATGTTGTTTGCCTCGGCGACCCAGCCACCTGCTCCGGCACCGAAATACGGCTGGAAACGGTCGAATGCGAAGCGCAGGATGAAGTTCCCCAGGAAAGCGCCGCTATTCAGATTGCTATTCGCACTGCCAACGTTCTTGCCGTTCACTTTGGCCTCAACGGCTGCTTTCACTCCATTGTAGAAACCGTCGAATTCGATGGCGGGACGGACTCTGCCGGTACCAAAGACATAGCCGATTTTTCCACCGCCGACGAACCCGATCTTCTGCTTAAATCCGACTGCGATATCGTCGTTGTCGATCGTGAAGCGCTTGGTGGCCCCGAAGTCCTGGTAGAAGTTCGCGCCAGCCTGAAGGCCCATGTAGAAGCCTGTGCCATAATAGACTGGCGGTGGCTCCGGCGGGATGATCATTTTCGTTGAGTCCTCCATCATGGGTGTGCCCGCGAGCGCGAAGCTGGAAGCGGCCATGAGGATTATTCCTGACAGTATTGTCGTTTTTTTCATGTTAGAGTTTCTTTCCTTGGTTTTTGTTTTTGCGATTCCGCCTAAGACACAGACGGCCTCGATTTCACCGAGAATCGTAGTTCCTTGACTGCCCGCTGCGCAACGGATTTTGCTCAATTCTGACCGCCGCAAGCAAGCATTATGCCAGCAAAAGGCCAACCCTTCACTTTGTCGCATCCGTTCACCAAAGTGCGTTGCCTCCGCGCTTCACTTGACGCTTTCGCATGACAATGTGAAGGATCGATCCCTTCACTTCGCCAGCAATGGAAAGCGGACACTGGAGTAATCCGGTGTCCGCTTCGAATATTGGCCGCCCTCGACGGGACGACTTAAAACCAGGCGTCGACGCCTAGTGGTTCTCTTCGGTGGCCTCTTCCGCCACGTTCTTCTTCATGCACTCCTCCTCGGAGAGCACGCCGTCGGAGTCGGCATCCATCTTTGAAAAGGCCTCGGGGATCTCGCCCGCCTCCGTACCCTTCTCCTTCATGATGACCGTGAACTCCACCAGGGTGATGTCGCCGCTCTTGTCCGTATCGGCCTTATAGAACCAGCCCGCCCGGCCCTCAGGGGTCAGCTCTTCTTCTGCGTGGACGTAAGAGCCGGTGACGAGTGCGGCGGAAGCCGCGATTGCGATTGTAGTGAGTATTTTCTTCATTTGGATTGCAGTGTTTTCTGTTCTCTTGATGTGCCCTTCCTTGGACGGGTGCGCCCAAAACAACACCGGGCTCAAATCGCCGTTGCGATTCATCTTTGTCCATGCCTCGCGGGAAAATGAGTTGCAACCAATTTCGGGACCGTTTTTTGTATTAGTTGGCTGAGTTGATCCGAGACGCGAAGTGGATCGGGGTGAGGTATCCGAGCGGGTGCAAAAGGTCGGTCCTTCACTTTAATAACATCACCAGAAGCATCTTCGCCGAGGTCGGCTAGCGCTATCTCTACACCGACTATTCAAGCGACGGCTTCCTCTACGACATCGCGCAGAAGGGCGCCTACATCGGGGTGGGTGTGAATTTCTAGCGGGGACGTCGGTCAGAACAGGAAGTAGGAGAACCGGGGTCCTTTCGTGAACGAGCGGCAACGGAGATCCGAAGAGATTCTCCGTTCTTTCCATTTTCTTACTTCAAGGAATCCGATACCGTTCCGCCCGCTGATGAGTTCCGAAAATGAGTCCAAGCTAGGCACCCTCTCCACGCTGTCGATCGGCATCGGCGGAATGGTAGGCGGTGGGATCTTCGCCGTCACGGGTCTCACGGTGCAGATCACGAAGGGAGGCGCGCCGGTCGCGTTTCTGATCGCCGGGATCGTGGCGCTGCTCACCAGCTATTCCTATCTCAAGCTGACGCTGCGGTACCCCGGCGAGGGCGGTACGGTGCAGTTTCTGAATCAGGCGTTCGGAGGCGGCATTGCGACGGGGGCGGCGAACATTCTCCTGCTGCTCAGCTATGTGGTGCTGGTCGCGGTGTATGCCTATGCGTTCGGCAGCTACGGCGCGGGATTCTTTCCCGAGGAATCACGTCCCTTCTGGACCCATGCGTTGATTTGCGGGGTGATCGTCGGATTGGTGGTCGTAGGCGCTTTGGGCTCAAACCTTGTCGTGCGCTCGGAGAATCTTTTCAACGTGGTGAAGATGCTGTTGCTGGCCGGTTTCGTCGTGGCCGGACTCGTCACCCCGATGGACTGGACCCGGCTCGGGCCCGCGAACTACGTGACGCCGATGGGCCTCGTCGCCGGGGCGATGCTGATTTTCCTGAACTACGAAGGGTTCGAACTGATCGCGAATGCGTCCGGGGATGTCGCCGATCCGAAGCGGTCGCTGCCGATCGCCTATATCGGCGGGGTACTGGCCGTCATCGCGATCTATGTGCTCATCGCGATCGTCGTCGTGGGGCACCTGAGCTTTCCCGAAGTGGCCAAAGGCAGCGACCGTGCGCTGTCGCTGGCGGCCCATCAGTTCATGGGGAAAACCGGATTCATCGCGATTGCCGTCGCGGCGCTGATGGCTACAAGCTCGGCAATCAACGCGACGTTCTACAGCACCGGGCGCCTTGCCTACATCATCGCGAAGACCGGGGAGCTGCCAGGGGAACTGGAGCGCTCGATTCGCGGTCAGCACTTCGAAGGCACGGTGATCACTGCGGCGCTCGCCCTTGTCGTTGCGAACTTCGTTCCGCTGGAGGCGATTGCGACCATGGGCAGCGCAGGATTTCTGCTGCTATTCATGGCGGTGAATTTCGCCAACCTCCGTCTCGCACGGGAGACTGGCAGCCGTGCATGGCTATCCGGGCTGGCGGCGGCGAGCACGGGCGTCGCGCTCATCGTGCTCTGCGTGCAGGTGGAGGAGAATCCGGCGACCCGGAACCACCTGTTGATTCTCGCGGGGATGATCGCGGCGTCGTTCGGGATCGAGATCGCCTATCGCGGCATCACGGGCCGGAAGCTGCGGCTGACCCGCAAGGCTACGGACGGAGCGCGCGAATGAACGAACAGCTTCAAGCCATCGTCACGGTGCTGTCGCTGGTAAATCCGGCGATCTGCGCGGCGATGTTCGCGCAGGCAACGGGCGGCGAGGCATTTGCCGGAAAACTGCAGGACGCGACGAAGGCGTGTGTCGCCATCCTTGTGATCCTGGCCGTCGCGGCGCTCGCGGGAATCCGGCTGCTCCATCTGTTCGGCGTTTCGCTGGATGCCTTCATGGTCGCTGGCGGCGGAGTGCTCGCCTGGATGGGTTTCTCGATGCTAGCTTCCAAGTCCGCTCCCGCTGACTCGAAGTCGGCGAAGTCGCTTACGCCGCTGATTCTCTTTGCGGCGAGTCCGGGAACCATCACCGGGGTCATCACCCTTTCGGCGGCGCACACTCGGTTGGCGCTGCCGGTGACGTCGCTGGTCGCCATCGCCGTCGCGACCGGAGTCGCCTGGCTGGCGATGGTGCTCGTAGCGCGCTTCGGAGGGAAGCGGAGCGGCGGAGGATTTCTGCAGGACACGACGACGCGGTTCATGGGTCTCATTGTCCTGTCGATGGGCGTGCAGTTCGCCCTCACCGGGTATCGCGCGTTCATGGAGGGAACGGCGGGTGGCGGATGAAGTTGCCTTTCTCCGCGCCGGGATTGACATATCTCGACGCATCGGGCTTTATCCGCAGTCGCAACCAAAGCTCAGCCCGCAGTGGCGGGCACTGGACACGAAATGAATACTGCACTTGAGCTTCCACGCATTTTCCTGGCAGACAGCTTGGTTGGATTCGAGGTCGATGGCTGGGATTACATCACATTCGCCACGCTGGCATTGGCGGGAATTGGCGTGCTGGTCTTCATCGTCTGGCTGATGGGACTGCCGGGACGCATTGCCATCGCCCGCAAACACCCGGACGCCGAGGCCGTCAAGGTCATGGGCTACGCCGGTTTCCTCGCGGTCGTGCCGTGGATCCAGGCGTTCATCTGGGCGTTCAAGCCCACCAACATCATCGATATCCGGCGATTCCCCAAAGCGGAGGCCGAGGAAATCGATCAGAATATCGCGCGGCTCTCCGGCAAGCCGGTGGCTGCCGACAAGTCCGCCAAGGCCTCCAAGTCCGACGAAAAACCGAAGTCGGAGCCAGACGCCGATTCGAAGAGCTAGCCCGTCTCCGCTATGATTCTCGGGCTCGCTCTCCTCTTCGGCTACTCGCTGATCGCGTGGCTAGTATTCTTCAAGTTCCGCTGGCTCGAGTGGAGCATTCCCTGGGCAATCTTTTCGGCCTTCTTCATCGTCCATGTCCTTCTGATCTTCATGATCGGGCTGCGGTTCATGACGCCCCACTCGGCCGACGCGGTTGTGATTCAGAACACTGTCCAGTTGGTTCCACGTCTTACTGAGCCGACACTCGTCACCGCCGTGCTGGTCGAGCCCGATGTTCCTGTGAAGAAGGGCACGCCGCTCTTCCAGTTCGACCGCCGCCCGTATGAATCCAGTGTGCGCAATCTCGAGGCACAGCTCGCGGCGGCGAAGCAGAACGTGCTGATTCTCAAGGCCGACGTGGATGTGGCCGAGGAAAGTCTCGCCAAGGCCAGGAGCGAGCTCGTGTATACCGAATTCCAGGCGGAGCTCTTCGAGAATCTGGCGTCGCAGGGCGCGGGCACCGAAGAGGATGCGCAACAATGGTCCGCGCAGCTGAAGGTGGCCGAAGCATCCGTGAAAGAGGCGGAGGCCCAGCTGGTCCGCGCGGAGTTGAAGTATGAGTCTGAGATCGACGGAGTGAACACCACGGTGGCGGAGGTGGAGGCGCAGTTGGATCTCGCCCGATACTATCTCGAAAACACCACGATGGTCGCGCCGGAGGATGGACGAATCATCAATCTGCAGGTGCGCGAGGGCATGGTCGCGGGTATAGTCCGGTTTGGCGCGATCGCGTCGTTCATCTGCGACGACGACCGCTATATGCTCGCGAAGTATTTCATGGAGAACCTCAAGTACATGAAGGAGGGGCAGCCGGTGGAAATTTCGTTGAATCTGTATCCCGGCCAGATTTTCAAGGGTCGCGTCGAGGCGGTCTGGACGGGAAGTGGCGAGGGGCAGTTGCTGCCCAGCGGAAATCTTCCGGTGTTCCAGCCGGCGCCGCCCGACAAACCGCAGGGCCAGTACACCGTGAAGATCGTCTTCGACGATCCGGATCAATCGAAGTTCCCCATCGGAGCGGAAGGAGGTGCCGCCATCTACACACAGGGAATGAAGGGCGCATGGGCCGCGCTTCGCCGGATCAGCATCCGCGCCAATTCATGGATGAACTGGCTCTACCCGATGCCGTTCTGATGAAGACGGACGCAATGGCTCCGTGCCTCAGGACCGCGATCCCGGTGACGCTGCTCGCACTCGCTCTCACCGGTTGCGCGCTGACGAAACTCCCGCCGCGCTCCAAGATCGTGGGCGATGCCCTTCCGAAGAACGCGGCCGTTCCCTCGAAGTGGGTTACCGGCGGAAATCCGGGGGAAGTGAGCGACGATTGGCTGAAGTCGTTCCGCGATCCCGGGCTCGACGCCGTCGTCGCCGAAGCGCTCGCGAACAATCCGGATCTGCGCAAGGCCGCCGCCGCCGTGCAGGTCGCGAAGGAGTCGGTGGTTGTGGTTGGCGCGCAGATGCTGCCGCAGGTCGGGCTCGAACTGGGCGCGAGTGCGATCAAGGACGAGGACCGCGCCGAATGGTTCGACAGCCGGAAGGGACTGGCGGGAGTCGCCTGGGAGCCGGACGTGTGGGGTCGGGTGCGAGCACGACGGTCGGCGGCGAATGCGAAATACGAGGCAACCAACCTCGACTACGCCTATGCGCGACTGTCGCTGGCCGCGACGACGGCAAAGAGTTGGTACCGCACGACCGAGACGCTCCAGCTTCAGGATCTGGCCGAGCGGACCGTCGAGATTCACGAGAAACTTCTCAATCTCGTGGAGGTCCGTCGCAAGGCGGGCAAAGTGGCCGACCTCGACCTTGCCGAAGCGAAAGCAAACCTGAATGCGGCCCGGGGCGCTCTCGTCCGTGCCGAAGGACTCGCCGCCGAATCCCGTCGCGCCCTTGAAACACTCGTCGGACGATACCCCGCCGCGGAACTGCAGGCGGGAAGGAACTTCGTGCCGGTGCCGCCGCCGGTGCGGGCCGGACTGCCCTCGTCGCTGCTCGACCGCCGACCGGATCTCGTGGCGGCCGAAATGCAGGTGCTTGCGGCCTTTCGGAAAAGCGAGTCGGCGAGACTCGCGCTCTTGCCGACCTTTTCGCTGAATCTCGACGCCGGAAAGTTGAGCGATGGTCTGCTGGACCTCTTAAGACTCAATCCGTGGATGCTCCATTCCACCGTGGGAATAACAGTGCCGATCTACACGGGTGGGGCGTTGACCGCGGAGATCAAGATCGCCAACGCACGGCAGGAGGAGGCAATTGCCGGGTACGGGAGCGCGGCACTCGTCGCGTTCCGGGAGGTGGAGAACGCGCTGATGAACGAGAACGTCCTCGCCCGCCGCCTCCGCTACGACAGACAGGCGATGGCCGACCTCACCGACGCCGTGCGAATCGCCAACATCCAGTTCAAGGCCGGAAAGATCACGCTCCTTTCCGTGCTCCAGTTGCAGGAAGCGCAGCTCGCCAGCGAGGCGGAGGTCATCAAGCTCCGGGCCGCGCAACTTGCCAACCGCATCGAGCTGCACATGGCGCTCGGTGGAGGGTTCGACAGTGAGACGGCACCGTGAAGCGGAGCCGAAGGATGGGCGGATTGGGGAGAAGATTCGTCCGCCCTTGGTTCCCCCTCTTTTGACATCGAAATGATGGAGCGGAAGATATTCCATCATGATAAAGACGCAGATTCAGGCTCCTGAAAAGCTGTTTGCAGAAATCAAAGACTTCGCAAGGCAACGCGAGTGGTCGCTTGCCGAAACATTCCGCCGCGGAGCCGAACTCCTTCTTGAGACCTATACCGACGAGGTTCCGTCCAGACCCGGAGCGTGGAACCCCCCCACTTCCCGGCGCGTAGGGTGGAAGAGCCTTACCGCTGAGCAACTGCGTGACCTTTCCTTCGAGGACCAGGCTCGAAAACCGTGACCGGCATGACCTCCATCGACGCGTATATCCCCCTGCAGACTTACCAGATCACCTTGGCCAATCCGCTTGCCGCGATGTTCCGGTCGCGTGTCAGGAGCGGCAGGCCCAGCGTTCTCGCGGTGGCGACAATCACGCGGTCGAAGGAGTCGGCCTGAGGGAGGGGAAGGGAATAGCAAATCGCGGCAATTTCGCCGGCGAGGGGCAACGGACGAAAACGCGCCTGGAGTTCGCGCAGGTAGAGCTGGAGCGGGACACCGATGCGAACGCGCCCCTTGTGGACAAGCATGGCGATCGGCGGATCCAAGCCGCGGATCATCCTCGGCCACCCAGAGCACGGCGTGCGTGTCCAGCAACACCCTCGTCATAGCGAGGGATTCCAGTCCGATTCCGAGGTGCTCGGGGCGTCGATGTCATCATTCGACGTCAAAACCTGACCCTTGAGGCAGCCTACCAGAGGACCCGAGTCGGAGACATCCAGCTCGAACCGGAAGAGGATATTAATTTGCGAATTATTGATGTGGTGGCCGATGCCGGAACCGGTTTTGCGTCCTTCGCAGACGCTCTATTGGGCGCGCGATGGCGGGCTCGACCCGGCCAGGTCGGCCTCGGCGGAGGCGGAGGTGAAGCAGTGGCGTGATGCCAAGAAACTGCCATTCCCGGACTTCGATCTCGAGTTTCGCGAAAGCCACCGCGACATCCCAGATTATCCACCCACCGGGTCCTCCACAGCGAAGGAGAAAGAGGAAAGTTAATACACTTGCCAGACACCCCATTCTGATCCTCCTCCAACCCCGAGGTCTCTCGCCGAATCGACGCCTACCTTGAAAACGGCAAATTCCCGGCGAAAATGTTCCGCAATGAAATCCAGCCGGATCAAAGCCCTGCTAAGCGCCGTGGCCATGCTTCTCGCGGGCTACTTCGTGGTATCCTACATAGTCCTGCCCGGCGCCTGGCGAACCGTGGAGAAGATCAAACGTGACCGGCATCCCGCGCTAGCGAGTGTGCCCAAAGTCACCGAAAACCGCCAGGGCATCCCCGGCGGACCGCTCAACGTCGCCCTCATCGGCGATGAATCCGCCGTCATCCATGCCATGCTCGCCGCCGACTGGAAACCCGCCGACCCAATCACTTTCGATAGCAGTATCAAAATCGCCGAGAGCGTCGTTTTCGACCGACCCGACCCCGTGGCACCCGTCAGCGACCTCTTCGTCTTCGGACGCAAACAAGATCTCGCCTTCGAACAGGAAATCGGCAAAAGCGCCGACCGCCGCCATCACGTCCGCTGGTGGCGTTGCAAGGAGACCGACAAGCAAGGAAACCCTTGCTGGATCGGTGCCGTCAGCCTCGATATCGGCTCCGGCGTCAGCCACCGCACCGGCCAGATCACTCACCACGTGGGACCAGACATGGACGCCCAGCGCGATCTGCTCATGGCCGATCTCCAAAAAGCCGGCCAGCTTTCCCGTGAGTTCCAAATGCCCGGCATGGGCCCCACCCGCGACGGCCACAACGCCGGCGGCGACACGTTCTTCACCGATGGCATGCTGGATGTCGGCGTTCTCAAGTCCGCAAGCGAAGCGCCAGAGGGTTGATACGCCTGCATTGTTGACTACAGGTAAGGGGCCTTTCGCGATGGATATGCACCTCTACTCGACAAAGAATGCCGCGCAAGATGCCTCTTGGAAGGATCCCAAACTTGAAACGGTGAAGTAACAGCACGATCGGTTCAACCGTTCGATCAACTTCGGAACACACGAGGAAACCAATGAAACTGCGCAACCTAGCAACCACAACATTCGCGACTATTGCGCTGACGATCACCGCCTCCGGCAGAGAAGGCGACGCCGTAACCGCAGGAGAAAACGCCGACAAGGCCGAAGGCATCAAGGCTCCCTCCATTGAGGAGACCAAAGCGTTCGCCGAGGAAGGCTTCATCTACGGTCTGCCGATCGTGATGAACTACGCGGTGATGAACAAGTTCGCCATTGACAAGAATTCGGGGCAATTCAAAGCACCGTTCAACTCGATCTTCAACGATGCCAAGGTTTTCACCTACAAGGACACCGCCGTGTTCATGTGGTCCAGTGCCACCCGAAAGCACCCGATGACAAGGCCGATTACGGCACCTGGGTGTCCTGGCTGGACTGGCCGGGGTTGCCTACAACCGATTGATTATCAAGACCTGTGCGCTGCTTGACGGCTTGACCCGTTGGCGACCGGAGGTGCGAGCCCTCCTTATCGGTGCGCTGGTGGGTGCGCTGGCATGGTTTGCCCCGCACATGGTCGGCGGCGGCGATATCATGAGCCAACAGGTTCTCGTCGGTGGCATCGGGCTGACAGCATTGCCCCTCATTTTCGCCATTCGGTTCCTTCTCGGCCCGCTGTCCTATGCCGCTGGTACGCCAGGTGGCCTGTTCGCGCCCATCCTTGCGCTGGGGGCCTGCCTTGGCCTGGGATTCGGTCTGCTGTGCCCACAGTTCGTCGCTGATTCCGGCGCTACCCCGATTACCTTTGCCATCGCAGGAATGGCAGCCTTTTTGACCGCAACGGTGCGAGCGCCAGTGACCGGAATGATCCTGATCTTTGAGATGACCGCTGCTTTCAATCAGGCGTTACCGATGCTCTGGGCTTCTTTCGCTGCGATGGCCGTTCCCACCTTGATGGGCAATTCGCCGATCTACGACTCCATGAAGGCTCGCACCATCGGCGTAGCGAAGACAATGTAACAACTGATCGCCCTGAAGGAGGAGAGACAAATGAACCACAAACCATTTGAAACACTGCGCGAAAACCAACGCGTGCGCCCAGACTCCTCGGACGGAACAAAGAGTGACACACATCGTCCTCCTGCCCCTCGAAGGATCGTCGGGGTCTATGGTTTTTCAGTGCTGCTGGCGCTGGTGCTGTTCTATTTTCATGTGATCGTGATTTTCGATGTGATCGGCGAGCTGCTCCGTTTCAAGACCTGGATGGTGGAGCATCTGGGACCAAAACATACCGGCAAGATCCTTCTGCTCGGCAGCTTCCTCACCCTCATGTTGGCGCACGTTGCGGAGGCCGCGGCATGGGGCCTCTTCTTGTGCCGGACACGGCTTCTGCCCAGTATCACCGACGGTGTCTACTTCACTGCTGCATCAATCACAACGCTGGGCTACGGCGACGTTCTGCTGAAGTATCCCTGGAGACATCTCGGCACGCTCATCGCGATAACCGGGGTGTTGATGTTTGGCTGTTCGACGGCGTTCCTGTTCGTGATTCTACAGACTGTCTGGCAGCACTTTTAGGCAGACGCTGATGCTGCGTTGATTCGGCACTAGGGCGTGTTTGTAAACCCCTCTTGAGGCGTTTGAAGGGAGTGGCTATCGATGATGGCAATGAGACTGAAACCAACCATGGAGAGACTGGTGCCGATACTGGCGCAGGTTATAGAAACCATAGAACGCAAACCGCTGTAACAACCAGGTTGAGCATAGAGGCGGGCGACCTCCGCTGCCAGCTCTACATCCAGAACGAGACTCCCGGCAAGGAACTGGAATCCAACTGGCTGCCCGCGCCGAAGGGACCGTTCGCGGTCTATATGCGCTTGTATTGGCCAAAAGAGGCCGCGATGGACGGCAGCTGGAAGGCACCCAAAGCGGAGGTGGTGAAATAAAGAGTAATCACTGAGCCGAAAAGATGTTCCAAATAAATTTCGATCGCAAGCGACCCTCCATTTTCGTTCCTTCAGTTGTATTGGCTTTCGTCGTCCTCACGTCCTCTGCAATTGCCGATGAGGGCGGTGTGCCATTCTGGTTCTCCGGTCAATATGCGAGCTTCGCCGCTGTCCCGGTCTCTCCCGGATGGTCGATGCCGATGCAAGGCTACTACTACGCCGGTGGCGTCTCTGCCGACAAGGAGCTTCGGCGCGGCAACCAGGTGACAGCCGGACTGGATACGACATTGCCGTTGTTCTTAGTCCAACCCACTTACGCGCCCAAAACCAAAATTTTGGGTGGTCAACTCGCGTTGGGACTGGGGTTCGGATGGGGCTACAACGGCGCGGACGCCAGCGTCTCCGTATCAGGTTTCCCGAACGGACGGCACCGCAGCGATTCGGTGACCGGTATTACCGATTTGTACCCGATTGCGAGCCTGGCTTGGGCAAATGGCAGCAACAATTGGATGACCTATGTCACCGGTGACATTCCGATCGGCGATTACGACCCGAACCGGCTGGCAAACTTAGGCATCGGACACGGCGCGATCGATGCAGGCGGGGGATACACGTATTTCGATGAAAAGAAGGGGCACGAGTTTTCGGCCGTTCTGGGTCTCACTTACAACTTCGAGAACGAAGATACGGACTATCAAAATGGGATCGACGTACATTTGGACTGGGCCGCGTCACAGTTTCTGAACGAACAATGGCAAATCGGGATTGCGGGCTATCTCTATGGTCAGCTGTCAGGCGATTCGGGTCCGCGACCGTCCGACGACGGCCTCAAGTCCAGCATCGCTGCAATTGGTCCGGAAATAGGCTATTCGTTCACCATGAATAATCAGCCTGCCTATCTTAACCTACGCGCCTACTGGGAGTTCGAGGCGAAGGATCGTGTCGAGGGCGTCGCAGTGTTCACAACGGTCTCAATCCCGTTCTGACGTAAGGCGTCGAAAGCCTCGCAATAACACGACTATCAAATAGTCAATGAATCCAAAACAACACGAAAGAGGAACGAAAATGAGCCAAAACGCAGAGCTTGGCACAGTATTGGACTGTGCCCTGCCGCCGGAGCAGAAACCCAACATCGTGTTCATTCTGGTGAACAACGTCGGCTGGGGGAATTTCGGAGTGTGTGACAAATAGTGGCGCCCGCCCCAGTCGAGCTGCGAAGCCAGAGCAAGGGCGCGACCGAGGGTGTGACCCTGGTTATGATCGGCTCTTCTGGGCCTTCTGCTACATGCTCGTGGACGAACTGATGCCCGGCTCGTTCGCATTCGATTCCGGGGACGTTGCCATGGGCGGGTTCGACGCATTCTACTTCAGTTTCGTGACGCTCAGCACGGTCGGCTACGGCGATATCAAGCCGGTCGCCGACGTGGCGCGGATGCTCTCGCTCCTCGAGGCGGTCGTCGGGCCACTCTACGTGGCGGTGATGATCGCCCCGCTCGTCGCGCTTCACATTGCGAAGGATCCCCCCGCCTCGACAGGGATGGATTGAGGCTTTCCCACTATGTCAGAACCCGATAATCAACCACATCCGCATCTCTTCAAGACCATGAAATACGCTCCATTCCTTTCACTCCTCGCGTCTGCCTGCGTTGTATTTCTGGTTGGTTGTGCGACGCCGCGCGTCGCGTCGACCGACCCGACCCAACTCGCTGCGCGGAGTCTCCACGAGGCGCGGGCGAAACGCGACACCACCGAAGAGCGGGTCGCCAACTATCTGAAAGCCGCGAGAGAGTCGTCGGCACTGCTGGGCAAGGGCGGCGAGATTGCAGTCCGTGCGCTGACGGTCTACAACGATGCGTGTGCCGAGCTGGCGCTGCTTCTGCGCTCGGCGGACGATGGGCGGTGGTGGGATCGCAAGATGAAAGCGGGTGCCTACCAGCTACGGTTCGCGTCGGCGGCGCAGGGCGTCTGGGCACTGGACTACTTTACCGAACTTCTGCCGACGAGCGCAGTCAACGGGAACCTCGTGAAGAACCCGGTGAAACGCCCGGGTGTCGGTGGCGTGCTGGTGGGTGTGCGCAAGAAGGAGCCACGCGAGGAGTTCGCGCCGAGGGTTGGAGTGGCCGGTCCGGTCACGGCGACGGTCACCTTCGAGGGGGATACCGCCACGCTGGCGCTGCGGAATCCGACGGATGCGGCGGCAGTCGGAATCGGCGGAACGCGGTATGGGCTCGCGGCGGATTTTTCCGCACCGATGTGCTACTACCCGAATGTGAACGCAAACGTCTTCGGATTGGTGGAGGCGTTGAATCCGCAGAAGTTCGCGGACCGCGAGGGACTGTATTTCCTTGAGCCGTACGACCCGAAGCGGATCCCGGTGATCTACGTGCACGGGTTGGTATCGAGCCCCTACATGTGGCGAGACCCGATCAACGAGGTGAACTCCGACCCGGAATTGCGGAAACGTTACCAGGCGCTCGTGTTTAGCTATCCGAGCGGCAATCCGTTCGCGTATTCGGCCGGCCGGTTCCGGAAGGCGCTCGCGGCCTTTGAGAAGGAATATCCTCTGCCGGACGGTTATGTGCTGGTGAGTCACAGCATGGGCGGGCTACTCTCACGGATGCAGGCCCAGACGATCACGCGCGAGGACTGGCGGGCCGTGCTCGGGACCGAGGCGGACAAGCTACTTGAGATCGAGATGGTCCAGAAGCTGGGATTGTTCGAGTCCAACCCGGACGTGAAGCGGATCGTCTTTATTTGCACGCCGCACCGGGGTGCGAAGATGGCGGATCAGCTTATTGGAAGAATCGGGCGAAGCCTCATCCGGCTGCCGGGCACGATTGTCGGTACATTTCGAGGCGCGCCGAAGGACGAGCTGAGTCTGTTCACCGGAGAGCCGGGCGAACTGCCCACGAGCATCAGCAGCCTCGCGCCGGAGAATGTTTCGTACAAGGTGCTCAACGCCGAGGAGATCGAGCCGCCGGTGAACACCATCGTCGGCACCGGCTGGTGGGGTCACGAACCGCTGGAGAAGAGTTCCGACGGGGTCGTTGCTTATTGGAGTTCCCATCTTGACTACGCCGAGTCGGAAATTGCGGTGCCTGACCGGCACACCTTCGTCCCGGACCATCCGAAGACCACGTCGGAACTGCGGAGGATCCTGGGAGTCCATCTCAAGAGTCTCGACTGACCGCCTGTTTCCTCCCCGGCGCTCATTGCCCGATTCGAGGGTGGTTTTTGGTAGCCCGCGGTCTCCGAACGCGGCTGGGTTGGGTTGAGAGTCCGGACGCTGGGACCTCCTTCGGAAAACGCGGGCTACCTGACCGTCCGGCAGGACGTCTCGGATATGGTTTCCGGAAATTGCTCTTGAGCGGCTCCGTCCGGACAAAGCGCTTGCGCCATCGCTCCGCGGCGGGGAGACTGCGCCTGTATTGGCCAAAGGAAGCCGCGCCGGATGGCAAGTGGACACCACCGAAAGCGGAAGTGGTGAAGTGGAGACCGGCTTTCGTGTCAGATCCTGCGGGCCCCTCCGGTCCAGTTGGCGGACCTGGGGAACTAAGCAAACGCCAGTAGGGCAAAACCAGACAGATACCGACGGGCCAGAGCGACTGATTCATGAGGAAAGCAGCCGGATCTTTAATTCGTGCTTCGCGATCGATTTGAAATCGCCGTCCAGAGTCACGAATTCAGCGTCGTGACCGATGGCGAACGCGGCGAGGTAGGCATCCATCCAGACCTTTGAGGAGGCCGAGGTCAAGTTGGTGATGCGGTGCCAGGCGGACTCCAGGCCATTTGGTTCGGGAAGCAGCTTCACGGTGGAAAGTTTCGAGAGGGAATCGACCAGACTCAATGCATCGCGATTGGTGAAGCCTTCCCCGCGAAACGTCCCAGTTCGTAAAAGCCGTGCTGAACCGCAATCGCTGTGACGCTGGTGTGGATCGGGTCCGCCTCCACCAGGGCATTCTGGCAGAGATCCAGCCGCCGGAGGGTGAAGTAGGCGTGCGGCGACATCCCGAGGTTCTCATGGAAGGCATACTCCAACGCCCGTCGACTGATGCCTAGTCGCATGCTGATCTCCGGAACACTCATCGCGAAGTTCGCGTGCTTCGCCAGCTCCATCACCCTCCCGAACACGCCCGCCCTCCGACCGCCGGAATGGGGCGCCGGTTTCGGGATTCCCATCGCGTCCAGCAGCGAGTCGACGAGTTCCGCCAAACCAACCGGAAAGCGTTTGCACCTCGAACTGTCCGCGAGAACGCCGTCCCAGCGGGCGCGCAACTGCCCAACGGACTCCGGCGTGGTGACGAGGAACTGTCCGCCACCGAAGAACAGCGTCGGTTCCAGTCCGGACAGACTTATGAAGGTCCGGGCGAAGTGCGCTTCGTCCGCCACCAACACCGTGCAGGCTTCGACGGGTTCCGTGATCAGCTCGAGTTCGCGGGTGGAACGCGCGAAGGAGATCCATCCGGTCGGGAGCGGGCGTCCCCACCACCGGGCTCCTCGCTCGATCCCGAGCTGATGGGACCCATCGCCGCCATCGGCATCGTCAAGGGCAAGCCCTTCGCACCGGATGCGCGCATGAAGAAGATTCTCACGGAAGCGCTTGCGCTCGCCAACGCGACCTCGCGCATCCTGTTCATGAATCCGCGCGACCGTTCCTGGTATTACTACGACGATGCCAACTGGCAGAACATGCTCTTCGCCACCGGCTGCGAATTCGAGACGCCGATTCCGCTGATCACCAAGGAGGGCGTCAAGCCCTTTCCGCCGACCGGCTACCGGCAACTGGACGCGCGGCGAGCCTTCTTCTACGGCGTTACCGGAATCACCCCGGCCATGGCCATGCGCCTGACGGGCATCGGGTCGACCTACCTGTGGACCATGTTGGATTCCGAGGGCAATTACTTCGATGGAGCCAAGACCTACAAGGTGACCCTGCCGAAGGACATTCCCGCCGAGAAATTCTGGTCGTTCACCCTCTACGACACGATGACCCGTTCGATGCTCGACACTCCGCAGCGCTACCCGCGCGCCAGCAGCCAGAGCTATCCCTCGCCCGCCGCCGAGCCTAACGAGGATGGATCCACCACAGTCAATTTCGGGCCACAGCAACCCAACGACGTGAAGCGCGGCAACTGGATCCAGACCCTCCCCGGCAAGGGCTTCATCCCATGCCTGCGCCTCTACAGCCCGCTGGAACCGTTCTTCAGCAAAGAGTGGCGGCCGAGCGAGGTCGAACTCGTGAAATAGCGCCCGTTCGCTCCGATGGGATGCGGTGAATCGGGAGGATCGATGAGCCCGAGGGAACGGCCGATCCGGCGTCGAATTCCCCGTCCAACAAACGCTGGAGGGAAACGCTTTGGACGCTTCGCTCTGTCCGGCGGTCGGCGGGTATGTGTTTAGCGCCAAAGGCGTCTTTCATGTTAGCCTGGGGCAACGCCCCAGGATCCAAGCCCAGAAAGCCCTCAGCGCTGAAAGCGCGATTCAGTTGGTTCGTAATCAGGTAAATAACTTTTCAATCCCATACGTAGCGCTCGTCAAACTCAACGCCGTGCTTCTTCAGAAAATCCCGGTATTCCTCCTGAAAGCTTCGAACCCGGTGATGCTCTTCCTGATTGTCGACGTAAGCGAGGGCCGCATCGAGTTGGCTGGGGCTGACCGAAAACGCGCCATAACCACGTTGCCAGAAAAACCCGCGATATTCGGGCCCGAGGCTCTTGATCCATTTTGATGAGGTCTTCTTCACCTGCTCGACCATCTGCGCTTGTGAAAGTGTGCGCGGCAGAGTCGTGATGATGTGAACATGATCCGCTACGCCGCCGACACGGTGGGCTTGTGCACCTAGGTCGCGGCAAATGGTTGCCAGATACGCGTGAATACGCTGGCGGACTTTGCGGTCCAGCCACGATTCACGGTCCCTGGTGCTGAAGATAAGATGAACAATGACCTTGCTGAGCGACTGCGGCATAGACTTGATAATGCACCAAATTCGTGCCCGGATGAATCGCGCTTTCAGCGCTGGAGCGTCTTGTTCGACCTTCCCTGGGGCGTTGCCCCAGGCTCTAAATGCTAACCGCGCCTTCGGCGCTAAACAGATGCGTAGCCGGACAGCCTATCTCCTTCCGGTCGGTTGTCGTTTCCCTGACTGCGCCGAAGGCGGGCATTCGCCAGCGAATGCGCTCACTACGCACACGACCCTTGGCGAGTGATGTAGGAATGATACGATGGCGCGGCAGGGAGATGACAATGCCATTCGAACGATGCCACCGACGGTCGTATGTGACGGGAATACTTCTCGCGGTGGCGCTTGTCTTTGGCTCGCCTGGTCGTGCCCGGGGACAGGCCGCCGAGAGTCCGGGTCCATCGAAGCGGGTTCTATTGCTTTATTCCGACGAGCGGATGCTGCCGGCGGGGATTCTTGTGGATGGAAGCATCCGCGAGACCTTCGCCGGGGAAGCGGGCGGCCCTGTCGAGATTCACAGCGAGTTTCTTGATCGGGCACGGTTTCCGGGGAGGGAGCACGCCGAACGGCAACGGGACTTCTTTCGGGAGAAGTATCGGGAAAAGATGCCCGATCTGGTCATCGCGGGCGGCGCCCCGGCTTTGAACTTTCTTATTGAGTTCCGGGCGTCGCTTTTCCCGGAGGTTCCGATCGTCCACTGCGCGGTATCCGACCGGCAGGTTCCCACAGACTTGCCGGATGCGGGGATCGTGGGGATTCCATTGAGCGGACTCTTCACCGATAGCCTGGAGCTCGCGCTGAGGGTGCAGCCCGAAGTCCGCAAGGTAGCCGTCGTCTCCGGGACCTCCGAGAGGACTCAGGAGATGCTCGAAACTTTTCGGAAATCGGTCCCTGCGTTCGGGTCGCAGGTCGAATTCATCTGGCTTACGGATCTCTCGATCGAGGATCTTCGGGGCGCCGTTTCGCGTCTCCCGAAGCGGTCGATCGTGCTCTACCTCGCGATGTTCGAGGATGCGAAGGGCCGCAGCTTCGTGCCGAGGGATGCGCTGGATCTCTTCGCGCCGGCGAGCGCGGTGCCGATCTACGGAGCCTACGACACGTATCTCGGGCACGGGATCGTCGGGGGTTCGATGGTGCCCTTCAAGGAGATTGGTCGGAAGGCGGCGAGGATCGCGATTCGAATCCTTTCCGGGGAAGCTCCGCCGGACGCCGCGAACTCCGAGTCGCAGGAACCGGTGGCAATGTTCGACTGGAACCAGCTCCGACGGTGGAACATTCCCGAGAATTTGATACCCCCCGGCAGCGTCGTGCTCAATCGGGAGCCGAACGTGTGGGTGGATCACCGGGGAATGCTCCTCGCGGGAATTGGATTCTGCGGACTCGAGACACTCCTGATCGGCCTGCTTCTCGTGCAGTTGAGCCGACGACGGCGGGCCGAGGCGTCCCTCCGCGAGAGCGAACGGCGTATGAGCCTTGCGGTCGATGCCGCGAATTTCGGAATCTGGATTCGCGACCTCGCCGGAAAGAGCATCTGGGCAACGAAGAAATGGCGGGATCTGTTTGGCTTCACCTCGGACGAACCGCTGGATTTGGATCGCTTTTTCGGGAGGCTGCACCCGGACGACCGCGATGCCGTCGTGCAGGCATTGGAGCAGGCGAGGGAGAGCGGTGCCCGCTACGAAAGGGAGTATCGAATCGTCCTCCCGGACGCGGGACTGCGCTGGCTCTCCTCTCTGGGCAGTGTTGAGTTCCACGCAAATGGCAAGGCCGTCAGGATGCTCGGCGTCTGCCGCGACTGCACCCTGCAAAAATTGGCAGAGGAATCCGCGCGCGATTTGACTGGCCGCCTCATCCATGCGCAGGAGGAGACTCAGCGGCGACTCTCTCGCGAACTGCACGACGATCTGAGCCAGAGCCTCGCCCTGCTCTCGGTCGAGATGGAGATGCTCGGGCAGAATCCGCCGGCAGAGCCGGGACGAATCGCCGCAAGGATGGAAGACTTCTCAACCCAGGCGAAGAGGTTGTCCTCGGAAGTGCATCGTCTTTCCCACGAACTGCATCCTGCGAAACTCGATCAACTCGGCCTGGTGGCCGCGTTGCGAGGTTTCTGCCGGGAATTTGCGTTCGCGCACGAGATGGCGATCGACTTCGCCGAGTGCGGCGTGCCGCTTAGGTTGCCAGACGACGTTGCGCTCTGCCTCTACCGCATCACGCAGGAGGCCCTGCACAATGTGGTGAAACACAGCGGCGCGACGGCGGCGAAAGTGTCGCTTGCGCGGGAAGGGAGTGAACTCCGCCTCTCCATTACGGATGACGGCAGAGGGTTCGACCCACAGTCCGAACGCGCGAACAGCTCGCTCGGGGTTGTCAGCATGGGCGAGCGAGCGCGGTTCGCGCGCGGGCGGATTTCCATCGACTCGAGTCCGGGCGCTGGCACAAGCGTCGAAGTGCGCATTCCCCTGGATACCCGGGGATGATACGAACGGCGGACTTGGGTTTTCCTCTGGACAACGTTCCGTTGAAACTGGGAAGAATTGCGCAGATGGCTTCCCGCCCCCGCATTCTCCTTGCAGACGACCACGCGATGCTCCTCGACGCTTTCCGGCGTCTGCTCGAACCCCGCTGCGAGATCGTCGGCATGGCGGGCGACGGTCGCGCGCTGCTCGATCTCGCGGAATGCACGCGGCCCGAGATCGTTGTGCTCGATGTCTCCATGCCGCATCTCAATGGCATGGACGCCTGCCCGCAGCTCCTCCGCAATTTGCCCGGGCTGAAACTCATCTTTCTCACCGTCAATGAAGACCCCGACCTCGCAGCGGAGGCGATCCGGCTCGGCGCATCCGGGTATCTGTTGAAAAGCTCCGCCAGCAGCGAACTTTTCACCGCCATCGAACACGCCATGGCGGGCAGGAAATACATCACCCCGCTCGTCACCAACGGCCTGCCGCTCGGCATATTTCTCCGCCAGGCCCGCAAACCGGGCGTCGAAAAACTCACCCCCCGCCAGCGCGAAGTCCTGCAACTTCTCGCCGAAGGCCTCGCGATGAAGCAAATCGCCGATCAGCTGGGCATCACCGCCCGCACCGTCGCTTTTCACAAATACACGATCATGGAGCACCTCGGCTTGAAGACGAGCGGCGAACTGGTTCGCTACGCCGTCGAGCGCGGAATGCTGAGGACCTCTGGGTAGACTCGGAGCGGCCGGATCGCGAAATTGCCCCCCTGTCAGTTTTGACAGTTACGCCCGTTTCCTGCCTCGCGTAGATAGCGGGCTGTGACGACTGCTTACTTCGAGTCGGATGCGGCGACTCCGCATCATGCGCGTGTGCTGCTGGCCGACGATCATCCGACGATGCTCGCGACTGCGGCTGCAATGCTCGAAGGCGAATGCGTCGTTGTGGGTTCGGTTGCCGATGGGCAGGCGCTTCTAGACGCCGTGGAGCGACTCCGTCCCGAGATCGTCGTGCTGGATATCACCATGCCGCAGATCTCCGGCCTCGACGCGGCCCGTGAAGTCCACAACTCCCATCCCCGCATCGCGCTCGTTTTTCTTACCGTCCACGAGGACGCCGACTTTGCCCGTGCCGCATTCGAAGCCGGAGCGGCCGGATACGTCGTCAAATCCCGGCTCGCGACCGACCTGCTCTGCGGAATCCGCGCCGCGCTCGCCGGCCAACGTTTCCTATCGCCCGTCGTACATTTCGATGACGCCGCCTGACCGATCTCAGCTTCTCCCAGACAAAACCAAAGCAAACGAACACACAAAGACATGAAACAGATCCAAACCGCATTCACACTTGCCGCTGTGCTCGCGCTGGCCGCATTCGTCACAGCCTGCGCCACCACTCAGAGCCAGGAAAATCTGGCCGTCGCCGCGGGCTTTAAGGTCATTAGCCCGGTCAATGCCAACCAACAGGCAATCCTTACCAGTTTGCCCCCCGGACAGGTCAGCCCGGTGAATCACAAGGGCAAACGCTACTACGTCCTGCCCGACGCGCCGAACAACCAGGCCTACGTCGGAGGTCCTAAACAGTATCAGGCTTACCAACAGCTCCGCCTGGCCAACCAACTCAGCAACGAGAATCTCGAGGCTGCCGAGATGAACGAGATGGCCTCGGAGGACTGGGGCGCATGGGGTGGCTGGGGCGGATGGGGTCCAGCGTTCTGGTAGCCGAATGTCCAGCCAATCGGAGAAACGAAAGAAACAGACATACTAGACAATGTTACGAACACTACTCACTAGCGGCCTCTCGCTGCTTGCCGTGGCGTCGGCCCTGCTGGGCATTACGAACACCGCGCAGGCTGCGGAGGGCAAGAAACCCAACATCCTGTTCATCATGGGTGACGACATCGGCATTATGAATGTCGGCGCGTATCACCAGGGCCTGATGGTCGGGGAAACGCCCAACATCGACCGACTCGCCGCCGAAGGCGGCCGGTTCATGGACTACTACGCCATGCAGAGCTGCACCTCGGGACGCTGCGCGTTCTTCACCGGCATGGAGCCGATCCGCGTCGGCCTGACCGTGCCCCAGCTTCCGGGAAGCCCGGCCTGGCTGCGTCCCGGCACGCCGACGATCGCCAAGATCCTGCTGAATCAGGGCTACACGACGGGCCAGTTCGGCAAGAACCACCTCGGCGACCACGCCGAGTCGCTGCCCACGGCGCAGGGCTTCCAGGAATACTGGGGCTACTTGTATCACCTCGACGCGATGCAGCAGGTGAGTTTCCCGGACATCAATAAGTCGCCCGACCGAGCAGGCCGTTGCGCCTCCGGGGCTCAACACTCCGATTGAAGGCCTCACGCCGCCTCCCGGCTCCGTGGATCCGAAGACGAACATCGCGCTGATCCCGCCGCGTCCGATCATTGACAGCACGTCCGCGGACGGCACGCTCAAGAACCAAAAGGTCAAGAGCGGCGGAGAGCTCACGCTCGAACGATCGAAGACGGTGGACGAGGAGATTTCCTCCCATGTCATCGACTGGCTGGATCGCAATCAACCGTCCAAGACCGGCAAGCCGTTCTTCTGCTGGTACAACCCGGCGCGCATGCACGTCACCACCGTGCTCTCGGAGAAATACGAGAACATGATCGGCGTCAAGGGCGGCAAGGACTGGGGCGCCAACGAAGCCGGCATGAAGCAGATGGACGACAACATCGGCTACGTCCTCAAGAAGCTCGAAGAGATGGGCGAACTGGACAACACCATCATCGTCTTCACCACCGACAACGGTGCCGAGGCGATCAGCTATCCCGATGGCGGGGTCACGCCCTTCAAGGGCCAGAAGGGTCAGGCATGGGAGGGCGGCTACCGCGTTCCTTGCGTCATCCGCTGGCCCGGCCATATCAAGCCCGGCACGCTCTACAAGGAGATGTTCGCGTCCTACGACTGGATGCCCACCTTCACCGAGATCGCCGGTGGCCCCAAGGGCGATGAGTTGGACAAGCAGATTCAAGCCGGCAAGTATCCCGAACTTCGTCAAGACCAAGCTGGCCGGCGTCAACCAGATCGACTACCTCACGAACAAGACCGACAAGTCCGCCCGCGAGACATTCATCTACTACTCGGGTGCCACGCTCTCCGCAGTGCGTTACAAGAACTGGAAGTTCTACTACTCGATGGCAGGTCCCGGCCCTGACGGCTGGCTTGAACCCGCTCATCAACTACAACTTCACGCTTGGTGAACAACATCAAGCGGGATCCCTTCGAACAGGCGGTCGGCGCCTGGCAGAAGACGGCGGCCTCCATCCAGGGTGCCCTCGCTTCGCCGAGCACGGCCTACATCTACGACTGGAATCTCCTGCCGATCAGCCAGGGAATCGCCCTGCGTCATCTGGAGTCGTTCATCGAGTTCCCGCCGATGCAGGCCCCGCCTTCCTACAACCTGGCCCAGGTGATGGATCAGATCGAGGCGCAGAAGCGCGCGATCAGCGGCTCCGGCCACCCCAGCGACTAGCCTAACCCTCCCTAACCCGACGATCTAGACAGACGGTCTGTTTCGATCGTGAAACGCGCGGGCCGTCTCCTCACGGAGGCGGCCCGCCATTTCACCGGCGGACCCTGCCATTTCCGCAAAGCACGGAAACCTTAAATCAAAACAAGAAAACCAATGAAACGAGATCCACTTGCCTGCCGATGCCTTTCGCTAATTGCCGCGGCCGCTGCGCTCTCGAGCTCTGTATTTCCGCTTTACGCGGCGGACCCCAACCCGAGCACTGCCGACGGCGGCGGTGCTGCGGAAAGTCAGGAGGCACTGGCCAAGGCCTCGCAGAACCCGGTCGCCGACCTGATCAGTCTGCCGCTCCAGAACAATTTCAATTTCGGTATCGGGCCGAACGATGTGATGCAGTATAACCTCAACATCCAGCCGGTGATCCCGATTCACCTGAATGAAGACTGGAATCTGATTACCCGCACCATCATCCCTATCATCGACCAGCCCTCGCCCGCGCCCGGTGTGCGGAGCGCCTCCGGCCTCGGGGACATAAATCCACAGTTCTATCTCTCGCCGGCGAAGCCGGCGGGCGGCCTCATCTGGGGCGTTGGTCCGACCTTCACCTTCCCGACAGCAACGGATTCGATGCTCGGTGCGGACAAATGGAGCATGGGCCCGGCGGTCGTGGCGCTGACCATCCAGGGGCACTGGGTCATTGGAGCGGTGGCCAACCAGCAATGGTCCGTTGGCGGCGGAGGAGACAAGAACGTGAGCGCGTTCCTGATTCAGCCGTTCATTAACTACAACATGAAGCACGGCTGGTATCTGGTCACCGCGCCTATCATCACGGCCGATTGGGAGGCCGACAGCGGCAATCGCTGGACCGTGCCGCTCGGCGGCGGCGTGGGCAAGATTTTCAAGATCGGCAAGCAATCCTTCAACGCCCAGCTCCAGGCTTTCTACAATGTCGAGAAGCCCGAGTTCGGGTCAGACTGGGGGCTCCGCTTCCAAATCCAGCTTCTCTTCCCGGAGGCGAAACACCACGCTCCGGAGCCGTCCTCCTACAAGAAGTAACAGGCTCCATTTTCAAGCTACATGGCAAATCCCTGCGATCGCAAAACGCGCGGGTTGTCCAACCCAATTTCGCCAACCACCAAAACCTGAGTCGGCGAATGTAGGTAGCAAAATAAAATCAAAAACAAAACAGAAAGACAAAACCAATGAAACGAAACCTAATCCATAACAGCTTGTCGCTCCTTGCGGGGACGGCTGCGCTCTTGAGCGCCGCCGCCCCTATGCACGGGGCGGACAAAACGCCCATGGCCACCTATAACACGGACGTGTTCCAATACTGGACCCTCAATGGCGAGGCGTTGAAAGACTACCTGCCACCACTGGATGCCGCCGAAAAGGCAGCGTTGCACGATTACGCCTATTCGCTGGCCCTGCAGGCCGCCACTTGGGGCATCGCTCCCACGACGTTCTACGCCTGGCGCTACAATGATGCGCTCGGACCCAAGGCTCACGCGGCTGTGGGCGACATCTGGGCGGCACCGCCTCAGGATTGACAGCAATCGCATGTTGATGTATGATCGGCATCATGACGCGGACACAAATCCAGTTTCCAGACCCGCTTTACCGACGACTAAAACAAATTGCCGAACAGCAAGATTGGTCGCTCTCGGAAGTCATGCGGAAGGCAGCAGAGCACTTTGTCAGTCGTTTCCCGGAACAGCCCGAACTACCTGGCACCTGGCAGTTCCCCATCCTCGACTGCGGCGGAGATTTTCTCACAGATCCCGCCACCCTAACACCCGAAGCTGACGCAATCACCCAACGCACCGGCTCATGATCCTCTCTGCCGACACGAATCTCTTTCTCTACGCAGCGAATCCGGACTCCCCACATTATGATGCAGCCCGGCAATTTTTTGCCGGGGACCCGGCAGGCAGTAAACGGTTCCTGCTTTGCGGTCTTGTGTTGGTGGAAATCTACATGCAACTCCGAAACCCATCCGTTTTCAGAATACCCAGGACCGCCGGCGAAGCTGCTGGGTTCTGCGAAACGCTGCGCAGTAATCCCGCCTGGGAATTTGGTGACTATGAACCCGATGTGTCCAAGCCACTTTGGGAGTGGGCCGCGAAAGCAACCGCCGGCTTCCGTCATATCATCGATGCACGCCTCGCCCTCACCCTTCGCCACCACTGCGTCACGCACTTCGCCACCGCGAATATCGAGCATTTCGAGGAATTCGGGTTTGAAACCGTGTGGAATCCGGTAGCGGCGGTTGCTATTTGAAAGCAGAAGCTCAGGCGATGCGGTGCGGCCTGGCTCGGGCCAGGGAAGTCTTCGTCCTCGCCGATGGAGCCATCTGGATATGGAATCTGATCGAGGACCGCTTCGCCCAGGCGACCAAGACCCTGGACTTTTATCATGGCAGCGAGCACCTCTGGAGCCTCGCCCACCATCTTCACCCCGGGAGCCCCGAGCAGGCGGCTGCCTGGGTCAAGCCCCTGCTCCATCAACTCCGCCACACCCCCGGCCATCGCGTGATCCACACCCTCGAAGAACTCTTGGCCAAGAACACCACCGATCCGATCGTCAATCGGGAAGTCAACTACTTCCGGAACCACCGCGAACACCTCGACTATGCCGACCTGGCCGCCCGCAACGCCCCGATTGGATCCGGCTCGATGGAATCCGCCTGCAGCCAGTTCCAGGACCGTTTGAAGCGTCGTGGCGAGTTCTGGTCTCCGCGCGGTCTGGCCCACATGCTCGCCATCGACGTCGCCGTCAAAAACAACACCCTTCAGTTCCTTTGCAACTGATTCGTGCAACTTTCGGAGATGCGCCCCCCGGGCGCGCTTGGAGTTGTTGCAAGCGGGCTATCGTCAGGAGGAGCTTGCGCAAAGCACGCGCTGATGTGCTGGCCCGCGAAGTCGCCGTCAACGATGCGAGGCGGTTGAGGGATCGCAGATAGGAATTGGTCGCCACCAAGGCCATCGCCGAGGAGGACTATACAGGAGCGGAAGCGGCCCACCTTGAAGCCGAGGCCCGGTTAAAATCCGCCCGGGCCCAGCTCAGTCTGTTCGAAGCCGGTTACCGAAATGAGGAAATCGATCAGGCCAGCGCGAGTCTCAGGACTCCTTACCCCTGTGAATTGGTAGCGACACTTTCTTTTGGATTGCCGGGGGGAGGTTGCCCGACCAATTGGTAGTGCAGGGTCAGTTCGGTTCCGGGGAAAATGAACGCCATCTCGTTGAGCTGTTCGAAAAGGCTCTCCAGTGCTCGATCCACTGCTGGCCGCGATCCGCGATGGACTTCGATGTGGAGTTGTCCCGCATCGGCCTCGGGCCGGATGTCGGCCTCCGTGACAAAGAGGTCCTGCAGCAGGCGCCGGGCTGCAGTGTTCTCCATGCCCTGAGGTCGCAGCAGGGCGCACATCGCTGTCTCGGCCCGATAGGCGATCATCCGCACCGCGTCCATCAGCCGCTTGCGTCCGAGCATCGGTTTGCGGAAGCGGTCCTGCTCGGGAAGCTCCTCCCAAGTGATATGATGGGAGGTTTGCTTTTTGCGTTCTTTGAGCGCGGCAAGCGCGGCTTCCATCTGCCCGATCTCTTCGAGTAACTCAGCTTTTTGCTTCTCGCGTTTGCGATACTTTTTCTCTTCAGAAGCGGGGACGGCGTGAAGACTCCACTCGGCAAAGCGGGCTCTGCGGTAGCGCAGCTTGTTCTCCAGGGCGTTTCTCTGGCGTTCCAGCTCCCGCCATACCGGATTGATTACCTTTTCGGTGTCGTGAAGGGGCTCCATCTTGTATTCGCTAAGCAGATCAATCTCAAAGTGTTCCATCATGTAGCGAAAGAAGTTCTCTTGACACCAGCGGCTGAAGAGACCCGCGGCCAGCCCCTCGGGCGCCAGTGCGTAAGCGGTGCTGATCAAGCTGACCTGGTGGCCGCTTTCGGTGAGCTTGCGGACCTCTTTCATCCAGATCGCATCCTCTCCGGTGCCCACCAGGGAACCACGCTCGGCCAGGCGCATCGTGACCTTCTCGCCTTCGGGCAGCAGAACGCTCTGCCGGCAAAATTCCGCCTCCGGCCACTGCGCAGCGGGATGCTTGTGATAGGTGATGGAGCCGATGCGGTGCTTTTGCCACATCTCTTTGAAAAACCCGGGGCTGTAGCCTTCGCGGTCAAAGACGAGCACGAAGCGGCACAAAGAGGGGTTCTCGCGCAGTTGCTCCGGGGTGGGTTGCCCGGGCACTTCGCGCAGCAACCGCGGCACGATATCCTCCCGCAGAGCGGCGATGAGGCCGGAGTCAACCACTTTGTCGATGACAAAGAAGGGACGGCCACTCTGGTCGTTGACCCAGTAATCGGTTGTGCCCCGCAGACAAAGCCGCTGCCGCGAGACGTATTTGCGCGGAAGCCTGGTTTTGCTGCCGTGATAAATGCGCACATGCCCATCGACGTACAGGGTCCCGACGGCCTCCGGGTCGGCTTCCATCCACTGGCGGGAAAGGGCTGCCGCCCATTTTTCGGCTGCTTCGTCCCGGCTCATGGCGTCGAGCTTCCTGCGCAGGCAACGCACCTCGGGCACCCGATCCAGCCCCATGAGTTTACCGAGTTCGCCGGGCGCTTTGCCGCGCAATTGCTCGATGGTCTTGATCCGGCACAAGCTCATAAAAGCCAGAAGCAAGAGGATGTGCAAGGTGCTGTAGTAACCGCTGATTTTGCCCAGGCACTCTCGTGCGGGACTTAAAAGTCCGTTAGCCAGCAAGGCTCCCAGAGCGCAGAGCACCCCGCCGTAAGGCACGTGCCGGCAGTGCTCGAAGCGGATCGCCGCCCCATCCAGTGCCCCGAGTGCCGCCAGCATCCTTTCGCCAGCGCGGGTGCAGCCGGTGCCGAGTCCTTCGCTCGCGCACGCATCCTCAATGCTGCGCTGCGACTTGTCCAGAGCCGGGCCGCTCGCGCTCTGCCCCCAGTCCTTCTTCTCGTGTAAGCGCCCATCCCACACCGCCCGTCGCAATGTGTCCCGGGGCACACCCAGTTGCTCTGCCGCCGCCGCTTTGGAAAGACCTTCATCGAGGAGTTCCTGCGCACGAGCCAGCACCTCGGCAGTGAGCACACGTCCGCGATCACGCGCCGGTGCGTTGCGCTTGAAAAACGACTCGATTCCACCAGCCCGGTACTGCCGCAGCGTGCGGTCCACGTTGCTCTTGGAGATCCCAAAAGCTTTGATCGCTTCCGAGGAGCGGCAGGCGCCCGAATCGACCAGTTGGGCGAGGGTCAGCCTGAAGGAACGCAGATCCCCGGCCCGATGCCGGTAAATCGGATGCATTCCCAGCAGATAACTCCAATGAGTTCCATCGTTGAAAACCCCTACGTGATTGTTGATTGAAGTTGCCCCTTGCGGGATGAGCGGCAATATCGTCTGCTTAATGGCACCTTCCTCCGGCTTCGGGCTTCCGCCCGGTTCCTATGACAAGGGGAAGGTGTCATTTTTCATTTCCCGGGGAAACCTCCTTCGCAAGACCACCCCAATTCCTGTAAGTCCCTGCTAATCCGCCATTCCAGCAGTTCAGGCGCTCCCGTTCTTAACGACCGGGATCAAGATCTCTGAGTCTTGAGCAAGCTGAAGCCGCGCAAGTACGCCGGTCTGGGTTCAGGCGTTTTCACACATCATTCCCGCGCGGTACTTTGTGGCGTCCGTCCAAACGCTTTTCCAGTCGGGCAACATCTGGGCCGTGCTGGGGCCAAACATGCTGTTCTTGCTTGGGGCCGCAATTCTGTTCATCGGCCTGACCGCCGCCAAAACTCGCCGCACCCTCGATTAACCATCCACTCGAAATGCTCCACCGAATCTTCATTCTAGTGTTGAAAGAATTGCAGGCCCTGCTGCGTGACCGGCAAAGCCGCGCCCTGTTGGTCATGCCGGTCTTGTTGCAGTTGATCCTGTTTCCATCCGCCGCCACCCTTGAGGTCAAGAACGATACGCTGGCGATCTTCAATCAGGATGGCGGTGCAGAGTCCGTGGAGTTGGTTCAACGATTTGCCCGGGCCGCGGCTTTTTCGGAGATCATCATGGTTCACAGCGAATCCGAAATGCGTCGTACGATTGACGAACAAAAATCGCTTTTGCTGCTCCGATTTCCGGTGGATTTTTCCCGGGAGATTGCTGCGGGGCGGCCGGTGAACATACAGGCCATCATTGACGGCCGACGATCCAACAGCGGCCAGATTGGTCTGGGATACTTGAGCCGGATTTTACAGCAATATCAGGCCGAGCGCGCTCCAGAAAATCCTGAATCCGCAGCCACCACTTTGGAGGTACGCCACTGGTTCAATCCCAATCTGGAATACAAATGGTTTATCATCCCCAGTCTCATCGCCATTATCACGACGCTGGGCACATTGATTGTGACGTCGTTGTCCATCGCGCGTGAGCGCGAACAGGGGACGTTTGACCAGCTCCTCGTCTCGCCCTTCACCCCGGGCATGATCATGGCCGGCAAGGCCGTGCCCGCGTTGTTCGTGGCACTGTTTCAGGCGACACTCATGTTGCTTGGCGGCGTGTTCATTTACGGTGTCCCCTTTCAAGGATCGTTGATCATGCTCTACGTGACTCTGACGGTTTATAGTCTGGCGCTGATCGGCTTTGGTCTATTCATCTCCTCGATCTGCTCGACCCAGCAACAGGCGTTTCTTGGCGTCTTCTGCTTCGTGATGCCGGCCATCCTGCTTTCAGGATTCATTTCGCCCGTGGATAACATGCCCGGCTGGCTTCAGGACATCACCTGGATCAATCCGCTGCGACATTTCATCCCCATCGTGAAAGGTATTTTTCTAAAAAGCAGCGAGTGGTCAGGGGTGATGCAAGGCCTGTGGCCCTTGTTGGTGCTCGCGGCGGCAACCAGCCTGGGCGCCAACTGGATTTTCCGCCGGCGGTTCGCCAGCTGATCAATGGCTACGTAATACGAGAAACTCGACGAATAGGAAAAGAAGAACCTATCCGAACAACGCCATCCCCGCCTTGACCCTGGGGATCGCCACAGCCGGCTCCATCACGTCTTCCCATCGCCATCGAGAATTGTTGACTGATAAGCATCTAGGACAGAGTGCAAAGGGGAGCCTCCTCGCAGTATGCTGAGCATGCCGGCTCCGCCGGTTTTGCAGTCTAAACACGAACGCAACTCATCCACGCAAAGGAGACTCCCAAAGTGAAGAAAACTCATCCTTATTATGCCGCAATCGATCTGCACAGCAACAACCTCGTCATAGCCGTCGTGGACTCCCATGGCCGCCGCATCAAGAGCGCCCGGCTCTTCTGCGAGCTCTATGATGTGGAGAAGTTCCTGCACCCCTATCGTGCCAGGATCGTCACCATCGCCGTGGAAAGCACCTTCAACTGGTATTGGCTCGTCGATGGCCTCCAGGATCTCGGTTTCCACGTCGTGCTGGCCAATCCCGCCGCGCTCACTCAATACGATGGGCTCAAACATGCCGACGACCAGAGCGACGCATTCTTCCTCGCGGAAGTGCTCCGCCTGGGCATTCTTCCGGAAGGTTACATAGGAGAGCGCAAGCAGCGCGCCGTCCGCGGCCTGCTCCGGCGCCGTGCCTCCCTTGTCGCCAAGCGCACCTCGCTCATCCTGAGTCTGCGCAATCTGCAAATGCGCACCATGGGCTGCTGCCCGATTTCCACCAGCGAGCTGCAGAAGAAGGCGGATGCACGGCAATTCGTTGATCTTTTCGAAGATCCAGCCGAGAAGCTGACGGCCGAAATCCAGAAGTCGCACATCGATGCCTTCGCCCGCAGCATCGCCCGGATCGAGAAGCATGTGCTGGCAACCGTGCAAACCCAGTCCGGCTTCAAGGCACTAAACAGCGTGCCGGGCATCGGCAGGATCCTGGCCATGACCATTCTGCTCGAAGTTGGCGACATCCGCCGCTTTGCCAGCCCGGAGGACTTCGCCAGCTATGCGCGCATGGTCAACGCCTCCCGCAGGAGCAACAGCAAGAAGAAGGGCGAGAACAACAGCAAATGCGGCAACCGCTATCTGGCATGGAGCTTCATCGAAGCCGCCAATTTCATCCGGCGCTACGACGCGAGAGCGCAGCGCTGGCACGATCGCAAAGCGGCGAAGACCAGCCCCATCATCGCCCGCAAGGCGCTCGGCTGCAAAGTAGCCAAACCCGTGTGGCACATCCTCACGCACGGCTGCCAATACGACGGCGACCGCCTCTTCGGGACAGGCAACCGGACGGCGGGCGCCGGTCGCCGCACGCGCCGACGAAGCCAAAACGACACTTCGGAGAGCATCCGCCAGCCAGAGAATGGGGTTGAAAACTAACTCATCTGACTGATTGGAGGCGGGTGCTCTCCCGCTTCATTTGCATGGACGCGAAGGAAAGCGAAAGAACGAGCTTCACAGACGATTCGACGAGGGGCCGTGAGTCACCATAGGGTTGGACGGAAAGCCTGCCTGCCGCCTGAAACAAGGCGCTGAGGGCATTCCGGAACCACGAGTTATATCCCCACTGAATGAACACGGACCCTGGCACAGACGTTTTTCTGGATTCGCCTTCGAGGCGGATTGGACCCCGGTCTTACAAAGACCGGCGTTAGAACCAGATGGGTGACTGAACGGATCGCTCTTTTCTTGAAAGGGCTGAATATCCGAAATCAAACCCGCAGAAAAACCTATGGTTCGGATCGGACCTTCGAAGCAGGCAACTTCTCCAACGTAAGTCCGGGGGAATGCGATGTTCGCAAAGATATTCGCAGAAGAGATCCTTTTGCCACTTGACCCTTGTCCTAATGGGTGACCCCGAGATTTTCCTCGTCGCGCTCGCGGCCGCATTTATCGCGGCTGCTCTTTTCTGGAAAGATGCTGTCTAAGCAAAATCATCGTAGGACGGAATGCCATTCCGTCGCTTTTCGACAAACCACGCTCAAAGACCGACGGAATGGCATTCCGTCCTACGCTCTCGGCGCCCGTTCACCGCTCGAAGTCCCAGCCGCACTGCTTCCAGTCGGGCCCAATCCAACGCGTGAACGCGTTGCTTTCCAGTGACGCCATCGCCGGATTCCGTCCGATATACTGGATGCACTTCCAGAGATGCCTGGCGTCGCGAATGATGCGGTCGAAGCTTTCCTCCTGCCAGAGTGCTCCTTCGCTTCCGATCAACTGATTGAGCCCGCGGGCGCTGCTGCGCTTTCGGCCTTGAAGAATGGTTTCGAGCTCGAATCCGATCAACGGACGAACGATGAGATGCACGTGGTTCGGCATGATCACGTAGCTGCTAAGTTCGTAGTGCGTGCCATCGAAAAAGTGCAGCGACTCCGCGACGATCTCGCGTGCCTCGGGACTTCGAAGAACGCAGCGCCCCATGCCTTGATCGAGCCAGCGTTCGGATTTCTCGTAGGTGATTCGAGCGAGGTATTCGAGCGCTCCGGATTTGTGGTCAGCCTCGCCGGATTGCTGGCGATCGAGCAGCGCTCTCCGCTTGATTCGTTTGAGCTCATCGAGCTTCTCCTGCGGCAGTGAATCGCCCAGCCGGAATGTGACAAAATACGAAGCGCCTCTCTGTCTCCAGTGTGGGAGGTGACGTGTGTAGATCATTACCGATTCGTGCGGGTCGAGTCCCCGGAAGCCCGGTGGAGTTTCAAGCGGGAAGCCTGCGTCCATGGCGATGCTTCTAAGCTAGATCACCGTAGGACGGAATGGCATTCCGTCGCTTTTCGACAAATCACGCTCAAGGACCGACGGAATGGCATTCCGTCCTACGCCCTTCTGCGCAGCGTCTCCGACGGGGATTCCCCGAAAAGCGCGCGATAGTCCCGGGCGAGGTAGCTCAAGTGCTCGAAACCGTATTCGCCTGCGACAAAGGGGGCATCGCGCCGTCGCTTACTCGGCAATTCGAACGACCTAATGTAGATCCCCTTGTTGCCCCGCCTAACAACGTCATATCCCATGCGCTGAGACAGCGTACCCTACAAGTCGCTCTTCGGCGAAAAAGGCTACACTCCCACTGGATCCGCTTCAAAAACGCTCGCTCGCCACCGGCATTCCCAGACGCTAGTTTAAACGCCAGACTTTAAGTAGAACCCCGGTGAAGGGCAGAGATTCTTCGGCATTCATTGCAGATCAGGGCTGCTTGTTCCAATTACTGCAACGCTTTCGGAACCGCGGGGACGGCATCCCCTTTGTTCTCGCCATGCGTCCCTTTCAGAACCAACACCGAAGCGGTCGTGCCGACCCGAAGTTTCACGTGATCCGGCACGTTTTCCAGGTGTACTCTTACCGGAACCCGCTGCGCCAGCCGGATCCACTCGAAGGTGGGACTGATATTGGGAAGCAGATCCTCCCCGGTGCTGCCATCCTTCTGGGCGATACCCCAGCCGATGCTATCCACCTTTCCTTCCAGAGGAGTATCCGGATAGCTCATCAGGGTAACGATCGCCCTGTCTCCCGGTTCGATATCACCGACGACAGTCTCGCGGAAAAAACCGTGCACCCAGAAACTGTGCGCATCGACGAGCGCCAGCGCCGGCTGATTCGCGACTGCCTGGCTCCCAAGGCGTAAGTCCAGGTTCGTCACATATCCGTCGACCGGGGCCACCACCCTGGTGAATTCCAGATCGAGCCGCGCCTCATCGACAGCGGCCTGGGCCGCCCGCAATTGGGCGTTCTCGTCGCCACTGGCGCCCAGCTCGGCAACCGACTTCGAGAGTTCCGCTTCCGCCTGACGGAGGGAGGCATTGGCCTCGATCAACGATTCCTCGGCCCGCTCATACTGCGCAACCGCGATATGCATCTTGCTCCGCGCATTATCGAGATCCCTTTGGGAGACGGCGCGCTTTTCCGCCGAGGCTTTGACCCGGTTGAAAGTCGATATGGCATCCTCCTTGTTGGCCGCATAGCCCCTGATCGTGCTGTTGGCCTGCTTGATCCTCGATTCGGATTCGGAGACGGCCGCCCTGGACGCCTCGACCTGCTTTTCGAGGCTTTTTATTCGATCACGGGTACTGTCGAGTTTCGCCCGGGCCTGATCGAGATCAGCCCGGAAAGTCCTCGGATCGATCTCGAACAACACCTCGCTCTTTTTGACGAACTGATTATCGACCACAGGCAGATTGACAATGGGCCCGGTGACCCGGGAGGTGATCTGTACCACCTGGGCGCGCACCATCCCATCCCGGGTCCAAGGGTTGTTGAGATAATGGCGATACCGCAACAGGACCAGGATGACGGCGATCGCCACCACAACGAGCGTCAGTGTGACTCTGGCGGATTTGCTTTTCATGAATGGAATTCAAGAGGGAAGGATAAAGGTGCCGATAAGGACGGTGTAGATCGCGAAGATGGCCAGGAAGACCAGCGGCGGGTAGTAGAAGAAGCGTGACAGCCGGTAGCGGTTGAGGAGCATTGCCGTCAACCACGCCAGGATCGCACCCAGCAGAGCCGCGATCAAAAGTGGCGAAAAGTAGACGCCGCCGATTGCAAATTCGCTGGGAATCAGATGCATGATGCTTTGATTAAAAATCATTCCGCCTTTCTTCCTATCAAAATCGCGCTTCTTCCCAGCGCTCCCAATCGATCCTTTGACTCGATCCGGCGACGGCAAGCGCCGCTTCCGAAAAGCCGCGAAATCCACCGAGCAGCCGGTAGAAATTCGTCATTTCCTTCTGATTCAGTTCTCCTGGCTCCGGCTTATTCAGGGTAAACTCGATGCGCTTCTCCAGAGCGCTCATTCGACGATCCAACCGCTCACGGAGTTCTGCGGTCGGTGGCAGCTCCATGGGATTCTCGGCCAGCACATGGAAGTATTCCTGTACCGCCACGCGCCACGACCGGAAGTCTTTCACTAATTCTTCCTTCAGCCGCTCCGATTGCGGCTCCGCCCGCGCATCCAGCAATTCTCTGAACCGGAACGACAGTGCGTGGAGATTTGTCAGAAGCTCCCGAACCTGCTCCGGCGTGGTGCTCCCGAGAACCGAGCAATCCAGCACCCGTGACCAGGCCCACAGCCTGGTGGGAATCGTCGACAGTTCATACCGGTGAAACGCCACCCGAAACCGCTCCCGCAGCGTGGCCGGCGGCGGCGTGGACGCCATGCGCGACAGCAGAAACGCGACGCTTCGCGAGAAACGGGAGAGCAATCGCCTCATCGCCTGGTCTGGCACACGAGACATCGGAATCCGCGACGTTACGGTCAACAGGATGAGGCACAGCATGATAAACGCGCCCATGTTCGCAAACGAGGCGAAGTCATAGGTCTGCTGGTTTTGAATTTTAACCATCACCAGGAATAATACGGCGAGCACCAACCGCAGCATCCCCTGGGACGGTTTCCAGAACAGGTAGTCGATCAAAAACCAAACGACGAAAATCATCGTTCCCAACTGCAGGAACCCCTGCAGTTGAGGCATGATCAGGATGTAGATCACACCCGCCATCACAATGCCGATTGCAAATGGCAAGAACAAGCTCTGCATGCGCAACTGCGGCCCCTGAGCTATGGCGAAAGCCAGCGTCGGAACCATCTGCAGAAGCGCCGCATGCCCGGGTGGGTTGAAATACACCCATACAAAGAAGATGAACCAAAGCGACACCAACACCATGATCACACTCTGGAAACGATCGAGATCCGGGACCAGCCATTCGCTCCTCTTCGCTTCCGCTTCCACAGAGCGGGTGTCCACTTTCAACCCTTTCAAATCCTCGACGCATTGGAACACGGACCGGGTCAGCCGCTCGATTCGGTTCAGTTGGGTCACCGTCGCCATGATTGCCGCACGCTCAAAGTGACTTAGCTGTTCCATTACCGCCGGTGCAGGACGGATGGACACCTCCCGGATCGCATGCCCTGGCGGTTCCCCACCGAACATCTGTTCAATACCTTGAAAGCGCCGTTCAATCTCGCTGCAGACCGAGGCCATCTCGGGCAGCACCTTGCCCGAATCAATCTCGCGAATCTCCGTAAAACCCTCACGCCACATTTCCATGACCTCCATAAGTTCGGTCGATAGCCTTTTGAGCCGTCGCCAGAGATGCGCCACTTCATAGACCTCATAACTCTCCGATCCGGCCGATTCCAGGGTCGACTCCAGTTGTTCCAGCAACTGGATCTCGCCTATCCGCAATTCCACAAATTCCCCGGCGTCCTTTCCCACTGCCTGATTCCGGTAAATCGTGAACAACTTCGCTTGCGTGTTCAGCAGCTTCAATGCAGTGCCAGTCAGTGATGTAGCACTTGTCCGAGGCCACAGGAAAACGGACACGAGCGTGTAGACAAGGATCCCCGTCCCGGTCGCAAGCGTGCGGTTCACCGTCCGGTTAAACAGCGCTTCGCCCTCCGGCCCGACAAGGCAGATCAACAAACACACGAACCCCGCTACATTCCAGAAATACTGGAAGCGTTTTCCCGTCATCATCCAGGTACAGATCGCCACATAGACCGAGAGCACCCCCATGAACGCAAAGCGTTGCTGTGGAAATAACGCGAGCAACACCAGCGCCGCTGCGCATCCGAGAAGCGTCCCCATCATCCGGTTGAGCCCCTTGTTCAATGATTGTCCGGCCGTGGGAAGACTGATCAGCGCCACCGCCAACCCTGCCCAGTAGGGGGTCATCCACCCCGTGCCGAGCGCGATGCCGAACACGATCGTCATCGCGAGTCCGGTCTTGATCGCTTCTTTTGCACGCGTAGAGAGCGGAATCACAGTTTCAGAGGTGGCTTTGTTATTAGACCCCAAGATGTGGATTCCGGCGATTGCTGTCGACCGAAATTCTGCCGGATTAGCCGGTCAGTACAAACCGCCGCGACCCGGTCCGGAAGGGCTTTCCCAACCTGAGGTCAGTTCGTCTGAACATATATGTCATCCATCTACCGTTCCCGCCACTCTCGTGTCTCTCCCCTCTGCCAAATTGTTTATCAGGCGTGGAGCGAGTTCGTCGCCAATTACGAAACCCGACAACGTCCAACCCACGGTCCGGAGGAAAGTCGACCTCAAGCCCCGGGTTTCATTCCTGCCGTTTCCGGGACGCGGTGCTGGAGGAGGTGGAAATCGTTTATGAGGAAGCATGATCCGGCGATCGTGCTTGGCCAGACTCTGGAGCACGCCGAGGTAATCCAGACGCTGGGCGCATCCGCAGAGACGCCGTGAGTCGCGGAGCATCGGTGGCCAGGCTGGAACTGGCTGAGGAGCAGCTCTCGACAGGTTCCGTTATTCAGCTAGCGTAATGGAGTATGAACGCGATGGTTGAAACGATCCGGAAAGATGTTCTGAAGCTCTCTGCGAAAGAGAGGGAATTTCTCGCGAGCGAACTTCTCGGGAGCCTCGCAATCGAAGCGGACGAGCAGCGGGAGGTCGATCAGGCATGGAAGAACGAGATCGCGAACCGCGTCCGCGAAATCGATGAAGGAACGGTTGAAGGAATTTTCGCCGAGGATGTGCACAGCGAGTTGCGGCAGCAGCGTTCCTCGTGAGGGTTGTCTATCATCCCGAGACGCGGCGGGAACTGTTGGAGCTTGTATTATCTCGCGGTGGGAGGGAATGACCTTCACCGCGATTTTGAAGCGGAGCATAACGCATCGCTTAGGCGCATTCTGGACGACCCGCTTCGCTGGCGTGTGCGCGGTCATACGGCGCGCAGATACAATTTGAAGCGGTTTCCGTATTACATACATCTCGTATGTCGTTCGCGATGATTTCATTTGGACTGTGGCTATGGCCTACGGCGGGCGAAAACCTTATTACTGGAAGCTCCGGACGGAGGATATCGGGTAAATCGTTGATCGTCCGTCGCCCAAATCAGCGCGCGTTGATTCAGGCCGGCGACGCCGCGAGCGACATCTGGTTTGTCCTTGTTCCGTCCCGAAGTCTGTCATTTCGGCGGAGTAATAATCGTTTTCTGATAGTCCTTCGCGACTTCCTCCAGCGTATCGTAGAAGTCTTCCTTACGAAAAAGCTGAAGGAATTCGTTGCGGCTTTCTTCCTTAACGTCTTCCAGGACCTGCGCGATGACCAGCCGAACTCCCTTTTCTTTCAGAAGGACGCAGATCGAGCGCAACGTCTCGGCCGCGGAATAGTCCACATCGTCCACCGCGGAGGCGTCGATGCATAACCAGCGCAGCGGCGGTTCGGCACGGTTCGAGAGCTCGGTGATCTCATCAGAAAGCTGTTGAGCGTTCGCGTAATACATGCTGTGCGTGAATCGGTAAATAAGCAATCCCGGCAGGGCCTGCGCCCCGGTCGCCACCGGTTGCGGGTGCCACACGCCCGACTCTGCAGGCACGAGCACAACGTTCTTCGGCCGATAGCCGCGCCGGGTGTGATCGATCAGCGATAGGATGATGGCGAGGATAATCCCCTGCTCGACGCCAACGAGCACCACCATCAGCGCGGTAATCAGAGCCACCCAGAACTCCGAGCGCCTCTGGACGAAAATGCTTCGCATGCCCCGGATGTCCATCAGATCGACGCCGATCAGAAACACGATCGCCGACAGGACCGCCTCCGGCATGTAGGCCAGGGGCGCCGTGAGAAACAGCAGCACGAGGAGCACGATTACCGTTGTGGCGAGCAGAGAAAGCTGAGTGCGTCCGCCGGCGCTGTCGACCATCTGGGTCTTGGTTGGGCTGCCGTTGACCACAAAGGTGCCGGACAGACCCGCACCGATATTGGCCAGTGCCAGACCTACGAGGTCCGTGTTCTCGCTGAAGCGCTCGTTGTAGCGCGCCGCATAGGCACGCGAGGTCGCGGCGCTCTGGGCCAGGATGACCACGAACATGGCGAATGCCGTCGGAACCAGATTCTGGATCAGAACCCAGCTCCATTCGACATCCGGCAGCCCGAAATGGGGCAGGCCGCCCGGGACGGCACCGAGCACATGCACGGATGATTTGAGGTCCAGCGCCCAGCTCAGAACAATGGCCCCGATCACGGCGATCAGCGCCCCCGGGATCTTCTTCGAGATCTTCTTCGAGCCGACGATAATCACCAGCACGCCAAACGCGATGGCCAACGCGTGCAGATTGATCTGCTCGACCTGTTGAAGGTCGTTCCAGATCTTCTCCAAAGGGCCGTGCCCGCCGCCCTTCAGGCCCAGCATGCCTGCAATCTGGCCCAGCGCGACCTGAATGCCAACCCCGGTCAGGAAACCGATCAGCACCGTCCGCGAAAGGAAGTCCGCCATGAAGCCCAGGCCAATAAGACGCGCCAGAATGAGAAAACCCGCTGCCATGAAGGCAAGGACCGCCGCCAGCGCCACGTATTCGTCGGTGCCGGTGGACGCGAGTCCCACCAGACCGGCGGCCAGAATCGCCGCCGTCGCCGAGTCAGCGCCTACCACCAGGTGCCGCGACGAGCCGAAAACGGCGAACAGGGCCATGGGAATCAAAATGGTGTAGAGACCGGTGATCACCGGTGTGCCGGAAATCTTGGTGTAGCCCATGACCTCTGGGATCGCCAGCGCGGCCAGGGTGATGCCGGCAATGATCTCCGCCGGGACCTGAGCGGTCTTGACCGGCAGGACGCCCTGCAGGATCGGCGGACTCCACCCCCCGGGTGGTTTTCTTGTTGCTCTTGTCATTGGATACTCCTCAACAACGGCGCCCCCCGCAGATCGAAGTGCGCGATGATGCGTTTCCGGTCACTCCATTGGAGGATGACTCCTTTGATGGACGACCGAAACTCGCCAGGTTTGATATTCTGTAGAAAAGTCCAAGGGCGTCTTCGCCGGCTCCAAAGTCCTCATTGACTTCATCCCGGAGGAACGAAGTCTCTGATCCTTGAAACTCGTTATTCCGGTGTAAACGGGCTGAGCGTCACCTCTCCATTTTCGACAATCAGCTGTGACGACTCCGGAACGGCCTCCCAATGTGCAGTCAATTCGTCGAGCGGTTCGGACAAGACGATGACCGCGCTTTCCGGCAAGGCCTCGTAGGAACCATCGATTTCGCGCACGGCTTGTAAGTGACGGCTATGGTATAGCGTCCGCGAGTCGTTGTTGCTCGAGTAACGCACAGCCCAGACTCGCTTCCCATCCGTTGTGCAGACGTTGAAGAAAATCGGCCGATCGATGCGAGCGTCTCTTCGAGCGCGTTCGACGTGTCCCATCGTCCGCGCCAACGCTGCAGGTGGATCGTCGCGCAGGCCAAACGTCAGCGCCAAAAAAAACAGCGTCTCGGAATCGGTCGATCCTTCAATCGACGGATACAGGTTCGGATCGACGTCGAACATCAACTGGCGTTTCAATCTGCCGAACTCCGGTACGGAACCGTTGTGCTGAAACAGCCAATTCTCAAAGCTGAACGGATGGCAGTTCGTGTTCTGCACCGGCGTTCCGGTCGCGGAACGGACGTGGGACAGAAACAGGCGCGAATGAATGTGTTCGGCCAGATGCTGAAAATTTGCGTCGTTCCAGGCCGGGTGGGTATCACGGTATACGCCCGGCGTCGGGTCTTCGCCGTACCAGCCTGCTCCAAACCCGTCGCCGTTGGTCGTCTCGACATTTTCCCGCGCGTGCCGGCTCTGATCGATCAGTGAATGACCCGGACGCGTCAACAAATCACTTAGCCGCAAAGGCGGTCCGCAGTAGGCAAGCCAACGGCACATGGGGGAGATTGTTTAGAAATTTGAAAAACTAGATGGCCAAAGACGGATTGAGAACTAAGAAATCCGAATCCCTTAAAACAAAAGAGAATTCAATATTGAAACTTGAAATGACTGACACTGCTGCTGTCCAGCAGGTCTCAAGCATAGGAATTCTGTCAGTCGGATTTTGTGCTCCGGATTAATTTACCGCGACGGCTGAAAACCGAGAATTGGCGGCCTTTCTGCAAGACCGAATCGGTCGCCGTCGCATTGCCGTGTATCTCTCATGAGGTCCTCTGGTTCATGTTCGAGTGGCTTCCGCCTTTGTCGCGTTTTTCAGCGTACGCGCAAGAAGTGATTCATAGATGGGCTTGCTGCCCAGCGACTGGGCAATAACGCTGGCAACGATACAAGTGACGATCAATGGCGAAAGCAGTTCAAAACTTGAAGTGAGTTCGGCCACCAGGATAATGCCGGTAAGCGGCGCCCGCAGTATGTGTTTAGCGCCAAAGGCGTCTTTCATGTTAGCCTGGGGCAACGCCCCAGGAATCCAAGCCCAGAAAGCCCTCAGCGCTGAAAGCGCGATTCAGTTGGTTCGTAATCAGGTAAATAGCTTTTCAATCCCATACGTAGCGCTCGTCAAACTCAACGCCGTGCTTCTTCAGAAAATCCCGGTATTCCTCCTGAAAGCTTCGAACCCGGTGATGCTCTTCCTGATTGTCGACGTAAGCGAGGGCCGCATCGAGTTGGCTGGGGCTGACCGAAAACGCGCCATAACCACGTTGCCAGAAAAACCCGCGATATTCGGGCCCGAGGCTCTTGATCCATTTTGATGAGGTCTTCTTCACCTGCTCGACCATCTGCGCTTGTGAAAGTGTGCGCGGCAGAGTCGTGATGATGTGAACATGATCCGCTACGCCGCCGACACGGTGGGCTTGTGCACCTAGGTCGCGGCAAATGGTTGCCAGATACGCGTGAATACGCTGGCGGACTTTGCGGTCCAGCCACGATTCACGGTCCCTGGTGCTGAAGATAAGATGAACAATGACCTTGCTGAGCGACTGCGGCATAGACTTGATAATGCACCAAATTCGTGCCCGGATGAATCGCGCTTTCAGCGCTGGAGCGTCTTGTTTGACCTTCCCTGGGGCGTTGCCCCAGGCTCTAAATGCTAACCGCGCCTTCGGCGCTAAACAGATGCCGCCCGCACGGTCGCCGCGAACAGCCCGCCCATGGCGGCCAGGGCATACGCGCCCGGATGCATTTCCAGGCCGGGCAGGACATTGTGCGCGACGGACCCGAAGCACATCCCGGCCAATCCGCCGAGTGCCAGCATCGGTGCGAAGATTCCACCGGGAACGCCCGAGCCGTAGCTCAGCAGGGTCATTACCACTCGAACCATCAGGAAAACGAGAAGAAATCCCGTCGCGGTTGGCCTGGCGAACAGCGCCTCGACCAACCGATCGCCACCCCCGGAAAATCCCGGAGCCAGCACCATCAGCGCTCCCGCGACGGCGCCGAGGGACGAAGCGAAGATGAGCATCGAGCGTGCACTGCACCGGTCGAATGCCCTCAGGCAGGTAAGCAAGGATTTCTGCGGGAAAGGGGGACGACCTCGGTTAAAGAAATCTTAAGCTGGATCGGCAGCAAGGGGCCCATTCCGAACACCTGGTCGTCCATGACCTTGGCGATCAGTCAGGGATGCCAGTGCTACGGCGTGGATGGAGACGAACGTGTAGCTGAATCGGTTTCGCATCTCCTCCATGACAAACAGAATACTGGCAAGAGGGGCGCCGAATGCGGCACTGAGTCCGGCGGCGGCGCCCGCAGCGAGCAAAGTGTTCATGGTTTCGGCGCTCGCTCTCGCCTTCTCGCCGATCATCCGGCCCACGCAACCGCCCAGGTGGACGGTCGGGCCTTCGCGGCCGAGCACCAGGCCGGCACCGATCGCCAATACACCGCCCAAGAATTTCACAGGCATCACTCGCAACCAGCGAATCAGCCGAAGACCCGCCATGGCTCCTTCGATTTCTTGAATGCCGCTGCCGCCTGCCTCCGGCGCAAATCGGCGCACCAACACATAAGCCGCTCCCGCCATGACAGCCCCCAGCGATGCCGCAACGAGAACAGCAATCCGGGGGTCGTCAGAGAATCGCGAAGTAATCGCAGCGTGAAGGGCAAACGCCTTTTCCAGGGAGTAGTGAAATGCGGCGCCCAGCGACCCGGCGAACAGCCCGACGAGGACGGCAAGCAGGATGGTGCTCAGAGCGCCTACAACGCCCGGTTTCTGAGTCTGTTCGGTTCGCTGCATTCGTACATTCCGGGAGGAAAAATGTCCGAGACCACGACACACCCGCGGTCTACTTTTTGCCTTTGTGTTTTTTCTTCCTGGCTTTCTTGCCCTTCCCGTCTCCCCGCAGTTCGCCAGGCGTTTCCTCCTCCACGATCGCGTGGTACTTCTTCTTGATCTCGCCAATGTCGACGGATGGATCCGGGAACTTCATGTCCAAAGACTCCAGAGTTTCGGCAACGATCCTGGAGATTGCGAGATTGCGGAACCATTTGTGGTTCGAGGGAATGATGAACCAGGGCGCGTGTTCCGTGCTGCACTTGCTCAGCGCGACATCGAAGGCCTCGGTGTAGGCGTCCCAGAATGGGCGCTCGGAATAGTCGCCTTCGCTGATCTTCCAGTGTCGCGCCGGGTCTTCGATTCGCTGCTTGAAGCGCTCGAGCTGTTCTTTGGGATCGATGTGAAGATAGAACTTCAGGATGTGCGTGTCGCTGTCGTGCAGCAGCTTCTCAAAGTCATTGATGAGCCCGTAACGCTTCGACCATACTTCCTTCGGCGCGATGTTATGCACGCGTTGCACCAGCACATCCTCGTAATGCGAGCGATTGAAGATGGCCACGCGCCCTTTGCCCGGTGTGGCTCGATGGTATCGCCACAGGAAGTCATGAGCCGCTTCCTCCTTCGTCGGCACCTTAAAACCCGTGACAGAGCAGCCTTGAGGATTCATGGCTCCGAGCACGTGGTTGATCGTGCCGTCCTTGCCCGCCGCGTCCCGGCCCTGGAGGCAGATCAGTAGTGAGCGTTTGCCTTCCGCATACATGAGATACTGCAGGTCGTGCAACTTCTTGATGCAGGCCTCGATCTCCGGCAATGCGTGTTCGTGCGATTCATGTTCAGCTGTGAAGCTGGCATCGACACTTGTGAGATCGACCTTGGAGTCCGGCTCAACGCGAAATTTCTTAATGTAGTTCATGGTGCTTGTCCTGGGTAATGGGCCGAAGGTTACGTAAATGGCAGAATTACTCCGCTAACTTCCCTGGCTCCCTCCTGCTGCCAGGGAATGCGCGGGTGAGCGTCCCCTGAGAAAACGCCCGTACCAATTGGGACGGGGTTGCTTGTTTTGAGCCAGTTTGCGATAGATGGCCAGCTTTACCAGATCGAGGACGACCATCCAGACCAACATGTAGATCCAGATCAGTCCGATGATCACCCAGGGCAGCGCTGTGACAATCCAGCCAAAACCACACATCAGCACCGCCAGGATCTGGGTGCCCACGATGGCCGCGAACATCGGCAGGGCTGGCCAGGGACGGCTGAAGATCGTCCCTCGGGACCGCATCACGAACAGCAGCAGATGACCTCCCGCAACGATCTGCAAGAACAGGGCAGTCTGCACCTGGTCCCGGGTTAGCGTGATCCACGATTGCCATTCCGGATTGCTCAGCCATTCCATCCCGATGAGCAGCAGGCCAAAGCTCTGGCCCACCGACAGCAAACCCATGAAGCCGGAGCCGAACAACAGCCGCCGCATATGCCAGCGCACCGGCTCCCTGGGCAGCAATGTATTGTCGTAGGCGATCGTCATGATCGGGATGTCGTCCAGCAAGGCCAGCAGGATGATCATCACCGGGGTCAGTGGCGAGAAGCCGAAGAAGATGGTGGCCAGCACCACAACGAACATGATGTCCAGGGTCATTGCCACCCGGAACAGGATGTAATTGATGATCCGTTCGAAGATCTCCCGAGCCGCGTCGATGGCTTCGATGATGGTCGACAGTCCGGGGGCCGTCAGGATAAGGGCTGCCGCGGCGCGGGCAGCGTCCGTCGCACCGCTGACCGCGACGCCGCAATCGGGCAGGATGCGGTGACCGACTTCCTGTCCGTCAGCTTCTCCTCCACGGATTACGTCGGCCACCTCTTCGGACCCTCAAGTCTCGAGGCTGAGGACAATCTGCTGCGACTCGACCGCACCCTCGCGGCGCTCCTCGCATACGTCAATGAGAAGGTCGGGCTGGAGCACACCCTGGTGGTCCTGTCCGCCGACCACGGTGGCCCGGAAGCACCGGCGGACCTGCAGCAATACGGGTTCGAAGCCAACTATGTGGACCCGGACTCGTGGGAAACGGAGGCGGGCTTCGCCGCCCTCAAGAAGCGCTTCGGCATCGTCGAGAAACTGATGCGGCAATACTCCCATCCCTACCTCTACCTGGACCGCGAGCTAATTGCCGAAAAGGGGCTTGACCTCGGCGAAGTCGAGGAAGCGATCGCCGCCGAGCTCGTCAAGTTCGAGGGCGTCGCCCTGGCCGTTTCCAGCACCGCGATGGCGCACGGCGAGCTGCCCGACACCCCGCTGCTGCGCTCGGTTCTGAACAACTACAATCCGCGCCGCTCCGGCGACATCTTCGTCGTCTTCCAGCCGCACTGGTTCATCAACGACTTCGACGGCCTCGCCGTCGCGAGCACGCATGGTTCGCCCTGGCGCTACGACACCTTCGTGCCGGTCATCTTCGCCGGAGCCGGGATCGAGCCTCAGAAAGTCTACCGGGAGATCCAAACCATCGACGTGGCCCCCACCCTCGCCGCCATCGTTGGCACAAAGCCGCCCTCCGGCACCCGCGGCGAGGTCCTTGCCGAGGTTCTGGAAGGGCAATGATCGTGGGTGCTGAGGCCTGTTCGCGCTCACCAGGATGACCTCTGGGTAGGACGGAATGCCATTCCGTCCTACGGCACACGGCGCGGAGTCCCAACAATCGGTCGGGGGATGCGCGTGGTTTCCCTGCGATGCAGGATCATGAGTCCTCCGGAGGAAGGTGGCGCTTGAAGTCCATGGCGGAGTGGAGCACACGGACGATTTCCAATGCCTCGTCGCCGACGCGGAAGAGGAGGACGTGGCGGCCTTCGGAGGCGATGCGACAGCCCGGGAAAAGCTCTTCCCTGAGCCGGTAGCGCAAGGTGTCGGATCGGACGGATTCGATTCGCGCCCAGAGCTGGTTCAAATACAGCGCCTCTTCCTCTGCGCCCCAGGTATCGAGAGTGTAGTCGCGGATCGACCGAAGGTCGTCGAGGAACTTGATCCGGTTGATCCCCTGATGGAGCGCGATCGCCTTAGAATCCCATTCGGTATGGCCACGGCCCTTCAATCGATCCAGCCAAGCACATCGCGGATGACGGACCAGCGTGGCGGCTGGGTCTCTTTCACCTTGCCCAGCATCCAATAACGGTAAAGCGCATCAACGGTGCCGTCCATCCTGGCGTTGAGAAGCCAGGTGTCGAGGTATAGTAAAAGGTCGGTATTGCCTCTGGCTACGCTGTAGCCGTGCGGGATGATAAGTGTCGGAGTGGGAGTTACGAGAGTGAACTCTGGATGGCGGATGGTCCACGCAGCGCCTTGGTCGGCTTGATCGATTACGGCGTCCAATCCGGGGGCCCCGGCCTCCAGAATGGCATCAAGCTCCTTTTTGTCACGATAAGGGACGGCTGTCGCGTTCGGCAGGAAGCGCGCCAATTCGGACCTGGATTCGGGTATGTCAGTAATGCCGATCCGAAGGTCCGACTTCTCACGGATAGAGTCCCACCGGCGAAACTCATCCCGGCGGTGGTCGGGGACAATCAAGCCTACCGGCTCGCTCAAGACCGGCGAGGTCATCGCGAACAGTTCAACATTGCGCGGCCAGATCGGGATAAGTGAACCGAAAATGTCGCAGTAGCCGGAATTGATCAGTTCCGGGGCTCGAGAAACTGGGTCGATTGGGACAAATTCGACAAATACTTCCAAATATTTGGCGAAACGGTACATCATCTCGACGTCAAAGCCAACCAGCTCGCCACGGCTGTTGAAAAACGCCGACGGATAGTCTTCAGGCACATATCCGACTCTCAGGATGCCCCGCTCTCTGATGCGGGCTAACGTGTGGGGGGTTCCGCCCTCGTTGAGGATCTCTTCGGGCGCCTCACGAAAGACCTTATGTGGTGGTGGATCCTTGATCAGTTCGAGACCGGCAAGCAGCTGGTCCTTAGTGTATGGCTGAACATAGACGAAAGTGAAAAACATCCGGATGCCGATTAATGCTGTGGCGATGAGCGCGCCGGAAATAACCGCAAAGCGCAGCAGTCGCGGTGGATTGAGCACGACGGCGTCTCGCATTGCGTACGTACCGATCAGGGCAATCGCAATCAGATGCATGGCAGCAAGCAATGTTCCAAAGCGGCTGCCGATCACGTCGACCGTGACGAACACTTGAAACAGGTCGGCGGGAAGTCTCAGAAGATCGAACAGGAACGGGAGCGCGAGAACCGTTCCGCCGAACAAACTGGCGAGGCCCGCCACCGTCAGGGTCGGATAGTCCCCCATGGAGACTGCCGAGCCCATATACCAGCCTCCAAACAGAACGAACATCAACGACAACACGGTACCAAGCGAGGGAAACGGAAAGGCGGCGGGAATCAAAATATCTACTGATGATTCATCCGCCTTCTTAGTCGATTGATCGGAGTCGTCGGCCGTGCGTTCGAGCAGTTCTTTGCTGTCAGCAGCGAGAATTGGCAGGACGATGAGCACATTACCAGTTGCAAACGCGGTAATCATAGGACCACGAAACGTGCGCAGGATGGCTCCGTATTGGAGCGGCGTTACGGCCGCGATCAACATCGGGATCAACCAGAGGCTGAGGATCAACGCCATGAGGACATAAGTGACGACATATACCTGCAGGCGACCGAGGTCGGCGATCCCGATCGTCCCGGCCGCACTGGCCGTGATGGCGAAAACACCATAAGGAGCCAGATTGCCGACGAAACCGGTGATACCCATCAAGGCATCCCCCACCGTCGCCAACTGATCCAGGAAGCGTTCCTTGCCGTTTACATTGATCAAGGCAATGCCGAATAAGATACTGAACACCACGATTGCCGGCACGATGGCGTTCGACAGGGAGAAAAAGACATTCGAAGGGATATACAGTTGAAGAAAATCGACCGGCTTGGCCTCTTCGATCTGGCTGACGCTGAAAAAGGACGCTGATGGCCAGTGCGGAAACGCAAGCGACGACAGAAGAACGACAGCCAGACCGACCGCCCACAGCAGGAGCAGGATACTGCCAGCTTTGATGCTCAAGTTTTTGACCTCGTCTATCGTCAACCGTCCAATCGACGTAATCAGCGCGACGATCACATATGGGATCACGGTAATCTGCAGGAGCCCGATAAAGGCATCGCCGAAGAGTTTAAGGAAGGCGACCTCCTCACCGAAGAAGATACCCGTAATAATGCCGAGCCCGAGACCAATGAACACCTGGGTTGCGAGCCCAATCCGACGTTTGTGTTTTTTTGTCATGTTTCGCGTCCGGCTCGTATGGTTACGGAAAATTTTCTTCTGAACCAGATCTCTCTGCGTTCACGAGCTTCAGTACGTCACATTCTACTGGAGCTCATCAGGATTCTAAGAAAACGAAGCTCAGAGAAAAAATGACGGTGGCATGGGAGAAATTAGCCGGTGGCGTCAGCCGCCGGAACCGATGAAAGAATGCCGCCCCCCGGCAAGGGGTGCCGGAACGCTGGATCCGCCGCCCCTCCGGGGCGGATGCAGGTTGTAACCGGTGCTCCGGTGGCTGACGCCGCGCATCTGTTTAGCGCCGAAGGCGCGGTTAGCATTAGAGCCTGGGGCAACGCCCCAGTAAAGGTCGAACAAGACGCTCCAGCGCTGAAAGCGCGATTCATCCGGGCACGAATTGGTGCATTATCAAGTCTATGCCGCAGTCGCTCAGCAAGGTCATTGTTCATCTTATCTTCAGCACCAAGGACCGTGAATCGTGGCTGGACCGCAAAGTCCGCCAGCGTATTCACGCGTATCTGGCAACCATTTGCCGCGACCTAGGTGCACAAGCCCACCGTGTCGGCGGCGTAGCGGATCATGTTCACATCATCACGACTCTGCCGCGCACACTTTCACAAGCGCAGATGGTCGAGCAGGTGAAGAAGACCTCATCAAAATGGATCAAGAGCCTCGGGCCCGAATATCGCGGGTTTTTCTGGCAACGTGGTTATGGCGCGTTTTCGGTCAGCCCCAGCCAACTCAATGCGGCCCTTACGTCGACAATCAGGCCCTCGCTTACGTCGACAATCAGGAAGAGCATCACCGGGTTCGAAGCTTTCAGGAGGAATACCGGGATTTTCTGAAGAAGCACGGCGTTGAGTTTGACGAGCGCTACGTATGGGATTGAAAAGTTATTTACCTGATTACGAACCAACTGAATCGCGCTTTCAGCGCTGAGGGCTTTCTGGGCTTGGATTCCTGGGGCGTTGCCCCAGGCTAACATGAAAGACGCCTTTGGCGCTAAACACATACGACGCCACCGGCTAGTGTCCAAGATGCCTCCGGCATCGCTGAACCAGCGCGAGCCAGGCCAGAATTTCTCAAAATCGTGATGCGCGGCAGCATAAAATAGAAACATAGCGCCCAACGCTCCTATCAGTGCCCCGGCCAGCACTGTTGCAACTGTGTATCGAAGGAGCGTCAGGCTGTGATCCATCAGTCGTGAGATTCCTTCGGCTCCGCGAACCAGATCCGACTCTCGCGACTTGACCCACACGAGGAAATGCACGCCCGCCAATGTCAGGCAGATAGCAGCGATTGCGGACTAGATGACGGTGATCCAACTCATTGGCTGGCAAGGCTAGCAGGTAGCAACCGACTACGAAAGAGACCTGTACCGCGCTGCAGACTGACAGTAAAGTGGGGCCCTGAGGGCCGATTCCTCCTGACTTCCTCCAACCCAACTCGTGAGGACCGAGGGGGCGAAGCTGTGGGGCACTGAATGTTGAATACGGCTCCTATCGGGACCGGATCGACGCCGCCACATCTTCCGACCATTGATCCAGGGCTCGGGACAGGCGCTCGACGTAATCCTCAACTCCGCCAGCAGGAGACGACGGCTGAATTTCGTAGATGGAATGCTTATTAGATACAGCACGTCCACCCGGCCGCTCGATGAGATGCCAATCTACGTCCAATGTAACCGGGCCGTCCAGAGTTCCTTCGAACCTCTGCACTGTGTAGTGCAATTCGACGCCTGGTTCCCCGGGGAGCGGGTTGGGATAGAGGGTCGTGTGGGAAACGCCCAAAAGGCTTTTCAGGTTTTGGTCCAGAACACGAGCGATACCTTTGGGAAGGGGTTCGGCCCAATGATAGCGGTTGAGGAACTTGATCCGGTTGATCCCCTGATGGAGCGCGATCGCCTCGGAATCCAAATAGGATGCCACGCTGCCCGGGCCGATGCGGATCTCGATCCCGGCAGTGCGTGAGGAAGTCACGGGTTGTCTGCCAGCTTCGGATGCACGAAGAACGTAAAATTGGGTACGGTCTGCCTTCGGAAAAAGCAATGCACATCCTGTCTGGAAAAGGGACAGCGCCAGGAGAACGCACAGGGCTACAGGCTGGAGAGGATTCGCGGTGTGGGGCTTCATGGTTTGTTGTATTTCCTGCCGGTGATGATCCAGTTGGGGTTCCGTTCCAGCTCCTGCGCCAACTGACGCCAGGCGCCTAGCGTCGCGCTGGCTTCTCCCAACGCCCTGATTAACTCGCGGCTAAGTGTCGAGCCGGGTTCGACCTGGGCCTGGAGACTGCGCATTGTCTTGGTTGCTTCGCCGATAGTCACCTCGGCTTTCTTAAGATCGGTCTCCGCCTGCGAAAGCAGAGGCTCCATCCCGGAATTGAGGCGTTCGCCAAGTTGACGGATCTGGGCCAACGACTCATCCAGATTGCTGATCGCGTCACGCAATTTTGGATCGGCCAGAAGGGTGCGTGCCTGATCAAGTGTCGCCGCCAGCGAACTGCCCACCTCACCGAGTTTAATCTTTTCAAACTCTGTCCGAAGCTGGCTCAGCAGACCTTTCAACTCATCCGACGTCCCCTTGAAGTCAAATTCCGCGACATTCCCGAGAGACTTGGCCACCGACTGGACCAACTGGCGCTTCGTGCTTGGGAGGGTGGGTATCTCCCAATAATCGTGTTCGTCCTCCTGATGAAGCTGAAATCCCTTTCTATTCGGAAAAAAGTCCAGGGCGATGTAAAGCTGCCCGGATACAAGGCTGAGGACGTCCAACTGACCCCGCAGGCCGCGTTCCTCGACTATGCGCTCGAACCTCGCGCGATCATCAAGGTCGATGCGGTAATTGCGGAACATGGACTGCAGGTTTTTCCGGTCAATCTCGACGACGACGTCGATTATGACGCCGTCCGCCGACTCCTTGCTGACAGCGAGCGAGATATCTTTCACTGTTCCGACCGGGACGCCCAACAGTTTCACGGGAGCGCCCGTATCGAGTCCGGCAACCGGCTCCTGGAACGTGAGAAGCATATCCTTTGTTTTTCGAAAGAAACGTCCGCTGCCAAATACAATGATCGAGCCGAACAGGATGACGATGGCCCCGGCGATGAATGCGCCGATGACTGCCGGATGAATTTTGGATTTCATTCTGTTATCGATGATGCGGTTTTACCACGGTTGAGGAAGGATCGGATTTCCGGGTCCGGGCAATGGTCGCGAAGGCTCGTGGGCGATCCCACGGCACCAACGGTTTTTTTCCGAACATCGAGGAAGACCGAATTGGTACCGATGGCGAAAATGCTGGCAAGTTCGTGGGTCACGATCACCAGAGTACAATTCAACTGCACCCGGAGTTCCTGGAGCAATTCGTCGAGGCGCGCGGCGCTCAGCGGGTCCAGACCTGCGGATGGCTCGTCGAGAAAAAGAAACTCCGGATCCAACGCCATCGCCCTGGCAATGGCGGCGCGTTTGTTCATCCCCCCGCTGATCTGCGAGGGATAAAACTCCTCGAAACCGGCCAGTCCCACCAGGGCGAGCTTGAAAGAAACATTCCGCCGGATGTGGGAGGGAGACAGCCTCGTATATTGCTCGAGAGGCAGAGCGACATTCTGAGCCAGCGTCATTGAAGTGAAGAGCGCGCCGCCCTGATACATGACCCCGATACTCCGAAGCAGCGTGTTCCTGCCATCGAGGTTGGCGCGCGTAAAATTTTCGTCGCCGTAGAAGATCTCTCCGAGGGCGGGTTCCTCGAGCCCGAGAAGATGGCGCATGAGGGTGGACTTGCCGCATCCGCTACCGCCCATGATGATGAAGATATCGCCGCGCTGGATGTCGAAGTTCAGGTCGCGCATCACCACGTTGTCTCCGTAGGCCATGGTGAGGTCGCGAACGCGTATGGCGGTTTTGGGCGCAGCGTTCATCGCGGTCAGATCCCGAGCGCGGTCAAGACAAAGGCGAATACGGCGTCGAGCGCGATGATCGTGGTGATGGACGCGACCACGGCGGAGGTGGTGGCCCGACCCACGGCGGAGGCGCTGTTGCCCGATTGCATCCCCATGAGGCAGCCGGCCCCGGCGACGATCGCACCGAAGAACGCGGACTTAATGATTCCCACACTGTAGTTCGCGAGGTTCACCGAGCTGATGAGCTGGTCGTAGTATTGCTGGAATGAGATCCCGAACGCCGGGGCGAGCACGGCGCCGCCGACCATCCCCATCACGTTGCCGTACGCCGTGAGCAGCGGCATCATGCACACCATTGCCAGAAGCCGCGGCAGCACGAGGAATTCGACAGGGGAGAGGCCGAGAGTTTTCAGCGCGTCGATTTCCTGGCTGGCTTTCATACTTCCGATCTCGGCGGCGAACGACGCTCCTGTGCGACCGCTCATGATGATCCCGGTCATAATACACCCCAGCTCCCGTGCCATCGCCACGCCGACCAGCGTCGCCATGTAGATCGTCGCTCCGAACACCTGGAGTTGCACCGCCCCGACAAACCCTACGATCAGCCCGATCAGGAAATTGATCAGCGTCACGATGGGGAGCGCTTCGGCTCCCGTGCGCTGGATAATGAGCCAGGTATCGTCCCACCGGAACACTGCCCGGCCACGCACGAGGCGGCCCACGGCGAGAAAAGCAATTCCCACAAACGCGAGCACCTCCACCACGCTGGCGCCCAGGGTGATTCCCACTTTGCCGAGCCGGGTAAAAAAGAACTCCCTCTCGGGCGCGCGCCGCACGTTTTGCTCCGGTACGGCCAGCGCCATCCTTGCGAGCGCACGGACACCTTCCGGGAGCCCCCCGGAGTCGAGCGCGATGCCCCGAGCGCCGCACCGTTTCGCGACGTCACCCACCACGCCGATGAGCGAGGAATCCCACTGCCCCAAGTCCGAGCAATCGAACCGCACCGAGGCGGAGGAGGCGAGGCCATCCAGAGCGCGACCGATCGGTTCGAATTCCGGCAGGGACTTCTGGATAGACCACACCCCGCTCGCTCGGAGGAGAAGCCCCCCATCGGACGCTTGCTCCGTGACAAGAACGGCGTCTTTGCTTTCCGCCATAGCAACGCGAGAAAACACTGGCCCGTCTCGCCCGTGCGGCCGGGAAGGATCCCTGGCCGGGATAGTGGGAGGGGAACGGGCCGCGCGGGCTCAGCCTTTCTCCAACGCTTCCCTGAGCGCTTCTTCGTTATCTTTCTTCAGAGAAGTCCTCAAAATCTTGCCTTTACCGGCAAACTCCTTGAGCCCGTCCAGGACCTTGTCTGACGTGGCCTTGCGCACCAGCACGAACAGCGCGGAATTGCCCGGAGTGAACGATTCGGCCAGTTCCTTCATCATCTGATCGTCAATGCCGAGGTCCACAAACTTGCCTGAGAGCGCTCCCGCTCCTGCCCCGAGGGCCATGCCCAGAAGGGGATTAAGGAAGATCATACCGATTAACAAACCCCAGAACCCCCCGCTGCTGGCTCCAGCCAACGTGAGGTTCATCGCCTGGTGAAGTTTGACCTTGCCCTTGGCGTCCTTGGTTACCACCACGGAATCCTCCATCTCGATCAGATACTCCTTTTGCATCTTTGCCAGCGCGGCCCGCATTTCGAAGGCGGTGGTTTCGTCATTGAACAGTACCGGCTACGAGGTCACTCACGGTCTCTTTCCTTTCAGTGTTGTACGTTTAGTTTGATCGTCTGCTTTTACTGCAATCCTCAATCGAAGGAAGGTTTTTCTATCTGGTAAGTGGGTTGGGAGATCACCAGGAACCGCAGTCCCCACTCCGGCGCCGCCTTCCGGCGCTTCTGGATTCAGACGACTCCCGGTCAGGGATGGAGCGTCCTACTTCGCCTCTACAGCCCGCTCGAACCATTCTTCACAAAAGAGTGGCGCCTGACCGAGGTCAAGCTGGTAGAATAGCGATGTGGAGATCTTCCAAGTCGCGCCTCTTCAGCCCATCGATAATACTTCCCCGCAATTATTCAGTCATTATTACTCAACCGTTTACAATCCAGCGCCACGCCGAACAATTTAGAATTTAGCTCACCCTCATGAAGAAACTCATCAACAATCCAGAAAACGTCGTCGCAGAAGCTCTACAGGGAATGGAGGCCGCGTACCCCGAACTCATCAGGGTGCAATACAATCCCAACTTCGTTATGCGGGCTGACGCCCCGGTAAAAGACAAGGTTGCTCTCATTTCCGGCGGAGGCAGCGGGCATGAACCGATGCACGGAGGCTTCGTTGGCAAGGGCATGCTTGACGCGGCCTGCCCCGGGGCTGTCTTCACCAGCCCCACACCTGACCAGATGCATGCCGCCACCAAGGCCGTCGCCGGCGAAAAGGGCGCTTTGCATATCGTAAAAAACTACACCGGCGACGTCATGAATTTCGAACTTGCCGCCGAGATGGTGCGCGCCGAAGGAATCCCTGTCGAAAGTGTTGTGATCGACGATGATGTCGCGGTGCGGGATAGTACTTGGACAGCAGGGCGCCGGGGTGTAGGAGCCACCGTTCTCGCAGAGAAACTCTGTGGCGCGGCGGCTGAAGACGGCCGTCCCCTCGAAGCGATACGTCATCTCTGCAAACGAGTAAATTCCCAGGCCCGCAGCATGGGCATGGCCCTCACATCGTGCACCGTGCCCCATGTCGGAAAGCCGACATTCGACCTGCCAGAAGACGAAATGGAGATCGGTGTCGGCATCCACGGCGAACCCGGGCGCAAACGTGCCAAACTGGCTTCGGCGGATGAGATCGTGGAACTCCTCATGGAGCCCATCCTGGAAGATCTTCCATTCAAGTCCGGCGACGAAGTTCTGCTTTTTGTCAACGGGCTGGGCGGCACGCCGTTGATCGAGCTCTTCATTGTCTATCGCAAGGCCGCTGAGGTTGCAAAGCGCGCAGGGTTAAGCGTGACGCGCAACCTGGTCGGATCTTACATTACGAGCCTCGAAATGGCTGGCACATCGATTACTCTGCTCAAATTGGATGAGCAATTGACGGCGCTTTGGGATGCTCCCGTGCTCACGCCCGCGTTGAGAAAGGGGATCTGATGAACTCAATCTCTTCCGCAATAATCGAAGCCTGGCTCCGCCGTTGCGCTGAAGTATTTATTCAGCACAAGGACGAGCTCACCGACCTGGATGCGAAGATCGGAGACGCTGATCACGGCGTGAACATGGCGAGAGGATTCACGGCGATCCCTCCGAAGTTGGATGTCCTTGTCGACAAATCGGTTGGTTCCCTCTTTCGAACAAGCGCCATGACTTTGATATCACAGGTCGGAGGGGCGAGCGGCCCGCTATACGGAACTTTCTTCCTTCAAGCCGCCGGGCCAGCCAGCGGAAAGAATCAACTGTCGCTCGACAGAACTCTGTCAATGCTTCGATGCCGGGCTGAGAGGCATCGTGAAACTGGGCAAAGCTGCCGTGGGAGACAAGACGATGGTCGACGCGCTCACACCGGCGTTCGCTGCTCTGCATCCAGAGAACGCAGATTCGCTTGAAACCGCCCTGGCTCGGGCGGCCGGGGCTGCGAGCCAGGCGGCAGAAGCCACCATTCCCCTGATCGCAAGGAAGGGCCGTGCAAGCTATCTCGGAGAGCGCAGCGTCGGACACAAGGATCCCGGTGCCGCCTCTTCGGCTCTGCTAATCGAGGAGCTCGCGGCGACTGTCATGACATCCACGTAGGCTGCTTCATCTGGGCATATCATGGTCGGACTCGTTCTTGTTTCCCACAGCCGCGCACTCGCGACGGCGGTCCGGGAACTCGTGGCTTCCGTGGGCGGCTCGAAGCTCCCAATCGCTATCGCCGCAGGAACGGGAGCGAACCGCGCAGAGTTGGGTACCGACGCGACAGAAATCCTCGAAGCCATTCACGCGGTAATGAGTGAGGAAGGCGTTGTCGTTCTGTTGGATATCGGAAGCGCAATCCTGAGCGCGGAGACAGCTGTCGAATTTCTCGACGAAGTGCAGCGAACCAAGGTGCGTCTCTGCGGGGCACCTTTCGTCGAAGGCGCAGTGTCTGCAGGAGTACTCGCTGCGCTCGGGGCGGACCTGGAGGAAGTGAGCAAGGAAGCCGAAAAGGCCCTTTGCCAAAAGACAGAACACTTCGGCGCCGTGGTCGGCCAAAGTAGCACCGTCCAACCTCCGGAGAAGCTTTCCAATGACGCCTCCTTCATTACCACTGCCGTTGTTGTTAAAAACCCCCACGGACTTCACGCTCGCCCCGCCGCCGAATTGATTCGTCAAGCAGTCGGCTACGAGTGCGAGATCCTCGTTCGCAATCGCAGCAATGGCAAAGGTCCAGCCTCCTTAAAGAGCATGAGCCAGCTCGCCTCCATTGAGATTCTTCAGGGTAACGAAATTGAGCTCGCCGCGCGCGGATCCGATGCCCAAAACGCTTTAATCGCGCTCAAAGCGGAAATTGAGGCCGGCCTGGGAGAGGCGCTTGAGCCTGCGGCTGCTTCGGCGCCGCTCTCCGGCTTTCCCCTGCCTCGATCGAACCCGGTAGCGGTTTCCGGTGGTATCGCCATTGGTCCGCTCCTTTTTGCGGAAACAGGGGACGCAGAGGTTCCCTCGCACAAGGTCAGCGATACCGGTAAGGAGAAAGAAAGGCTCCGAAAGGCAATTGAAACGGCAAAGGCCGCGCTTGCACGAGACGAGATGTCGCTGAGACAATCGCTCGGGAACGAGGAAGCCGAGATCTTTCGAGCGCAATCGCTCGTAATCGATGACCCCGCGCTTCTCGAAGCTTCGGAAAAGGCGATCCAGGAGAATCATGAGAATGCCGCCCTTGCCTGGCATCGGTCCTACGAAGCTGTCGCGAATGCTTACCGGCGCCTTGGCGATGAATACCTGCGACAACGAGCAGCCGACGTGCAGGACATGGGGCATCGCGTTCTCGAGGCGCTGGGGGTTCAACGCCGCAAAATTCCCGACCCGTCCCAACCCGGAATCCTCATCGCCGAGGATCTGACACCCGCAGACGTCGCGGGACTTCGGAGCGAATCGGTGCTCGGCGTGATTTGCACGCAGGGCGGCAAGACATCGCACGCCGCCATTCTTCTTCGCTCTCGAGGTATCCCGGCGATCGCAAACGCGAAATCGTTCTTCGAGCGAGCAGGCGTCGACCCGCGGGAAGCCACAATCAGCGCCGCATTCGATGGCGAAAGTGGTGAGATTTGGCTCAACCCATCGCAGGACCAATTGCAGGATCTCCGGGCGCGCAAGAAATCACTCGAACGAGAGACGGAGCGGCTTGCACGCCTCAGGCACGAGCGCGCAACAACATTGGATGGCATCACCATAGACATTCTCGCGAATCTTGGCAACGCGGCCGAAGCCGCAGACGCCTTGAAGAGCGGCGCGGAGGGAGTCGGTCTCTTTCGCACCGAGTTTCTGTTCTTGAATCGAGACGATGTGCCAGACGAAGCAGAGCAATTCGCGGCTCTTCGAAAGGTCCGCGATGTGATGGATCAACGGCCCGTTGTCATCAGGACGTTGGATATCGGCGGAGACAAGGTGGCACCGGGTCTTGGATTGCCCGAGGAAGCGAATCCCTTCCTCGGGGTGCGTGCCATCCGGCTTTGCCTGAACCGTCGCGAATTATTTCGAATCCACCTGCGCGCAATCCTGCGCGCCGCCAGTGGAGGGAACTTCCGGATCATGTTTCCGATGATTGCCGACCCGCAGGAACTACGCGAAGCAAAGATGGAAATGGAAAATGTCCACGCCTTGCTCGAGAGAGAAAATACACCCCATGCCTGGCCGATACCTGTGGGAATCATGATTGAGGTTCCATCTGCGGCACTTCTCGTCGATCAACTCGCACCAATGGTCGATTTTTTCAGCATCGGCACCAACGACCTTACGCAATACGTGCTTGCGGCGGATCGCGATCATCCCGAGCTGCCGCAATTCCAGGATGCCCTCCACCCGGCCGTTTTGCGCCTGATTTCGAAGGTCACCGCCGTTGCGCATGCGAATGGAGTGCGAGTGGGAGTCTGCGGTGAAGCAGCTTCCGATCCCGTAACTGCGGGCCTGCTTGTCGGGCTCGGTATTGACGAGCTGAGTCTGGCTCCTGCGCTCATTCCGAAGATCAAAGAGAGGATTCGAACCGTCAGCAGGCGGGAAATGGAAATCCTTGCAACAGATGCGCAGAATCTTGGCGCTGCCGCGGAAGTTCGAGTCCTTGCAGGCCCAGTATCGTAAAGAGCGAGCGTGCTCCACGGTAAAAGGACTGCTCCGCAATTTGCGGGCAGTCGTCCCAATGACACAACCGGTGTCTGGATCATTTCCGTTCTGCAGGGAAATGCTTTCGACGGTGTTTATTTCGACGCCGCTGAACCAAAACCCACTCCGAATCGATCAACAGAATTATGGAAACTTTCCGCATCGGTACTACAATGCGTTGCTGCTCTGGGACTTTTGAATGTTTGGCTACTTCGCCCAAGCAAGGCAACCCCCTATCGGGGCGGAGAAGCGACGAACATGCGCGAAGAATTTTCGGCCTACGGATTGCCTCCCTGGTCCATGTACGTGGTCGGAGCGCTGAAAATCTGCATAGCGCTCGTATTCCTCATCGGAATCTGGGCACCCGGACTGGTGCAGCCTGCCGCGATCGTCCTGGCAATTTTGATGCTTGGCGCATTCGCGATGCACCTGCGGGTGCACGATCCAATGAAGCGAGCAATACCATCCATCGCAATGCTCGTGATGGCCATTCTGATTGTCGTCATTTAGACCACCGGCAGCCAAGTTCGCTATCACTGACGAAAGCCCGCATTCACCCTTCTTATTCGGAATCCGAAATAAACGCCTCCAGGGCTTCTTTTGTAATTGTGTGGCGCCCTCCGCAACGCGGGCAACTGATGCGCACGACATCGTGACCCGCGAAGATCGCTTCCGGATCCATTTGATAAGAAGGCGCCAGCACCTCAAGCATGCGCTCCTGCGTGCAGCCACACCACCACTTGAAGCGGCGCTGTTCTAGTAGACTCAATTCTTCCTTTTCGTCCAGGACCTTCACCAAGTTATCGTCCAGCGCTCCGAGCCAATCGAGATCGCAGTCGGGCTCCGCTACGACCAGGACGAAATCCTCATCACCAATCTGGAAATACCGGGCCGGACGTTGCTCGCTCTGCGCATAAAAATGCTCCACGGCCGCCATGATATCGGCATTGCGGAAATCAACCAGACTGCGGCGAGGCTCCTCATTCCCGCAAACCACGTCGGCGCAGAATAAATTGCCCTCCCGCTGGCGCACATCTTCGGCAAAAACCTGGCCCGCTATCGATCCTTCGACGTTCGTCCCGGTAACGAAGATGTTCAAAAGCGGATTCTGAAGATTAATGGTCCATGCGATGGTCTCGTTCCATGGCCGCGTAGCGCAATGCAACGCTAAAGCTGCCAGAGCATCCTTGAAAAGCATGTCGTGCTCCGGGTCGGGCCTCAGGCCGAACTGCGCGAGATGGAGGTAATAGTCGACATACAACCCCCCAAAATCGGCACGGGCAACAAGCGCGTTCCGTTCGCGAACGAAAGACGTGCGTACCTTCCAACCCGTCGGAATTTTGCTCAAATTTACTCATGCGAGCTTGACGTTCTCCCCTGATTCATTGTTCGCGCCATAACCCCTCCATACGGGAGGATCGAAACTTGTTCAACCTACGATGCGCAACCCGAAAGAGCATTAAGTATGAAAACGCATTGCTGTACCCCGTGGGTTTTCTGTTAGCCTTACCAAGGAGCCGTACCATGAACCCCCTGGAGGAACGCTTAGGCTATAAATTTCGTAATTCGCTTCTGCTCGCGGAAGCCCTCACTCATCCGAGCCTTGGACATGAAACGCAGCGGCACCATTTCGACAATCAGCGGCTGGAATTCCTGGGAGACGCCGTTCTCCAGCTGATCTTCACTGAGCACCTCTTCAATCGTTTCAAGAGTCACAGCGAAGGTGAGCTTACCAAAATGCGATCGCGGCTCGTATCGCGTGAGGGGCTGAAGGTGCACGCCCTGAATATCGGCCTCGGAAGTTACCTGATGATGGGCCGGGGCGAAGAGGCCAGCGGCGGTCGCATCCGGGCTTCAAGCCTGGCGGATGCCTTTGAAGCGCTGGTCGGCGCAATGTTCCTCGACAGTGACCTTGCCACCGTCTCCCAGTTCGTCCTCCGCGAGGCGGCCCGCGACATCGAAAATCTTTCGATCGAACCGCTCGAGGTGAATCCCAAAGGCCAGCTCCAGGAGATTCTTCAGGCGATCGCGCCGACGAATCCAACCTATCGGATTCTCAGGCAAATGGGTCCCGAACACCAGAAGCGTTTCACGGCTGAAGTCTCATGGGACGGACTCATGCTGGGTGTTGGAGAAGGCAGAAGTAAGAAGGAGGCCGAAGCGCGCGCGGCAATTAATGCATTGCTTGAGAAGAAGTGGGAGAAAGGCGCAGTCTCTCCGGAAAGAAAAGGTTCTGAATAACCACGGAACAACGGTGAATGACGCTCAATAGTTACGCCCTGACCGGAGTTACTGAAAAATCGCTTCCAGAAATCCAGAGTCTATCCACAACATTTGAAATCCGTGGAACCGCCTAATGGTGGCCGTGGAACACAATCTGGCCACGCTTATTCACATTGTTAAGAAGAAGAGATTTGATTCCGAAAAATTTATCAATCAATCATCGTTGTGAACATCTCGTGGAGCGAAGGGCTTTCGTGGTTGAGCCAGGAAGCGGTTCCCGGCATCTCGCGTGCTTGATCTTTCATGGTCGTATTCGCACATTGCGTGCATGAAGTTGGTTCTCGCCGCGACTGGCGCCAGCGGCGCGATTTATCTACAGCGACTGCTTGCAAAGATTCCCGTTACTGATCATGAAGTGCATCTACTCCTCAGCCGCCATGCGAAGCAGGTGATCGCCGAGGAGCTCGATGAGTTCGCTGTCCCGGAGGGCGTTCACCAGCACTCTGATGGCGCGGGGATGAACGTTCCGTTTGTGAGCGGATCGGCAAAGTTCGATGCGATGGTGATTGCGCCCTGTTCGATGGGAACCGTCGGCAGGATTGCCTCCGGTGCGAGCGAATCTACGTTGCTGAGGGCCGCTGACGTTTTTCTGAAAGAGCGTCGAAAACTGATTCTGGTTCCGCGCGAATCACCCTGGAATCTTATTCACGCGCGCAATGTCGTTACGCTCCTCGAGGCGGGGGCCGTGATCATGCCGGCATCGCCATCCTTTTATAGCCGTCCGAAATCCTTGGAGGCGGTCGTTGATACCGTCGTCGAACGCGTGCTGGACCAGCTGGGAATCGAACCTGTGAGCGCGTATCGCTGGAAAAGTTGATCCTTGGATGAAGCAACGTCTCATCAGTCTTCTGGCAATTGCTGTCGTGCACGCAATCTCATTCACGCTTCGGTACCGGAGAGAGGGGTTATTTGAGATTGACACCCTGAATTCGAGAGGGAACGCCATCTGGGTCTTCTGGCATAATCGCATCTTTGGCATGGCAAGAGGTCTTCGAGGTCCCTACCGACGTAAGAAGGGCGTGGTGCTTACCAGTGCAAGCAAAGACGGCGAAATACTGGCCCGCGTCGTGGCGAGTTATGGTCTCCGTGCGGCTCGAGGATCAACCTCCAAGCGGGGTAGCCGCGCGCTGCGCGAACTTACAAAATGGATCGATGACGGATACAACGTTGTCGTCACTCCGGACGGACCGCGCGGTCCACGGTATGTCCTGGCGCCTGGAGTCATATTCCTGGCGCAGAAATCCGGTCTGCCAATTGTTCCGGTGCATCTGAATTACGAACGCTATTGGACGTTGAAGTCCTGGGATCGCTTCATGGTTCCGAAGCCGTTTTCACGAGTCCACATTGCGGTCGCACCTCCGGAAAGGATTCCGGCGATACTGACTAGCGATGAATTCGAAGCGCAGCGACTACGAATCGAGAAGCTGTTGAACGATGGCCGCGAGGATAATGTTGAGTAACCGGAATCGACCTGGCCGAAAAGTACGCGCGGGAAGCACGGGTGTTTTCAGTCAATCAGTTCCATGAGCGGCTCGGCATGGGGCAATTTCCATGCGCAAGTATTTATTTCCTTGTGGCAACCATGAGAGTTGTCTGAGACGCATTGAAGCGATACCCGACTCCGAAACTCAGTGGCTTGGGACGACTGCGGCGGTATAGCTCCGCCAGATCTTGTTGGTAGTGTTCCTTAAAGAGAGCGATCGGGCCTATGTAGTTGCCGTAAAAGCGCACAATCCATCGGTTTGAATCGAAATAACGGATCGGAATTCCCGAGTCGTCCTGCACCACCGTGAGGCTCAGGTCCAATAGCATCGAACGAACTTCGGAAAAGCTATTCCGATGCATCAGGTAAGAGGCGGACTTCAGAAAACTGATTCCCGCGCCACGTGCTCTGCAGAAGTTCATTACTCCCGGGTGAGAGTTAATCCCGGAATTCGAAAGGTCGCTGTCGAAGTAGTAAAGCGTTTGAGCCGGGCCGCTTCCCGCATCCGAGTAGACGATTCTCACGCCCGGTGCACGCCCCCGCCCTCGTGAACTCACTCTTCCGCTTCGATCCAGTCCGATCATCGAGACTTCGCGGATGACTTTCCCTGATCGTGCCATGAAGACGAGCAGAATGGGTGTTACGCCGCGAACCGAGGATCGGGCAAGATCCGTGCGCATATCCTTGGTAATAAAATAGGAGTATTTGAGCACCGTGTTGAGCGTCGCCTGAATATTGCGCAGCGCATTGGTGCGATCGGCCGGTGACATGGTGAGCAGGCTGGGTACATCACCAACTTCCTCTTTTCCGCAGAGCACGTAGGTTGAACCGCTTGGAAAGAATGCGTTTACGTAGAGAAAATCCGGTCCGCTGAACATGTAATAGATGGTCGCGCGTTGTCGGTAAGCGCGGCCGAGATCGGTCGCGGCCCAGGTGCGAATCGGCGAGAGGTAACGGCCGTAAATTTTCGCCCAAGCCTGGTCAAAACTTGTAGCGTGCTGCTGCCACGCAGCATCCCGCACGAGAGGTGCCAACGGCGAATGACCCGGAGGTCTGATTCCTGCCAGGTAGGCGGCAGTAGCGTTCACGTCGATGGATTGTGCACGCGCAGGAATGAATCCGGAGACAAACAGGATCGCGGCAATAAGGTGCGGGAAAGGAAGCTTCATGATTTGGTTTCGGATTTCGCTTGCCGGTCATCCGTATTTTCCGGCCTGCGCGCGCGTGTGGCGAAGTAGACGAGCAATCCAAGAAGCAACGTGAGACAGCCGGCCAGCGATTCCGAGGGTCTGGATTGCACGATATAGACCATCATGAAGAGGCTGACCCCCAAAAAGATGAGCGGGGTTACGGGGTAGCCCCAGGCTTTGAAGGGACGTGGCAACTCTGGCTGCCTTAGTCTCAGTACGATTACACCGAGTACAGTTGCGAACGAGGAGAGCACAAGGGTGAACTGAATGTAGACAAGCACTTTCTCGAAGCTCGAGGTGAGCATAAGGACGTTCACGATCGCGAACTGCAGGGCTATCGCGGCTAGCGGGATACCTGTCTGCGTTTTGCTGGCTAGAAAACGCAAGGCGGGAAAATCTTCACCCATGGACATTGAAACCCGTGGCCCGATCCAGGTCATGGAACTGATCGAAGAGATGAGACCGATAGCAATGAGTCCTCCCATGAGCTTTCCGCCACTTTCGCCAAAAAGGTGCCGTCCCGCGATGAGCCCCACGTCGACCTCTCCCGCCATTTCGCTCATTGGCGATACCCGCAAGAACGCGGCATTGAGCAGTACGTAGAGCACGGCAACGAACAGCGTGCCGATAAAGAGCGATCTCGGAACATTGCGCTGCGGGTCCCGAATTTCATTGATGATGTAAGTCGAAGCATTCCAGCCTGAGTAGGAATACATGACGAAAACGAGACCTACAGCGAACGGTGCGCTCGCGATGAGAAGCCAGTCGGCGCTGGCGGGTGCGAAGGAAACGGACTCGGGATCCGGCGCGAAAAACCCGGCAACGATAATACCCACGATCAAAACTACTTTGAACAGGGTCGACGCGTTCTGAAATGCTGCACCGAGCTTCAAGTCTCGCAGATGAAAGAGGGTGACCAGCCACACGAGCACGAAAGAGATCAGCTTTGGATCGACGGCTGGCAGGATTCCATTCGTGTAGCTTCCCGCGGCCATCGCGGCAAGCGCCACGGGAGCAGCGAAGCCAACTGTCGCGGAAATCCACCCCGCCAGGAATCCGGCAGCCGGATGGTATATCCGTGAGAGGAAATGATATTCTCCTCCTGATCTCGGCAAGGCGGCAGCAAGCTCAGCATAAGAGATCGCTCCGCAAAATGCAGAAACTCCGCCAACGATCCAGAGCATCAGGACGGCAAATCCGGATGGAAGCGTGGCAACCTGAAAACCAAGGCTGGTAAATACGCCCGTGCCTACCATGTCTGCAACGATGACCGCTGTTGCGGTCACAACCGAAATTTTTCCCGTTCTCATTGAATCAGTTGGCCTCGAGGGTACCTCGTTGTAATGAACGGACCCTGGTATATAGGATGTTTGGTCCGTAGCCAGTCCCATTACGCTGCCGCGATACTGGTTACACGTTCCGCTCACTGGCTGGCAGAAGAACCCGCCCTCGCATGACTCTGCGTCGAGGCGCCGGTAAAGGTTTCGAAAGAAAAACCCCATTCGAAAACGCGCACCTGTCTCTCAAAAACCGTTGTGTCTGTTGTTAGCGAAACCTAAAACATCATGAAAAAAGTTACACGAATTTTCGCCATCGTCGCTGTTCCCGTTATCGCGCTGACTATTTTTGCCTGTGAGGAGAAGCAGACAAAAGAAGCCGAAATGCCGGAAGTCAAAGTCGAGGGCGGTCAGACACCTGAAATGACTCCCGCGGGGTCGGAGATGACTCCTTCGTTTGAACCCGAGTCGAAAATGACTCCCGCGGAGTCGGAGATGGCCCCTTCGGTCGAACCCGAGTCGAAAATGACTCCCGCGGAGTCGGAGATGGCCCCTTCGGTTGAACCCGAGTCCGAAATGACTCCCGCGGAGTCGGAGATGACTCCTTCGTTTGAACCCGAGTCGAAAATGACTCCTTCGGTTGAATAAATAAGGAGTCTTCTTGCGATTCAACTACCCAACAAGGAGGGTTCCGATGCGAGTCGGGGCCCTTTTTTGTTTACGCATAGGAGAAAGGAAGACTCAGAACTTCAAATTCCATTCAGGCATGGAAAACTGCTCGGAAACAAGGCGCACGATTTCTTTCTCTGGAATCTCGACGAGCTGTTCTTTCGCGTCCCAGTGCTGGGTGAGGGCGCCTTTGATGCAGTTGGTTAGAGGACCAATATTCACCAGAAAATCACGGTGGGGACGATTCAGACGGTAGTCTGGTTGCCGGCTTGGCATTGCAAGTGTTCGCTCCACAAGGGGAATGTCAAATTCCAGTAGAAACGTGCCATGATAGAGGACGGCATTTCGCTTTCTGCGCTGGGCATTTCCCGAAAACTTCAGCATGCCCATAGCAAGGTCGCTCAGGCCGCGTCGCACGCACTCTTCGCCAAGAATAGCCTGGAGTGCGCGCTCATGTTCGGCGGTGATGAAATCGTTTGTGCCGCTAATACTCCGGAGCGGTCCCCCCGGAGGAATACGCAGGATGAGAGCGAAGTTGAGGCACCCCGGACCCTGCAGCACCGTGCCGCCCCCACTGCTTCGCCGGAGAATCGGCATGCCGTCGCGTTTGCAGGTCTCGGTCTCGACTTCCAACGCGGTCTTGTTTGCGTATCCGAGAACGACGAATGGTTTCGGGGACTCCCAAAATCTCAAAACCTCCGGTCCATCGCCCGCATCGCAGGCATTTAGCAGTGCTTCGTCGCACGCGAGGTTCTCTTCAGGCGTTGGAAAGGAAAAATCGAGAATCAGCATCGAAATGAATTCGTGGCGGCTAGCCTTGCCGCATCGAATACAGTCCGTAAGGGCTGCTGGGAGGTTTCGCTGGCCGCCCGAACGGACTCAAATTCCGGCGATACTACCACGATTCTGCCATTGCGCATCCCAAGTTTGACAGTGACCTCTCCAAAAGGAGTGGTTACCTTTTCAAAGCGGCGCTCCAGTTTCAACCGCTTCACTTCGTCCATCCGCACCCCAAATGAGGTGGTTTCGGAAAAAATGATGCCCGCCATTTTCTCGGCCTCTTTTGCTTCACAAAGCACGGTCAGTTGGACGGCAGGCCGGTTCTTCTTCATTTGAATCGGAGTGAGAAACGCGTCGAGTGCCCCCGCAGACACGAGCCGTTCCAGGGTGGCTCCGGTGATCTCGGGAGAAAGATCGTCGAGGTTTGTCTCAATCCGCGTGACAGTGTCGGACTCTAGTCCATCGACATCAACCGTAGCTGATTCTCCCAGCACCATGCGCAAGACATTCGGCTGCTTCTCCGATTCCCGCGTGCCAACGCCGTAACCAATCCTGGAGACTCTCATCGTGGGCATCGAAGAAAAACTTACCGCGAACTCCGCGACTATTGCAGCTCCAGTCGGCGTGATCATCTCGTACCGAAGATTCCGATTGGCTTAGCTGGATACCCCTTAAAATCTCGAGCACCGCGGGTGCCGGGACCGGAAACCGCCCGTGCGCGCAATCGACCCATCCCCGTCCCTCGATTAACGGCGAAGCAACAACGCGGTCAATTTCAAGCTGCTCGATTCCCACACACGCACAGACGATGTCAGCGATTGAGTCGAGCGCGCCAACTTCGTGAAAAGCCACTTCCGATGGCTGCACCCCGTGGATTTTTCCTTCCGCTTCCGCAATGCGTCGAAAGATCGACTCGGCGTGTTCCTTGACGAATTCGGTGAGATCGCTTTCCTCAAGGAGTGCCATGATCTCGTCGAATCGCCTACCATGCGTATGTTCTTTGGCATGATGCTGGTTTGCATGAATCGCTTCGCCATAGCTGTGCTCGTGCGGATGGCCGGCACGGCATTCATCCTGGTCCGGCGAATGCGTTGCTCCTTCGTGGACTGAAAACTTCATACCAGTAATGCCATTGCGACTTTTTCTTTCGAAATGCGTATGGAAATCCCCGATGTCGAGTTTCGCCAGCTCCCATTCGAAGGTGGATGGCGATATTCCGAGGTCGCACAGCGCCCCAACCGTCATGTCGCCGCTGATGCCGGAGAAACAATCGAGGTAGAGAATTCGCATCGAAAGCAGAGTACCAGAGGACCCAATTGTGCAAAGTGGGAATTACTCCGGCTATCGTGAGGTAAAATCGGAATTTCGAAAATGGCTCGTCGGCAGCCGCAGCAGGTTGCAAGCGCCGGCAAATCGAATCACAGACAGACGTCCGCCAGCGTGAAAGCGCCATCATAGAGCGCTTTCCCGATGATGACTCCGAAAAGTCCTTCGATTTCGCGCATCCGGTGCACATCGTTGGCTGTCGAGACGCCGCCGCTGGCGATGACGTTGCAGCTAACCGTATCCAGCACCTTTTCCAGTTCCGCAAAGTTCGGGCCGGTGAGCATTCCGTCGGTAGCGATGTCGGTGTAGATGATCGTGCCTGCTCCGGCGTCCTCGGCCTGTTTTGCGAGGGTGAGCGCTTCGATGCCTGTCGATTCCGTCCACCCCCTCACAGAGACGATGCCGTTTTTCGCGTCGATGCCGACGGCGATGCGTTCGCTTCCGAACTTAGCGACCATTTTCCCTACGAACTCCATCGACTCGGCGGCTCGCGTCCCGATGATGACGCGCTCGATCCCCGAATTCAGGGCATCATCAATGGATTTCTCGTTTCGGATTCCGCCCCCCAGTTCACAGGGGATCGCGACAGACTCCGTGATTTTCCGGACGCTGCCAATGTTGCGCATCTCCCCGGTGAACGCGGCGTCGAGGTCTACGATGTGAAGGCATTCCCCTCCCTCTGATTCCCACTGTTCTGCAACGGAGACAGGGTCGTCCGAATACACGGTTTTCTGGTCCACCCTGCCCTGTTTGAGTCGCACCACCTGGCTGCCCATGAGATCAATAGCCGGGAGTAAAATCATCGTTGTATCGTATTCAGGAAATTTCGAAGGATGGTGAGACCGGCCTGTTGGCTTTTCTCGGGGTGAAACTGGGTTGCGAAAACGTTGCCGCGGGAGACGCTGGCCGCAAAAGTTTCGCCGTATTGGCACGTCGCGGCAATGATCTTTGGATCTTCCGGCTCAGGGAAAAAGGAGTGGACAAAGTATACCGCGGTCTCGGGCTCAAGCGTGCTCCAGAGTGGATTTGCCGGCTGCGTAAAGTTTAGCGTGTTCCAGCCCATATGAGGAATCTTGAGGTCGGAAATGCGGAACTTCCGGACCCGTCCTGAAAAGTACCCGAAACCTCTGTGGCCGGGCGTTTCATCACTTTCTTCGAAAAGAAGCTGGTAGCCGAGGCAGATCCCCAGGAAAGGCTTGTCCGCAGCGAGCCAGTCCGTGAGAGGCGCCCAGAAGCTTCGGGATTGGAGTCCTATGACGGAATCTCCGAAGGCACCGACACCAGGAAGCAGGACCGCGTCGATACCGTGGAGCTCGCCGCCGTCGTTTAGAAGTTTCACCACGGCTCCCTGGCTTTCGAGCGCCTTCTGCACGCTCCGGATATTTCCGCTGCCATAGTCTATGAGCCCGACGATTGGAGTCACGCGGTTTTGTTACCCTGTGAATGACTGGAGCGCAAATTCTGGAGTCGGCACATCTCGCTTTCTGAGGGAAGACTCGGCGGACGAATTCGCCTATTTTTCTGTGAGACGCTCGTAGATCTCCTGAAAGGTCTCGATATGGCCATCGGGAAAGATAATCAAACTTCCTTCACCGTGATCACACAAGCTCGCGAGCCACGGTTGGGTGCTCCAGCGATAGGGCGAAAACTGGTTTTCGTCAAAGCGGCCCGGGACAAAATGAAGCAGCGGTGTCTCTTCTTCGGTTCGCGTTCCTTCTGCGAGTTCGCGGGTCAGAGTCGGGCACTGCCACACTTCCGTTGGTGCTCCGAAATCTTTCATTTCGGAGAGCCACCAATTAGCGATAGCTTCCTGCGACGTAAGTTCAGGAGGTTGTTGTGGCCAGTGACCTTTATCCACGATGTAGGCAGAAAACGATGCGTGCAGAGCGCGCATATGCTGCATGCATCGAATAGCTTCCGGCTGCTTGCGGATGTTGGCAACCACGGGAAATATCAGCACTGCCAAAATTGCAATCACCGTTACGATGGCAATCAGTTCGAGCACGGTGAAACCAGTCTCTTTGCGATGGCGTCGCGAGGTGATAAGACTTTTTGAACGTTTCACGAAAATTGAGAAATTCCCGGAACAGGGCATTCTTAGTCCGCCTGAAAGTTGGCTTTGGCCTCAGGCTGTGAATGGCGCGGCCTTGGACTTCACGGTCCTACCCTAATGAAAGCTGCTATTCAATCAACATTAACGCGTGAGCGAATAAGACAGGGGTCCGTGCCGGTTTCACTGCGTTCCTCTCCCGGAAAGAATTCGACCGAATTCGGGATGAATTCTCCGCGGCGCAGTTCATGCCCCGTTCTCCTGGTTCAATCATAGTCAGCAAACAAATTGCGCATGGGTGCGCTCCGTTCGTAATCGAAGAATGATACGCGATTCGGCGAGCGAAGAAAGGGCACGTGGCGGTTCGCATCCTTTCTAGAAATTCCTTGCGTTTTGCTACACAGCAGCACATGAACGTCCAATGAAGAGGGCCCTCCTTTCTATTTCTGTATGCCTTGCGGCGGCGGTCTCCCCGGCATTCGGTCTCTCGGGCGGCCCGTTCTCAAATGACTCACCCTTGTCCACAGGCGGATCTGGCACTTACCAGGGAATTGCATCCGGTGAGAACCTGCTTGGTATCGCCATTTTTGGATTTTCAGAAAACCTTGGTTCCACGGGGCGTTGGGTCTTTTTTCATCAAGGCGTGCTGAGCACTGGGAACTTACAGTCCGTGGTTGATTTTCCGGGAAGGCAGATTGTCGGAATAATGGGTGGAGCCACCGGGAATGGAGCTTTCGAAGCGCACATCAACTCGACCAAACCAATTGTGACGGCTACCGGCAAAGGCGAATTTGCCCATGGCGGGCCGCCGAGTACGGTTTCAACCACATCTACCACCAGTACGAGCGATGAGGCAGGCAACAAAATTACCGAAACGGTTGCGACGGTGAATTCGGACACCATTACCGTGACTAGCAATACGAGCAATGTCGCGGGTAACGAACTCAATGAGACGGCGGTTACGACATCAAATAACGACACCACCATCATTACCAGCAAGACGAGCGATGGTGAAGGTAATGAACTCGGCGAAACTGTGATTACGACAGAAAACTCAGGGTCGTCGCCACAGATGATAGTACCGTTCGAAATCAGTCTGACACGGACTTCTGTCCTTATCGGAAACTTTGGTGATGCGTCGGGGGGTAACGGATCAGAAGGTGCCGCATCGGGGAGTGACGGATCAGGCAGTGACACATCGGGGAGTGGTGCGTAACGGGATTGTCTTGGAGATCCAACAAAATGGATCGCCTTCAACGGATTCTTGCACACAAAGAAACGGAAATCGCGAAGCTGCTGCCCCGCGCGGAGCTCTTGCGAGCCGCGGCTTTGCAACGAAACGAGTTCCGCGGTTTTGCGGCGGCACTTGATCGTGGAGAAGGTCGTCTGGGCTTGATTGCGGAGGTCAAGCAAGCGTCTCCTTCTGCCGGCGCGATTGTGCAAGATTTCGATCCGGTTGCGATTGCGCGCGAATACGAGGCAGCTGGTGCTGACGCGGTGTCTGTCTTGAGCGATGAGAAGTTTTTCAAGGGCAGCCTCGCCCATGTAACCCGTGTCAGGCAGGCCATTGGGCTGCCGGTGCTTCGAAAAGATTTCACTCTGCACTCCGTCCAGATCTGGGAGGCGGTTTGTGCCGGTGCCGATGCAATTCTTTTAATCGTTGCAGCGCTGGGCCGGGAAAGGCTTAAGGTCCTCTATGAGGAGGCGCTGAAGTTCCAACTCGATGTGCTGGTGGAAGTGCATTCACTTCCTGAACTCGAGACTAGCTTGGAACTAGGCGCGAAACTTATCGGAATCAACAACCGCGACCTGACCACCTTCAAAGTGAATCTGGAAACCACCGAACATTTGAGTGAAGAAGTTCCGGACGATGTGACTTTGGTGAGTGAAAGTGGGATCAGAAACAGGAAAGATACCCGACGATTGCTTTCTTGCGGAACAAACGCAATTCTCGTTGGGGAGTCATTGATGCGTTCCGCCGACAAAGCCGGACTTGTGCGAGAATTGGTCGATTGAAGGTGAGGCAGCAGGAAGAGTTGCATCCCGAAGACAAACGACAGGGGCCGTACGAAATGCGGAAGTTGAAACTCTTGAGTTGACTGCTCACCAAAGGCGCCGATACCTTCCAACCCGCATTTTTTCCAGAAATTTAAAAGAAACCGATTGCCTACGTCGATTTTACTCCCGCAAAACGGTTGTGCGGGCAAGTCGATGGAGGCTTTTTTCATCTAATGGCAAAGGAACTTTCCTACGTGATCGTGACGTTCTACTCGATTCGCAAGTCGTGGACCGGCGAGATCTTGTCACGACTCATCTCGCGCATCGGAGTTGGTCTTGTGCGTGAACGGATGTTTGCCCCCGGGAAAGAACCGGTTGAGCGGTATGCGGCGCAGATCGTGGCAAATCCCGAACCCTGTCATCGGGCTACGCAGGAGTTGATCCGGAATGATGTGCTGCGGAATTTTCGCGTTGAGTCGGTCTCTGAGAATCGTCGCGAAGATCCGGGGGCGGAGAAATGCATCGAGATCGTCTATCAGGGCCTCAAGGCTGCGCAGAAAATCTGCGAGCTGATTTGTCCCATGGATCTGTCGAAGGCGCTTCCGGGATCCATCCGGCGTAAGTTTGGAAAATCCATGATGGTCAATGCCGCACATGCCTCCGACTCTCCCCGGTCCGTGCCCGGCGGAGATAGAAATCATCAAAATGGAAGAAAATCACTTCAAGGAGCTGATCGAGCTGTATCATGCCGCCCAGCCCGTATGAGAATCATCAAACCTGTTTAGCTACCTAACATTGACTATGGACCTTGCAACCCGCGCTACATTGCTCACCCCTTCGCTTACTCTTTCCATTGACTCGAAAGCAAAAGCGATGAAGGCCGAAGGTATCGACGTCTGTGGTTTCGGAGCCGGCGAACCGGATTTCGATACCCCGGATCACATCAAGGCGGCGGCGATGGCCTCGCTCGACGGAGGATTCACGAAATACACTCCAAGCTCGGGCACGCCTGAATTGCGAACCGCAATTTCCGAAAAGTTGGCAGCCGATAATGGTCTCGCCTACAAGCCCAGTCAGATTATCGTCAGTAATGGCGCAAAGCATTCCTGCTTCAACGCGATCCTCGCCACCTGCGAACCGGGCGACGAGGTGATCATCCCTGCGCCCTATTGGTTGAGCTATCCGGAAATGGTTCGTCTTACCGGTGCGGAACCCGTTTTTGTGCAAACAAAAGAGGAGAATGGCTGGAAAATGACCGCCGACGAATTTGAGAATGCAATGACACCGCGTACGAAGCTGGTGATCATTAATACGCCCGGGAATCCCACAGGATCGGTCTATACTCGACAGGAATTGCAGGCGATCGCCGACGTTGCCATAGAAGAGGAAATACTGATTCTTTCAGACGAGATTTACGAAAAGCTGATCTACGACGACGCGGAGCATGTAAGCATCGCGTCGCTTTCTGAGGAAATTTGTAATCTCACGATCACGGTGAATGGATTTTCCAAGGCCTATGCAATGACCGGCTGGCGTCTCGGCTATCTTGCTGCTCACGAGGACATCGCGAAGGCGATCGACTCGATCCAGAGCCATATTACTTCCAACCCGTGCTCGTTTGCGCAGAAGGGAGGGCTTGCCGCGATCAAGGGTGATCAACAACCGGTCGAAGACATGCGCCAGGAATTCGATATGAGACGTCAATACATGTATGGCCGCATCTCGGCATTTCCCAATGTTACCGCCGTGAATCCGCTCGGGGCTTTTTATGTGCTGGCTAACATCAGTGCACTCTCGCTCACATCGACGAACTTCGCGGATCGTCTGCTCAGCAAGTTCAACGTCGCAGTCGTGCCCGGCATTGCTTTTGGTGACGACCGTACGGTGCGGCTCAGCTACGCAACGAGCCTGGATATCATCAAGAAGGGACTCGACAGGTTCGAAGAGTTCTGCAGGACGTTGTAAAACCAGAGCTGTCGATATTTGCGCTGACCGCTCTTTGCTGCCAGCACCGGTCATTCACTTCAGCTTGCTCGGCGTGCGCGTTTCGAACGTCACGCCGGGTTGTCGCGTACAACGCCTCCCGATTGCCGAATTCCCTTGAAATTGATATAGGCAAGAAGGGCCATGAGAATTGCAGCAAAATAGGCGCGCAGGAAGACGGCGAGGAGAATTCCTGCCAAAGCGGCAACGCCGGCGCCGATGAATCGGGCAATCTGAATCCGAGAGCGCCCCAGTATATCACGCATCACCTGACCTCCATCCAGGGGCATAATCGGGAGTAGATTGATGACGGTCCAGAAGATGTTGATGACGATCGCGTCAGTCCAGAAAATCCAGGACCAGACCGAGCCTTGCGCCATCGGGAGGGTAACCGCGGCAACCAGACCAAGGGTGAATCCGGCTCCCGGTCCTGCCAGGCTCACTAGAATGCTTTGGGGCCGCGTGAGCGGCGGCCCGGCAAAGTGAGTGAGGCCACCGAGACCGTGCAGGGAAATTGACGCGCGATGGCCGAAATGGCGCGCGGTGAAGGCGTGCCCCAGTTCATGCACCATGATTGAGATGAATGCTACGATTACCCAAATGAGAACTTTGATCCATGCCTCCGGGCCACGCGCGTAAAGCCCTCCCCCGAGGATCGCGCATGAAAGCCAGAAAAACCATTCAACACGAACAGGGATTCCGAAAAGTGAAAATCGCAGCATTTGCGTGTAGGGATTAGACCATTCGCCGGGGAACGCAAGGCATTGGGTGACCCTCAGAGGCTGGACAACAGAGTTCCCCGAGAAGAATTGCTCACTGGCAGCACTCTACTTCCCCTTTCTTTTCGGACCAGAGAGTGTTCGCAAAGGGAGAACAATCCAGCGTCAATCGATCGATTTCAGCAGGACGCACGAGTTAATTCCGCCGAATCCAAAAGAGTTGTTCAGGACCACCCTTAATTTCGCGTTCCGCGCTTCATTCGGCACAATATCCACGTCGCATTCAGGGTCAGGTGTCACGTAGTTGAGCGTCGGCGGGATGAAGCTGCGATCGATCGCGAGCGCACAAATTACGGCTTCCATGGCGCCGGTCGCGCCGAGTGGATGAGCAGTGTACGGTTTGGTGCCGCTTACGAAGACCCTTTTTGCGTGTTCACCAAAAACCGCCTTGATGCAGGCCACTTCGTTTGCGTCGTTGAGCTTGGTCGAACTGGCGTGTGCATTAATGTAGTCGACATCGTCCGGTGCGACCCGGGCATCGGCGAGTGTGTCTCGCATGCACTGAACGACAGAATTGCCACCCGGGAGCGGGGTTGTCATATGAAACGCATCATTGTTCAGCGCGTATCCGGCCACTTCTGCGTAGATGTGCGCGCCCCGCGCCTTTGCGTGACCGTATTCCTCGATGACCAGGCAGGCCCCCCCCTCGCCCATGACAAAGCCGTCGCGGTTAAGGTCGAAAGGACGACAGGCAAATCGAGGATCATCTCCGTCGTATCGGCTCATGGTTCTGATGAGATCGAAAGCGTTATAGGTGAGCGGACTCAGCGGGGATTCTGCCGCTCCGGCTATAACCACATCCGCCATTCCATCACGGATGTAACGCATCGCTTCACCGACAGCGATCGTGCCGCTTGCACAACTATTCGAATTGGTCGTTCCCGCTCCGCGGAATCCGCACTCAATTGCGATATTTGAGTGGGCGGATCCGCCAAATACCTGCAGTGCGAGCGTCTGGTTTACTCCCCGCGTTCCTTTTCGCAGAAAGCGCATATGCTCGGATTCCGCATTTGAAATTCCGCCGAGCGCCGTGCCGAAACTGACACCGATTCGGCTCTGTGGATTATCCCGGGACCACTCTATGCCCGCGTCTTGCAGTGCTAGCAATGCCGATGCGACTGCGAATTGCGCATATCGGTCCAGGCGCTTCAGACGATGCGGTGGAAAGAATGCAGTGGGATCCCAGTCGCGGATTTCCCCCGCGTGACGGGCACGATATTTTGACGTGTCGAATTGCGTGACATGATCGATGGGGCTGCGTTGCGCAACGAGGCCGCGCCAAAATGCGTCCTTGCCGATGCCGATGCAGGTGATCGGGCCAAGTCCCGTGACGACGGCGCGCCGAGTCATAACTCCCTTCGCGTATGGCTGAAATTAGGAAAGACGCAAGATTGGCAGATGCTCATGCAGGAGGATTTTCGGTTTGGGCGGGCAAAGCTTTCTCTTCCAGGTATGCCTTGAAACAAGCCAACGTCCGATTAGCCACGTGTTCCACGAAAAACCGTCCGATGATGAGATCTGCAAGTGGACGCAACCATGGAATTCGGAATTGCAGATCGTGAACGATCTCAACGCGCACACCCTCAGGAGTGTCTCTGTAAAGCCAGATCACGCGCATTCCTTTCGTGAATAACTTCAGATGCTCGAAGCGCATTTCTCGATGTTCACGATCTACTTCGTGGCGCGAAACCCATGAGATAGGAATGCCGCTGCGACGCGCCGCCATTTCGACTACTTCGGAGTCTGGACGCTTGTCCAGGATGCGTATGTATCGGTAGTGCGGGAGAATCGTCGGCCAGAGCGCCAGGTCGGTCGTGATTTCGAAGATCTTCTCTTTCGGTGCGCGGATCAAAATGGAACTTACTTCATGCATTCGTTCAGTTTTTACGTCAAGAGGCTTCAGCGGATTACCTGATACCGTAGAAAGCATTCGTCTTCAACTACTTCCATGGCGGAGATTTGGCACATCGTCGACTTCGGAAGAAAGTCCCCCGGCACGCCCGATAGCGAAAGTGCTCTCGCCCCGCCGAAAATCCGTGGACAAAGCGTGAGGCAAATTTCATCTACCAGGTCATCGGCAAGCAGTGCTTTGAAAACGGTCGGGCCTCCTTCGCACACCACCCGATTCACGCCGCTGTCACGCCGGAGGGTTTCAAGAACCTTCCCCAATTTCAATGAATCACCATTCTGAATGTGCAGCGTTGCTTTAGTTTTGAGCCGCTGGCGGACCAACATCGGCATCTGCTGAGTCGAAAAAACGTGAATCGGCGAAAAGTCATACTGGAAAACCTCGAGGGTGGGGTCCAGTTTGCCGTGATTCGTAACGATCACCCGTATCGGGAATTCGGTTTGACCACGTCGAAGCCGTGCCTCTCGCAGCGTCGCGTCGGGCAGTCCCATGCGCATATTGTCCGCGGCAATAGTGGCCCTTCCCACCAGCAGTGCGTCTCCTGTCGAGCGGATTTCGAGCAGTCGCTGCTTGTCGCGCTTCGACGAGAAATCTGATGGAGTGCGATTTCTGGTAGAGATCTTGCCGTCCCAGGTAACGGCGAAATTGACCATGACGAATGGACGAAGACTTTGGTTCATACACTTTCAGGCAGTTTGTGCAAGGATCGCGAATTGGAGTCAAATCGCTCCGCTTCGCCACGAATGATAAGTGAACTGGCCATAACCAAATACTATAGGTCTTTTTTCCATCGCCGCGCGGCTTCGATGACGATAACGCGACGTTGCGTTAGACCCCCTCTGCCCGGCTGGCTGTTTTGGCGCCCCGGTATGCTACATTGTGCCAGAGTCTGCGAACCGTTCCCCCGCAATCGTCTTCTATTGAACGAAAGGATCGTTTTGCTGGTCCATTCCGACAACTTCTCCTCCGCCCGTGAGGCCCTCCTTGAGCTTATTGCCAACCTCCGCCGGAACCTCATCGATTGATTCCTGGGGGTCCGCGCATCCCGTCCAGCAGAGGCTGAAAACTACCATTACCACAAGCAAGGAGGTCAGTTTCATGGAATCCTGCGTATCGGATTGAAGAACTCGCGACAAGCTCTGTTGCGCAAATTGAAAGAACCAGTTTTTCCGTTCCAGGGGAGTGGGGCGGTTCAAGCGGGAAACCGTTGGCGAGGTGAGATCCGAACATTACAAGGAACTCTTTGTCGAATGATTTATCGAAACAATCAGAATGCGAATCTTCCTGCGCTCGGCTTCGGGACCTGGGAGTTGAGCGGTGACATGTGCCGCGAAGCGGTTCACGACGCCCTTAAAATTGGATACCGCCATATCGATACTGCGCGGGCGTATCAAAATGAAGCAGAAGTTGGCCGCGGGATCGCGGAGTCAGGCGTGCGCCGAAACGACATCTTTCTCGCCTCAAAGCTCTGGAAGGACAAACTCACTCCCGAAAAAGTGCGGGAAGAAACTGAGAACAGCTTGCTCGAGCTGAACACGGACTATCTCGATCTGCTGATGATCCACTGGCCGAATCCGGCTGTTCCTCTTGAGGACACACTCGGTACCATGAATGACCTCGCGACGGCGGGGAAAATCAAGCATGTCGGAGTAAGCAACTTCTCCGCCGTTCAGCTGGAAGAAGCAAACACCTTGGCAGCAATTTTTTGCGATCAGGTCGAGTACCACCCTTACATCGATCGGCGTGCACTGCTTGCAACCGCGCGGGATTCAAACGTGCTGATTGTTGCGTATAGCCCGCTTGCGCAGGGCAGAGTTCTCAAGGATCGTGAGCTGGAGAAGATCGGTTCCCACTACGGAAAAGATGCCGAACAGGTCGCTCTACGGTGGCTGGTCCAGCAGCAGAATGTTGCAGCGTTGACGCGTTCAACCAATTCTACTCACCGAAAGCGAAGCTTCGATATATTCGACTTTGATCTTACGCCCGAAGAAATGGCGCAAATTGACAATTTCGTCGTAGAAGCTGTCGGATGATCAACTTGGAGACATTACTCAGACTCTCTTGTTGAACAATGTTTCGAAGCGATGCCTGCGAATGACTTCCAGAAAATCGCCCGGCGTCTCTGCGGTGAGGAGTTTTTTACGCACGACATCATTTGAAGTGAGCCGCGCAATTTCGCTCATTAACGTAAGATGCGCTTCCGGCGCCCGGTCGGGCGTGAGGAGCAGAAAAACGAGACGCACTGGGGACGCCTCGTTTTCAGTGAATGTTACCGCTTCATCTGTCCGCGCAACTACACAAAGTGGATTGCTGAGGTCCTTCACCCGGATGAGCGGTACACTGACGCCATGACTCGCAATCGACGGATATTGGCGCTCGTGCTCGAGGAGCTTACGTGTCAGCTCCCATGCTTTAATATTCGGCTGCAAGCGGGCGGCGGCCTCCAACATTGCGGCAAAAGTTGCGCTGCGGGTCCGGGTATCGAGCCAGATGATGAGTTCCTGATGAAGGGCATTCAGCAAAGGATCCCCTCGCCGTCGCAGGACCAGAAACGTTTTGGCCGGGTTCCCGGGAGCGGGATCCAACGCGATCTTCCCATCTCGCAGGGCCAGAAGAGGCACCGTTCCGATCCGCAGGCGTTGCTCCAGTGAGTCCGTAACCTCCAGCGCCGCCTCGCCGGTAGCAAGCTCATCGCAAATGAATGAGGGACGTGGAGTTCCCTTCCAAATCATTGCTGTCGGCGGGAAATCCTCCCGACTGTGGCGTTCACTGAGGCCTGAAGACCAGTGGAAAACGTGGTCACGACCCAGCGTCGCGGCCCATCGATGGCTCAGAATTTGGTTTAATTCGTCGTTATCCGTTAGCGCGAGCATGTTTCCAACGTCGGCAAACTCCGCGCGCGATTCCCAGAGGCTGAGATCGCGCGCATCTCCGGCGAAAGCCGAAAGTTCTTTCTCCCGTGCCTCGGATACTGAATTTCGGTTCGAGTCGATTAACACTACCGGAACTTTCGCACGACTTTCAATGAAGCGAGCAACTCGGCGACCGAGATCATGCGCGCCGATAATGAGCCAGCCGCGAGGCTCCTTTCGACGTAATTTAAGGAGCACTGCGAGGGGAGCCGCGGTGAATCCCTGCAGAAGAATCGTACAGACTATCGTGGAGTAAACGAACGACTCGAGAAACAGTGGTGGCTCAATAATATTGCTGTTCGCCAGCGCCAGACCGAAAAGTGAGGCCATGGATGCCGCCACCACCCCGCGCGGCGCGACCCATGAGAGAAGGAGATACTCTCCAAGCTTGAGCCCTGTTCCGACGCTGCTCACTGCGACCGCGAGTGGCCGGATGATGAACATAACCGCTGCAACCAATGCCAGGCCGCGCCAGCCAAACTCGATAAACTGCTGAATCTCCAGTCGGGCGATGAGCAGGATAAAAAGAAGCCCGATGAGCAAATCGGTAATCGTGGTTTTGAAATGCACGATAGTTTTGAGTTCCGCGGGCTTGCGGCGCCCAAGCACGAGTCCGGCAATGGTTACTGCCAGCAGTCCTCCTTCGGAAATGATAGCCTCAGCAATTCCAAATACCATCATTGCGCCAGCAATCGCGAGGAGATTGACCGTATCCTCCGAAACGAACCGGCGTTTCAACACGAAGCAGATCAGTTCTCCGCCGAAGTAGCCTACGAGGATTCCGGAAGCGAACCGGGCAGCGAACTGAGAGATCGCTAAGGATTCACTTCCACCGGCGACGAGGTCGAAAGAGAGCACTGCGATGAAAACACCGACGGAATCTATCAGGACGCCTTCCCATTGCAGTATGCTATGTAGGTTCTTTTGAATCCGGATACGCTTCAGAAGCGGTTGGATAACTGTGGGGCCGGTTACAATCACGAGGCTGCCCGCGAGTAAGCAGAACATCGGCGGGAAGCCGAAGAGGAGATGCACGGCGATTGCCGTCAACATCCACGTTACAAAAACGCCGACGGTGAGCATCTGCCGGATAATGCGCGACGCTCCCAGGAAGTCCCTGATGTCCAGCGTCATTCCTCCTTCGAAGAGAATAAGACCGATCGAAAGGGAAACGATCACCGGCAGCATCTGCTGCAGCGATGCCGGTTGAACAATACCGAGGACTTCGGGACCCAGAAAAAATCCGCCGAGCAGGAGAAACGAGATCGTTGGCATGGCCAGTCGGCGGGCAAGAATTGTCAGCGTGGCGCCCGCAAAAATAGCCACTGTCAGGGTAAGAACGATCTCGTGTGTATGGCCTGGTTCCATTGAGCCTATCGATACGCTGTGGTGTCGGATCGGCAAAGGGAATCTCCTCTCGCAAGCGCAGTGAGCGCACAAATTCCGGGAGAGGTTGGCGTTACAATCAGAACCTATGCATCGCAAAAGTCGGAAGACCCCAGAAGGGAAACGCGTGCGACGCTGGAATCAGCCTCGGGCTGAAGCAGGAGATCCCGGAACGCGCGAGCGAATCGGCGAAACGCCATGAATAACCGGAAAATTGACGTTGGGGAGCGACTTATGCGTGCAAATTGTCGTGCGCAGCAAGTGTATCATCCGGCTTTTCTGCTTCACCTACCAAAGATGGGGGCGTGTTGCTCAGAATCTTCATCACTGCGATTCGCAGATCCTCGGTGCGGATGGGTTTTTTCAAGCGCATACTGAGGGGATCGTCACGAATTTCATCCGGGATACTGGAATCCGTGAATCCACTTACCAGAATGATCGGAAGGTCTGGTTGGGACTCGCGGAGGCGCTCAGTGAGCTGCAGGCCGTTCAATCCCGGCATTGCGAAATCGGTCGCGACAAGGTCGAAAGTTTTTCTCCCGAGCATGGCCAGGGCGCTCGTAGCGTCAGCGGCGGAATCGACAACGTGCCCATCGGCCGCAAAATACTTTTCCAGAACATGTCGAGAACGAGGGTCGTCATCGACCACCAGGACATGGAGGACACGATCGGTTCTGGCCATCTTTGCCTGATCGTCACCGATTCGCCCGTCTGTGGCAGGAATTCGGACTGAGATAGAGGTTCCTGTTCCGGGTTGGCTTTCGATGCTGATGATACCTTCGTGGCGTTTGATGATGCCGAAGACCATCGAAAGACCAAGTCCCGTACCCTTTTCACCTTTGGTGGAATAGAATGGTTCAAGACAGCGTGTTCGGGTTTCGTCCGTCATACCGCAGCCGGTATCTCGAACTTCGAACACGACATGATCCCCGCCGTCGATGGTTCGCAGCATGATGGTGCCGCTCTCGGACATCGCGTCGACGGCGTTGAAAATCAGGTTTGTCGCGACTTCGCGCAGTTCGCTCGCATTACCGGCGATCGGGGGGATTTTCGCGAGATCGAGAAGGACCTCGATAGTGCGACCGCCTGCGAGGGCCTGGTCTCGCCATTTCGGCTGAGTGAGAGGCACCACTTCTTCGAGGATCTTGTTCAGGTCCAGAGGCAAGAAGACATCGCCCTCTTCGCGGGGTCGATAGAACTCACGCAGGCGTCCCACGACTTCCGAAGCGTCGCGGCCTGCAGTATTGATGAACTTTAAATAATCGAGCACCGTCGCGGCGTCGGCCAGCTGCGGGGGATCCTCGATAAGGATTTCACTGTAGCCGATTATGCACATGAGGGCGTTGTTGAAATCGTGTGCAATGCCGCTGGCCATTGCGCCGAAGGCCCGAAGTCGCTCCTGCTGCACAATCTGGCGTTGTGTCGCCTTGAGTTCCACGAGCGCCTGTTCGAGTTCCCGGGTTCGCTCCGCCACGCGTTTCTCGAGCATTTCATTTTGAGCCTCGATCTGGCGCCTAAGGAGGCGCGCCTGCACCACATTGGTGATACGTACATTCAGCTCCGTGGAATCAAAGGGCTTGCAAAGAAAATCGGCTGCTCCCGCGGTAAGCGCACGCCGCTTGTTTTCAAGTGAGGAGTCGCCCGAGACCACGATGATCGGGAAGTAATTTTGAGGCGAGCCGCTCTGCCGAAGTCGCGCGAGGATTTTGAAACCGTCGAGGCGAGGCATGAACAGATCGAGCAGCAGAAGATCCGGCTGAAGTTCCGCCGCGCTGTCAATTAACTCCTCTCGCGGATCGCTCAGGGTGAGTATGTTCTTGTATCCGAGACGATTGAGAATGTTGACGAACAGGCAGAGCGTCCCGACGTCATCATCGACGATGAGGATCTTTGCGTCACGAACTCCGAGCTTGCTCTTGACGCTCTGACGATTGGTTGAAGCGAATTTCACACTCCAACAGGGGCGTTAACGGACGGTGAACTAAGTACTTCCTCGATAGTGTCGATGAGCGTCATTGGATCGACTGGTTTTGCGAGATAACGCATATTAGTGCCTCCGGCGGCCTGCATACCGGTCTCGATTTTGGAGACAAGAGCCGTAACGAAGATAATCTTGGCGTACTTTAGAATTGGATCTGCCTGCATTTCGCGCGCAACCTGGGCACCATTCTTGCCCGGCATGTCGACGTCGAGCAGGACAAGCCCTGGCTTAAAGGTTCGGGCGGTCGCGATAGCATTCGCAGCCCGACTTTCCACGCTCACTTCGTACATTTGCGTCTTTTCGAGCATCAAACGCATCAAACGCGAGAGACTCTCGTCATCGTCTATGATCAGCACCCGTGTTTTGCTACTTATCATTGACGACTCCTGAGCACGGATCATGCCCTTGTCTCGGAGATGCTCGCGGTTCTCTCGGCTAATAGCCCTCCACTTCGCGAGTCTGGCAACTGAAGAACCTATTCCGGACGAATTTTAGCCTGATGAAAAAGAAATCCGTGCGTCGTCTCGGTTTGATCCTCGGCGATCAACTCGATCATTTTTCTCCCCTTTTCGATCGACTCGACAAAGAGAAGGACGGTCTTTTGGATGGAGGAGAATGAAGAGGAGACGACTTGCGTGTGGTGTCATAAACTTCGCGTGGCGTTTTTTCTATCCGCCATGCGGCACCACCGCGAGTAGCTTGAGAACCGGGGCTGGAGCGTAATATATCATGAGCTCACCTCTGACAAGGATCTCGACTGTGGACGCAATTTCTGCGAAATTCTCGGAAAGGACGTTCGAGCGCTGAACGTGGAGAAAATGCTCGTGGGCCACCCGGGGGAGTCCTTGAGATGCTCCGAACGACAGCCGGTGATTTGAACGTCGCAATCGAGATTTTAGAGGACTCGCACTTGCTTTGCACGATCGAGGATTTTGTCTCACCGTTGGCATATGGCAATGTATCTAGATGCTTTTGACTGGGTATATCTACCTAATGCGCTGGGTATGAGCCAATATGGGGATGGCGGCACCATCGGAACGAAACCCTATTGTGCTAGTGGTAACTACATTAACAAGATGAGCAATTTCTGCAGCCATTGCGTCTACAATCCGAAGAAGGCTGCCGGAGATGACGCCTGTCCAATCACAACACTGTACGGGTTGTTTCTCGAGCGGCATCAAGATGAGTTCGAGCAGAATCAGCGGATGAAACTGCAGATAAGGAATCTGCGCCGCAAAGCAACAGGTGAGATGGACGCGGTTCGGACGCGCGAAAGGGAAATTATGAAACAACTATGGAATTGAAATGCCATGGACGGAAACGCGAAAATTGACGAGACGCGAGTCAGGATTCTTAACGAACGCGATGTTTGTAATGGAGCCTACGTTCTCTACTGGATGCAGGCGAGCCAACGCGCCATCCTCAACCACGCATTGGAATATGCTGCCGCAGAGGCAAATTGCATGGATCTACCGCTTCTTGTGGGATTTGGAATCATGGATGATTACCCGGAAGCGAACCTTCGGCACTACAGTTTCATGGTCGAAGGCCTGCAGGATACCGAGTCGGTCCTTAAAGGACGCAAAATCAAACTGGTAGTAATTCGTGGACACCCCGCGGAGATCGCTTTGAAATTGGGGAAACGTGCGTCACTGATTGTGACCGATCGAGGCTATCTCCGGCACCAGAAACAATGGCGAAAAACTGTGGCGTCAGAAGCTGCCTGCAAAGTTGTTCAGGTGGAGACCGACGTGATTGTCCCGGTGGATATCGCAACCGGGAAACGCGAATTCGCAGCGCGCACGATCCGCCCGCGGATTCACAAGCATTTCGAGAACTATCTCAAGGATCAGAAGGAAGTTGAGATAAAGAACTCTTCAACCTTTCTCGAAGAAAAGGGTTTAGACCTTGGAAATGTGGAAAAGTTCTGTGCATCGCTTAAGCTTGATCGCTCGGTCTCTCCAGTTTCGAATTTCTTTAAGGGCGGCACTACCGAGGGCATGAAACGGTTTCGCACATTCTGCAAAGGGCGGCTTAGTAACTATTCCAAGAACAGAAATCATCCGGAAACGGACGATGTTTCGCACATGTCTAAATACCTGCACTTTGGCATGATCTCCCCCATTTGGCTGCTATTGGAATTGCAGAAGCATGCTGGCCCGAGTTCGGTTGACTTGCAGACTTATGTGGAGGAGCTTCTCGTCCGGCGCGAATTGGCGATCAATTTCGTGGAGTTTACCCCGAACTACGATTCGTACGAATGCCTGCCAGACTGGGCAAAGGAGACTCTGGGAAAGCACGCGAGGGATAAACGAAGTCCCCAATACACTGCCTCCGAGCTAGAGAACGCTGAGACTCACGATGAATACTGGAACGCCTCGATGCTGGAAATGAAACACACGGGCTATATGCATAATTATATGCGCATGTATTGGGGGAAAAAAATCCTCGAATGGTCGAGTTCCCCGCAACACGCCTACCGGACTGCGCTGTCGTTGAACAATAAATATTTTCTCGACGGCCGAGATCCGAACTCGTTTGCAAATATCGCATGGGTGTTTGGTAATCATGATCGCCCTTGGCAGGAGCGTGAGATCTACGGGAAGGTGCGCTGCATGATGGCATCCGGCCTCGAACGAAAGTGTGACATTCGCGGCTACGTAGAGAAAGTCGAGAAATGGACCAGCCCAGGGAACGGAGCGTCCGCTGCCGGTGCCTAACGACTGGCGAGCGCTTCGAGGTATCTGGCGTTGGCGGTGCGCGCGCCCGGTTTACCAGCTGCTTGCCGAAGTCCCGCAATAAGACTCAATCGTTCCTCATCGAAACTCAGGAGCAGAGGTAAACCCTCGAGGCTCTCTATGGAAACGTGAGAAATCTGGCAACTTGGAGGGGGTCATTTCGCGCACAGGTCCTCCCGCCTTCTCAAAGAAGGTTCAAGGAGCTCCCGGGACGGATCAAGCGTAATCGATCCGGCCGTGGACACTTCGATTGCTTCACATTGGTTCGCGGAGCGCTTCGATCGCAGATTCGATGTCGGCCATCGTCACATTCTCCGATACGAAAGCTGAACCAAGTGCCGCTGAGAGCACGAAACGAATTTCGCCCTTGGCAAATTTCTTGTCTGCCCTCATTGCCTGTAGGATGCGCTCCGTCGCGATATCACCGGGAAGTTGAGTAGGAAGATTGTGCCGACGGAGAAGTTTCTTCACAAAATCGCGTTCAGCTTCTGGGAGCCCGGCGAGTCGAACCGAAATATCGCATGCAGCGACGAGACCGAGACTAATGGCCTCTCCGTGAAAAAAACGACCGTATCCAGCCGCATTCTCGATTGCATGTCCGATAGTGTGTCCAAAATTCAGGAGTGCTCTTTCGCCGGAAATCTCGAACTCATCGGCGACTACGATTGCTGCCTTGATTGCCACATTCCGAGCGATGAGGGCGGAAAGTTCAACGTTCCCGGATTTTTCGAGTGGGGCCAGCATCTCCGGGTCGCGGATCACTCCGTGCTTGATGATTTCGGCATACCCCTGATTACGCTCTCGCGGTGGCAGCGTGGCCAGCGTCGCGACATCCGCAAGAACGAGCCGGGGCTGGTGGAATGCTCCAATCAGGTTCTTCCCTCCGGCGGCATTAACACCTGTTTTGCCGCCAATAGCGCTGTCGACCTGCGCGATGATTGTTGTGGGAATCTGAACGAAAGGAATCCCGCGGTAGTATATCGCGGCCACGAAGCCCGCGAGGTCTCCGACGACACCGCCTCCCAGCGCGACCAAAAATGATTTGCGATCGAGACCGGCTTCGATCATGCGGTTGCAGACTGCTTCGGCCTCCGCGAGGGATTTTGAGTTTTCGCCGGCGGGAACTTCAATAACCAGAGGATGACTTCCGTTTGAGGAGAGCGACGCCGCAACCTCCTCCCTGTAAAGCGGACCGACAATTGAATCTGTCACGACCGCACATTTCCCACCAAGGCCGGCGTCCCGGATTCGCGGACCGCACTCGGCGAGTAGCTGAGGGCCCACAAGGACATCATAGCAACGATCTTGTAACTTGACGGAAATTCTATTAAACAAAACTGGAAAAAAAAACTCTGCGCGTCGCGCTTTCAACTCAGCAAAGATCTCTAGTCACCATTGTAATGCCACTGCACCGAGTTGATACTATCACCAACAAAATCTGCCCACCTCATCGCTTCAACGTGGCCATCTGCGAAGAGTGCGTTAATTTTTTTGCGATTTCCGTGTGTGCCAAGGGGCGTAGCTTTCGTTATGTCCTTGCGGTACACATTGGAGGGCTGCGTTGCAGTTCCCGTGAAATCCATGGTGTTTGCGTTAGCAAATGCGGCTGGAGCCATGAGTATATAGCGAGTGATGGATTTCACCCGAATCAAATCGCCATTCGCTTCAGAGAAAATGTCGTCATTGAAGCCGTAGCTAACTGGTTGGATGGGTGGCTCTATTTGGCGTTTGTCGAAGGGTGATACGAATACTTCCGCGATCTGGATGATCGTTTTCTTTTCAGCGGTTTCGCTATTCAGGCCGCCGACTTTCTCGTTGACCTGAATGATCGTATCGCTCGCGCTTCCTGCCAAGGATTCGTCATTGTCGTTAGAAAACGCGATGATTCCGATCCCGAGCTGACGCAGGTTCGATGCATCCGTCGTAGCCTTTGCTCTTTCCTGCACGCTGGAGAAGACGGGCAGGGAGATCCCTGCAAGCACCGCGACAATGGCGATGACGATGAGAAGTTCGAGAAGTGTGAAGGCTTTCAAACGTCGCACGGCAGTAACGGAAGTTTGCGAGGCCTGACTACACGGAGCTGATTCAAATAGCACGCTTCTTTGCCTATCCGACCAGTTTCAGTCGAAACTCGTTCAGCTCCGGTTCGAGATTTCATACGGGGCGCACGTTTTCTCGAGTCCGGGCGGAATATGAGCTCGGACGAAAACGTGGTCCTCGCGATACTCGATCTCTACGACATGTCCGGCGCGATGGATAGCGGCGATCAACGCCGTTTCCGCAAGCGGGACTTTGAACGCTGCCCGCATCCGCCAGCTCGAAAGCCGGTGCTCAAGTTCCTCGACGAGCAAATTGATGCCGTGCCCGGATTTAGCGGAGACAGCCACGCTTCCGGGGTAGCGTCGAAGCTGTGCTTCAACATATTCCGGCCGTGCAAGGTCCGTCTTGTTGAAGACAATCAATGTTTGTTTGCCTTCAGCGTCGAGCTCTGCGACGACGTCGTCGACCGCAGTCATTTGTTCTTCTAAGTGCGGGTGGCTCACGTCCGCGACATGAATCAGCAGGTCGGCTTCCGAAACCTCTTCCAGGGTGGCTTTGAACGACTCGATAAGCGTGAGCGGCAATTTCTTAATGAAACCGACAGTATCCGTCAGCAGCAGCTTCTGATTGTTGGGAAGCATCACCTGGCGGGTCGTAGGGTCGAGTGTGGCGAAGAGCTTATTCGCGGCGAGCACTTCCGCGCCGGTGAGGCGGTTTAGCAATGTGGATTTCCCGGCGTTTGTATACCCAACGAGCGAGCCTACCGGCCAGTGACGACGACGGCGGCCCTCCCGCTGGATTCCACGCTGTTTCCGTACCTCTGCCAGATCGCGGTCGAGACGGAAGATTCGTTCCTGTACCCGGCGGCGGTCCACCTCCAGTTGTGTCTCGCCGGGCCCGCGTGTCCCGATCCCGCCGGTTTGACGGGAAAGATGATTCCACATCCGCGTGAGCCGCGGAAGCAGGTAATGAAGCTGGGCGAGTTCTATCTGGAGACGACCTTCACGAGTTCGGGCGCGCTGTGCAAAGATGTCTAGAATCAGTTGCGTGCGATCCAGCACTTTTCGGGAGGTAACCTTCTCGAGATTACGACCCTGCGCAGGCGAAAGCTCATCGTCGAAGATAATGGAAGTGACTCCAGTGCCCCGGCACTGTCTGGCTACGTGCTCCGCTTTGCCTCTGCCAATGTAAAACGGGGCGCTCGGATGCTCGAGTCTTTGAGTCACCGTTCCGACGACTTCAGCACCTGCAGACGACGCTAACTCCGCAAGTTCTTCCAGAGAGTCCTCAAGATCCCACCGGCTGACACCCTCGCGCTCCAGCCCGATTAGCAATGCCTTTTCCTGCCGTTTTCTACCCGTCTCAAACATCTACATTCAAGAATCCCTGTAAGAGATAACTCGCGAAACAAGCAAGCCGATAAGCGATTCGCACGGAGAGGTTGTCGTTAGATTAACGGCCTTAAAGCTAGTCTGCCTTCGCAACCACGTCAATTGCCGCTTTGCATACTGCCGTGTGATTTGCTGGATTCGCTTGATGCATGTTTCGCGATCCATTGAGCCGTCAAGATGCGCACAGATTTCCCGGTAACCAATCGCCTGTGCCGCCGTTGGGCCAACCCGCGTCCGGGCCCGTGAAACCTCCCCGACCACATCCTGGTCGAACATTCGCGTTGTCCTCGCTTCGATGCGCGCATGCAAATCAGCGCGATCTCGCACGAGGGAAACGCCTTGCGTCGTCCCCGGGTCAATGCGAAAGCTTGAGAAGGGTTTACCGGTGAGCATACATACTTCGACAGCGCGCACGAGGCGGCGGGGATTCCGGCGGTCGATGCGTGCTGCTGCTACAGGATCGAGCTGCGAAAGCCGCAGAATGAGCGAATCCCGGGATTGAACCTCGAGCTGGGCCCGAAGATCCGGATCGGCGGCGGGCAGGTCGGGCAATTGGCCCGTTAGCGCCCGGATATAGAAGCCCGTTCCGCCCACCAAAATCGGAAGCTTACCTCTTGATTCGACATCGGCGATCGCTTTCCGCGCCATTTCCGAAAACCGCGCCGCATCGGAGACCTCGCTTATTGGAGTCACTCCGATCATATGATGCGGCGCTTTCGCAAGAATCTCCGGCGAGGGTTTCGCCGTCAAAACATCCATTCCGGCATAAACTTGGAATGCATCCGCGCTGACGATCTCCGCGTTGCATCGCTCCGCGACTTCTGCGGCCATCGGAGTCTTTCCGACGGCGGTGGGTCCCGCGATGACGAATGGGTTTCCTCGCATGGAGCAGGAACGGAAAACTCAGGTTTCGCTCATTTTCCCAGCGAGACCACGAATTTTGGGCTGATTCAGCGGGAGTCCGGAAGATCCTTCGATTTGGCACCGCTCACCACGAGCTTGCGCCCCAAAAACTCCTTGTCGTGCAAAACCTCCACCGCTCGTACAGCCTCTTCCGTAGATCCCATCATCACGAAGGCGAATCCTTTTGAACGCTGGGTATTGCCGTGGCAAACCACCTCGGCATTCTGAACGCTTCCAACACCACGAAAAAGATCAAAGAGATCGCTCTCGGTAGCATCGAAAGAGAGGTTTCCGACATAGAGTTTCGGCGAAGTGACTGCGACGAATTCTGGTCTGCGGCGCCGACGGCCGCCGCTGCCGTTGTCATTGCGCGAGCCAACCTCCTCTTTCGGAGCGCGTTTTGAAGAGTCTTTTCCCGCGAAGAAGGCAATGAGTTTCTGACAAAGTGACTGCGATTCCTTCCGCCCCGAGGCGGGAGCAGGCGTGGGACGGTTTGAAAGGCTTCTGCCGCGATTACGGCGTTGACTGCGCCGACCGGCGCGTACTCTGCGACCTGATTGTCGCGCTTGATCAGTTCTCATGATTTTATGAAAATTAGAATGAGTAAGGGCGAAGCGGGCGATAGACGCTTTGCCTGAAGTCCGCGCAATTTCGGGATCGCCACGAGTGGTTTTTCTCTCGCTCCCCGACCGTTTCCACCTGGCTCAGTCGCTTCGTCGCTGCACGAGTGTAAGCTCGTCAACCAACTGAGGAAAATTGGTTTTCTGAATGCCAGCCTGAGATCCAGGTGGTGACCGGTCGTCGGCCTATTCGGCAGACCCATCTAGGTGGACGCTTAAACCATTCCGCGACGCTGAGCAAGCGGGAAACCCCGGCGATCTAAGGTTGCACAGACATGCTCCCCTTCATCCCGGCAGCGAGGTGGCCTGGAAAGGTGCACACATAGGGGTATTTGCCCGGTTCGTCGGGCGCGTTAAAAGTCACTTTGGAATCTTCGCCTGGACCCAGCATGGCAGTTGCCGCGAGCACCTGACCGCGCGTTTCCGGGTCGATAAAATCCGGTTCTCCATACAGCACACCCTGACGCGCAAACTCACGCAAATCCGTCTCCACTTTCAGAAGCACCCAATTGTGTCCCATCACCGCCTTAGGCAATCTCCCTGCGTTAAAAAATATCACGGTGATTCGTTCGCCGGGTTTTACCGCAAAGGAGGTGACGTCGTAGCGCATCGCATCGTTGGCGCTGATCCTTACTACCCGACCCGCGTCCGATTCGATGGGATTGTCGAGAGAAGCGATCGCTCTTGCCTCTCCATCTTCCGAGCATGCGGTGAAGAAAACCGTAAACAAAGCGGCGACACAGACGAACAGTCCAGTTTTCATTGCACTGGCAATGTCGCAAACTTGCCCCTGCTGTAAAGCCCGCTGTGGCGCACCTCAAGGTCCTGCAGTGAGCATCTGGCGCCGCGCATCGAGCTTCGCGTCAGCGGCCATCACATCGACACTTACGAGGCAGATGTCGTCGGGCAGGGACGACTGCCCTAGAAACTCGGTAATGGAACTGACGATGGCCCGGTCGATTTCGGCCGACGATTCAAACAGACAACTTGCAATAACCTTCCTCACGCCTTCGAGTCCAAACTCGTTGCCATCCGCATCAGTAACCTCGTAAGCACCATCGGTAAAAAGGAAAAACGTGTCACCGGGGATGACGCCCTTAACATGCTGTTCGTACGTGCTTGAAGGAAAAAGCCCCAGTGCCGGGTTGTCTTTCAAACCCTCGAAAAGCGGCGTTACCCTCAGGCGCTCTCGATCGGCGAACAGCGGCGACGGGTGCCCGGCTGAAGCAAAGCGAACCTCCTCCAGTCGGGTGTCGACCAGTAGATAGAAAGCCGAAACAAAGATAAACTCCTTGCTCTGCTTCACAATTTCGTGGAAGTGCCGGTTCACGATCTCGAGAAACGCGGCGGGCTCACTGGTGTCATGCACGAAATCCTGGATCAAGGTCCGGAGAATTGCGGTGACGAGGGCAGACCTCGCGCCGTGGCCCATCACATCAGCAATGAAAACACCCACGCTGTGATCGGATAATTTCACCATGTCGAAGAAGTCTCCGCCCACGGTGCTGGCTGCCTTGTAGACATGATGAAATTTCAGCTCGAGTGCATCGCCGCAGCCGGGTGTCGGTACTTTCGGATATTCGCGTGGCATCAAAGCCTCCTGAAACTCTCGCGCCATATCGAGATCCCGCTGAGTCTCGGCTGTCTTCTCCGCAATCTGCTGCTCCAGTCGCTGATGATACGTTAGAACCCTCCGTGCCATCCAGGCGAATTCCCTGGCAAGCTCCTCCAGTTCGTCCTTGGTCCGAATTTTTTCAAGCTGTGTTACCCAGGGATGGCGTCGCCCGGCTTGCATGGGTCCAATTTCGGCTCCGGACTCGAGCTTGGCTGAGGCTCCGACGCGCTTCACTACCGCACGCAACCTCTCCAGCGGATCGAGAATTTTTTTACCCGCGATGTAATATCCGACACAGGCAAACCCTGCGATGAGATATATTCCCAATCCGCTGATCAAATACATCTGCTTGCGCACAGGAGCGAGGGCGGCCGCCGCCGTATTGTACACGACAACCTGAATCGACTCGATCCCCAGAGCGGTCGCGGTACCCGGCGTCGCTCCTGTAGACCCTCCCGCGACCAGGTGGAGTGCGGCGTGACCCATGAGATGCACTTTGTCGCCGTCCAGAGACGTGAGCATCCATCCGCTCGGACTCGAATGCATCGCCGACAGCGCCTCCTTCTTGATTGAGTGGTGAACAGACATGAACTGCTCTCCGTAAAGTCGTACCAGCACCTCTCCACTCCCCAATACGACCTCCCGAATCGTCTGGTCTTGCGTCATCAACGGCCGCAGCGATGTCAGGAGAGGAGATGCGCTCAGGACTCCTTTGATCACGCCAAGCGGTTCGCCCTTCGAATCCAGGTCTTTCCTGATCGGAAGGGCGATGTCGATCGAATAAACAGCGGCACTCTCGTCGTAATCTATCCCTTGCAGATTGGCGGTCCGGGAGGGCATCTTCATCGCCTTCTGCCACCATCGTTCGTCGCTCTGCAGAAAATCGGTTGTTTTCCCGGTACTGGCCACGATGCCTCCGTTTCGGTCGGTGACGAATAGCTCGACGAAAAGTGGATTGATCCGCTGGAAAGCACGCAGCCGCTCGGCGAGTTTGTTGTTCAGAATACCCCGGAGTTCCGGTGTTCCGGCGGTCAGGCTCGGCCAGAGCTTTTCGATAGTATCTATCTCCGAGGTTGGAATCGGGCGGTGGTGCTCCAGGAGACTGCTGATGTCGGAAAGCACGAGCCACTCATCCAGGTCCTCCACCTGCTCGTTTACGGAGAAGCTGAGATTGTTTGCCAGGTATTTGGCCATCGTTTCGAAGAGGCGGCCCTGGGCTGTCCGATAGTACCGGTAGCTCAGAAATTGGGCGGTGATCAAAGCAATCGTGAGCGGAAGAACGGACGCGATCAGGAGAATCGCAATGAATTTTCCGCGGATCCTTAGATGAATCATGAGAACGTCTGCGCTGGTCGCGTAAGACCTTACCACGAGATTATCAATCAAGTGCGAGGGACCACAAGGCCAGCCTTGACACATCACTGGAATCTAAACATGGGAAGAAGCCGCTCGCAGATCGGTTCAAACCGTCAGGGTGCCGCTTATTGACGCCGCTTTGTGCATTTGCGAAAAGGCTGCAGCCGCTGGAAACTTACGTGCTGCCCGAAATCGCGGAGAAGTATCAATTGATCAAACCAAGCCGGAAAGAGATATCGCGTTCCACCCTGAGCACTTGGGTGATCTCGCTGTTCCTCACCGGAATCATGGTCTCCGCTGCCTATTTCTGGTGGCAGTATGAGAGCGAATTCCCTCGAACGGATGACGCAAAGCTTGCCGCAGACTTCGTCTGGATCACACCGCGCGTTTCCGGCCAGGTCACGGCTGTTCTGGCCCGGCCGGATCACGCGGTTAAGGCCGGGGAAATCTTGTTCAAGATTGATACGAGGCAGTCTATAGCACCGCTGGATCAGCCAAAGGAAAAGGCCGAACTCGAGCACGCAGGGCGAGGTCAGCCAAGAAAAGTCTGACCCTCGAGACGTTACGGCAAAGACCGCTCCTGAAGCACAGCTCGAGGCGCGGGTCGCCGCCCCGCAGCATGAGGTAGATCCATCGGCACAGCCTCCGGGATGGACGGTCGTCCGGGCGCCGGTAGATGGTTACGTGACCGATCTCGATTTGAAGCCCGGCAACTATGTTAATGCCGGTGACAGGCTGTTTCCGTTGGTGAAATCCGGTGGGTGGTGGGTTGCGGCGAACTTTGATGAAAATCAGTTAGAATATATAAGGCCGGGCATGCCGGCGGAGGTGAAGGTCGATATGTATCCCGGTATCACGTTCGGAGGTGTCGTCACAGCCGTCGGGCTGACTTCCCCCGCAGCAGCGTCGTTGCCTCCGCCGCAGAACACAAAGGGTCATCGGGAAGCCACCCGGCGCAATACCGTGCGTACACACCTTACGAAATGGGACCCGGAGCATCCCTTTCGATTGGGGGCAAGCTGTTGGGTGAAGATCAATATACGGGTGGAGCCGTCAGAGATTCCGTAGAGGCTTCACCCGACTGAAGCGACGCTTACGCCTTCCTGACAGCTCAGGGAACGAAACACGGTCACGGGCATCCCGCCCGCCGTCAGTCGTTCTTACGGAGAAAATCAATGCAAGTGCTCCGGACTGTGCATTCGGCTGTACCACCTGTCCCCGATGCGAGACGAAGTGAAATGATAAAAGCATTTCGCCGTAAGCAAGACTCCGACCGGGCGCAACACCGATGACTGGCACGTCGATATTCTCGGGCCATGAAGATCGGCGAGTCTTAGCGAGTCTTATCAAGGGTTTTCCTTTTTCGGTGGGCAAGATTTGCGCAAAGCTGATTAGGAACCCGCCAATTTTCTTTTCATCCTGGCAAAATTTCGTGTTTGATCGTCGGCCGATGGCCGAAATGAGCAGCAATAAGCCGCAATACAAACGCGTTGTTTTAAAACTGAGTGGGGAGGCTTTGAGAGAAAAAGGAAGCCGCGACAACATTTCTCCGCAGATCGTGAGTTCGATTGCGGATCAGATTCGGGAGATTCATACCCTCGGAACGCAGGTGGCAGTGGTCGTGGGCGGAGGGAACATCTGGCGCGGACTCTCTGCAAGCCATCGCGGAATGGAACGTACTACCGCTGATCACATGGGGATGCTGGCGACGGTCATTAACGGCCTGGCTCTCCAAAGCGCACTTGAGCAAACCGGAGTCGATACGCGTGTGCAAAGTGCGATCGACATCAGCGACATGGCCGAACCGTTCATCCGTCGCCGGGCGGTCGCTCATCTCGAGCGAGGGAAAGTGGTGATCTTTGTGGGCGGCACCGGGAACCCTTTCTTCTCCACCGACACGACCGCAGCGTTACGCGCGAGTGAGATCGGCGCAGAAATCATCCTGAAAGCGACAAAAGTGGATGGCGTATACGATTCTGATCCTGTCGAGAACCCGGACGCCAAGCGTTTTGAACAGATAACCTTCTCCGAAGCGCTTGGTCGGAGACTTAAGGTTATGGACTCTACAGCATTCAGCCTTTGCATGGATAACAAGGTGCCGATACTCGTGTTCGACATGATGACCCCAGACAACATCCGGAAGGCGGTGCTCGGTGAATCGGTTGGTACGCTGGTAACGAGCTGAGCCCAGGTTTTCAGTCTTCAGATCTCAGGAAAGATAGCGAATCGTGAAGTCTGAATACGAAACTTAGAAATCGATTAAATATGGATCCCGATACAATTCTCCTCGAAACCGAAGACGGCATGGAAAACAGCGTGGACTACATGCACCGCGAATTTTCAGGAATCCGGACAGGGAAAGCCTCACCTGCCCTCGTTGAGAACATCGACGTGGAAGCCTACGGAACGCAGATGAAGCTGAAACAGCTCGCGTTAATTTCTACCCCGGAGCCACGGCTTCTTGTCATTCAGCCTTTCGACGCCAGCACGATGAAAGACATCGAACGTAGTATCAAGGAATCGAAAATCGGCATTAATCCGGCAACGGACGGCAAACTCATTCGCCTGCCCATCCCGGAACTCACTGAAGAACGTCGGCGGGATCTGGTAAAAACGATCAAGGCCATGTCGGAGGAAGCGCGAATTCGCGTTCGCTCGAGCCGGCGTGAAGGCATCGATGGTGTGAAGAAGCTCGAGAAAGCCGGAGATGTTACGGAAGATCAAAGACACGACCTCGAAGGGGAAATTCAGAAACTCACCGACAAATACGTGAAAGCAATCGAAGAGGCCGTTTCGAACAAAGAGAAGGAAATCATGACCGTCTGAGCACCTCTGTATGGCTGGAACCGCCCCTTCTGATTAACTGATGAAGCATTTTCTCACCATTTTAATCCTGCTTGCGTTCGCGACGTCTGGCTGGACCGAAGTAATCAATCCCGCGCCGAATTTCAGTTGGCCCCGAAGCGGCAGCGGCGCAAACAGTCTGAGGGACTTGCGGGGGCAGCCCGTCGTACTGGTGATTGCTCCTTCGCCGAGGTCCCGCGCATTTCGCAAGCAGGCAAAGCGACTTGAGTTCATATATAACCAGCTTGCCGCGCAGAAGGTTGTGTTTATTGCGGCCTTTATCCGCGAGGCGGCGACGCGGATTCCATCCGACATCCCTTGGGTCGTCGTGGCGGACGGGGCCCAGGTCGCTGCACTTTATGGTGTCACGAAGGGTTTTGGGATTGCTGTGATTGGCAAGGATGGGAACGTCGATTTTCAATCAAGCCGTGTGCAGTCTGCAAGGAAGGTAAAGGACATTGTGATGAACTCGTTTGTCATGCAGAAGGAGCTGCGTCGGTGACCCATGCGGATTGCCGTCATCTCGGATACGCACGATCGCGTTCCGGCCCATTTGCCGGGTCTGCTTTCAGGCGCCGATGAAATCTGGCATCTTGGAGATGTTTGCCACCCATTTGTTCTGGATGAAATCCGAGCGATCGGTCCGCGAGTGACCCTCGTGCGCGGCAACTGTGACGCCAACTTCGAATGGCCGCTCGTTCGCAACCTTGAAAGAGAGGACGTGCGAGCGCATCTTGTGCATATCCCTCCTTACGGAATGGTAGAGGGCGCGGATCTAGTGCTTCACGGGCATACGCATGTTCCTCGCGACGAGACGATTGGTGCAACACGCTTCTTGAATCCCGGCTGCATTAGTCGTCCCAATCGAGGAGCTCCACCCAGCTTCGCCTGGCTGGAAATCTTGCCGGGTAAAACTGCTGTGTGGACGCTTCAACTGCTCCCGCGCCGGTCATTCTGGTAGAATTCCGCCGATTCGCAAGCATATGAAATTCGTGCGGTCCTAGGTACCGAAAGTCGGACTTTCCACGAAACAGTTTCTGTAATTCATCATCCCCAGCAATTCTTCAACGCCTTATCCAGCAAGAACCATGGCCATCCCAATTGAAGATAATTTCGAAGATATCCTCGGAAAGTCACAAAGGGGTCTCGGACTCGGAGACTCAGAACTCGCGGAGAAAGCCAATGTTACCGTATCCGAACTGAAGAGTGCCCTGGCCGGCAAGTTCGATGAGGCAGTCTTGCGCAAGCTGGCGCCGGTCTTAAACTTGAATGCCGAAGCTCTGGTCGTCTCCGGCAGGAAAGAATGGTATCCGGAAACGATTGCGGTCGACGGACTCGCAACTTTTACGACGCCTTACGGCGACATGACCGTCAATTCCTACGTCGTCTGGGATCCTGCATCAAAGGACGCGGTGATTTTCGACTCGGGGGCAGATTGCACCGAAATGATCGAGTTTATCGAGAAGCAGGCAATCAGGCCATTGGCGATTTTACTCACGCATACGCACGGCGATCACATTTTTGATTTGGACCGGCTGAAAGAACGCACCAAGGTGCCGGCGTACGTGTCCAGTGTTGAGGCCCTTGAGGGTGCAGAAACTTTCGATGCAGGAAGAACGTTTGCGGTGGGTGGAATGAAGATCCACACCCGTCTCACTTCGGGTCATTCGCGTGGCGGAATCACCTACATTATCGACGGGCTCTCCGGGCCGATCGCGATTGTGGGCGACGCGATCTTCGCGGGATCTATGGGTGGAGGCATGGTTTCGTTCAGTGACGCGCTTCGTAACAATCGCGAGAAGATTCTCACATTACCGGACGAAACGGTACTCTGCCCCGGTCATGGACCGCTGACTACCGTGGGCGAAGAAAAAGTGCACAATCCGTTTTTCGCCTGAAGATTTCCCCGGGAACGACGCTGCCTCCCCGCCCTTCCTCTATGGCTTCCGCTAACCTAAGTTCGTCAGTTTCTGAAACACTTCGTTTGATTTTTAGTGACTTACGTCAATCAGAGGCAAATTTTCTCCACTACATTTTCGACGATTCTTGGCGTACGGGGCAGGATCACTCCCAGCCGGTGGAGTAGCTCGGCGACGGGGCGGTCTTGTTTTGCAACCACTCGCATTCGGACTTCGCCGCGGTCCTTGACCGGCAGGATGACGTCCATACTCCGGACGGTGGCGACTTCCTTGAGAAGCTGACGGGCGCAGGTGTCGAGTTTCTTGCCACGCATCCAGATTTCAAGGGTGCGCCAGAGTGCCAATGCCATAAAGCAGACCAGGATGTGGGCTTCGACCCGGTGAGTTTTCTGATGAAAGACGGGCCGCAGCCAGAGATCACTTTTGCCGGTGCCGAACCTCTGGAGGCAATTTGGAGATGTTGCAGACAGTGCGCGAGCGCGGGCCTTTGGGAGTGCGAAAGGACTCGCGGACAAGGAAGGTAACATAAGTTTTGCCGTTGCGACGGGATTTGGTGGCTTGGACGAACACTTGCTACTGAAAATACGTGTGCATTGCTTTTCCTAACTCGTCGAGGATTCCCTCTCCGGGCGCACCTTCATTGAAACAGAAGCCCTCGAACTAGAGCGCGCCCTGGATTTCGGCTTCCTGGCCGTTCTCGTCGAGGCCTGGAAAGACATGGGGCTCGATCAACTCCTTGAAGGCATCGGCACCGTGCGAGAGCGCGCCCTCATCAAGGCAATGGTGTTCTCACACCTGCTTTTTCCCTGTGCCAAACTTGCCCTCAAAGAGCAGGCCCGGGGCACCCTCCTGGCAGCGGCATGCGGCCTGCCATCCGATGAGGAGTTCGACGAGGACGATCTCTACGAGGCCATGGACGCCATCACGGGCCACTGGTGTGCTTTGGAAAAAGGTCTGGCTGCCGGAGCCTTTACTGCGCCGGTCAGCCTGGTGCTCTACGACCTGACCAGCGTGTATTTCGAGGGTGCCGGCCCCGAACATATCGCCCGTTACGGACACAGCCGCGACCACCGCGGTGACCGCCCCCAGATCATCCTTGCCGTGGCCACCGACACCACCGGAATGCCACTTCACCTCTCGGTGTTGCGCGGCAATCGCTCCGACACCTCCACGCTGCAAAGCTTCCTGAAAATCCTCCAGCGCCGCTTCGCAATCAGCGAGGCCGTGTTTGTTTTCGACGGAGGCATGAGCAGTAAGATCAACCTCGCGGTCCTCGAAGCCGAGGGCATCGGCTTTGTCACCAGGCTCTCAAACGCCACCCTTGCAGCCCCCTGCTCAAAGAACTGCCCGAGGATCTCCAGCTCGAACTCACCGACTCCAATTGCATTGTGGAAATTGAGCATGAAGGCAGGCGCTACGTGATTGCCGGAGGCCCCTGGCGCAAGGAGCGCGACCGGGAGCGGCGCGAAGTCCGTATCAGCAAGGATGAGGCCGCCCTGAGCAAAATCGCCTCCGTCAAACGCCGCAAACCGGACGCGCAGAAGATCGCCAGCCAGGCGGGGCGGACCCTCCAGCGTCTCAAGGCCCACAAATACTTCATCTACCGCGTCGATGAGTCCGGCATCCTGCGCTGGGAGCGCAAAGCCGGGGCGATTGCCACCGAGAGTGCTCACGACGGCTGGTATCTTCTCCAAACCAATCTCCCTGTCGCGAAAGCCGATGCGCCCGCAGTCCAAAACCACTGTAAAAATCTGCTCGAAGTCGAGGAGGCCTTTTGCGAACTCAAGAGCTACCTGCGGGTGCGCCCCGTCTTCCACTACAAAGCCGAACGCGTCCTCAACCACGTGCGCCTCTGCTTTCTGGCTGATTGGATCAGTGCGCGCCTGGCCCGTCAGTGGCGTGCCGCGGGAGAAACCGGGGAAGTCACCCGCATCCTGCGCCAACTCCAGAGCATCCGTCTCGCTCACATCTCGGTCGCAAAGCGCGGCCTTCCACTCCTGGCACGCCTTACCAGGTTGCCTGCCGAACTCAATGCCCTCTTAGCCAAACTCGACCGCCTCCACCTCTTCGCCGCCCCGCCCGGGTGGGCCCAACTTCCCGACACAGCCCATATGTAGCCCGAAAAAAATCCGACATCCTGTGTTTATCGGCAATTCCAGCCTTATTCGGGGAAAGTTAAGCTAAAGCCGCTCCCCGGCGTTGACTGCAGTGCATGGTTGGGCGATCGCTCAACTTGCTCTCCAACTATGGGGTAAACTCGACCAACATCCGCATCGTCTCGATCTTCAGGCCGTCCTCCTGCATCGCTTTCTTGCCCTCGTCGGACTGCAGCAAATCCTGGAATTTCGCCATGTCGGGTATCTCCGCCATGACTCCCGTCACATCGGGGTTCTCCGGGTCGCGGAAGTTTCGGCATTTGATCCCAAGCTTTCCGAACATCTCATGTCGGCTTCCTGGTCCTTGCTTCCAGGCTTTGGCCCAGACCGCGCCATCCTGAACTTCGTGGAATATGATTGCCGTTGTCATTGTTGATTCCTCTCGTTTTGTGTTGATCGTTGGTTTGCTGAAAGCAACCTTGCGTCGCCTAACGCTGAAGTGAACTACTCCGTGGATTGATCGTCAATCCACGGAAGACTCTCCCGAATCTCGGTGCGCGGAAACAAGAGCTGGTTCCACTGCCTGGTTCGCATCGTTTCCTCCGACGTGGAGGATAACCGGCGAGCTTGAGCAAGTCCGAGAACAAGGGTCAACCCATTAGGGCATGGGTCCGCGCATATGTGTAGACGTTTCTGCAGCTTCTTGCGCACAACATCGCCTGGGTCCCGAAATGCCGCCACCGCACGACTCACGTTGGAGCGATACCCCATGCCCGGCCGGTTCACGATCCATTCGTCGCCCAGCACCGTCCGACTGCGAATCAACCACGACAGGCCTGCTTGCGCGCGTCGTTCTGTCTCAGTGTCAACACCTCACTCTCGTTCAACTCCAGCTGTTCCATTCCACCTTTGAGTAGTTGCTCCGCATGCGCCTCGTCATGTCGTCCGAGCGCTTCGCTGCTGTAGGACCGGCGGTTTCGTCCCTTGACTACGCCCGTTGCCCAATCCATCAGCCGTTCCCGGAAGTTCTCACTGCCCAGATACCAGCCACGTTTCAGCGCCTGCCAGTGCCGCGATTCTTCTTCGCCCCGATCACATTCCAGCACGTTGCGCACTCGAGAAGCCATCCACCGGCGGTAGCTCGCCCGCGAAGCGGCACCTTCGTCTGGAAGCCCAAGCAAGCCGAAAACCCGAGCCCGAGGCAGCCATGGGCTGGCAAGTATCGATCCTTTGCAAAACGCGGAACGCTGCTCCACGGATAATCCAAAAGTTTCGGTCGATCCTGATCCAGCAACCGGACGCGCGCCCGATTCAGATGAATGTAGTCGCTCACCGCGCAGAAGTAGCCCTCCGATGCGGCCACCACGGGGACCGCTTTATAGCGCCCCTGGAGCCAAAACGGTCACTGCATCTAAATCGGCCCGGATTTCGTTTTTGTGACTTCGTAGCGCGCCGACTAGGTCAAACGTCCGAAGGCCATTCAATAGTAGTAATACCCGGTCCTGCGCGGTCCGCCGTATCCGTAGTACATGGAGTTGACTTTTCCGCGGCGGTCACCCGCAAGCCCGCCGACGGCGGCCCCGATGGCAGCTCCGCCCCAGGAGTTGCCCCCTTTAATGTTGTTGCCGATGACCGCGCCAGTGACCCCGCCCACGACCGCTCCAGTTCTGCGGCCACTCCGGACGTAAGGATCGGGATGGTAAGTGCAAGACTGCATGGCCCCGGCCAGAAACAGAATGCCGGCGGTGAAAAGAAGATAGATCGGTTTCATGATTTTATTCGGCTCCGGCCTGGGAAAGCTTCTGCAATTTTGTGGTTCCGGATTGCGCTTCCATTTTCTTTTTGAAGGCGGTGACTTCTTCCTGGCTCAGATAGCCATCCCCGTTCGTGTCTATCTTGCGAAAGAGGTCCTCGAGAGTACCCTGGCGCTGGAAGTGCTCCTTGGCTTCCTGGGGTGTCACGACCCCATCGCCGTCGCGGTCCGGAGCCTTGAATTTTTCCTCTTGGGCATCGGGATTGGCAGCTTTCCATTCCGCGAAGGTCACCTGCTTGTTTCGATCGTCATCAACCTCCGAGTAAATCGCCTCCATCATGAACCGGTTGAACTCGGCCGGCGAAACGCGGCCGTCCTTGTTGGTATCGGCGATGGTGAAGCCGTCCCGCTCGCCACAGCCTGCGAGCAACAGCGCTACAGCGGCGGCTGCCGCGGCCCGGAGCGACTGGCCCCGTTTCTGGTTTTGTCTTCTTTTCATAAGTCTTTCGGTTTTCCCCCGGCCCTCAATCGTTCGTATTTTTCCAGAACCGGCGGCGCGATCCATGGCACTTGAAAACGTGCCCTCCTGCAATCCGAAATATGATGTTCTTGCCCCGCTACTTCGACTCCGAACCGGACTTTCGGTCGGACGCGTCGCCGGCTTGCCGCCGGCAGATCGACGAAGTCCGGGAGTTGCGAATTGGGAATGAAATTAACCTTGTGCAATGACGGCAAAATTGTAGAACATCTCGACGCCCTTCTTGTCGCCGAGGCTGAGGAGATCCGGCAAATCCCCACTCGTCTTCATGTAGTAATATCCCACGCCGAAGCGATCAAAGGGGCGCGAGGAAAACATGCCATTCCCGCCGAGGCCGATGCTGTAAAACTGCTCAATGGGATTGGTGGCTTCGTCAGCCACACCGAAGCGCCCAAAAACACCAATGCCGCGCGTTGGCTCTTCCGGAAGCGTCCAGAAGTACTGATAAAAATTGTAATAGAAGCACCACGAGTCGTCAGACCGTTTCAGCGGCACGCCAGAATTGGGCACCAGCGAGAGCAGATCGAGATCGAGTGCAACGAATTCCCCGCTTGCGAAGGTTCCGCCAAATAACTGATGCCCGGGCAAATTCCAGAAGTTCGTTTTGATTGTGAGTTCACTACTGTAGGTGGTGTGTCCATCGAACATGGTGTCGAACCCCGAGCGCGTCGGCACCCCATCGGTATCGAGCACGGAAATGTTGAAGACCACGTTTTTCGCGGGCAACACGAGGATCGCCGCGCCAAGAGGTGAATAGGGAATTGTGCGCGCGATCACGGGGTTGAAGATGAATGCCATGTTGAGAAAGCGCTCGGTCCCACTCCATTGGGCGAAGGCATTCGAATCGCCGATCGTCGTGTCCAGCTTGCCAAGGACCAGCGCAATTTGTTCCGAAAGGAATTGTGTAAACACGAGGGCCGGAATCGTCACATCATCCAGACCCGGTTCGGGTTGACGGAATCCATGTTTACCGGCAGCAGCACCCCGGAGCGGGCATTCACCGAGTCTCCGTATTGTCCCTGCACGCGGGCGAGGAGGAAGCCGCCGGGCCATAGCCCCATTTTCCCCGTGTCGAGTTTGAGCTCCCCTGTCCACAAGCCAAAGTATTCGGACCGGTCTTCCCCGGTATTTCCGAAGTTACCAAGATTGAGGAGGCCAATGCGCTCCTGCATCAGTTCGTTCAGCGTGTCCTTGCCGTCCACGACTCTCGAGTCCAGTGCTTCGCGCACCTCCCCCCGAAGCCGCGCCCAGGCGGAGTCGGGAACCGCGGCAATTAAATTGACAAGCGCTGTCTGCGTGTCGGCTGGCAAGGCGTTGAATCGTTGCCTCGCCTCTGCGCCTAATGCCTGCTCTCTGGCTCGGGCGAGCGATGTCAGCCTGTCTCGAACCTGACCGCGCAGAGTTGCGCCCGGAGCGAGGATCTCCCCGAGCAGCGTCTGCACGGCCGATGCGCCAACATTTCGCGCCCACTCGACTGTTCCCCCCCGCTGACCACGCCCTGATAGATCTGCTCGAGGCTGAGATCCAGTTGAACGCCGTGTTCCGCCAATGTCTGGCGCGGACCGCCAAGATCACCGAGCAAGCGGTCGCGCTCCCAGATCGTGCCGGTAAGATTGGGTATTGGAAACAGAGTGGCATCCTGTGCCGGTTCGGTCGCCGACGAATCGGCGGTCTCACCTGCAGTCAGCAACCCTGCAGTCAAAAGAAAGGAGCCAGGAGAAGAAACGGTGTTTTCATGGGTGGATAAGGAAACCTTCTAATAGGTCCTGCCTTGCCTACGCGAGCGAGTCTTATTTCTTCCAGCATTCGGCACGGCAGTGGCGAATCGGAATGGAATCTTCGTAGGAGAATTATGGCGTGTACCAGATCGGGGAGGTGTAGGCGCGCTCCTGGATGCTGGAGGGCACGTCGTCCGGAAGCGAAAGGCATTCGAAGACCGGATTGAGGCGGCGGGAGTTCTGAAAGTGGAACGTCACCTGCATCGAAAATGGCTGCGATACTACCTTGATTTCGTTTCAAAGTATGGCAGTCCCGCCGGCCGCAGGGAAAGTCTACCTCCGTTTCTGCGAAAGCAGCCTCGAAGAAGCAATCACTCGACCACGTGCGACCAGGCGTCGCACGTGGTCGGTTTCTATCACGCCATGGGACTTGCGATGAGCCAATGCGGTGGCATGGACTACAGATCCTCCGACGTGGCCCGTTGCTAGAGCGTCTCGCAGCGCACCGTACCAAGAGAGCACATCGTTGTACCAGTCTTCCCCGTCCCCTCCCATCGCGAGGATCGATTGCCGATTCTTCTCAACCTTGAGCAACATCGCGTCATACCAATGCACAAATTTTTCAGTCATGTCCGCAACGGTAATCACATGCCATTCTTCTGCCTCCATCCAGGCGATCAGAGTCTCCATGATAATGGGGTTGCCGATCTCAGTCCCCAATGCTGCAGGTAAATGCCCGTCTTTGGGCTGCGTGTAGTCAAAAATAGATAGGTGTGCACCTTTGCGACAAGCGCCCCGAATCGCCCTGAGTGCAGCTTGCTGATCCGGAAATGCATAGAAGGAATTGAACAGATACGCCAAATCAAATGAAGGCAGGAAAAGTTGACCTATGTCGGCAACATCACAGGCGTGAAACTGAACCTGCGGATAGGCTCGTTGCGCATAGTCGATGGAATTCGCGTCAATGTCGATGCCGACGACTTCACCCCATCCGTGCTGATGGAACCAATTCGCTGTTCCGCCGCGGCCGCATCCTACGTCCAGGACTCTGTGCGTTGACGTCCGAGGGAGATCGTTGACGACAGTCTCGATAGCTTCCTCTCCGGCGGGATGTGCGTAGTCACCGTCTCTGACTAAGGCAAGAATCGCCTTGCCTTGTGGTGAGTTCATTCGAAACGACATTTTTGAGCTCCCGAGGTGAACAGCATAGTTTCACGATCATTCTATTCAGTTATTGGCCGCCGGTATTGTTGGCAGCATCTTCCTAAATGGGGATTCATTTTTCATTGGTTGTTGAACTTTGCCATGGAAGTTGGCGACCGCAACGGCGAGCTCCCCTAGTGCTCGACGACTACTTTGCCGAGGGAGCCTGGCTCGACCAGCGCATGTGCGGCATCGATATCTGCAAATGAGAAGCGCTGTTCGTTAAACAACGGTTTGAGCTTGCCAGCGTCGGCCAGTGCCGCCGCTTCTCGAAGAATCGCGCCGTGATGCGCCTGCTGTAGACCGGTAAGAAGAGGCATGAGCGTAAAAAAACTCCCGAGCCGGTGGCACTCATCGGATGTATGCCAGCAATTAATAGCTGAAGAGAATCAATGTCTGCGCTGATGGAGTCGAGGAAATACGCCCCCAAGCCACTCTCCTGCTTCTCGTAGAATCGATGCCATCGAGCAGGTCCCTCTTTGCAGAGGGAAGAATGCGGACTCTCACGGGAGCTCTCGCCTCAGCTCCCCGCGGGCTACGGACCACTTCTCCGACCGACTCTCGCATGGCCCACTCCCTCTGGCGAGCTTCAAGCTCGGCGGCATGCCACGCTGGCGGACCCTGACTCTCTGAATCACCGGACAAGGAACGCCAAAGACGCTCCATGAGAGCGACCCGTTGGCCACTGCTCAAGGCGGAGATGTCAATACTGTCCGCTGTCATACTGAAACTTTCCCTCGAAACTGCACATCAGTCAATTTCGCAGATCGACCCAAGCTCAGCCACGCCGGGCAAGTTGGCGTAAAGCGCGAAGCGGAACTAAAGCCGCTCCCCGGCGTTGACTGCAGCGTATGGTTGGGCGATCGCTCAACTTGCTCTCCAACTATGGTGTAACGGGCGTTGCGCTCGCGCAGGAACTCGATGTTTTCCTCGCTCACCATCCCGCGGTCCATCACCCAGATTCGCTCGGCAACTCCGTATTTGGTTTGCATCGCCTCGATGATCTCTTTGACGGTTGTTACGTCTGCGCGATTGCCCGCGAAAACTTCGTAGGAGAGCGGCAGCCCTTCGGGAGTCACGAACAGGCCGATGCAGACCTGTTTGCAGTCGGGGCGCTTGTCCTGGCTGTAACCGCGCGCCGCCTTCGTGTTCTTCGCCTGTCCTTCAAAGTAAGTGCTCTATCCGGCAGCTGCCGGATAGAGCAGGAACTCGAAACGCACCCCGAACCATGAACGGTATCTTTCCATGAGATGCGCGCACAGCGCATATTTATGAGCGTGGAGCGCGTCGAGAGCACGATAGAGCCTCGCATCGTTGACCCGTTGCCGCGGGATGCCGAGCAGATCTTCCAGAGCGCTGTCGGTATACCAGCGCTCCGCCACTTCCAACTCGCTCTTTTGCGCACAGAACCGCGCAATGCTCAATAGACACGCCACCTGTTCCCATTCCACCTTTTCGCGGCCCGGCTCGATCAGTTCGGCCAGCATTCATCCAGACCCAGGCGCCGCCACAGCGAAAGGGCCAGATAGACTTCGCCGAAATCGCGCACCCGCTCCACGCGTATTCCGGAAAGATCCACTTGTGCCCAGCGCGGACGACTCACTGCCCGTCGTCCATCGCTTCTCCGGCAGCTGCCGGACCGCGGCGGACGCTTGCCTTCCAGCAGCCATTCGATCTCTTCCCAGCCGTGGCGTTCCTCTTCGTCGAGTCCCGCTAACTTGCTCAACGTCGCCACCACCCGCTGTCGCGGACCCCGCTCGGTGCGATAGCTCTCTACCAACGTCCAATACTCGTAGGTCTCTCCCTCTACTTTACGCCGATTGCGTCGCAGGAACATGTCCGCGATGTTCACATCCCGGCGCGCTCTTCCACAACGGCCTCTTCTCCACTACAAGGCTGATTTGCCCGTTCCGGGGCTGTTCTACTCTGAAAACCGCCACGCAAATCGCCGAAAATAGCCGTCACCGAGTCAAAAGTGACGAACTTGGGGTAGCATCGCCCTTACGGGATACCTCCCTGCTATCCCGTTGGCGCCTAAATCCGCACCTTTTCAGCGTGAGAAAGTTTGCGTTAACCCTCGATGAGGACCGCAGGAATTCCGGGTTTGAAAAGTGCCTTCAGTTCGACTTCGGCTTCACGGGTACCGCCCAGTACCTCCAGCAGGATCCGGACGCGTTCGCGACCGGGAACGATTCGATGCACCACACCCTCCTGCCCCTGAAAGGGGCCGCTGACGATCTGGACGTTATCGCCGGTCTTGAGTTCCCGCTCAACCACCCGCATTTCGTCGTTCGCCATGAACTCGCGTAGGCTATGGATGATATGATCGGCGATGACGGGATGTTTTTCGCCAAACCGCACGATGGTGCTGACCCCTCGTCCATACCTCACGGCGGTCTTGGAATCATACATGACGAACCGCGCGAAGAGATAGTTCGGAAAAAGTGCCTCGGTTGCCCAGATCACTCCGCGGCGAGTCGAGCGTTTGAATCGTATCCGGGGACAGAAGACTTCAACGTTTTCGAGCTGTCGCAGCTGGGCTGCCGCGATGTGCTCGTGTTTCGGCTGCGAACGCAGGCAATACCAATGAAACTCTTTATCTGGATCGACTTTTTCACTCATCCCATTATTTCAAGCAGGGCACTCAGCAGCTTTTGTGTATTAGATTCCCCTCAGATATTCGGCGTAGGTTGACTTGCCGAGACCCTCGGCAAGTCGCGTGAGCTGAACTTTATCGATCCACTTTTTCTCGAATGCAATTTCTTCGAGACACGCAATTTTCAATCCCTGCCGGTTCTGGATGACGCGAACAAAATCAGCTGCGGCGAGGAGCGAGTCGTGGGTTCCGGTATCGAGCCACGCGGTGCCCCGGCCCAGAAGTTCTACGAAGAGCCTTCCTTCTTCGAGATAAAGCCGGTTTAGATCAGTAATCTCCAGTTCGCACCGGCCGGAAGGCTTGAGGGTTTTCGCAAATTCGACGACTCGTCCATCGAAAAAGTAAATACCGGGAACAGCGTAGCTCGATTTGGGCTGTTTCGGTTTCTCCTCGAGAGAAATGACGCGGCCATTCGTATCGAATTCAACGACCCCGTACGCTTGCGGATCCGCCACGTGATACCCGAAAACGGTCGCTCCATCCATTCTTGCGCCGGCCTCCACAAGGATGTCGGGAAAATCATGTCCATAAAAAAGGTTATCACCCAGGATCAAGCACGCAGGAGCCCCCTCGAGGAACTCGGCTCCGATCAGAAACGCCTGCGCCAGGCCCTCGGGCTTCGGCTGTTCAGCGTATTCGAATTTCATCCCGAACTGTTCTCCTGTACCCAAAAGCAGCTTGAAAAGCGGCAGATCGTGTGGAGTGGAGATAATCAGGACCTCCCGGATATCCGCCAGCATGAGTACCGAAAGCGGATAATAAATCATTGGCTTATCGTAGACGGGCATGAGCTGCTTGCTCACCGCAATGGTAAGGGGATACAGTCTCGTGCCAGATCCTCCTGCGAGGATAATACCTTTTCTGTTCATAAGTAAAATAAAATCGGGGCGATACTCTTTGCAGAGCTTGAAAGGCTAAGCAGCCAGGTGTAAGCAGGGCAAATATTTCTTTTCCCGTGTTCTCAAGCAATTACGCTGCCCTCTATGAACGCTAATTGGTCCGGTCTCAACGCCGACGCAACTTCGCGTCTGGCACAGAGGAATTATTCCCGCGCCTCCGTTGGGGAACGTCTCGGCACCAGCGGGGTAGAAGCACGGGAATTGCTGGGCGTGCGGGAAACTGACCCCGCAATCTTGGAAGCCTGGATTCCGGGGGTCGAAATGTTCGCGCGGACCATCTACCCGCAGCGGCATCGCGGTTTTTTCGGAGAGTTCGCGCGCCAGGGGGAGGGTATCCTCGGGAAAATCGGCTTGTGGCCGAAACAATGGGCCACCGCCCGTATGTTCGCCGGCACCGCAAAAGGTTTCCATATTCATCCCCCGCACATTCCCGCGGGAGAAGATCCGGCGGCATGGTTTAGGAAGCAGTTCGTCGAAGAGCCCACGAATTTTGCCATCCGGAATTATGAACTCGAGCAGTGGGACGTCATGTTCATGGTGCAAGGCAATGGAGAAATGCTGCTGGTCGATGAACGCGCAGGGATGCCGCGGAAGATCATGCGCTTCATCATCGACGGCGACGACCTCCGCGGTCCGAACAATGCCGCCGTCGTAATCCCGCCCGGAGTGGCCCATGCGATCCGCGCTGAATCGTCGGATGATTTCATCATGGTCTACGGAACGAGCACCGTATTCGACCCCGCAAACGAAGGCCGCATTGCTGCCGGCATTGAGAGCGCACCGTTGCCGGTGGATTGGCAGCGGTATCTTGACGCTCAATGATCCGTTTCGAATCCAAGTTTTCTACCAAGCTGGAGCCACTTTGAATGTTTCAATGCTTTTCGGGCACTGGAAAGCCTGACGCTGGCATTCGGTTCTTCGCGGTCGAATACCTCGGGTTGCTTCCCGAGGGCCCGCCCCAGCAGATACCAGCGTGACCGCGACAGGGACGCTTCGAGTGCTTTGAGTTCGTGGGCGGCCAATCTTTCTCGCAGGACTTTCGAGGTTGGCTCCGCGAGTTCCGGGAAAATTTTTGAAGTCATGGACTTCACGAAATCTTGAATCGCGCGCTCCGGAACTTCACTCATCGTTCCGGAGAGCGCCGCAAGAAATGCTTCGAACCGGAAGTCGGAATAATTCTCACCGAGTCGACGCATGTAGCGTGCATAATTTTCTCGAACCGCACGCGACGTCCTCATTGAGGGGTCCAGTTTTATCAATAGCTCGAGATTTAGCAGGATCGTTTCCCGGGTGACTTTGTCATTCGAGTCGGACTTGATCGTGTTGGTGCCGTGCACGCGATAGGAAAGCAGAGGCGCTTCCAGCACACCTAGTTGATCGTGCATTGCTGCGAAGGCCGCGAGAAAGTAGTCGTGTGTATACCGGTAATCCTCGAACGGGTGCGAAAGCAGAAAGTCGCGGCGAACAACAAAATTGCTGCTCGTTTTCGCAAAGTTTGCGATTCCCAGCCACTCCGCCGGATTCGCGACGAGATTTCGTGTGGCCCATACCGACCGCGAACGCCGCGCTTTCGGATGATCCGCCGGGAGCTCCACGGTTTTCTCATCGATGATTGTGAAACCCGTGACGACCATCTCCAGATTTGGGTGCTCTTGAAGATGTGAGACGCACTTTGCGAGACGTTCCGGGTGGAATACGTCATCAGAATTAAGAATTGCAATGAATTCGCAATCCTTCGCCTCATTGATTCCTCTGTTCAAAGCGGCGTGGGCTCCTCCGTTCTCCTGTTCGATCAAGAAGATACGCGAGTCTTCGAATTGTCGGGCTGCGGCCACGGAACCGTCAGAGGAACCGTCATCGACAATCACAATGCGATCCGGCGCCAACTCCTGGGCGAGCACGGAACGTAGGGCATCGCCGATGTATCTTTCGTGATTGTAAAGCGGAATGACGACACCGACAGACATGGAATCGGAGTTTGAGCTTTCCTTTCCTGGATTGGAATTCCCAAATAAGCGGCATGAGTGAACCGAGGATTCTTACAGACGTGCAGGTAATGTTTTTCGATACCGATTCCGGAGGAGTGGTTCACAACGTGGCCTGGTTGCGGATGATCGAAGTAGCACGGACTCACCTGGCAGCGGCGCTCGGCATGAGTCTGGAAACAATGGCAGCCACGCACGAATATCCAGTTGTGGTGCGAACGGAGATCGACTACAAGCGCCCTGCGCGTCTCGGCGACAAGCTTGTCATCGATGCGCGTCTGGATTCGTTCAGTTCGGCAAGGTTCTGGTGCGCTTTCGATGTCCGTCGTGAAAGCGACGACACCTTGATGGTGCATTGCCGTCAGATGCTCGCCCTGGTCCAGATGCCTGAGGGCAAGCCGCTTCGCCTTCCCGCAAGCTGGAGCACGGTTTATCCCGATCTGCACGAAAGTAAGGTGTAAGTCTGCCTGTCGTGGTGACTCGGCTCAGACTTTTCGTGGAAGTTTTACTTCAGGGGCTCGAGTGGCCATAGAAAGGGAATCATCACCGTGGCCACGATCCAAAGAAGCACATTGAGGAGAATACCGACGCGCGGGAAATCGGTAAACCGATACCCTCCCGCGCCATACACGTAGGTGTTGGTCTGGTATCCGATCGGGGTCGCGAAACATGCGCTCGATCCGAACATGACTGCAACGACGAAGGGGCGTCCATCCACGCTCAGTTGTTCTGCAATTTGCAGCACCAGTGGCGTCAACAGCACCGCGGTAGCGTTGTTCGAGATCAGCGCCGTGATGACGACCGTGAGCAGATACACGAAGGAAAGCACTGCCACGGGTCCGAGGTCGCCCACGATGGTCAGCGCACCGTGCGCGATCAACTTCGCACCCCCCGTCTCTTCGACCGCAAATCCGATCCCGAGCATCCCGAAGATCAGGAAAATTACTTTCCAGTCCACCGCCCGGTAAGCTTCCTGGGCATCGATGCAGCGAAGGAGCAGCACGGCAGTGGCTGCCATAAGAGCAAGAGGCGCTATCGGCAGCACCCCCAGTGTCGCGAGGATCAACACCGAAAGAATCGCGGCGATTGCGATTGGAGCTTTCGAGCGGCGGAACGACCGCGGTTTCGGTTCGGTGAGACTCAGGAAGTCACGCTCTTCCAAAAGCCGGTTAATTCCGTCGGTCGGACCTTCGACCAGCAAGGTGTCCCCAAATGCGAGGCGAAGATTCTCAAACCGCTCCTGCAAATTCTGACCCTGACGGTGTACGGCAAGGATGATCGCTCTATACTTCTGGCGAAAATTCAACTCGGCGAGCGTCCGGCCGACCATCTTTGATTGCGGACCAATGATGCCCTCCACAAGACGCGCTTTCTGCGTTTCAACCCGTTCGAGACCGAGTTCGGAGCTTTCTCCATGAAGCGCGATGCCTTTTGTTTCCTGCAGACTTTTCACACCTGCCGTGATGGTTTTCAGAAGCAATTGATCGCCCTCCTGAAATCGCAGTTTTTTCAAAGACGTCGTTACCCGCTGCCCGCCACGGTTCACTTCGATGATGCGGACTTCGCGCATCCTGGCAAATTCGGTTTCGGGAAGTAGCTTTCCGACGAGCGGGGAATCTTTGCTAATGAATGCCTGTGTAAGAAACTCCCGGCTTTCGCTCACATCGAGCAAAGTGGAAAGGGTCTCGCGATTCGGAAGCAGCTTTCGGCCCACGGTGGCAAGATAGAATATTCCAGCGACCGCGTAGATGAACCCGAGCTTTGTCAACTCAAACATCCCGAAGGGCCGCTGACCGAATGTTGTTGCAACTCCGTCGACCAGAAGGTTCGTCGACGTCCCGATCAAAGTACAGGTTCCGCCCAGCATGGACGCGAAGGAAAGCGGGATAAGCAGCCGGGAAGCCTTGAGCCCGGTCGAGCGCGATAATCCCAATACGATCGGAAGGAACACCACTACAACCGGAGTGTTATTGACGAACGCTGAGAGGCAGGCAGCAATCAGCATCAGCACAAGCAGCGCCCGCAGTTCATTCGCTCCGGCAAGCCGGGTAAAGGTTTTCCCCATATTGTCGATTACCCCGGTGCGATCCAGCGCGGCGCTGAGAATGAACATTGCACCGATGGTGATCGGTGCGCTGTTGCTGAAGACGCGCAACATCTGTTCTGTCGAAAGAATTCCCGTGCCTACGACGATCGCCAGTCCTGTAAGCGCGATAATGTCGGGCGAAGCCCAGTCACGCACGAAAGCGAAAAAAACCCCGGCTACTACCAGCCCAACGATGATAAGCTGCAACGTTTCACTCACAGAATGAAAACGGTGTAGCGAACCTGCGGCGGAAACGAAAGACCCCGTGCTCGGACTCGAATCGACGGCCGTTCATGCGAATCATCGTGATTCAGTGAATCACACTCCCGCAAGTTATTCTACCAATAGCACGATTACAGGATGCCAGTTGAGATGGCCGCGCACCCACGACAAGACGCCTGTAATAACGATTCGCACTGTCCGGGCGGCAAAACTTCATCGATACGCTTTCTTCCAGGTCTCCCATCCGCCTATGAGCACAAACACACTACCAATGCCCATTTCTTTACGGAGGCGCTCGGCGATTCGTGAACTGGCATCGCAACTCTCGGAATCGCAATATACGACAATGGGAACATCCGGATCCCAGGCGTCGAGGAAGGGGCTGGCGAGGTCTTCCCATTCGGCAGCATTCAGCAGAATGGCTTCCGGAATGTGCTCCGCCTCGTATGCCCGGCGCGAACGCGCGTCTACCCAAAGCACATTTGGAAATCGTTGGACTTCCTCCAGCGTCACCAGAAAACTGGCGTTGATTCGTGGGTTCGCTTCTGACTCTGCCCGGACTTTCTGTTGCAAAATAGCGGAAATAATCACTGAGACGATGACCGGCACGGTGAGGCATACGATCTCTCGATTGGCGCGGCCGATCATTTGATCCTTGCAAAGATCTTATGGGTCTCGGGTTTACGGCCGGTGGATTGGGTCTCGAGCTCGATTTTTGCCGCAGCCTTAGCGGCCGTGGATCTTGGAATGATCTCGAGCAGATAGTCCCCGCCGTTTCCTTGCTTCTCCAGCGACACACGAAACTGCGGCGCGTTGTTGCGAGTCTCTCGAATCACCGTGGAAATCTTCGGATCAAGCTTCACCCGGACGAATTTGGCGGATAACGGGTCGCCGACACGCCAATAGACGAGGGTAGGAGACACCTTTACAGCAGGAGCTACCAGAACCCGAATCTCAAGCGGAATTTCCGGCGAGGCCGGGTCATCCGTGAAGACTGTCAGGCCCTTTCGCAAAAGGCCTTTTTCGAACCCATACTTGAAATTTGCTACGATCTGACCTTGCTCCCCGGGTTCGATACGGTGCTTTTTCAATCGGGCTGTGGTGCACCCGCAGCCGGTCTTCACGCGACGGATTGTCACAGGTCGAGCCCCGGTATTTCGAAAGATAAACGTCCCCTTGGCGCTGTGCTGCGTCGGGGTCGTTCTCAATTCCAATATCCGATCGTCGAAGACCAGACCTCCTCTCGCCGACGTGGCCAGGAGCACCATGCCAAACAAAAAGATGATGCCGCACGATCGGAGATGGTGTTTCATGGGCTCCGAGAATAGTGACCGCCAGTCAGACCGGTAAAGTCCAAAGCTCACCCATGCTGGTAGTTCCAGGGTGCCAGATTCGTTTTCCGGTGTACTTACCGCCAGTGCTCGATTACCCGGTGATCTCTGCACGGTTGGCTTCAGGATCGAGCACGTCGCTATCACGGTTGCCATCCTCCGTGAGTCGAGAGGAGAGCGACGTCTAAGAAGTGCGCATGGCTTTTCACCGTCGTTTTGCGGCAAATGATATACGTCCCCTTAGATCATGAACTTTGCGGGTGGCCGAATCAAACACTGACGCCGAGTCGTTTCAATTCCTCAATGAGCTTTTCGTGTCGGGTAAAGTCGTATTGAACGGCGTGGAACCCGGCTGCTCTTGCACCTTCCACGTTGACGCCGAGATCATCGATGAAGACCGTCTCGGAAGGATCGACGCTGAACTGTTCCGCGGCGATTTTGTAGATCCGGGTAGATGGCTTGGAGCAGCCGACTATATAGGAATACACTGCGTCGGAGAAAACTCTGAAGATAGGATACTCGCGGAAGACATATTCGATGTGAAGATCACTGGTGTTCGACAGCAGGTAGAGAGGGTAATGCTCATGGAGTTGCCGAACAAGGTCGGTCATGACCAGATTCTCCTCGAAAATATCCTCCCACGCGGAGACGAGTTGCTCGTTGGTGCCACGGAATCCTATCGCCCTTTTCACCTGGTCCTGAAATTCCTGGCGGCTCATCTGGCCGTCTTCATAGAGCTCCTTGATGGGCTCAAGCACGCTGGGGATAAACGGCATTTCGCAGAGTGGCTCGATACGGCGGAGTGCGATGTGAAAATCAAAATGTAGCAAAACATTGCCGATGTCGAAGATGAAAGCCTTGATCACGAGTCCAATTAACTTCCAACAAGGCCTGACGCCAAGGAAAGGCAAGCTTGATTTTTCCGATTCTTGGCGAATCCATCGCCTGGTGTTTCAATAGTAGGCGGAATGGAGATTCGTGAATTCGCCGAGCGCGTGTTGTTTTCCACCTCGTTGGAGGAAAAACTGAAGCCGGTGCGCGATTTGACCGACGAGGAGCCGGGAATCGCGTTGGGTACGCCGGGGGAGCCGGGGCGGCCAATTGATCTGCGACTTCGAAAGGACGGAGTGCGCCTTCAGTTCCCCGGTGTGACACGTCTTATGGACGACGAACAGCGTGGGATTCTTTTGCATTTCTTCGCGAACCATGAACTGCTGGCCACGGAATTGATGACACTGGTGCTGTTGAAGTTTCCGGAAGCGCCCTCTTCGTTCCGGCGCGGGATCGTGCGGACGCTCGCCGAGGAGCAGCTACACACGAAATGGTATCTGGAGCGGATAAGGGATTGCGGGCTGAAATTCGGCGACTTTCCCCTCAATCGTTTTTTCTGGGATGCAATCGCTCCGATGGAGACGCCCCTCGACTATGTAACTCGGCTGAGTCTTACGTTCGAACAAGCGAACCTGGATTTTTCGCGCTATTACGCTGCGTTGATGCGGGAGGCGGGCGACGAGCGGACGGCGAAGATTTTGTCGAGGATTCACGATGATGAGATAACGCATGTGAGATACGGTCTGAAATGGTTCCGGCGCTGGAAGCGCGAGGTAGAGTCGGACTGGGAAGCATTCCGGAAACAGCTTCGATTTCCGTTGTCGCCAGCGCGTGCAAAGTCGACCATGATCTTCGATGCGGGTTCGCGGCGAAAGGCCGGGCTCGACGATGATTTCATCCAGGAGTTGGAGGTGTTCAGCCGGTCGCGCGGAAGGACGCCGAATGTTTTTGTCTTTACGGCGGACGCGGAGGCGGCGATGGCACACGGTCTCGACGCACGAAGTTATGCGCCGAGAAAAATCGTGGGTCAATTGACGACGGATTTGGAAATTCTGCCGGCATTTCTGGCGCGGCGGGATGACGTGGTGCTGATGCGACAAACGCCCTCGTTGGTGCATCGTGCCCGACTGCAAGGCCTCGGGTTCGAACTGCCGGAATTCGAACAGCTTAATGACCGAGGACAGATCTCCAGAAATTGTCTGCTGAGGGAGCGAAAAATCCACGAACTGCGTCCCTGGGCGTTTTGTCCGCAGAGCGCCATAATGTTGTCACCGCTCGGTGAGCTGAACTGGAACGAAGCGGTCCGATCCCTGTTCTCGAAAAGTTCTCAGGCGGAGAAGCTGCGGCTGAATTCAAAGATCTGCCGCACCGCGGCGGAGATCGATGGTGCGCTCGATGATTACAAGGAAGAGGGAATCCTGGAAGTTCTGGTAAAATTGCCTTTTGGAGCCTCGGCGCAACGGAATCGGAAGTTCGCGGCCGACGCTCCCAAGCCAATGAGAAGCTTAATCAAACGGTTCGTTGGGGCCTACGGAAGCGTTGTCATCGAGCCGTGGCTCGATCGGAAGTTCGATTTCTCGGTACAGTATTCGATGGAAGATTGCGGATTGCGGCGACTCGCATTCATCCAGTTGGAAAACGATGCGCGGGGGCAGTTTCGCGCCTGCCAGGCAAACGTGAAGTTCTGCCGTGGGGTGGAGGAGAATGTCCGCCGTTTTCTGATGAGCGGTGCGCTCACGGTTTACGATGGGGAGGTTCCGCTGAAACTGGAGTCATTTTTGCGTGAGGCGCGATACCGCGGCCCGGTTGGCGTCGACGCGTTCGTGTATTGCGAAGCAGACGGCGTGCTGAAGCTCCGGAAAATTGTAGAAGTGAATCCGAGGTTTACGATGGGCCGTGTCGCTTTGGAATTGATGCGACGTGTGGCGCCCGGTCGATCCATTCGATTCGAACTTCGCCGATCCCGAAATCCGGAGGAAAGAATTCGAAAACTTGAAACCGCGAACCCGCCAGTAATTGACAAAAATGGTCGAATGACATCCGGTTGTCTCGTTCTCAACGAAGCTCCCGAAACGGTGCTGGCTATGCTCACGGTGGGTGTTTGATTCCCGACTCGCAAATATCGCCGCGATTGTCCTAACTGAGTTTTTTTATTCAATGACCGACACAAAATTTATTACTCCCCAGGGCGCTGTGCCGATCGTCGGCGGAACGCGTTTTCGCACCTGGGCGCCGGAGCATGAAAAAGTCGAAGCTGAAATACTGAACGAGGCCGGAGAGATATTGCGCACTATACCACTGACGCTCGATGCGACTGGATATTTCCATGCAATCGACGCGGAAACGAAACCCGGTACGCTTTACAAGTATCGCATCGACGGGGCCGGCCCGTTTCCCGATCCGGCTTCGCATTTCCAGCCGTTCGGGGTTCATGGGCCTTCCGAGGTGATCGACTCTGATATATTTCAGTGGACCGATCGCAGCTGGAAGCCGCACAGGGTGAGGGACCTGGTCGTTTACGAACTGCATGTGGGAACATTCACAAACGAGGGCACTTTTCGCGCAGCAATCGAGAAGTTCCCGCACCTGAGGGAAATTGGGTTCACAGCGATCGAAATCATGCCGGTTGCGGATTTTTCAGGAACCCGGAATTGGGGATATGACGGTGTTTGCCTCTACGCGCCCTCTAATGCCTACGGCCGACCCGATGACATGCGGGCGTTGGTGGACGCCGCGCATGCGCATGGAATTTCCGTGATCCTCGACGTGGTGTACAATCATTTCGGGCCAGAAGGAAATTATCTCTCTTGCTACTCCAAGCACTATTTTGACGAGAAAAAGCACACCCCGTGGGGCGCGGCGATTTACTTCGACGGACGCGATTCCGGACCGGTGCGTTGTTTCTTCCTTTCGAACGCGCTCTATTGGATGGAGCTTTTCCACATCGACGGTTTTCGTTTCGACGCGACGCATGCGATCCTGGATGATTCGCCGCGGCACATTCTCGAGGAGATCGCGACGACGGTGCGTGAACGCGGCAACTTTTCAATCGCAGAGGACGCCTCCAACGAAGCGCGATTGATTTTACCGTCGTCCGAGGGCGGTACTGGCTTTGACGCGGTCTGGGCAGACGATTTCCACCACGTGGTGCGGGTGGGTCAGACAGGGGAAAACGAGGGCTATTACAAAGGCTACACCGGCACTACGAAGGAGCTCGTTGAAACTTTGAAGCATGGATGGTTTTTTCGTGGGCAGATCAACCCTTCGAATAACAAGAAGCGCGGCACGGAGTGTCGTCACCTGCCCCCGGAGCGTTTCGTCCATTGTATTTCCAATCACGACCAGGCGGGTAATCGGGCGATGGGCGAACGACTGAATCATGAAATTCCGCCAGCTGCATATCGTGCGGCTTCGGCTTTGCTGTGCTTAACTCCCTACACTCCCCTTTTCTTCATGGGCCAGGAATGGTCTGCGTCGACGCCATTTCAGTTCTTCACGGATCATCACGAAGAACTTGGCGCACTTGTCACAAAGGGACGCCGGAAGGAGTTCAAGAGCTTTTCTGCGTTTGCCGACCCCGAGAAGCGCGAAAAGATTCCTGATCCACAGGCGCTTTCGACCTTCGAAAACTCAAAGCTGGACTGGACGGAAATGGACACTGTGAATCACGCTCCGATCAAGGCGCTCTACACGCGATGTCTGGCGCTGCGCGCGCACAGCAGCGCGTTCCGTCCGAAACATCGCGACACCTGGCAGGTGGAAGTGGTGGGCGATGGCTGCGGAGCCCTTTCACTGCGCGGCGAAGACAGCCGGTGGCTTGTTGTGTTTGATCTTCGGGGCGGGCACACGGTCGATCTTTCGGCAGAGTGGCTGGCAACTATCCGTGAAGGCGGATCGTGGGAACTGGAGCTTTCGACGAACGATGCGGAATATGGGGGGCAAGGAAGCGGATTCGACGAATCCGTGCAGACGGCAAGTTTTGAAGACCCTGAATTGGTGATATTGAAACCGCGTGGCTGATTACAGCAATACGATCCATGTCAAAGTGGCTTCTCCGGATGGCCTCGCACTCTCAGTGGACGCCATCTGTGTCGAACTTCAGACAGTGGATGGGATTATTCAAGTGCTGCCGGGGCACGCACCGCTCGTTGCGGCGCTGGTACCGGGGGAGTTGATCGTCACCGAAGCGAATGGGAATACGAACTCGTACGTAGCGGGCGGCGGATTTGCGGAGATTGCGCAGCGTCATCTTACGATACTTACGGATCTTGCGAAACATCAAGATACACTCGAAGAAGAAGTCGTGCGCGAGGCAATGAAACGTGCGAAGGAGGAGCTGGAGACATTTTTCGACGAAGACGAGGAAGAGCTGGCGCTTCTCGAATTGCGAATGCACGAAGCCGAGTTGCAGATGAGTTTGTTAAACAGGAAGAAACGTCAGCGTCCCTGAGGATGAGGTTTGATGCGGGTGGGCTGACGGGTTCGCACACTGGTCGAAGGGCTTTTGTAAGAAGCGGGCAAGTCCTCAGCTCCTTGGCCGGGAATCCGGACTGGCCGACCGCCGGAGGGAAGCGAGAAACCGACGGGACCTCATCGGACCCGCCTTGCGTAATGGCCGACGAAACTGCGGTCGACAAAGTCTTTGAACCGGAACACCCACCGGGCCCGCACCGCGAGGCCGTACCAGGATAGCAGCCCGGTCCCGTCCCCAAGATTGAAGAGCAGCGGATAGTAATGCAGCGGGTGATATCTGCGAAGTTTCCGGCGGGTGAGGTACGCAGCAATGTTGTGGTGGAGGACCTTACCCTGGCGGATCGCATGGATCACATCGCGCTCAAGCCGCTCGGGTGCGAAGTGAATACAATCGCCCGCAGCGAAAATTTCCGGGAAGTCGGTGCTCTGGAGGCAGGGATTGACGTCGAGGGCGCCTTCTTCGTCGGTGCGCAGTTTGGAGTGCCGCATTAAGAGGGAGGGCCGGACGCCGGTCGCAACCACGAGCGAGTCGTAAACGATCTGCTGGCCGCTCTCGAGAATTACCGTATGTTCGCTGACCCGATCGGCGATCTGTTCCGTGAGGATCTGCACACCCGCTTCTTTCTCCAGAACCCGTCGCATTTTACGCCCTGCCCATTCACCTTCCTCCATGAGGAGCTTTTCATCGGACGTGACCAGAACGATTTCTGCATCTTGGGCGAGCGTGCGGATGTTCGCCGCTACTTCACAGCCCGCAGCTCCTCCACCGAGCACGACGACGCGATGCGGCCACGCCCCACGTTGGGTGAGTTTTTCACGGAGTTTCAGTAAGGCGGAAGTAGGTTTGACGGGTATCCCATGTTCTTCGGCCCCGGGAATCAGTCGAGTCGGCACTTCGCTGCCGATGTCGAGGGAAAGGACATCGTAGCTGATTGACGGATGCCGGGTGAGCGTAAGCTCGCGCTGATGCGGATCGATGAGAGTAACCTGATCCTGTATGAAACGTCCGCCCGCCGCTGTTACCATGGCGCGTACATCGACAACGTCCTCCGTTGGAGGATAAAAGCCGGAAAGTAGCCCAGGACCCATTTCGGACGCCCAGAAGTGACCGGGTGCGATCACGGTGACCCGTGCGCCCGCGTTTACAAACTCTGCGCAGCGACTCAGAGGATAAAGATGGGCGTGACCCGCGCCGACAAAGACCACGTGCTTATTCAACGTAGAGAATCTAGGTGATTTGACCAAAGCTGGGCGACATCAAATCGAAGCAATTGGGGTGCAAACCCCGCCAAAATCTGTCGCGCCAGCCCATGGTTTCTGATTAGTATTCGCGCAGAATGAGCATCACAGAAAGCCAACCAGCAATCTCCAACAACGTGAAACTCAATGCCTGGGTGGAAGAAGTCACAAATCTTTGCAAGCCGGATTCGGTTTATTGGTGTGACGGAACCCAGGAAGAATACGATCGCCTGTGTCAGGAAATGGTCGATGCCGGGACGTTCAAACGACTGAATCCCGAGAAGCGTCCAAACAGCTATCTTGCGTGGTCTGATCCAGAGGACGTGGCGCGCGTTGAGGATCGCACATTCATCTGCACCAACCGGAAGGATGACGCTGGACCGACCAATAACTGGATGGATCCAAAGGAAATGAAAGCGAAACTGCTCGACCTGTTCGACGGTTGCATGAAGGGCAGGACGATGTATGTGATTCCTTTCAGCATGGGTCCGATCGGTTCGCCGATTTCCCACATCGGCGTGGAGATCAGCGATTCGCCCTATGTCGTGGTGAACATGCGCATCATGACCCGTATGGGAGCGAAGGTGCTTGAAGCCCTGGGCGAAGACGGCTTCTTTGTTCCTTGCCTGCACTCCGTTGGCAAGCCTCTCACACCCGGTGAAGAAGACGTTGCCTGGCCTTGTAACAAGGAGAATAAATATATCGTTCATTTCCCAGAGGACCGTTCGATCTGGTCCTTCGGCAGTGGTTATGGCGGAAATGCACTGTTGGGCAAGAAATGCTTCGCACTGCGCATCGCTTCCGTCATGGCTCGCGACGAAGGTTGGATGGCTGAGCACATGCTTATTCTCGGAGTCGAGTCGCCCGAGGGCAGAAAGGTATACATCACCGCTGCTTTCCCGAGCGCTTGTGGCAAGACGAACTTTGCGATGCTCATTCCACCCGAGCATTTCAAGGGCTGGAAAGTCACCACGATCGGCGATGACATCGCATGGTTGAAGCCAAAAGCCGGTGGCCGCCTTTACGCCATCAATCCGGAGGCTGGTTACTTTGGTGTTGCCCCCGGCACGTCCGTAGACACCAATCCCAACGCCATGGCCTGCGTGGAGAAAGACACCATTTTTACAAACGTCGCGCTTACCGAAGATGGCGATGTGTGGTGGGAAGGGATGACCAAGGAACCGCCCGCAAAACTGACCGATTGGACTGGCAAGCCATGGACACCCGATTGCGGCCGCAAGGCGGCCCACGCCAATGCACGCTTTACCGCTCCAATGACAAATAATCCGGTGCTGGATGAAGCGGCGGACGATCCGGCTGGCGTGCCGGTGAGCGCTATTATTTTCGGCGGTCGCCGCGCGAGCACGATGCCGCTCGTATTCCAGGCTTTCAATTGGGTGCACGGTGTTTACGTCGGGGCGACTATGGGCTCGGAGATGACAGCCGCCGCGGTGGGCGGCAAGGGTCAGGTTCGTCGGGACCCGATGGCGATGCTGCCCTTCTGCGGGTATCACATGGCAGATTACTTCCAACACTGGCTGGAAATGCGAAAACTCATCAAGTTTCCGCCGAGGATGTTCCATGTGAACTGGTTCCGCAAAGATGCCGATGGAAAATGGCTGTGGCCGGGCTTTGGCGAGAACATGCGGGTACTGAAGTGGATCTTCGATCGCTGTCATGGCCGAGCCAATGCGGATGAGACTCCCCTCGGTTGGGTTCCTGCAGCCGCGGCGTTCGATACGACCGGCCTTGCGGATTTCACCGCAGAGAACCTCGAGACACTGCAAGAGATCGACGCGGAAGAGTGGCGGCGTGAGGTGATTTCGCAGGACGAACTCTTCATCAGTCTCTACGCGCGTATCCCGAAGGAGCTGATTTTCCAGCGGGAGTTGCTGGTTGCACGCTTGTAGGTTCGGTTCGAGCCCGTTTCACAAGGCCCGCCTCCTCCGGTGACCATCGGGGAGGCGGGTATATTATGTGCCGCCGACTTTCCTTCGTCCATTCGCTGAAAAAGGGTCTCGCCCTCACCGCCTCGCGCAGATATTTAAAACGCCATGTGGCACTTTCGTTCCATCGCTTTCGCCCTTACGATTCTTTTATGCGCCGCGGGCCCGGCTCTCGGTGATCGCACCCCTGACTCTCAGGGGACGCTGTCGAAAACGGTTGTCGATTCCGTAGACAATTTCCCGTTCCAGAAAGGAGCTACGGAATTGCAGGTGGTTACCGGGCCTTTCTTTCACCTCGCCCCGACCGGCAATCCACGACCTCGAACTAATTTCATCCTGGGCGGAATACGATACGGCTGGATGCTCTCTTCGCCCGGTCGCGAGGGCGTGTTGCGTGGAAATTTCGAATTTCTCCTCGAGGCTTTCGGCGCCGGAATCTATGAGGGACCCGGCAACTATCTTGTCGGGGCCGACATGATTCTTCGCTACAATTTCGTTCAACCTGGTGCGCGGCTGATTCCGTATCTTCAAACCGTTACCGGCGGCCTTTACAATGACGTCTACAAAACAAAAACGCAGGGCTTACTGGATACCCGGTGGGAGTTTTACCTGGGCGCAGACCTCGGTCTGCGCTGGTTGATGAGATCAGATTTTGCCCTTACCGGCGAGATTGGGTATCGCCATATCTCGAATAATGAGACCGGTGATCAGAATCTCGGCTTGAACTCACTCGGTGTGACATTCGGGGTTTCGTTTTTCTTCTAGTAAAGGGCTTCGCCCGGAATCGGATTAGCGGGTTATCCTCACTTCGCGTCCAGTTTCACTCGATTTGTAGATCGCATCGAGCATTCGCATGAGATCGAGCGCCTGGCGAGCGCAGTTTGTCGGCTTTCCATCGCTCTCGATGGCCCTTGTGAAATCCCTGAGCTGGACGAGAAAGCGGTCGGTCTGCTTCGAAGCCAATCCCGAGTCGGAAACCTTAGACCCTTTGTCTGTAAAGATTCGAAGGGGATTGGTCGACAGGCTGGCTTTCGTCCCGAACAGAAGAGAACTCTGCGTGCCGTTCCATCCGGCTACCATCGACGGGGGTAGGTTTGCGGCCCAGGTCGTTTCGAGCGAGATGACCGCGCCGTTTTCGAATTTGATGAAGGCGAATCCGCAGTCATCGACGTCATTGTGCACTTCGTAGGGAACGAGTTGCGTGAATTTCTGAAATACCTGGGCACTCACCGACACTGGCCTTGGCGCCCCCATGAGATACCACGCGTTGTCGAGCGCGTGGATCCCGAGGTCGATAATGGCTCCTCCCCCGGAGCGCTTCCTGTCGGTGAACCAGGCGTCGTAACCCATGGGAATCCCGCGCGATCGATACCACCATGTTTTCGCGTAGTAGATCTCTCCGAGACGTCCTGCTTCGACCGCCTTGCGGGCGGCGAGTAACGGGCCACTGAAACGGTTTTGCCGACCAAAAGCGTATACCAGACCGTGCTTCTCCGCTTCTTCTCGAATCAGCACCATTTCGCCCAGATTTATCGTGGGCGGTTTCTCGCACAGCACATGTTTTCCCGCTCGCAGGGCCTCGATGGAAACTTTTGAATGCAAAAAATTCGGCAGCGACACAATAACGGCATCCACCTTTGGATCGGCTAGCAATTCGCCGTAGTCACCGTACTGGCGCTCGACGGGGAGTTCGCTGACGAGTTCCGCCCGCCGCTTTTCGCTAAGGTCCGAAACGGCATAAAGCCTTGTACGATAGTTGCTGGCGATAGCGCGTGAATGCATTTGACCCGGCCATCCCAGACCGATGACGCCGATGCTGAGCTTCTTCCTGGCTGGCATAGATTCACTGGTTTTATACGCTGGTTCACAAAATGGACATGCAAATGAGCCAATACACGATGAGAGAAACGTTTTGCACGCGCGGGTGGAACCCAACTAAAATGCAATTTAGTGCAAACGTTTGAAACCCGCTCCGCCTCACTGGAGCCGGAAATTTCCAAGAATCAATTCATCGCTGCCTACCGCTGGATGCTGCTGGCGCGCGTTGCGGAGGAGAAGCTCGCGAGCATGTATCGCGGAGGTAAGATTTTCGGCGGTGTGTTTTTGGGCAAGGGACAAGAAGCGGTGAGTGTCGCACTCGGCCTGGCCTTGCAGAAAGGCGATTTTTTCGCACCGTTGATTCGCGACCAGGCAGGGCGCATGGCCTTTGGCGAACCGCTTGGCGATGCAGTGCGCACATATCTCGGCTCCAAGCTTGGCCCGATGCGGGGCCGGGATGGAAATGTGCACCGGGGAAGGCCAAGGGAAGGGCTGTTTGCGATGATCAGTCATTTAGGAGCAATGTTGTCTGTTGTCTCCGGAGCATTGATGGCCCAACGATTCAAAGGAATCGATGGCTGTGTCGGCGCGACCTGCCTGGGAGAGGGCGGTACTTCGACCGGAGCATTTCACGAAGCGATGAATCTGGCGGCCGTGGAGAAGCTCCCGCTGGTTGTTGTAGTTACTAACAACCAGTACGCTTACTCCACTCCAAACAGTCGGCAATTCGCCTGTAAAAATCTGGCTGACCGGGCGATCGGATATGGGATCTCCGGATGGAAAGTCGATGGCACACGGCTCGAAGAATGTCTGGAAGTGATTCCTTCCGCCGTGGAAGAAGCGCGGCGTGGAGGCGGCCCCCAGTTGATTGTCGCATCGTTGCTGAGACTCTCCGGCCACGGGGAACATGACGACGCTGGTTACGTCAGCGACCAATTGAAAAATTCTGCCGTTGGCCGCGACTGTCTCGAAGTAGCCGCCGAATATCTGCTCGAGGAACTTTGGGCCACTGATATCGAGCTCGCTGAGTGGCGTAAGGAGGCAACCGGAGAGGTCGAGCAAACGATCGCGAGAGTGCAGCGCGAGCCGCAACCCAATCCCGACGATGAAGACTGGTGCGCGCTGGCAACTCCACAATTACGTGACGGCTTTTTCGAGGACGTTTGAAAATCCCGCCCTTTGGAGATTCACGAAACCCCCCTCAGAATGAGTATCACCTACCTCGAAGCAATCCGCGAAGCTCAAGCAAAAGCCCTGGCAAATGACCCCAGAGTTTACATTTACGGACAGGACGTGGGAGCCTTTGGTGGCGCGTTTAAGGCGACGAAAAACCTTGCTGTGGAATATCCCGGTCGTGTGCTCGATGCTCCGATCAGCGAGGACGCCATTATCGGAACCGCTATTGGCGCGGCAATTGAAGGAATGCGTCCGATTATTGAAATGCAGTATGCGGATTTCTCAACCGTAGGTTTCAATCAGATCGTTAACAATGCCGCTACGCACTACTGGCGTACGGAGGTGCCCTGTCCGATCACTGTTCGCCTTCCCTCTGGGGGCACGCCGGGAAGCGGCCCCTTCCATAGCCAGAGTATGGAGTCGTTGTATGCATATTATCCCGGACTCGTGGTCATGACGCCGGCTACTGTGGAAGATGCCTATAGCATGTTACTGGAGGCCGTGGCGATCGACGATCCGGTAATCTTCTGCGAACACAAATACTTGTATTACCATCTGAAAGCCGAGGCGCTTCCGGAGACAGCGCTCCCGACAGGCAAAGCCAGGCTCGCCCGTCCAGGCCGCGAGGCGACGGTGGTGACCTACAGCGCGATGGTGCACGAGGTCCTGGCCATGGCCGAGGAACTTGCCTCCGAGGGCACCGAGATCGAGGTCGTCGACCTACGTACCGTAAAGCCGCTCGACACCGATACTGTTCTGGCCTCCGTTGCTCGGACCGGCCGTCTGCTTGCTGTCGGCGAAAGTTTCCCATGGGGCGGAGTCACCGCCGAGGTCGTCTCCCGAGTTGTGACTGACGGTTTCAATCTGCTCGACGCCCCGCCGCGCCGTTTGAACGGGCGCGAAACCCCTATCCCGTATCACCCGAATCTCTGGGGAACCCATCGCCCAACCGCTCGTGCCATCGCCGGCGCCGTGCGCGATCTGCTTCGCCAATAATCATCCATTTCGTCATGCCGAAAGCCCCCATCATCATGCCGCAGCTCGGTGAATCCATTGCCGAAGCCACGATCGTGAACATTTTTATCGCCGTTGGCGACGATGTGGCTGTTGACCAGAATGTGATCGAGGTCGAGACAAACAAGGCGACGATGAGCGTGACGACACCCTGCCGTGGGGTCGTTTCGGAAATTTATGCCGAGTTGAACGAGAGTTATGCGGTGGGTGCAGTTCTTGGTCAGATCGAGATTAGCGAAGAGGATGCAAGACTCCTTGGGCTTGACCTAACAGCGCCCGTTCCTGAAGAGAGCGAAGAGGAAGCCGGAGCGAAAAGCAAACCACCGACGCCACGCGAGGAAAAGCCCCGTGCTAAGAAATCCACGGTCCTTCCAACCGTCCGCGGATTGCCAGTGCCGGCGTCGGCTGCCGGGGCCAGCTATATGTCGCCGCGCATGAAAGCCCGCATGGCGGAACTCGGCCTTCACGCAGCGGACCTCGCTGGAGTGGCGGGAAGTGGCGCCGGGGGGCGCGTAACCATCAAGGACTTCGAAAAATTTCTCTCGGCGTTGGAGAAACACGAGATTGTTCCAGCATCGACGATGCGCGTTGCAGTCGCCGACGCCATGCGCCGAAGCTGGACGCGCCCACTGGCTACAGTCGCGCTGCCGGTGTCGCTCCAGGCCCTTCTCGCTCATCGTAAAGCCTCCGATCCCAAAGCCGGACCGGCTCTTTATGCATTACGTGCTCTGGGGTTGGCGCTCGGCGAAGACCGCGCACCTGCAGGTCGCCTTGTCGGTGATCGCATTGTCAAACCTCCGGCAATCGATATCGGTTTCGCCGTCGAGGCGGAGGACGGCGTGCTTGTGCCCGTCTTGCGTGAAGTCGAAAAGACCTCTCTCGCCCAACTTGTCGGGACCTACGACGAGCTCGTGAATCTGGCGCGCCAGCGGCGACTGCCCCCGAAAGCGACGGGCGGATCCGTCGCCACGGTGACGAATTTCGGAACGTTCGGCCTCACATGGGCCACGCCCATTCCTCTTCCGGAGCAGACGCTTGTGCTCGGCATGGGAGCAGGTCGGATTCAGCCAAACTGGGACAAGGACAAAGGCCAGTTCGTGCCCGTGATGGAAGCAAACTTGACCCTGAGTTTCGACCACCGCGTTCTCGACGGAGGTGGCGCGGGTCGCCTCTTAAGCCGCGTGGCCGAACTTTTGCAAGCACCAGAAGCGCTCTAAGATGTAGCCAAGTGGGTTCGAGGGCTAGTTCCACCCTGCCCACGTATCGGCCCCGCGAAGTCGAATTGAATGTGTCTTCGCGTCGATACGCTCGACGTGACCAAGTGGTCTCTCGGCCCTGTTTCAGTCTTCGAGAGTATCCAGCTTCTCTGCCAGGAGAAAATCGTTCTCGGTAAGGCCGTTTTTGCTGTGCGTCACGAGCGTCAGGAGAACCTTGTTATAACGAATATCGATATCGGGATGATGACCGGCATCTTCCGCGATTTCGGCGACGGCGTTCACGAAATCGATCGCTTCCGTGAATTCGTCAAATTCGAACAGCCGCTCGATGTGGCCGTCGGTGAGTTCCCACTCCGGAATCTTCTTCAGGCGGGACTTTATTTCGGATTCGTCGAGAATGTCTGACATAGATTCAATTCTGTTTCGGAATCGGGGCTGGTTGGTCTCCCCATCGCATGAACCTTGCACCGCATTGCTTGGCCATGTAAAAGCCTTTTCTCCAATCAATATTCATATTCCGCAACTTTCTCATGGCAAAAATCTACAATGACATCGTCGAGACAGTGGGTCGCACACCTCTAGTGAAACTAAACCGGGTGACGGAAGGAATCGACGCGACCATTGCCCTAAAATGCGAGTTTTTCAATCCCCTTGGAAGTGTCAAGGACCGCATCGGAATGGCGATGATTGAGGCGGCCGAGGCAGAGGGTAAGCTGAAACCTGAGACAGTGATCGTGGAACCAACGAGCGGCAATACTGGAATCGCCCTCGCTTTCGTTGCCGCTGCAAAGGGATACAAACTCATCCTGACCATGCCGGAGACTATGAGCTTGGAAAGGCGCACTTTGCTTGCAATGCTCGGCGCGGATCTTGTATTGACACCCGGCCCGGCTGGAATGAAGGGCGCGATCGCGAAGGCCCAGGAGATAATCGACGAGACACCAAATTCCTGGATGCCCCAGCAATTCAACAATCCGGCGAACCCGGCCATTCACCAGAAGACAACTGCGGAGGAACTGTGGAATGATACGGACGGCGCGATCGATATTCTCGTTGCCGCCGTCGGCACCGGAGGAACAATCACCGGCGTCTCTGAGGTGATCAAACGTCGTAAGCCCAGCTTCAAGGCGATCGCCGTTGAGCCCACCGACTCCCCGGTAATAAGTCAAACATTGGCTGGTGAGCCGCTCAAACCGGGCCCGCATAAAATTCAGGGTACCGGTGCGGGATTCGTTCCAAACAACCTTCATCTGGACGTCATCGATGAAGTGGTGAAAGTTTCAAACGAGGACGCTTTTGCGATGGGGCGTCGCCTTGCGAAGGAGGAAGGCATCCTCGCGGGAATCAGCTCCGGCGCAAACGTCTTCGCCGCCATTGAGATCGCGAAACGCCCGGAAAACAAGGGCAAGCTCATCGTAACCGTCGGCTGCTCGACCGGCGAACGCTATCTCAGCACTCCGCTTGCGGAAGAGGCGCGCACCAAGGTTTCGGGCTGAAGGGATTCCAGCAATTCAACCCTGAGGTAAGAGGATCCATAGATGTTTTTTCCGCACCCATTTGGATCTTCCCACCCTTTTTCGGTCGAGCAAACTTCAATATATTGCGGGCACGATCATTTGATCCGGAATTTCCTTGCGGTGATATGAATCCGAGTGCTCGCGTTCCGGAAGTTCCATGAGATCACGCTGGACGGGCTCGTAGAAGACCTGACTCAGGAGATGCGCTATGCAGTTGAGGCGTGCCCGCTTCTTCACAGTAGCCGGAACGATCCACCAGGGTGCTTCTTTTGTGCTTGTGCGCTCGAGCATGACCTCCTTGGCTTTCGTGTAACGTTCCCAGAGGCGGCGCGAATCCAGATCCATGGGACTGAGCTTCCACTGTTTCAGCGGATCCTCGATCCGGCATTTGAATCGAAACTCCTGCTCTTCGTTGGTGATCGAAAACCAATATTTGAGGATCTGCGTGCCCGAACGGATCAGCATTCGCTCAAACTCAGGCACGGTATTGAGAAACTCCTGGTACTCCTCCTCGGTGCAGAATTCCATAACTCGCTCAACACCGGCACGGTTGTACCAACTGCGGTCGAATAGGACAATTTCCCCGCCGGCAGGGAGGTGCGAGACGTAACGCTGAAAATACCATTGCGTGCGCTCGCGTTCGGTTGGTGCCGGCAGCGCAACTACGCGGCAGATGCGAGGATTGAGCCGCTGGGTAATCCTTTTTATTGCGCCCCCTTTACCGGCTGCGTCGCGGCCCTCGAATAGTACGACGAGCTTATGTTTCGTGGCGGCGATCCAATCCTGCATCAGAACCAGTTCCAGCTGCAGTCGGCGCAGCTCCTTAAAATACATCTTGCGGAATGCATTGGGATCTTCGATGCGAGGCAGCTGGTCCGGCCGGTCCGTTTTATCCTCTTCAGCGAGGTCGGCATACTCCATCTCCAGCTCTTCGTCCATTGAATCGAGAACTTCCTCACGCATCCGCCGGAAAAGTGCCTGCTCGTCGGAAAGATTCTCGTTGTTTTTAATAACTTCGGCCATGGCTACATTTTACCCACTTGGGTGCAAGGCACGCAATCTGAAGGAGCGGCATTCGCGTTAAAGTTTCTTAGCGGGTCGCGCGTAGAAGTGTCTCACGCCTGGAACGCGAAACGAAAAAAGCCCCGGGCCGGCACGCGCCGGCCCGGGGCTGTGAAATCGAGAATGCGGTCGCTTCCCCGTGTTACTTTACCTTCGCGGCGTTGCGCTTTGCAGCCTCTGCAACAACCAGATCCGAGATGTTTTTCGGGCACGCGGCGTAGTGGGAAAATTCCATCGAGTACTGACCACGGCCGGAAGTCATGGAGCGCAGATCACCGATGTATCCGAACATTTCGCTCAGTGGCGCATCCGCCCTGATGTGGACGCCGGTTGGCGTCGGATCCTGCGATTTGATGATGCCCCGGCGGCGGTTCAAATCGCCGATGGTGTCGCCCACGTTCGCTTCCGGAATGAAGACATCCAGTTTCATGATGGGCTCGAGAAGCTGCACGCCGGCCTTGGGTATGGTTTGGCGGTATGCTGCCCTCGCTGCTATCTCGAATGCGATTGCCGAGGAATCCACTGCGTGATGCGCACCGTCAAAGAGTGTGACTTTAAAGTCGAGACATGGATAACCGGCGAGCACTCCCTTGATGCACGAGTTCTTGAAACCTTTGTCGACGGCCGGGATATATTCCTTTGGGACGTTGCCGCCGACAACCTTCGACGCGAACTCGAATCCGGAGCCAGGCTCCAGCGGCTCAACGGTGTAGTCGATGCGCGCGAACTGACCGGAACCACCGGACTGCTTCTTGTGCGTGTACGTGTCGGAAACAGTCTTAGTAATCGTCTCACGGTAAGCCACTTGCGGTTTTCCAACATCGACCTCGACGCCGTGTGCGCGCCTGAGGATGTCTACTTTGATGTCGAGGTGAAGTTCACCCATGCCCTTGAGAATAATCTCGCCGCTGTCCTCGTCGGTTTCCACGTGGAAAGACGGATCTTCCTTCACCATCTTTCCGAGGGCATTGCTGAGTTTATCAGAAGCCCCCTTGTCCCTGGTCGCAACAGCCATGGAGATAACTGGATCAGGAAACACCATCGGTTCCAGGGTCGCCGGATCACCCGGATCGCATAGTGTGTGTCCAGTTTGCACATTCTTAAGTCCGACGATTGCAACGATATCTCCTGCCTGCGCAGAACTTACCTCCGTCCGATCATTCGCGTGCATTTCAACCATCCGCCCAATGCGCTCTGTCTTACCCGTGAAGGTGTTCAGTACGTTTGTACCCTTTTCAATCTTGCCGGAGTAGAGGCGAGTGAAAGTCAGGGCGCCGAATTTGTCCTCCATGATTTTGAAGGCCAGTGCACGGAGCGGCCGATTGGGATCGACTATTGCAAACTCGCCGGTCTCATGGCCTTCAAGGTCGATCTCAGGCTGTGGTGGCACCTCTGCCGGGCTCGGGAGGTAATCCACGACAGCGTCAAGGACGTTTTGGACGCCTTTGTTTTTGAATGAAGAACCGCAGTAAGTCGGGAAAAAATCCAGCGCGATCGTGCCCTTGCGAATCAGGCGCTTGAGTGTTTGAATATCGGGCATCTCGCCATCGAGATACTTTTCCATGACTTCGTCGTCCTGCTCCACCACGGTTTCGACAAGCGCTTCGCGGTATTTCGCCACGATCTCTTTCATTTCGGTCGGCACCGGTACGATCCTGAAGCTGAGAGGGTCTCCCGAGTCGTCCCAGATCATGGCATTTTCCTCGAGAAGCTGCACCACGCCCTTGAAATTTTCTTCGCTGCCAATAGGCAGCACCATTACAAGCGGTTTCGCGGCGAGGATGTCCTCGATTTGCTTCACCACCCGGTAGAAATCAGCACCGACGCGGTCGAGCTTATTCACATAGATGACGCGCGAAACTTTCGAGTCGTTGGCATAGCGCCAGTTCGTCTCCGACTGGGGTTCGACGCCGCCAGATCCGCAGAAGACTCCGATTCCGCCGTCGAGCACTTTGAGCGAACGATAGACCTCGATCGTGAAATCGACGTGCCCGGGAGTGTCGATGATATTCAGCCGGTGATCATTCCAGTAGCAAGTAGTGGCCGCGGATTGAATCGTGATCCCGCGCTCCTGCTCCTGCTCCATGAAGTCGGTTGTCGCAGCGCCATCATGCACCTCGCCCATTTTATGGATCTTGCCGGTAAGTTTAAGAATACGCTCCGTTGTCGTGGTCTTGCCAGCGTCCACGTGCGCGAAGATGCCGATGTTGCGGTACTTGGAAAGGTCAGTCATCCTGTAAAAGTGGGTTACTTCCGCTTCTTGCGGGATCGTATTCCTAGAGCAACTCGCGGAAATGGCAAGGGACCTTCGCTTGAAAGACAAAGGAGCCGCAAGGTCCAGTGAGAGCTGGGAACGAGATCATCAATTCTTCACCGGAAGATGTTCCTCGCAATATTCCTCTCCATCGGCTGCCACTCGAAAGTCGAGGTCCGGATCGGAGGCCTCCGTTTTCTTGCAAACGGTACATTGATGCAAGGTTTGCGATTCTGGAATGGAACGCCGCTCGTATTCTGCCCGACGGCCCGCAACTTCCTGCCGGGTGCGGAAATTCCTCCAGATCATCGGTCCAAAAAAGAGGAAGTAGTTTGCGAACGATACGAGAATGAGCGCCTTGATTGCAAGCGACGCTGCTATGAATCCAAGACCCACGAAGAAAAGCGAAATCCAGGCGATCCACTTGATCTTCACTGGCAGGATGAAAAAAAGCAGGATCTGAAAATCAGGGTAGACTGTCGCGAACGCAAAAAGGATGGAGGCGAGCAGGGGCGAGGAGTCTGCCGCTCCGACCACCATTGCGGTGATACTCGCACCTAGGATACCGACGAGGAAAAAGACGTTGAGCTTGAAAGCTCCCCAGGCTTCTTCGAGTCCTTCGCCGAGAAACCACAGGAAATAAAGCGCAATAAGAACCCCCAACGGACCGAGCCAACCCATGGCCGGCGGGATGAAAACAAAAGTGAAAACCCGCCAGAGCTGACCCGCAAATACGGCATCACGATTGAAAATAAGAAAATTGATAAAGCCGGGGTTCACCGCTTCCAGAATGAAAACGAGCGCCTGGAACGCGACGACGATCCGAATCAAGCCGGGAAAGGCGAGGAAGCCGAGTTTCTGTTCGAGCCGGTCGAGCCATCTCATAAGAGCAACTGCGTTACCGCGGCAAGTCTGGCGGCGCAAACGCGAATTGAATCGCGGTAGGGAGAGCAATGAACAAATTTCACGCAGTCGAGTGCCGCTGCAGATCCTCCAAGGCAACGATCTCTAAAGCGGCTTCGTGTGTCGCCCCGAGGATAACCGGAGGAGCGAAGCCGGCATCGTAGGCCTCTTTCCATCGCGCCGCGCAGAGGCACCATCGATCGCCGGGTTTTAATCCGGGAAACCCGAAATTTGGGCGGGGCGTGCTCAGATCATTTCCCGCTGCCGCGCTGAACTCGAGAAATTCCCTGGTCATTTCGGCGCACACCGTGTGAGAACCGGCATCTTCCGCGCAGGTGTCGCAGCGCCCATTCCGGAAAAATCCCGTCACCGGAGATTGGCCACAAACCTTGAGCGGACCTCCAAGCGCATTGCGAGCGGGAATAGGAACAAATTGTTCGTTTGATGAATTAAACATGCTCCCGTGACGTTACGCCCGATTTGCCAAAACCGGAACGTGCGATGAAATCGGCCAGACCGTGCTTCGGAAGTTTTCGGCGCTGCGCCGTGCTCTTTAGCTCGTTCGACAACTGCTTTTTCGCTTCCTGGATGAGACCGCCGGGAGTCGATTTTCGAAAAAAAAAGAAAACTAAGCTTCTGCTCAGAACAATATAGGGTGTAAATATCATTTTCACCTGGGCCCTGCAGTGGAAATCTGAGGGGCACAACCCCCATTCATTCACTCATCCTGAACTATAAAATCCTCTCATGAACCAAACAGCCACAATCAGCGATGGAGCTCTTTATTCCCTTCTGGGTGCGACGCATGGTAATCCCTTCGCGGAGCTCGGTATGCATCAGGTCGGCGACGACCTCGTCGTACGCGTTTTTCGTCCTGACGCCGCGGAGGTAGCGATCCAGGATAGGAACGACGTAACCAGAGTTTTTCCTGCAGAACGCATCCACGACGACGGTTTTTTCGAGGCGAAGATAGAAGGAACGACGGATCGATTTCCTTACATGGTTTCGATGAAAAGCCATGACGGGCACGAATGGAAAGAATATGACCCTTACTCATTCGGCCCTGTGCTCGGCCAGCTCGATGTGCATTTGTTCGCCGAGGGAAATCACTACGACATCTATGACCGACTGGGAGCACACCTCGTTGAGCACGAAGGTGTAAAGGGAACGACGTTTGCCGTCTGGGCACCAAATGCGCGTCGTGTGAGCGTTGTCGGCGATTTCAATCGCTGGGACGGCAGGCTTGCGCCGATGCGGAAACTGCTGGGAACCGGCATCTGGGAGATCTTTCTGCCCGCCGTTGACGAATTTACACATTACAAACTCGAGCTCTTGAACGCACACGGCCAAGTTACGCTCAAGAGCGATCCATTTGCCTTCTTCAGCCAACACGGCGTGCAGACGGCGTCGCTGGTTTTCAATCTGAAACGCTACCAATGGGCTGATTCGGAATGGATGGAAAAACGTCGCTCGGTCGAGTGGCACAAGAGACCGGTAAGCATATATGAAGTACATCTCGGCTCCTGGGCGCGAGTGCCTGAGGAGGGAAATCGGTTTCTCACGTACGCCGAATTTGCCGACCGGCTCCTGGATTACGTCGTCGATTTGGGATACACCCACATCGAGTTAATGCCTGTGGCCGAGCATCCGTTCGAAGGATCGTGGGGGTACCAGGTAACCGGGTATTTCGCTCCGACAAGCCGCTTCGGGAACCCGGATGATTTCAGGAATTTTGTGGACCGTTGTCACCAGCGCGGCATCGGTGTGATCGTCGACTGGGTGCCAGGCCATTTCCCCAAGGACGCGCACGGTCTTGCGGAATTCGACGGGACGGATCTCTACGAGCATGCGGATCCGCGGCAGGGCGAACACCGGGAATGGGGTACGTTGATCTTCAATTACGGCCGTAACGAGGTACGGAATTTCCTGGTTGCGAACGGACTCTTCTGGCTCGATGAATACCACATTGACGGGCTTCGGGTGGACGCTGTGGCTTCCATGCTCTACCTGGACTACTCCCGAGAAGAAGGTGAATGGTTGCCGAATTGCTTCGGGGGTCGCGAAAATCTCGAAGCGATCGACTTCATGAAACAGTTCAACGAAGTCGCCTATGACCGATTCCCGGGAATCTTGACGGCTGCGGAGGAATCAACGGCCTGGCCGGGAGTTTCACGGCCGACTTATCTGGGCGGCCTAGGGTTTGGGTTCAAATGGAACATGGGGTGGATGAATGATTCTCTGCGGTACATGTCGCTCGATCCCATCTACCGACGCTATCATCAGGGTGATGCCACCTTTTCGATGGTCTATGCATTTGACGAGCACTTCATGCTGGTGCTCAGCCACGACGAAGTGGTGCACGGCAAGGGCTCGCTTATTAACAAGATGCCCGGCGACGACTGGCAGAAGTTTGCGAATCTGCGGATGTTCTATGCATGGATGTATGCGCATCCCGGCAAGAAACTGCTCTTCCAGGGTGGCGAATTCGGTCAGTGGGCAGAGTGGAATCACGGCCAGAGCCTCGACTGGCATTTACTGCAATACCCCATGCATGCCGGCCTTCGTCGTCTCGTTCAGCACTTGAACTGGGTCTATAAAAATGAGCCTTGTTTCTGGGAACTCGACGACACCTACGATGGTTTCGAATGGATCGACTTCCACGACGCCGACAACTGCATTTTTGCGTTCATGCGCAAAGCCCGCAGCGGCGCGACAATCGTTTTCGTGGTCAACGCGACCCCTGTTGTTCGCGAATCGTATCGGATTGGTGTGCCCGGTCCCGGCTGGTATGAGGAGATCATTAACACGGACGCGGGCATTTACGGCGGTGGAAACGTCGGGAATTTTGGGGGCCAATATGCCTCGGATGAATTTTGGCAGGGCCGGCCTCACTCATTGGTCGTGCGTATCCCGCCGCTGGCGGTTGTCGGGTTCAAGCACACCTTCAGGCATCCGGCAGATAAAGAACTCGAAGTCATCGAGGAAGAGGTGATCGAAAAGATTCCGGAGACGGATCTGCTCACTTCAGATCAGTGAATCCGGCTTCAGGCGCCTGAGGGACGGGCTCTTAAAACAGAATATTCTTGCGTACGCGGTTGGGACGCTATAGGTCCCGACCGCAAGCGGAGTCGCTTTGCTCCGTCTGAGTCCTGCTTCAGACATCAAGAAATTGATGAAGACCCGCCACAAATCAGGAGCGTTTACGCTCATCGAACTCCTCGTAGTGATCAGTATCATCGCTGTGCTGGCGAGCATCGCTCTTCCAGTGTTCAGCTCTGTGCAGGAAAAGGGTGCCCAGACGAAGGCTCTTTCGAACGCGAAGCAAATCGGGCTCGCCTGCAAACTCTACGCATCGGATTACAATGGACAGTATCCCTCAACCGACTACGACGTCTCGAGGGATGAACTTGGAAGTGAAGAAGCAAATACGTCGAATGAGGCGTTCCAGGCACTTGTGCCGCTGTACGTGCAGTCCGAAGCCATCTTCTGGCTGGCTCAGGACAAGTACTTTTGCAATGCAGCGAAGCCGCCGGATGAGGCCTACAATACGGACGCCAATCGTCTCGGTAATGGTGAAAACCATTGGGCATATGTGATTAACCTCAGCGATACGTCCAACCCTTCGTTTCCGCTCATTGCCGATGGGATGCACAGCGAGACCGACCACACCTATGTCGAGGGGGAGCTTCAGGCTGGAGGTGTTTGGAAAGGGCGGAAGGCGATCGTCATACGGGCGGATACAAGCGGAACCATTGAAAAGACCCGGAAGCGAGGTTCAGGAAATGATTACATTGTACCCGGTCCCGGTGATGTAACAGAGCTCTTTCAGACAGGCTCTTCAGGAAGTACCCATTGGCTCGACGTGAAGCAGAGAGTTTTGAATCCGGACCCGGCCTGACGGGTCCGAATCGGAATACATTCAAGTTCGAGTTTCTTTCGAAAATCGTTCTGGTTCAGCTTCGGTTTCAGTTTGAGTGACTTCCGACTCGATCGAACCATCGCGAAGCCGTGTCCTGATCTTCATGCCGGGCGTAGTATCAGAAGCTGAACGTATCAATTGACCCTCCGTCGTCATGGTCACGGAAAACCCGCGCTCAATGGTTGCTATTGGAGACAAAACGTTCAGCAGTCCTTCGAGGTGCTGTAGGTACAGCCTTTTTCGTGTAAGCCTATCCAGCACCCTCTGTTCGAGCTGTGCGGTTCGCGCAGAAACCTCCTGGCGACGCAAAGCCAGTAATTGGTCAGGACGGTGTTGTCGGACGATGGCGAGAAGTTGTTCGACTCGCTGCCTGCCTTCGCGAATTCGCTCGGCGGCAATCGACTCAAGCGCTTCGAATAGTCCGTCGAGTTGCTGTGACAACTCAGCCAGAATGCGTGCCGGCTCGCGAAACAAGATGCTGCGTTCCACGAATGTGATCTGCGACCTCAAATGCGTCAGAGAAGCGGAAACACTCCGTCGAATCTGAGCCTGTATCTGACCAACATGGCGCAGTAACTCGTTTCCATCCGGTGCGATGATTTCGGCCGCCGCGCTCGGTGTCGGCGCCCGGAGATCGGCGACAAAATCGGAAATCGTAAAGTCGATTTCGTGGCCGACCGCGGAAACAGTCGGGATGCACGATTTCGCGATCGCCCGAGCGAGACGCTCGTCATTGAATTCCCAGAGATCTTCCATGCTTCCTCCACCTCGGGTAACGACGATAACGTCCGGAACAGGCACTTCGCCCGGTCCAGGCTCGTTCAAATACCGCAGGGCCTCAATGAGTTCCGGAGCGGCCCCTTCGCCCTGGACGCGAACAGGATAAATTAGAATCCGGATCCACGGCGCCCGGCGTTCGAGAATGTTCAGCATATCCCGAATTGCAGCGCCAGTGGGCGAAGTGATAATTCCCACGATCCGCGGAAACCGGGGAAGAGACCGTTTGCGATCGGTGGCGAACAACCCCTCATCGGACAGCTTCCGTTTCAAAGCCTCAAACTTCGCCTGCAGCAATCCTGCTCCGGCCACCTGTACCGAACTGACATTGATCTGGTATTGGCCCCTTGCCTCATAGACCGTCAAAGTGCCGCGCACTTGAACCTGCATGCCGTCCACGAGTGGAACCTGCTTCAGCGCCCTTTGGTATGGACGGCGGAACAGGACACACTGCACCTGGCATTGCTCGTCCTTGAGCGTGAAATACTGATGCCCCGAAGCTTGTCGGCGGTAATTTCCAATCTCTCCTTCAACCGTCACCTCTCCGATCGCGCCCTCCAGAACGGTGCGGATGGTTCGCGTGAGTTCAGTAACCGTCAATACCCGGGATGTCGAGGGTTCAACTTCTTCGAATGCAAACTCCCGAGGCTCCATTAATCTGGACGAATAGTTGTTTGAGTTTCGCTCCGTTTCCGTGATTCAGCTTTTCAAGCCCGGCCGCATTTCTCAGATGCTGCCGCTGCCGCGTGCAGGCTGCCCACATGGCCACGACAACGACGGCACGGTGTGTCAAAACATTAAAGGGCGTCGACAATAGCCTGACCCATTTCGCGGGTGCCGACCTTCTTCATGCCCTCGGTAAATATGTCTGCGGTGCGATAACCAGCGTCGATCACTTTGCGCACGGCGGCGTCGATTGAATCCGCTGCATCGGGCTGATCGAGGGAGTATCGAAGCATCATCGAAGCGGAGAGAATCTGCGCGATCGGGTTTGCAATCCCCTGCCCCGCGATATCCGGCGCGGACCCGCCGCTTGGTTCGTACATCCCGAAGTTCCGCCCTTCGCCGGTGGAAGCACCGAGGCTGGCGCTGGGAAGCATTCCGAGTGAGCCGGTGATCATTGCCATTTCGTCACTCAGAATGTCGCCGAAGAGATTCTCTGCAAGAACGACATCGAAACCACGCGGATTCTTGATGAGCTGCATCGCGGCATTGTCGACGTAGAGGTGGTTCAGAGTTACATCGGGGTACTGCTCCGCAAGGCCTGTAACGGTTTCACGCCAGAGCAAGCCATTCTCGAGCACATTGGCCTTGTCAATCGAAGTGAGCCGTTTCTTTCTCCCCTGCGCAGCTCGAAACGCCACATGCGCGATTCGCTCTATCTCACTCTTTCGATAGACCATTGTGTCGATGGCCATCGGATCGCCTTCATTCTCCTGACGACCCTTTGGCGTACCGAAGTAAAGACCACCAGTCAGTTCGCGAACACAGAGAACATCGAAACCACCGCTGACAATGGATTCCTTCACGGGCGAGGCGTGTGTGAGTTCGGGAAAACAGACTGCCGGACGAAGATTCGCGAAAAGTCCGAAGTGCTTGCGGAGCGGCAACAGCGCCGCACGCTCAGGCTGTTGGTTCGCAGGAAGCGATTCCCATTTCGGGCCTCCTACCGCGCCGAAAAGAATCGCGTGGGCAGCCGTGCAGACGGCAAGCGTTTCATCCGGTAGTGCGTGGCCGTGGGCGTCGATTGCCGCTCCCCCTACCAACGCCTCATCAAATTTCAGGGAAAATCGGGAGCCCACGGTATCGAGTGCCTTGAGGGCTTCCTCCATAATTTCCGGTCCGATGCCGTCGCCGGCCAGCACTGCAACTTTAAAGGTTTCCATGGGTTCGCCGAGGGTAAACAGTTGCCACGAATTGCCAATCTGAATGTGGTGCCGCAAAGCGAGCTGGAGCAATCATGTCTCATGGAGGGCCTTGCGAGCCGGGGATGCATCATTCGCCCGGCCGCTTTTTACAAACCATTCCATGAACGTGTCCGCTGCCGCCATGGAGTTGAGCACAGCCGTGCCCCCGAGCGCTTCGACGCGTCGGGCATGTTCCGCCTCGAATACCCGCACGATGACCGGTATTCCTTTTGCATATTTTAGCACTCGCTCGGCAGCATTGAACCGCCGCATCGATGCGATGATGAGCCGGGCATCGCGCGCGCCTGCTTGCTCAAGCGTTTTCAGATCTGAACCGTCGCCATACATCCAGGGTATGCCCGAATGCTGAAGTTCACGAATGACTGCGGGATCATCGTCCACGACGATAACATCGTGCCCTGCATCGCGCAGTGGCTTTACAACCCACATTCCGCCGGCTCCGAATCCGAGCAGAAGGATGTGCCCCTTTTTCATGAACCCGGCTCCCAGTCGTTGGTACATGGGATGAAGGTGCAGGAATCGCTCGGTCATCGCGTCCGTCGCGAAAAACGGGGTGAACGACATCGTGAGAACGGTGACGAGCGCCAGGAGAGAGAAGATTTCCGGAGTGACATGGCCGAGCAGCATGCCGTTCAGGAGCAGCACCAAAGAGAGTTCGCTCGTTTGCGCAAGAAGCAGTCCGCTCTCGATGGCGGACCGTGAAGAAAGACCGGTCCATTCTGCTGCGACTGTGACGATTGGGGGAGTGATGACGATGACCATCACGGCGAAAGCGACTCCCTGCAGTAGTGTGGGCACGTCCGGCACGGATACAATCAGGCCAAGGGCAGTAAAAAAGATCGCGGTAAAGAAATCACGAATCGGTCCAAGCACCCCGCGAACGAGGCCATTTACCGGGAATGCGGAGAGCGCGAACCCGGCGAGAAAAGCGCCCGCGATGGGGGGCAGTTCCATAAGGAACGATGCGCCAATGAACATAAAAAGAGTCGCGAGAATGGATAGGAGCAGAGTTTCCTCGTCGAGTTTCAATTGAACGACGAGCAAGGGCATGAGCCATCGCTGGCAGACGATCGCCAGTAGGAAGAGCGCCAGCGTACCTCCCACACCCCCCGCAACAGGCATCCAGCCGCCGGGCATTCCCGCCAGGATGACAATGATCAAGATGAGCAGGAGATCCTGGAGCAGGAGCACACCGGTAACCAGCCTTCCGAAAGGCTCGAACATCTGTTGGTGTTGTTTCAAATGGCGCAACACCACAAGCGTGGAGCTGGCGGCGAGTGCGCACGCGATGTAGAGTGCGGGTAGGCCGGAATAACCCAGCCAAGACGCCACCCCGAAAGCGCAAATTCCTGCCAGAACAAACTGGGTGATCCCTACGATGGCGACCGTACGCCATGCGCGGGTGAACCGATCCGGATTCAGCTCGATGCCCGAAGCAAACATCAGGAACATGAGCCCCAATTCGATCGCCGTTCGGACAAAATCGACTTCCACACCAATCCCGAACGCTCCCAGCAGCATACCTGGAATGATCAGCAGCGGAATCACCGGCATCCGCAGCAAGCGCGCGACTCCGTATCCGCCTGCTGCAATAATGAGAAGAAGGGTGAGGTCGTTCATCCTGCTTCGGACGGTCGTTCCACTTTCGAAATGATACCGATCTCTTCTAGCGTCGCGTTCTGCCTCTTAATGCCGTCGATCTTAGGAATCATGAGATAGGCGACGTCCATTTCGAGAAGGTGATCGACGACGGAAAGATCCACGGCAACAATGCTGCACGGTACGCCGAACTGCCGGCATCGGAAGGCCAGCAGATCGTTCGCATCTTCGATGTGCAGTGCGGAGATCAGGAGTTTTGCGTGGTGGAGCTCCGCTTCCTCGAGCACGGGAAGATATTCGACACTTCCAAGAAGGGTCCGACCGGGTAGATCCCGCAGCTTTTCTGGATCGGTGTCAATCGCCAGCGTTTCTTCGTTTCGAGCCGCGAGCCGCTTCACCAGTTCGCGGCCCAATGTATTCATCCCCACGACGATGACATGCCCATGCGCATGTTTTTTAGTGACGGTCGTTTCTTCCTCGGTTCCCGGAAGGAACCGTTGCCACAAGGCATACAGCTTTTCGTCGTACAGTATACCGCAGGAGGATATTGCGATCGTGATTAGTCCGACGAGACCCGTCGCAGACAGGACTTGTGATCCCAAAAGCCCCGACTGCGCACCCATTGCCAACAGGATAAACGAGAACTCGCTCACCTGCCCGAGCGAAATCCCGGTCGAGAATGCGGCCTTCGCCGGGAAATGCAAAATCCTCGTGATTCCGCCGACGATCAACGGCTTGGCAATGAGGACAAAAACGCAGATCGCAGCGATACCGGTCCACCCGAATCCGCCGGTGCCTGGCTTCATGTTGATACCGAGAGTGACGAAGAATACAGCAACGAAAAAGTTCATCAGCGGATGCACGCGTCGCCTCAAATCGTGGCTGTAGGGCAACTGCGCAAGCGCGACGCCAGCCATGAAGGCACCGGATTCATGTGATAGATGCAAGGCATGTGCACCGAACAGCACCACGAAGCACCAGCAGAGGCTCCAGATGAAAAGCATCTCCGGTGATCCTTCCGCCCATTTAAACACGCGCGGCAAAACCCAGCGCAACGCCGCCAGGACACCGAAAACCAGGAATATCATTCCGCCAACGGCCCGAACCACCCCTGCGAATATCGGTCCAGCTTCCATTTCTCCGCCACCGCCTGGAATCCCCGCGAGCAGCGTGAGGAGAATGATCACAACCATGTCCTGTACCAGCAGGATTCCGACGGCGATGCGTCCGTGCAGCGACGAAAACTGGCGTTTCTCGTCGAGAAGTTTCACAACGACAACCGTGCTGCTGAGGGTGAGTGCGGCGGAGAGGAATGCCGCTTCCAGGCCACGCAGTCCCAGCCAGAAAGCCAGCCCAAAGCCCGCCGCTGCCGTAATCGCCACCTGCAGGAGTCCGGCAATGACCACCGCTTTCCCAACGACTTTGATTTTTTCGAAACTCAGCTCCAACCCGACGAGAAATAGCAGCAATACGATTCCCGTATCCGAAATGAACTTGAGGGAATCTGATACTGTCACGAAGCCGGTCAAAGGCCCGAGCACCAGTCCGGATACGAGGTAGGCGACGATACCCGGAAGCCGAAATAGACGCGCGAATATCGCAAACGCAGCCGCAGCGCCGACAATCCATCCCAAGCTTCGTATAAAAAATTCGTCAATCATCGATATCGAAACGTTGTTTCCATCCGTCACAGGATCTGTAACCCCGGGGCGCAGGAATCACGTCCCTGCCTCACTAACACTCTATACGCCCGGGCGAAATCCCGAATGCCGGAAACCACATCGCCAAATCCAAGAATTCCGGCAGAAACCTACCGTATCGTGGAATTTCCAGAAAATGCGAACGTTCAAGCATGACATGAAGCCTGTCTTACCACATGGTCGTTGAACTATGGCGATAGACAACTTCCGCGCAAAAATGGAGGCGGCAGGAATCAGCGAGCCGGCGATTCGAGCTTTTGAGCAGAGCTACTCTCTCCTTGCAGAGAAGAAATCGGCAATGATCCCTGAGTCCGATATTCAACCGGTGGACGAACTGCCGAATTTCGAAGAAATTGAGGCGACAGTGATTCCCGACGCGGAGTTGCTCAATCAGTGCGCGATGCTGAAACTAAATGGCGGGTTGGGCACCAGCATGGGGCTGGAACGGGCGAAATCGCTGCTAGAAGTTCGTAAGGGCGTCACCTTTCTGGATCTCATCGCCCGACAGGTTCTCCATTTTCGCAAACAGTCGGGCGCGGATCTACGCTTCCTCCTGATGAACAGCTTCAGCACCAGTGCCGACTCACGGGCGGCGTTGGATCGCTATCCCGAACTCGGCGGCTTTTCAAAGATCGAGTTGCTCCAGAATAAAATTCCCAAGGTCGATGCCTCGACTCTTGAACCGGCGGAATGGCCTGCCAACCCGGATCTCGAATGGTGCCCGCCGGGCCATGGTGACCTTTATGCCGTCCTCGCCGCCAATGGCACAATCGACAGGCTCGCCAAAGAGGGCATTCATTACATCTTTGTGTCGAACTCCGACAACCTCGGCGCGACGCTGGACCTCGCGATGCTCACCTGGTTCGCAAATTCCGGCGCGCCTTTCATGATGGAAGTCACGCGCAGAACGGGCTCCGATCGAAAGGGAGGTCATCTTGCGCTTCGCGATGGGAAACTACTGCTGCGCGAATCCGCGCAATGTCCTGACTCGGACATGGATGACTTTCAAGACATCGACAAGCATCGATTCTTCAACACGAACAACCTGTGGCTGAGGCTGGACCGTCTCCGAGACGCGCTGATTGCGGCTGGTGGGTTCCTGCCGCTTCCGACTATTTGCAACAAGAAAACCATTGATCCGCGGGACAAGGATTCCACGCCCGTCTTCCAGCTCGAGACGGCCATGGGCGCTGCGATCCAGTGCTTCGACGATGCCTGCGCGGTTGACGTGCCCCGGACGCGTTTTGCGCCGGTAAAGACGACCGCGGATCTGCTGACCTTGCGATCCGATGCCTATCGAATCACAGACGAAGGTAGCGTCGCACTTGTGCCCGAATGCGGAACGGTTCCTCCAAAAGTTGAGCTCGACAGCAATTACAAGCTCGTCGATCAGCTCGGGGCAGCAATTCCGGAAGGCGTTCCTTCGCTCAAAGCCTGCCGTTCTTTGACGATCATCGGCAGGGTGCGCTTTGTGCCGGGAACCGTTCTGGAAGGGAACGTCACAATTCAAAACGACTCAGGCGATCGCAAGGAAGTGCCGCCAAGCACTTATCGCGACACGACTCTGACGCTCGACTGAGATATCACTTAACCCAGGCGAAGTTTTGGAGCGGACTGAGGTGTCCACGGGTTGGCAATGAATTCTCCGGCGAGGATCTCCTGCGACATCCGTTCGCAGAGGGCGCATACCCCTGTGACGTCGAGATCCATGTGACGCGGACAATACGACGAAAGATTGGCGGACGCGAGTTGGAATATACGGAGGGCGGGCCGGAGACGGCGGCCGTGCTTTGGATGGTCGGGAAATTCGCGTTGCTTTTTTAGATGAACGAACGCGCCCGCAAGTTGGATAAGCCCCTTGAAAAAAGCGTAGTTCTCTGTTTTTCCCTGGAGCCAGAGATGCTCGAGCACGTCGTGCGCTTCGTAGTAGCGCTGGGCGTTAAAGCACGTGAAGTAGCCCTGGTAACACGGGTCATGTGCGAGATCCGGATCAGAGCCCAAATCGCGGACGAAAGCTTCCATGCGTTGGTATTTCTTAGGTGGTTGCATTGATTTTGTTGTTTAAAGTCGGATACGTCGCCCGTAATGATCAAGGCCGTGTACTGGAATTGCCAGATTTCGAGGATGCCGAACCTCCCCTCCAGTCGATCGTTGCCTTAGCAATGTCATTGGGGGTGCTGATTTTATTTGGAACCGTGCTCGTGGTTCTGATGGCGCTTTCGGCGGTCTTTTCCGCCTTGGAAACGGCGCTATTTTCTCTCCAACCCTTTCATATCAAAGGGCTTGAAACCCGCAGCCCGCGATTTGCCCGCGCGCTGTCCCGGTTAATGGAAAATCCACGCCGGGTTCTGAGCGGGATTCTCTTCGCCGATGCACTGCTGAATCTGCCGCTGATGATCCTGCTGGTGATTCTGATGCGTGAGATCATCCAGACGAAAGTGCCCTTCTGGGTGACTGCGCTGGGAATCTTTACCGTTATCGTACTGCTTTGTGATCTGATTCCAAAGCTCGTCGCACTCTCGAAGCCTTACCGAATCGCAAGCACCGGCTTATTAACACTTCAGACAGTTCTGCCACTGGTCGATCCGATCGCCCGCCTTCTGCAGACCCTGAGCGAAAATGTGGCTGATCTGATTTTTCCAAAAAGCCAGGCTCGCGCAAGACCGCTGACGGAGGATGAACTGGAAACGCTGATCGAACTCAGTGAGGAACAGGGCTCGCTCGGAGCAGTCGAAAGTGAAATGATCCAGGAGATCATAAAACTCGGCAACAAGACGGTTCGGGATTGTATGACACCACGGACGGACATGTTCGCACTCCCGGACGATCTCGAGAATGCGGAGGTAATTGCAAAAGTGAAGGCGCGACGTTTTCGTCGCGTTCCGATCTACGGAGAAACGCCCGATGACATTCTGGGTGTGCTGGATGTGAAGCGTTACCTTTTGGATACCGGAGTCCATTACATGGAGGCACTTGTGGCACCATCGTATGTGCCTGAGACAATGAAGGCCCTGGAGCTGCTTCGTAACTTTCTCATGCGTCCGGGGCGGCTCGCCATCATTCTGGACGAATTCGGAGGTACCGAAGGAATCATCACCCTGGCGGATATTATCGAGGAGATCATTAGCGACGCGGTGCCGGCTGCGGATCACACGCTGTACATTCAAGAGATTGGGACGGAGAAATGGCTCGTAAATGCCGCCGCCCGACTCGACGATCTTAGCGAGCATCTTGGATTTGATCTTGAAGAAGATGGGATCGACACGGTCGGCGGCCTGGTCTTTACGCATTTCGGCTCATTGGCGCCTCCGGGAGAGCGGATCCGGCTGGGCGATCTTGTGTTCACCGTCCGCAGGTCGAGCCGAAAAAGGATTGAGGAAGTCGTCGTTATGCTTTCCCCGCAAAAAAAGGAGGAGGAATCTGGCAAATGATCTGGTTCGTCGTCGCGATCTGCCTGCTGATCTCGTTTGTTTTTTCGGGTATCGAAGCCGGCATCCTATCGGTAAACCGTGTACGGCTGGCTCATTACGCAAAGCTGAAATCGCCGGACGCCATTCGCCTGAGTCGCATGCTGGAACACCCCGAGCGGTTGCTGGTGAACGTGCTCATCGTTACCAATCTCATGAACATTTTCGCAGTCGTGCTCACGACCCGGGAGATCGTGCAGATTTTCGAGACGAAATTACCGGAAGGAAGGATCGCATGGGATGCGTATTTTCTCGCTTTCGCCATCTGCTTACCCATCTATCTTTTTGTCTTCAGTCTACTGCCAAAAGCGATCTTCCGTAGGTTTCCCTATCGTGCACTGGCGTTATTCTCAAACGTTCTGCGGGTCAGCGATGTGCTGCTCTCTCCGGTGCTCAAGGTCGCCGAGCATGCCGCGGCATTTTCAATGCCTGAAGGGGGGGCGACTAGGAAGCTATTTGTCGCCCGCGAGGAATTCAAATATTTCACGATCGAGGGCGAACGAGTCGGAACATTGACGCGTTTGGAACGCGACATGATTCACAACATTGTGGATTTCCGTTCCGTCACCGCGCGAGACGTCATGATTCCGATGGATCAAGTGCGCAGCATTGGAGAAGAGGATTCCGTCGAGAAACTCATCGAGCTAAGCCGTGAATATGACATCGACCGGTTCCCGGTCGTTTCTGAGGAAGGCCGCATTACTGGGCTGGTGAATGTATTCGATGTGCTGCTCGACCGGACAAACTACACGAATGTAAGGGTCTATCAGCGGCGGATTGTTGTGGCCCGTCCCGATGATCTTGCTTACACGTTGATCCGCAAATTGCGCGCCGCGCACCTTACGCTGGCAGCCGTCTTCGATCGAAACGGCGCGCCCGTCGGCGTTGTAAGCGCGGAAGATCTTATTCGCAGGCTCGTCCGTGCAGCGATCCCGCCGGCAGCGCTCAGCGACACGTAACTTGCATAATTATCCTGCCGTCCTATCCTCGCTGCATGACTTCGGAAGTCGCGTTGCCTGTCGTTTATTCCCGTAAAAATCCTTTTCCCGCCACGCTGCAGGTCAACCGTTCACTGAGCCTCGAAGGGTCGGAAAAAGATACTCGTCACTACGAGATCTCACTGAGCGGATCCGGCATCTCCTACGAATGCGGCGACTCGCTAGGGGTATTTGCCGCAAACTGCGACGAACTCGTCGAGGAGATCATTCACGTCCTCCATGCGACCGGTGAAGAATCTGTGCGGGGAAGTGATGGAAATTCGAAATCCCTGCGTGATGCGCTTACCTACGACTACGTCATCACGCAGCCGCAGAAGAAGTTCATCCGGGCCGTTTCCGAGAAGGCCGGAGAAGCTGCGCCGCTTCTCGCCAACCTTCTGCAAACCGAAAAGAAAAAGGAGTTTGAGGAATACTTATGGGGGATGGAATGCATCGATTTCCTGCTTGAACATCCGTCGGTGAAGTTCTCGCCCGGGGAATTCGCGGGCCTGCTGCGTAAATTGCAGCCCCGCCTCTATTCGATAGCCTCCAGCAACAAAGTGTATCCGGACTCGGTCCATCTCACGGTAGCGACCGTGCGATACGAGAGTCACGGACGACTGCGCAAAGGGGTGGCTTCCACATACCTCGCCGAGCGCGCCGCGGACGCGAAGATCCCGGTGTTCGTTCATGTCGCGAAGGGATTTCGACTTCCTGAAGATCTGAGTACACCAATCATCATGGTGGGCCCTGGAACCGGCATCGCGCCGTTCCGTGCATTTTTGCAGGAGCGCCAGGCGACCGGAGCAACGGGAGGTAACTGGCTCTTCTTCGGTGAGCAGCGGCAGAAGACGGATTTCCACTACAAGGAAGAGCTCGAGGAATTCCAGGCAAACGGTGTTCTCACGAAGTTTCATACGGCATTCTCACGCGACCAGGCCCACAAGATCTATGTACAGGATCGACTGCTCGAGAACGGGAGGGACGTCTGGGAATGGCTCGAACAAGGCGCCCAATTTTTCGTCTGTGGCGACGCTTTTCGCATGGCCAAGGATGTTGACGCGGCGCTTCATAAAATTATCCGTGTCCATGGTGGGAAAACGCCCGAAGAAACTGCTGCCTTCGTCGAGGAACTGAAGAAATCGAAACGCTATAAGCGTGACGTTTACTAACTGGAGAGATCGGCGACCTTACGGCGATCCTCCGCAACCCACACGAGCGCCAGAATTCTCACGTCCACGTCCCGCTTCAAGGGTCGGAGCGTAACCGTTTCCAGCGTCTCCGTCAGAGGGTCCATTTTCAACGAAAGTGCGGCGATTTCCTCCTCGCATTCGTCGGAGACCACCTGCAACTCGGCCTGGACGTTCTCAACGGAATCTTCGGCGCGTTCGACGTCCTGCTGCTCTTTCATCATCCGACTCGCGCTGCGGGCGGTGGTTGTAGCGCGACTCATGCTGGAAATGCTGAGACTTTTGCGCCCCATGAGCGCGCCCAGAATCGTTGAGCCGAGCGAGATCATGGTTTGTAGTTTCCGATCCCGCACCTGATCAGCCTCACGCGCCACGCGCTCTTTTGCTGATTCGAGACGGCGCTCCAGAGTGGCCTGCTTCGAAGCATACTTTGCCCGCAGCGCTTCAATCGCGGCGTCGCGCCGTTCGTGCCCGCTGAGATGCAGGCGGATGCGGAAGTCGCGCTCGCTCTCTCCCGGCTTCGAGAGGAGATCAAGCGAAGGACTCTTCAGCAAATTCAGCATGTGAGACCGATAAACCCGGATGACAAGATCCTTCCGCCATTGGCCGTAATTCTTCTCCTGAAATGCTGCCGGAGGCGGATCGATGTAACTTCGGATGTCACGCTCGGGTTCCGTTTCCAATTCATCGGAATCAACTTCATGGGCCTCCGCTTTTTCCCAATCCACCGGTTCCGGCCCCGTTTCAATCGGTGTCAGAAATGTGAGTGTTTCGTCGGTCTCGATCGCGCGTTTTCTGTCGCGTATGTGCACGTCGACGATACCAATGAGTTTTGCCACGTAAGTGGGCGTCGCATCCGGCCCAAATCGAACCCGGGACGGGAGATAATACTGCTTCACCTCTGGCGGCAAAATTGGACGCGTGCCTGCTTTACCGGCGGTCTCCGGCATGGCTGCGGACCGAGGGCGATGAGCCACCAGCTTACGAATCTGATTCCGCGTGAGCGGACCGCGCAGATACGACATTACCCAGCGTGTCTCGAAAATCTCCGGACTGTCCTCGTGGACGTTGTTCATGAGAAAAATGCGATTCCCGAGCCCGGCCAGCGTCTCCTCCATCGTCCTGCGATCGAACTTCGCGCCGGTGCCCGCAGCGGCACCTTCGAGTCCTTCCAGCAATCGCGCTTTATCCCGTTCGGTCTGCACCCGTCCGATGAACCATGTGCCGATGTTTGACAGCGCTTTGTAGTCAAGATCGACGGGATTCTGCGTCGCAAGCACGAGTCCCAATCCGTAGGCACGCGCCTGCTTCAGCAGCGTAAGGAACGGCAACTTGGAGGGTGGATTTGCGACCGGGGGGAGGTATCCAAAAATTTCGTCCATGTAGAGCAGCGCTCTCAGACTGGTCGTGCCAGACTGCGCGCGCATCCACGAAAGCGTCTGATTCAACAGAAGTGACACGAAAAACATCCGCTCTGCATCGTTTAGGTGAGCAATGGAAAAAATCGCGATCCGTGGTTTGCCGGTTTCCGTGTGAAGGAGCTGGTCGACGTCCAGCGCCTCGCCCTGCATCCACGCGCCAAAACTGGGCGATGCAGCGAGATTGTTCAGACGCATCGCCAACTCGAACCGGTCTTTTGCGGGGTAAAAGGACTCCAGATCGAGCACCCCGACCTTCTGAAACGGCGGTTTCTGCAACCGCGCAATCATTGTCCCCAAATCGAGATCAATGCCCGCTTTCCACGCCTCGCTGAAAATGCTCGACAACAGGATGTGTTCCCGACTCTGCATCGGATCAGTCTGGACCCCCGCAAGTCCCAGCACGCTTGTCGTCGTGCTGCTCACGCGATCCCCAAAAGCTTCCACGTCCTCTCGCACTGCGAGCGACGGCGCCGCAAACGATCGCAGGATCGACACAGGGATTCCGGCGGTGCTTCCGGGTGTGTAGATCGCGAACTCCGCTGCTTCACGCAGACGATGGATTCGAGCGCCGTCCTGATCCCAACTTGCCAGGCCCTTCTTCCAGAGCTCCGCCTGCCGCCTCGCGTAGTCGTCGGGCTCCACGTTCTTGCGGCGCGCGTCGTCTTCATTGATCCATGGCCGAAAATCCTGCGGCGCCAGATTCGGGAACGTAAGAAGCAGATTTGCCAGGTCACCCTTCGGATCGATCACGATCGCAGGGATGCCGTCGATCGCCGCTTCCTCGAGCAGCGCAATGCAAAGGCCCGTCTTACCACTTCCTGTCATGCCCACGCACATCGCGTGAGTTACAAGATCACGGGAATCGTAAAGAAGGGGTGTGGGCGCCGATTCGCCGGTTTTCAGGTCATGAGGACGGCCAAGGTAAAAAGCCCCGAGTTTTTCGTAGTCGATCATGGGAGGTTGCGATGCGCGAAAGTTTGGCTGATTCGGCCAGCCGTTGCACGCTTACTCCGCTTTTCGATTCGATCTGGCGAAATCCTGCACTTTGCGGCAAGGTGGCGTCATGGCTACGACCGCACCGCCACTGACTGTCGAGGATTACAAGGTTCTCCCGGAAGCCGGTCCACGGTATCAGCTTATCGAAGGGGATCTTCATATGGCTCCGGCACCCAACCGGTATCATCAGCATAATTCCCGGAATCTCGAATTCTTAATCCTTGATTGGATTAATCAGGGATTCGCACCTGGCGCAGAAGTCTATGACGCACCGTTCGACGTGTATCTCGACAATACCAACGTCTTTCAGCCCGATATCCTGTACGTTGCGCCGGACAACACCGGGATTCTAACGGAGGCCGGATGTGAAGGGGCCCCGGATTTGATCATCGAGATTCTCAGCCCGCGCACGAGACAGCTCGATGTTGGTCCAAAAAAGGCGGTATACGCGAGCCACGGCGTGAAGGAGCTGTGGGTGATCGATCCGGAATCGAAATGGATCGAAGTCTTCGAGCTCGCCGTTTCCGTCGAGACATCTGCACACCGTTATGGTGAGACCGACCGATTCGAGACGCGGCTTCTTCCCGGACTGGTCATCGACGCGGCGAAGGTTTTTGCGATGTGAAGCTTCGAGGGAGGTTCCTCTGTAACGAGAAGCAAGTCGCTTCGAGCAACCATTCGATCTGGCGAAATCCTGCATTTTGCGGCAATGTGCCACCATGGCCACGACTGCGCCGCCGTTGACCGTCGAGGATTACAAGGTGCTACCGGAGAGCGGTCCACGGTATCAGCTCATCGAAGGGGATCTTCACATGGCTCCAGCACCCAACCGCTATCACCAGCATATTTCCCGGAATCTCGAATTCATAATCCTCAATTGGATCAATCAGGGAAACGAACCCGGCGCGGAAGTGTATTACGCGCCGTTCGACGTATATCTCGACAATACCAATGTCTTTCAGCCCGATATCCTCTATGTTGCGCCGGACAACACTGGTATCCTCACGGAGGCTGGATGTGAAGGGGCGCCGGATTTGATCATCGAGATCCTCAGTCCGCGCACGAGGCAGCTCGATGTCGGTCCGAAAAAGCGGGAAATGTCGGAGAAGATGGTGCTTTATTTTGCGGCTGGAGCAGGAGAAGTCTGGTTGTGCAATGAAACGGCCGCCGTGCATTTTTTCCACGCTCCCGATGCGAAACCGGCAAGCGAGTCCTGCTTGTTTCCGGCATTTCCAGGCGCCATTCAGGAATTGTGATTCCCGGTGATTCTTCAATCGTAGATGCCATCGGCGAACCAGCTTTCTCCATCCTCGTAAAGGCGACAAAGACTGCCGTCGGCGAGTTCGACGTCCCATTCCTGGTGACTCCAGTTTTTCCGATCCCACCAGTCGCCGGAGATTCGCCATGGCCCCTGCGCCGTTCTTAACGGCCCCGTGATTTCTCCGCCGCTGGTGAGCACCGGCGTGCCGTTCTGCAGACGCACCCGTACCGGGCACGGTGGTCGGAAACGGCGCAGGGGCAGCAGCGGCGGCGTTTCGAATTTCGAATGGAACGCTTTGAATTGCAGCGCGAGCGGTTCGAGCCGGAAGGCATCCGGGCGATGCGTTTCCTCGACTACGGGCCGCCCCACACGATCGTTGCCAAGCAGGGCGGTGAGCCGGGCGAGCGTTTCGTAGAACTGATTGGGATCGCGAAGCGCGGTCTCAAACAGGCCAAACTGACGATTCTCCGGGCGGGCAGGAATCGCCTCTAGAGACAAAGCAACAATTGGATCCTCCGCCCGGAAATTTTCCAGGTGTGTGTGCAGCATTCGGAAAAGAACGTCCACATCGCAGGTCGGCGAAGGGATCCGGAAGCTGCGCTCGTAGTCGCCGCCCGAAGAAAAGGCAAGACGCAGCCGTAGCTCCTCCACCACGAGCCAGATGAGTTGCAGCCGTTGCGCGATCTGCTCGAGAAAGCGTCTCAACATGAAAAGCAGGGGCTCCAACAGCTCGATCTCCTGCTCGAATTCGATGCTCTCCTCGTAGCGCTCCGGCGGTGCGACGAGTTTCAGCGGTCGGCGCTTTTTCGCGGCCATGCGATCGAACATCGTCATCGCTTCTTCCCCAAGGCGCTCCACCAGATCGCGTTTCCCCAGGGCCCTGAAGGCTCCTGCCGAACGGATTCCCCAGCTCTCCAGAATCCCAGAAATCTCCGGCGAGGGATCGAGACTCGCGACCGGCAGCGAATCAAGAAAAGCCCGGCTGTTCTCCACCCACAGGAATGGGCGGGCATGTCGCGCCGCGATCAGCGCCAGATCCGGCGTCTCCCCCACCCCGATCTGCGCGTGCAGGTTCAGTGTTCTGATCTGCGTTACCAGGGCCTCCGTACAGCGATCCGCTTTCCCCCGCAGATCGATTGTGCACAGCCCCGGAGCCGTCGCTTCGATGAACGGCGAAAATCCGTAGGCGAACTGAAGCAACACCTCCTGCGTGGCGGTCTCCTGCACAGCAGACTGCAGTTTGATCACAATCTGAGCGCACCGCGCCATCGCCTGCGTGGAGCTCATGCCTTCGTGCACGCCATGCGCCCGGGCTGCCTCCGTCATGTGCAGAATCACCGCTTTTGTAGCCGTCCGCTGCTCCACCACCGCCACGGGTCTGGTGTGCAATTCCGGCGAATGCCGCAACACGGCCTGCAGCGGAAAGTGCGGAATATAGATTACGGCAAACATGGAAATATGTTCAGAGGAACATATTTTAGAAACCGTTCTTATCAAAGGGCAATAATGGAGCTTCTGGCGCCTTCGGCGGGGAAAAAACCTGGCCACGCCGGTCAGCGGCATTCTGAGTATCGATTGGGCGGGGTGAAACACGGTTTTCTTCGCCCGTCTTCACTACAAGCGCTTCTTCTCGTCCGTTTTCGTCTGTGGGTGGCCTGCCAACGCAGCCTCCGCGACAGGCTGGGTTCCCGATTTCTCTCGGCTTTTCAAACCACCGAATTATCCGGTTTTCACGCCCCCGCCCACAAGCGCCGAAGGCGCGGAATCCCATAACCCAGTCCAACGGGCTGGGTTATGGTCAAAGAAGATCCGGCCTGTAGGGCCGGGATTGTCACACCCCGGCTCCCCACCCGCAAGTGCGCCTCAGGCAATTCCTAATCCCAAACATAACGTTCATCGTAGGCAATTTGATATCGTTCAAGAAAGCGGCGGTATTCCTCCTGAAAGGACACTCTCCTGTGATGTTCTGCCTGGTTTCTGATGTAGGCGACGACAGCTTCCGAATCAGATTGACTCACTGAGAACGCCCCATATCCCGATTGCCAATGGAACCCGGCGAATTCATGACTTCTGGTCTTGATCCATTTCGAGGAGCTTGTTTTCACGGTCTCTACAACTTCCGCGATGGATTTTGTGCGACTCAGCCGAAAAAAAAGATGCACATGGTCGGACACTCCGCCGACCTGCAGCGAAGGGCATCCAACATTCTTGAGAACCCGGGCGAGATAGGGGTGAATCTCGGCGGCGACTCCTTCGGTTAAGAACGGTTGACGGTTTCTGGTGCTGAAAACCAGATGCGTAAGGATGCTCGAGAGAGATTGCGGCATGGTGTGAAGCTTGTCGTATCGCGGCCCTTCAGGCCGCAGAATTCGATCGATTGTAACCTCAGCCCGTTGGGCTGGGCTAAGGAATCTGGCGCCTTCGGTGCCGAAAAACCATTGAAACCGCCGAAAGCGCCGAAGGCGCGGAATGCCATAGTCCAGCCCAACGGGCTGGGTTACGATCAAAGAAGAATCCGGCCTGTAGGGCCGGGATTGCTGTCAGACCCCGTCATTCGTGGTGGCGAAAAATAGCCAAGCCCCAGGCGGCGCTCTGCGAGCGCTGAAACGGAAACGATTTTTGAGAGATAGCTGAACCGTCGCTTACATATCCGAAACGAAGCGCTTCCGGATGTGCCTGGCACCCAGGCGGCGCGAACGGCATCCTTGAGACGTCGCGAATCACACGCCCGAAAGCACTTCCTCTTCTTCCCTTTCAGGCAACCCGGGCAACTCCGCATCGCGTCTTATCTTCCCCTCCAATTCCGAATCCAACTGCCGCTGCACGTCTCCCGGAGAACCTGTCTTCCGCGCCAGCAATGAATAACCCACCGGCACAATGAACAGCGTCAGGAAGGTGGCCACCAGCACGCCTGCCAGCACAACGACGCCGATGACCATCCGCGTCTCGGCTCCGGCTCCGAAGGAAACAATGAGCGGAATCGCACCCGCTGCCGTTGTGATGCCGGTCATGAGAATGGGGCGCAATCGCACCCTTGCGGCTTCCATCAACGCAGTGTCGAAGTCGGAGCCCGCGTCGCGAAGCTGGTTCACGAATTCGACGATGAGGATGCCGTTTTTTGCGGCCAGCCCCACCAGCATGATGAGCCCGATCTGGCTGTAGATGTTCAATGATTCATCGGTGACCCAGAGCCCGAACAATCCGCCGGCTACCGCAAGCGGAACGGTAAGCATGATCACGAATGGATGCACCCAGCTCTCGAACTGGGCGGCCAGCACCAGAAACACCACGATGATGCCCAGCAGGAAGACGAAGAGCAACGAGGCGCCGGAACTTTGGAAGTCTTTCGACTGACCCTTGTAGTCGACGATTACGGTTTCCGGAAGGTTCTCCCGCACCAGATTGTTCAAATACTCGAGCGCGTCGCCGAGCACGAGATTGTCGGAAAGATTCGCCTCGATCGTAATGGCGCGTACCCGATTGTACCGGTTGAGCGTGGTAGAATCGGCGAATTCCTGGACGGTCACGAGATTCGAGAGCGGGATCAATTCGCGAGTCCGTTCGGAGCGGACGTAGATATTCTCGAGACTCGTAGGCGTGCGCTGCGCGTCGCGTTCCCCCTCGAGAAGGACGTCGTATTCCTCGCCGCTATCGATGAACGTAGTCACCTGGCGCGAACCCAGCATGGTTTCGAGGGTGCGTCCGATTTCGGTGACGGTGACGCCGAGTTCCGCGGCGCGATCATAATCGACTTTCACCTCGAGCTGCGGCTTCGTTTCCTTGTAATCCCAGTCGATTCCTTCGAGTCCCGGATTATTCTCCTCGATCTTCGCGAGCAGCGTGTCGCGCCATTCAGTCAGCTGCTCATAGGTGCCGCCGCCGATTACGAATTGCACCGGTTTTTGAATGCGCGCGCCGAATCCCTGCCGCATCACCGGAAACGCACGCACCCCCGGCAGATCGGCAAGGAGCCGCCTCACCTCATCCATGATCGGCCATGCGGACCTTCGCTGGCTCCAGTCGTTCAGGACGAAAATGACGATCCCCGAATTGAAAATCGAAAAATTGCCGAACGACCGCGGAGCGCGCACCAGCAGACGAATCACCTCGCCATTCTCGACAAACTTCATCATGCGGCGCTCGATCTCCGTCATGTATTCCTCCATGTAGGCGTACGACGCGCCTTCCGGCCCATTGACGAGCACGAAAAAGGCGCCCCGGTCTTCTTTGGGCGCATATTCCGAGGGCACGCTGCGATAGAGCAGCACCGTTCCACCGATCACGGCGAGGAATACGATGATGGCGATCACGTAATGCCGTAGGACGCCGCGCAATGTCCACGCATACGCTCTCTGAGCATGCCGAAAAACTCCGTCCACTACCCGGGTGACGACATTCTTTCTCGCCTTCCGCTGAAGCACTTTCGACGCAAGCATCGGTGAAAGAGTGAGGGCGACCACGCTGGAAAAAGAAACCGCGGTCGCCATCGTCAGCGCGAATTCGGAGAACAATCGCCCGATGTCGCCCGTGAGGAACGCAATAGGCACAAACACAGCCACCAGGACCAGCGTCGTCGCAATCACGGCAAACCCCACCTGCCGCGTCCCGCGGTACGCTGCGACCAGCGGGCTCTCTCCTTCCTCGTCCATCCGCCGGAAGATATTCTCCAGCACGACGATGGCATCGTCCACAACCATGCCGATCACAAGCACCAGTGCCAGCAACGTGAGCAGGTTCACGGAGAACCCGAGCGCGTTCAATACGGTGAAGGTCGCGATGAGCGAAACCGGCACGGTCACGGCCGGCACGAGGGTGGCCCGGGCGCTCCCGAGGAAAAGATAAATCACCAGGATCACCAGTCCGATGGCGATGGCCAGCGTTTTGTAAACTTCATGGATTGCCCCCTCGATGAAGATCGATGTGTCGTAGCTCTGATTGATCCGCATACCCTCGGGCAACGTCTTATTCAGCTTCGCCGCCTCGGCTTGTGCGGCCCGTGCGACGTCGATCGTGTTCGCCGTGGACTGTTTCACAATGCCGAGACCGACCATCGGAACGCCGTTGCCCCGGAAAAAGGTCCGGTCTTCCTCCGGGCCACGCTCGACCCGGGCCACATCGCCAAGTCGCACCAGATATCCATCGCTGCTGCGCCCCAGCACGAGGCCCCGAAAGTCCTTCGCCGTCCGGAATGCCCGCCGAACGCGCACGGTGAACTGTCGTTCCTTCGACTCGATGCTTCCTGCCGGGAGTTCGACGTTTTCCTTACGGAGCGCGTCTTCGACGTCGCCAACCGTCAGTTCGCGGGCCGCCAGCGCCCGGCGATCCAGCCAGATTCGCATCGAGAACGTCTGCGCCCCGCCCACCCGCACACGGGCTACGCCGTCGAGCACGGAAAACCGGTCCACAAGATACCGCTCGGCGTAGTCGGTGAGCTCCGGCACCGTCATGCGGTCGCTCGAAAGATTCAGCCACATGATCACGTCCTCATTGGAGTCCACTTTCTGGATCTCGGGCGGATCGGCTTCGTCCGGCAGATCGTCGAGAATGCCCGAGACGCGATCGCGAATATCATTGGCAGCACCATCGACGTCGCGGTCGGTGTCAAACTCGACGGTGATACGGGATTGTCCGTCTTCACTCGTCGATTCGATGAAATCGATGCCTTCGACGCCCGCGATCCGCTCCTCGATCACCTCGGTGATGCGTGTCTCCACCACGTTTGCAGCCGCACCGCGGTAGTTCGTCTCGATCGACACAACCGGAGGATCAATATCGGGGTACTCGCGCAGTGGCAGGCGGAGAAAGGAAATCGCCCCAAACGTGATCAGCAGCAGCGAAATGACCGCGGCAAAAACCGGGCGCGTGATCGAGACGTCCGAAAGCTTCATGGATTCGCTTCGCTTTGCTGATCGAGCAGATCCCGGAGCGTTTCTTCACCTTTGGCTATCGCGGTGATTTCGACTGCCGTGCCCGGTGCAGCCATCATTTTGCCGCGCGTTACGACTTTTTCGCCCTCGCGTAACCCGCTCCTGACCTCCACTTCCCCCGCCCGTCGCTGCCCGACCTCGATCTCCCGGTGTTCGAGCACCGGCGGAGTCGCGGATTCGTCAAGAACGAATACTGCATTTTTCCTCGCCTCGGGCATGAGCGCTTCCTCGGGAATCGTTACGGCCTGCCGCGGATTGCTCTTCACTTTGACCAGCATCAGGAGACCCGGTTTCAACTTTTGATCCGGATTTGGAATTTTCGCGCGCACCGTGATCGAACGCGTTGCCGGATCGATGCGGCTGCCAATGCTGAAGATTTCACCGGCAAACTCGTCCCCGGCGAATGCGCGCGTTCGTGCGACAATCGGTGTCCCCGGTTTGAGGACAGGTAGAAAGTTCGAGGGGACGGTGGAATCGAGCTTCATCATGCTGTCGTCGTCGATGGTCGTGATGAGATCTCCGGGGCGCACGAGCGCACCGACGCTGATGTTCCGAAGACCGACGACGCCGTCGAACGGCGCGGTAATCACGAGATCCCTGAGCTGCGATTCGATCGCGGCCACTCGCGCCTTCGCCGTCTCGTAGTTGCGAAGATTCTGGTCGAGCGTCGCGTTCGCCACAGCCCCGGTTTTCGAAAGTCCAATGACGCGATTATATTGTAGTTTGGCCTCATTGAGGGTGGAACGGGCCTCGATGAGAATAGCTTCTTCCTGCGCGCTGAGCATCTCGACGAGCACGTCTCCCTTTTTCACGCGCTGACCGTCGTCGAAGTGGATCTTCTGCACGGTTTCGGTCACGTTGGCTGTGAGATCGACCGATTCATTGGCGCGCAGGGTTCCGAGCGCTTCGATTTCATCGACGAACTTCGTCGTCTTCGCCTCAGCCACGACGACCGGAATCGGGGCTCGTTCCGCCCGAGCCGGGTTCGATGGTGCAATGGTGAGTAGTGACGCCATGACCAGAAGAAAACTCCTGTTCAGCAAAAGCGAAGGCGTCTTTCGCATGGCGCATCGTAGGCGAGAATCGGAATTTCTCAACGAACGGGCACGTGTCTCGGGTGGTTGAGCGGAAAGGGCAAGAAGCTTGGGGCTCCAGGGCCTGGGCTGCGTGGTCATTTATTTCAAATACTTATCCAGAAAGCTGATGACCTTTTTGAGGTTTTCAGACGTCTCAAACTGCGGGCCTCGTGCCCTGCGCCTTCAATCGAAACGTAAGTCACTTTGTCTTCCCCAGTGACCGCGCGGAGCGCATCCGCGAGATTCCTGCTCTGAGCCGGCGGGATGATGCGGTCCTCGGTGCCGTGCTCGATGAGGAACGGCGGGTCATTAGCGGTGATGTAGTTCATCGGGTTGGTAGTCTTTACGATTTCGGGCACGTTCTGGATGGGCGCGCCGACCAATCGCGACTCCGGTGAGTTGTCTACGTCATGAGTTTGAAGGCGCGGGGTGCCGGCGAACTGCGAATCCATTGTCAGAAAATCGATCGGTCCGAACCAATCGACCACGGCCTGCACCCGGCTCGATTGATCCGGGTTGCCGAGTTCCGCCCCTTCCATCTCAGCCACGCCGCCGGTCGTGCCGAGCAGGCTGACGAGGTTGCCGCCCGCCGAAGCGCCCCACGCTGCGAACTTTTCGGGGGCGAGATTGTATTTCGCGGCATTGGCGCGCAGGAAGCGAACGGCGGCCTTACAATCGAAAATCTGCGCCGGATACCTGGCTTCCCCACTCAGACGATAGTTGATGCTCGCTACAGCATAACCTGCCGCGAGCAGTTGATCCACGCCGACCAGACCACCACCATCAGCCTTGTCGCCAAACGCGAAGGCCCCGCCATGCACCATGATGACGAGCGGGAATGGCCCTGATCCGTCGGCCGGCAGATACAGATCGAGATTTTGCGCCGGAGAAAGGCTGGCGTAGGCGATGTCCCGGTATGTCGGATCCACGGTGGCAAAGTTGTCCATTGGGTGTGGGCCGCCGCGCTGTGGCGGCATGGTACCCGCACGTTTGGCATCCGGCACAGTCGTCGGCTGTGGTTGAAGGGTGGTGGCGACCGCGTTCGGTTCAGCCGCATGAGAAGAGTCTGAAACATGATCAATATTCCGAGCACGGCACAACAGGCGATTTTCTTGAACACAGTTGGCGTGATAGGTGAACAGACTTGAGTTCTTATGGTGTTGCACTTTCAGTTTCGGATACTGATCTCGTGTCCCCGTTTCCCGTCTACAGTGAAGATAGCCGATGACGTGTAGCCCTTGTCGGAATCCCGGAGAAACTTCAGGAAAGCGTCCATTCCTGCATGGTCTGTATTATCGCTGGCAACAATTCCTCCACGCCGGAGAGATGGCTCCAGGAGTTTCAGCACGTCGAGGTAAAGCCCCTTGGCTCCATCGAGCAGAATAAAATCAATCTCAGAGGGGAGATCGGATTTTAAGGTTTCCAGGGCATCGCCGACCCGAAAATCGACTTTTTGCTCGAGCCCGACCGCCGCGAGATTTTTCTTTGCCTGCTCGGCTTTCCCGGGATCGAACTCGGTGGTGATCACCTTGCCATCCCCGTCGCGGACGGCGGATGCGAGGAAAATGGTTGAGATTCCGAAGGAGGTGCCGAATTCCACAACCGTTTTTGCTTTTGAGCTTCTTGCCAGCGCATAAAGGAGTTTCCCGAACTCACGGCTGACCGGCATGTAAGCTTTTCGCATGGCTTTGTAAAAATCGACTTCGGTCTCATGAGCCACGCCAGCTTCTCGCACTGCCTGGTGAACCAGCGGATCGTTCGTTGCCGCGTCGGCGTAAAGCGTGTCGAGAAGTTCCGTTACATGAGGAGTCGTAATCCAGGATTTGATGGAGGTCGTTGGTGCGTTCATGGAAGGCCTCGGCGTGTGGTTGAGATTTGGCTTTTGTGTTAAGGTCATTTGGTTGATAATGTCCACTATGTGTAGCGCGCAAGTTGATATTGTCAACGAAAAGCCTTCCGATTCTCCCGACGAGGTTTTCGATTGCGTCCACACGGTCATGCACCTCTTTCGCTCCGGGCAGTATCGTGTTCTGCGCGATACCGGCCAGCACCTGACGCACATGGAAGGCAAGATTCTCGGCTTCTTCGCCCGGAATCCCGGCGGGACGCTGCGCGATCTCGTCGCGCACTCGGGACGCGACAAGGGCCAGCTCGCCCGGCTGATTAGAAGCCTGAAGGATCAAGGCTTGCTGGACGCGCGAGAAGACGAGCGAGATCGGCGCAGCGTGCGGCTGCGCCTGACGTCCGAGGGACGCGTCGTCCATGAGACCTTGCAGCGACAGGTGGAACGCCTTGCAAAAGTCGCTGTGACCGGCTTGAGCGCAGAGGAACGCCGCCAGCTCATCACGCTGCTGCACCGAGTCCGGGCCAATCTTGAACCTGTGTCGTAAAGAACCAGTGCACTACGCTGACGAGTATTTGGCGGCCAGTGACTCGAGAAGGCGAAAATCGCTTACATGAGCCTGCTCCAGTCGGAAGGCCGGAATTCCATAGCCGTCGAGAAACTTGGCCCAATACTGGTCGGAACAGGGTGCCTGCTGTCGGCCGTCCCCTATCTTGATGAAGGACGCGAGTTGGATCCGGGGGCTCCCTTCGCCGGTGTTTGATCCCTGACCTCCCGCGAGCAGCCCGCCGCTAAGAGCCCTACGAGAACCTCCGAGGCCACGAATGAAAAATGTTTCCTAACCAAATCGGACTTGTGGATTCCAAAACCGGCAGGAACCCGCCGGCTGTTTCCCTGGATGACTGTTCCAGATCAACACATACCAAGAGACTGTCCAGTGCCGTTACCCCAAAGAAAGAAAGCAAAGACTGCGCAGGCCGTAGGCTGCGCGGTCATGGTCGTCAGAATCTACAAAGCGGTCGCTCAGCCAATCCCGGTGAAACGCCGCTTCTGAAACAAAGCCAACCCAAGAAGCCCGCCTCCCAGAAGAAAAACCGTCGCCCCTCCGTCCGGAACTGAAACGCCTTTGGCGAGAGTCGTTGAAAACTCGAACTTATAATTCCCATCGGACCCTACACCACCGAGCCAGAACGATCCTTCCGTCGGGGCAAACCCGTTTCCGTAAACAATCCCCGTTCCTTGAACATTCAAATAACTGCTCGCTGCTACCGCATTGGTCAGTGAGAACAAACTGAATGAAAAATCAGACATCTTCCAAAGAGGAGAAACCGGGCTGGCTGTCAGAACAGCGCTCGTTCCAGTGCCAGTGTAACTGAATGAATTGAACTGAACCGGATTAGACGCATTGGCGAAATCGCCGAACGCTCCTATGAGATTCATCTGCCCGAAATTCAACGTGATCGTCCCATTAAAAGAGTTGCTTTTGCCGAAACCACCGAAAACGGCACCTCCGCTTATTGGGCTTGGGATCGCAACGGCGTCCTGCGTGGAAAACATGCCGACCGCGAATGTCAACGCGGTGATTGCAACTGTGACTAGACTTCTCAATTTGTGTGTCCTTTTCATCGTTCTCGGTTTATAGCCTTAGATAGAATTTTAATTTAGCAATGGCTATGCCACATTTCTTTTGTAGTATGCAAGAGGTTTATGGAGAACTTGTTGCATTTCATGCGCATTCTCCAGAAGAATTGGAACGACGCGAAAGCGTAAAGTTTTCCGACATTTTCCCGAGTTTGAGCATGTCCAAGAAACGGTTCGGATAGCAGGCAGCGTGGTGCCGACTCTCAACGCGCGGCGAGATATCCCTCCCCTTGATTTCCAAAAGGACATCGCGGTCCGATTACGCTATTTTTTCGACGCAAACCCGCAGGAGCGTCTGCTTGATCTTCATTGCGCCCGGCAGCTTCGGGATTGTTGATCCGCTCTCAAAGGCGAAAAGAGGCTCCCTCTCCAATCTGCCGCGAACCGCGGATTTCGCTTAGGGCCGCAGATGCCCTGCAACTTGCGGCGGCGCTCACCCTCGCGGGAGCGGGTGTGGACGGCCTTCATTTTGCCTGCGCCGACACTCGCCTGAACGTGGCGGCCGAAATCGAAAATCTGGTTCTTCTGGAAATGTGACGTGGATACCTTGTCCTGAATCTCGGGCAATCGAGTCTTGCGTAAAGCACGATACCATTGCTGCCCTTTTCTGTGTCGATGGGCTCTGTCGCCTGAGCGGAATTTTCCACCGGCCCTCGCTGTTTGACTGATTCTGCCATGATGGCAAATTGCCATCATGATAAAGACCCAGGTTCAGATTCCCGATGAACTGTTCGAGCGTGCCAAAAGGGTCGCTGCCGAAAAGGAATGGTCTTTCGCCGAGATCGTTCGGCGGGGGCTGGAATACATGACCGAAGTTAACCCGGCGACGCGCACTCCTGGAAAGAAGTGGCGTTTGCCCGCGCCACATCATCTCGGGGAGTTTCTTGCGCCGGAGGAGCAGTGGACAGAGCTGTCACATGAAGACTGAGTCCAAGTGATCTCCTTCGATACCAATCTGGTCGTGTATGCTGCGAATGCGGACGCGCCTGAGCAACCAGCGGCGGCAGCATTTCTGAAGTCCCTCAGCGAACGCCGGGACGTGGTGATTTGCGAACTAATGCTCGTGGAAGTCTACTTGAAACTGCGAAATGGGAGGGTACTTCGCAATCCGCTGGACGCTCCCGCCGCCGCGGCTCATTGCCAGGCATTCCGAAAAAATGCGAGCTGGACTCTCGTCGAAACGGCGCCAGTGATGGAAGAAGTCTGGAAGATGGCAGGTCAAAAGACGTTCGCCTTCCGACGCATTATCGATGCCCGTCTGGCGCTGACTCTCCGCTATCACGGTGTGACCGAGTTCGCCACGACCAATGAAAAGGACTTTCTCGAGTTCGGGTTTACACGCGTCTGGAATCCATTGAAGACTCCGAAAGGATGAGGAGGGCGACCTTTCTCATCTCACCCGGCACTTCGCCCCGCTCCACAACTGCCGCGACCGCAACGGAGATTACGCTCCGTGGTGGTGTCTGTCTTTCACTCGTCTGTCCTTGTCGCTTCAACAGAAAAAGCTTTGACCCGAACAAAAAGGGGGAAACAGGGCTTCCTGCACGTTGGCACTGACCCATATGCTCTAGCACACTCTTTTCGGACGAACCTGAATCCGGAGAATCGGGGGATTCGGGGCACGGTGATTGCTTTCTCAGAAATACGAATGATTCCTTCGAACCGAAGTGAACGGGGCGGAAATGGTGACGCTGCGATCGGGACCAACAAACGGAAAAATCGGGTGAGGACAATCGCCGGATGAATGGCAGTCTCGCCCTCGGGCATGACGATGTGAACGTGACCGCGTCTTTCCTTGCGAATTGAACACCCTTTCATGCGTAAGTTATGGCTCGCGGGAAAAATGCGTGGCACCGTCGCAGCGACCGTGCTATGCGCATTTGCGGCAACTCGCGGAGCGGTGGGCTGCTCTCTATGGAACAGTTGAGATTCAGTCAGGTTTGCGCGGAAGCGGTCTCGTTCGCTTTGCGGATCGATGCTGTGCTGTTTCCCGAAAGAGCTCCGATTGGCTCGCCCGCCGTGCTTGGCAAAACACTCCGCGCCGCGACCTCCGATGATACTAATCGCGCTGCCTTGCCACCCGGGCCTGTCCGGCCCCGTCGATCGCAGAGATTTGCCGACGATCGCTCCAACGTCCGCGGACGTCTGAGTCCATGCTTCGGGAGCATCGAAATGCAAGGCTTCCTCCGCGATCGATCTGCAAGATTGCTCACATTATTCCCGACTATTCCTTTGCCATGACTGACCGGAAACGCGCCACCTATTGGAAACGCAAACTCGCCGCGTATCTGCATGATAGTCCGGACAAAGTTTTGAGCATTTTGGACCACGAGGAACGTGCAAGACGGATTGCAGGGGAGATTCCCCTTGATGAGCGATCTCGTAAGGAGGCCGATTGGGCCGCATCTGCTGCCGATCGCCTGCCATTTCCGCCGTCGTCGGAGACGCAAACGCCACTTTCCTGCTTTCGTCATCCGCTCAGTGGCGCCGAGATCCGATTGAACGATCAACAGCTTTCCGTAGGCGTGACGGAGGAAACCTCACAGTCGACACGGCCGGCTCTGAATGAGCACGATCCTCGCGCCGCCTTTATTGCTACATGGCGGTTCTGGCGCAATTGGGCCGCAGCGCGGAACCCCGATTTTGCGCTTTATCCGGCCGAGACACGTCTCCCCGATCACACGATCTGGAATCATCTCGCGGTGACCAGCGCCTTGCAGGGGTGTTATGGCGGCAGTCCACACGATTTTTGGGAAGCGAAAAAGCAAGGAGCGATCTATTCGCCAACTCCAGACTCACCAGCATTTCTGCTGTTTACGATCGGACCGGTCCAGGATTTCATTGCCGCAGCGCGTTCCACCCGTGACCTCTGGAGCGGCAGCTACCTACTCTCGTACCTCGTCGGGCAGGCACTCCGGCGCATTGCTCTCGATTTCGGTCCTGATCACGTCGTTTTTCCAAACCTCTGCGACCAGCCGCTGATGGATTTATTGCTGCGCGCGGAGGTGTGGGACGACGTCTCTACGAGGGCGGAGAGGTCTCTGTTCGAAGCTTTCGACTACTACGGTGATCTCGATAGCCGGCAGCGCCTCTTGACGCCGTCACTGCCCAACCGCTTTCTGGCCGTGTTGCCCGCAAGAATGGCGGAGCATCAGGAGCGAGGAGCGCATTTCACTTCCCTTGAATCTTACGCCCAATACCTCGCAGACGGTCTCCGCAAGTTCCTGCGGCAGGAAATTGCCGCGCCTGTTGCGGAGGAGGCGGAGCAGAGCCTCGGCAGCCGCTTCAATGAGGACCGGTTTGATCGACAGGTGGGCAATTTGTTGGAAATCCACTGGCAGACTCTGCCGTGGCCGGCCACCTTTCAGGACTCTAGAAACCTCGCGGACTTCCTGCCAACCGAGAATCCCGAAGCGGATTACACTCCGCGGGGCGGACTGCTGACTGTGCTGGATCTTTGCGCACATGGCGCGGATAGCCGATACCTCACGGCAGGAAATCCCAAGAATGTTTCTGCTGCCTGGAGCGCTCTCTATTCTGTTACGGAATGGTCGCTGGACGGAGCGAAAGCAAATCGCGCCTTCTCCACAAACACCGGAGGAAATCCCCACGTAACCAGGGACAACACCAAAGATTCGTTGACCGGGAAAGATGAGGCCGTTTTGCTCGTCGGAGACGAGGCCGATGCGGAGGAGCTTTCAGTGAAACTCGAAGCTCGACTCAAGAAGGCTCACCTCTTGAAGAGCGGCGAAAATCTGGCTGCCGGGTACTCTGATCAAACGCCTCTGGCCGTACGCGATGCTGTGCAAGCGTCACGCCTTCGAGCCGCGCAATCTCGTCATGCCAAACACCCGGAGCATCGCGGCTCATGAGCCGTGGAGCGATGATGAGGGCAGCAAGGAGAGAGAGGGAGAAAAATACTTTGCAGTGTTGGCACTGGATGGCGACTCGATGGGCACATGGATCAGCGGGTCAAAGACGCCCGAAATGAAGAAAGTGCTTTCCCCCGAATGTGCCAAAGCTTACGAAGACGCCGGAGCAAATCTTGGGAATCGTCGTCCGCTTTCCCCTTCATGGCATCTTCAGTTCTCAGAAGCTCTGGGGAATTTCTCACAGCACGCAGCTCGACGCATTGTTGAGGCCTTCGATGGACGCCTCATCTATTCGGGAGGTGACGACGTGCTTGCGATGCTACCGGCTGATACGGCGCTGGACTGTGCGCATGCCCTCCGATTGGCGTTTGTCGGAAATCCTCAACTCAATGAGGCAGCTTTGGGCATCCTGCAGGGAACCAATGAGAAGCGCCGGAGCGACCGTTCGACCGCCCTATTCCAAATCCAGACACGCGGTTTCCTTTTACTGACGCCCGCGGCGAGCAGCAGACACCGTGATACCGGAGGGCTCCTCGACGATCCCGTGAGTTTCCCCGCCATCGTGCCTGGTCCAGCCGCTGACTGCTCGGTCGGTATTGCAGTAGCTCACTTCAAGGCTCCTCTCCAGGATGTTGTGCGCGCTGCGCAACATGCCGAGAAGCGCGCCAAGACACAGCTCGGGCGGGGTGCCATTGCGATCTCACTCTTCAAGCGTTCGGGCGAAATCGTCGAATGGGGATGCAAATGGGATGAGGGAGGATTGCTGGCGTATCGCTGCATGATGGACGCTTTGGTTGATGGTGTGATCAGCGCCAAATTCCCGCATCGGGTAATCGAGTTGGTGACGGGTTATCGCACCGATCTTCACGGCACGCTTGGCAGAACCAAGCCGGCCGAGGGTTTTGATGATGTAACCCGTGAAATCCTGGCGCGGGAGATCAGCACGGCCATCGAGCGACAGCGTGGTGCGCATTACAGCGCCGCGCAGTGTGAAAACCTTCAGAAGGCAATGCTCGATTATCTCGATGCGCCATCTCTGGCGGACGCAAATCACAAAACATCCGCGCTCATGGGCCTTTGCCATACTGTCGCTTTCATCGCACGCAATCTCGCCTGACTCATGAATAAAATTCTGCTTCATCCTACGGATGTTCTGTTTTTCCGGGACGGCCGCCCGATGGGAGGCGCATCCGCCGGTCACGGTGCCGCGTGGCCGTTGCCCAGCGTCATTAATCACGCACTCCATGCAGCTCTCCACCGGGCAGGAGATGTATTCCTGGATGTTCATTCTCATCGACGGGGCAGGAGCGGCAAGTATCAAGAGACTCGCGACCGCCGCTTCGGCTCGGTTGTCACGGCCGGACCCTTTCCGGTGCGAAAAAGTGAGGGAGATGAGACCTGGTTCTTTCCGCGTCCCGCGGATGCCGACGACAGCGGGAAAGCCATTCTCCGTCCGCATCAATCAAACGCAGCCTCCAGCCTGGCGACGCCTTGTCACTATCCTGTTATCTCGACCAGGCCGCCTTCGAAGGAAACTCCAAAGTCGTGGTGGAGCGAAGGTGCATGGAACGCATATCAAAATGCCTTTTCGAAGAGCTCAAGCTCTGCTCCTTCCCTTTTCCTCAATGACACGGACTTTTCTGAAACCGAACACCACATTGGCATAGGCATTGACCCGGAAACGCAAACTCAGGATCTGACGAACTTCTACTCCGCGCACTATCTGCGTCTTCATGAGGACTATCGGCTCGGCCTTTTCGCCCAGGCGATAGATAAATCCAGTAGAGACCCCAACGAAAAGCAGCAATGCGACCTCATCAGGACTCTGTTGAACGGTCATCCCGACAAAATCGTCGTTGGAGGCCAGCAACGGACCTGCACCGCCGCGAGATTCGATGTTACCGATCCGCTACCACTTCCAAAAGGAGCGACCTCGGGGTTCCAGACGACCGCAGTGCACGGACGCGAACGCTGGTTGGTGAAGTGGGTCTTGTTGACCCCGGCGATCTGGCCAATGATCAACTCGAATAGCCAGAAACGGATTTATGCCCATTGCGGAGGGTGGCTCCCAAACTGGATTGCAGAACGCGATCAGGAGTTCGAAGGGGAGACTGTGCCGAAGGGATCTGTCGTGTTGCTCGACGGTCCCGGCAAGGAAAAGTCCCGACGCAAGCGCCTCGAGCCCGGTCGCCGAATCCGGGCTAATCTCGTAGCCGCGATTGTTCCAAAAGCAATCCCGGTCACCGGCTATGCACTGCCACACGAGGCTGCCGGCCGTCCTGCGGGTGGAGCCAAATCCACTCACCTCGCGGTGCCTGCCGGCGCCGTTTATTATTTCGAGGCGGACAGCGTTGATGAAGCATCCAAGCTGGCAGGAGCCCTGAACTGGCATGGCGCCGACACCTCTTGCACCACCATTCGGAACCGGCGCAGCACGCTGATGGGCGAGAAAGGTTTTGGCCTCGGCGTCTGCAGCACTTGGAGTTTCCACACGGCAAATACTCCCTGACATCCTCGGACGTCCCTCCGCTTTTTCGTTCACCATTCTTCCCTCAGATTACCATTCAATGAACACCCGGATATTATATCTCTTCACCCGCACACCCATTCACCTTGGTGCCGGAGCGAGTGTCGGCGCTGTGGATCAACCCATTCAGCGTGAACGGCACACCGGCTTTCCGATAATCCCAGGAAGCTCGATCAAAGGCGTTTTGCGTGATCAGTTCGGGAAAAAAGACGATGCGATTACCGATAGGCTTTTTGGCAAGGGCAGCCCAGCCAATGACTTTCGAGCCGGTGACATCAGCTTTGGGGAAGCCCGCCTCGTTGCGTTTCCGGTCCGCTCGGCCAAAGGCGCTTTCGCTCTTGCAGTGTCGCCGATTACGCTGAGCAGGCTGACTCGTGACGCCGGCTGGGACCTTCAGGTTCCTGAGTCACCCGGCGACATGCAGTGCGCCGCCGGCAGCAAGCTGGTGATTGACCGGGGAGGCATCAACGGCGTGGTCCTGGAGGAATATCGCTTCAAGAACGTCGGCGCCTTCCCCGATGCTTGGGAAAGTAAACTTACCAGCCTTTTGAGCGATGCAGTCTTATCCGGGGCAGGCGGTCGCTTTGTCCTGCTCTCCGATGGAGACTTCTCTCACTTTGCAGTCAATGCCTGCCAGGTGAATCAGCATGTCCGGATCGACGATGATACTGGCACGGCCGAAGACGGCGGTCTCTTCAACGAAGAAACCGTTCCCTCCGAATGTCTGTTCTACTCACCGCTCAGCGCTCTCCGAAAAGAGAGCGCTTCCAACGCAGTCTTCGACACGCTCAGCAGCGAGCAATTGGTCCAGTTCGGCGGCAACGGAACCACCGGACTTGGCTTTTGCACCGTCAAACTCGCCTGACTTCAACCGATCCTCTCATGCAAAATCTCGAACAAATTCGTGCCCGAAACGCGCTTGCCTTCGGTTTAGCAGGTGCCGTGCGGGGTGAGAACAAGGGAGAAGTGATCAAGAAGGTCGCTCCTCTGATCATGAACCACGGTCTTCTCGCCACGGCGGCCTACTCCTTCACCGAGAAGGAAGGCTGGCAGAAAGTCTTTGACGCCATCGCCCGTCATTTGGCTGACCCGGACGTGGCTGTGGTTCCGGGCGACGAGGTCAAAGACCGCCAGACATTGATGGAATACCTCACCGCGAAAACCACCAACAGCGAGGTGTTGAAGCACGCTACCTCGGAGACAATGGCGTGGCTACAGTATGCCCGCCGGTTCGTCAAAAAGAACTGACTCGTCATGACTGCCACGATTCCCATGCCTGGCGATGTCGCCGAACTCGTCGGCTCCGCAGCCGAGCGCGTCGAAAATCGCAGTCTTCTCCTCGATAAGTTCTTATTCCACAAGAAATGGCCGGAGGCAATCAAATGGGATGAAGCCTCCCGCTGGAGCTTTATGCGCATCGCTGACGGCGCGGCACAGTTACTGGCCAGAGACGCCGCGGAAAAGCGTCGTCGCGGGTCTGGGCAGAACGTGCAGCCAGAAAACCGAGACCGGTACCTTGGTGAAGCAAAGATTGCGGAGACCCTTGCGGGGGTGCATTGGGATACCAGGGAACTGTCCGCGTTACGGGCGAATCACACGCGGCGCTTTGTTGGACTTTTTCGGAACGCATATGGCGATCGATGCGCGATCAGAGCAGGACAACTGGAGGGTCGGCTAGCCATCAATCTAGCAGACAGCCTTATCCAGAATGCCGGGATCTGTCTGGATCGACTGTTTGGTCTTCCCTTCATACCCGGATCCGCAGTCAAGGGTGTTAGCCGTCACGCGGCGTTGGAGGAGTTGAAGAACGCTGAAGCAGCCGAGCAGGTTGCGATATTCGATCAATTCCGAGCTGTTTTCGGCACGGCCGATAACGACTTTGAGAAAGGCGATCTCTGCCCGTTTCGGTTGCTGCTGAAGGGTCGCTCGGAAAATCTGAAGGGCTGTGTTTCATTCTTGCCGGTTTATCCGATCAATGAAGCGAGGCTGGTCGTGGATCTTACGAATGTCCACTACCCAGACTACTACCGCACCCGCCGCACCGAGGATCTATCGAAAGAAAAGCCTCGTCCGAACCCCTTTCCCGCCGTCGAGATCGGTGCGCAGTTTGCCTTCTGCCTTGTTCTGAACGGCATGAACGACGATCGGCGGTTGCTCGCATCCGCCACACGTTGGCTGGAATTGGCTCTCACGGTCCGGGGACTGGGAGCTAAAACCGGGGCTGGTTACGGCTGGTTCTCCATGCAGCCCCAGGTATTGGAGGCAATGGAGGATGAGGATCGAAAGGAGCGGGAACGAGCGGAAGCGGCGGCGGAGATCGAGAGAAAGAAGAGAGCTGAACAGGAGGCGGAAGCCAAACGTCTGAGCGAACTCGCCCCGGAGGCAGCAGCAGCCGAAAAGCTCCTGAAGCTTACTGATGAACAGTTCGCCAACTTTGCAAAGGAGCTTCCTCAGAAAGACGAAACAGATCAACGCGCATTCATCGACCTTTTGACCACAAACAAAGAAAAGCGCGACCGCTGGAAAACGTGGAAAAGGAAGAAACCGGAGATCGCGAAGGTTATCGATTCCGTTCGCTCCGCTCGCAGCCTCTCGCCATTGCCATGAATTCTTACCAGTTAACTTTCATCACTCCGCTTTTCAGCAAAGGTATCTACGACGATCGACCGGAGATTCGCCCGTCAGCGATCCGCGGTCAGCTTCACGGGTGGTTTCGCGCCCTGGGCGGAACTTATGCTGATGAAAAGACCGTCTTTGGTGGGGTGCATGGAGGCGCAATGGCCAGCAAGATCGTCATTCGCATCGCCGAAGTGCTGGGCATTGCATCCTCGCAAAATAGTCTTCCGCATAAGCGTGGCGGACAGGCCAGCCCGAAGGCGGCGTACGAGCCCGGGACATCGTTCCAACTCCAAGTTCTGGATCGGCTCGGAGGAGTTCCCTCGCGGCTGCAACCAGCCTGGAATCGCACATTGGAGAGCTGGCTTATTGCCGGCTCGCTTGGACTTCGGTCTACCCGCGGAGGCGGCTCTTTTAAGTGGGCTGATGCTCCCAGCGAAGCGAATGCATACTTTGCGACTCTTGGGCGCTTGCTGAAAGGAGCCCCTCTGTGTTTCGATCTGCTCGACAAGGTATTCGCTACCGCTGAGGAAGCTCGCAAGGTGGCGGCGGAAACTATTGCGCATCAGGCGCTGCGAGATGTCTCCTATCCGTTGGGAGCCGTGCGACAGGGGCGCACTGATCCCGCTCCCTCTCGGAAGACTTCGACCTTGCGCCTGACAATCCGGCAGTTCGCTGACGGGTACAGAATTCTCGCCCTGTGGGATGAGCGGCAATCCGTCACGGGCAATACTCGTGACCATTTGCGCACCGCTATTGACCGCCTCGCGAGGGGCACCGCCCACTCTGCGCCCACTGAGATCGGTCGCCTGCTCGCGGAGTCGTCCCTTGGATGAATTGTTGAAGCACGACGAAGAAATATATAGACTCAATCTCCTCGCAGGCGGGGCCGACCAATAGCTCAGCGTGTTTGAAATTCGCCTTTCCACACTTCATCGACGCGCGGCATGCGCTTACTCTGCGTCGTCATAGCGTCACGGAATTTGCCACGACCAAAAACGAGTGCTTCCGCGGGTTTGAGTTTACCCGCGTTTCGTTAAAGACAACGCAGGATGTGCGGCGCAACCCTTCTCATCTCCCTAGGAACTTCGCCCGCCATCGTGCCTGAGGCATTTCTCCTCCCGGAGATTAGTTTTGACGCGGTGCATGTGCTGACTTCGGATTCCACGGATGTTTCGTTCGTGGAAGAATGGTTCGCCGGGAATGCGCGGAACGTCATTCTCACGATCACTCGCGTTGCGGGATTCAAGGATTTCAAATCAGAAGAGGACCATTTCCGGTTCGAGGAGGTTTTATACCGCTGGATGCTCGCAAACCGCGGTTCCGAGCCACCGTTTGTCTGCCTCTCGGGCGGGTTCAAAACGATGTCCGCAGCGATGCAGAAGGCAGCGGCGGTGTTGGGAGCCTCGGAGGTGTTTCATGTGCTCTGCGACCTGCCGCTGGCACAGCAGCCGAATACCGAGGATCAAATTCGAGCCGCTTGCAACGGCGGCCATCTCCACTGGATCAAGCTGGGCCCGGAGGATGGATGGCCGCAGTTGCATTCCTTTTCCGCCAGCCAGTACCCGCTGAAGACCGTCCGCGAAGAAGGCAAAGTGTGCTGGGTGACGGCGCTCGATCGCGCTTTCCGCACGCGGCTCGCGCAGATCGTGCAGCGCAGCCATAACATCGCCGGAGCATGGGACGAATTGGGCGATCTGCCGTTTCCCGTTCTAGCTACATGGTCCGGGGCCGATCTTGCCTGGCTGCGTCAACCGGTGGAGTTAGAGAAGGATTTCAAATGGATTGCGGCACTGCCGAAGGTCGAACTGCATTGCCACCTCGGTGGTTTCGCGACACATGGGGAAGCGCTCGAAGCGGTGCGTGCGGAGGCAGAGAATTTCGACTGTCTGCCGACTTTCGTCGAGCCAACTCCACCCAGCGGGTGGCCGTTCCCGACTGCGCCGCTTCCGCTGTCAGACTACATGAAGCTCGGCGACGCCAACGGCAGCTCGCTGCTGCGAGACGAAGGATGTTTGAAAGCGCAATGCCGTCAACTCTACGCACACTTTCTCACCCAGAATGTTCTTTACGCGGAGGTCCGATGCTCGCCCGCCAACTATGCTTCCGAGGGCCGGTCGCCTTGGCAGGTGCTAACCGACATCAAGACAATTTTCGATCGTTGCATGGATGAGCGACCGGGATGCCATGTGAATATAATCATCATCGGTACGCGCAAGGAGAAGGGTGATTACCGCACTGCCATCTCACGACACCTGGCGCTTGCGGTCAGCGCGGCGGAGCACTGGACCCGAGCCGATGAATGCCGTGTCGTCGGTGTGGATCTCGCGGGATTCGAAGACAAAGAGACGCGCGCACACTATTTTCGCGAAGAATTTACCGGCATCCATCGATGCGGGTTGGCCCTCACGGTCCATGCCGGGGAGAATGACGAAGCGGAGGGAATCTGGCGTGCGGTGTTCGATCTCAATGCGCGCCGCCTCGGCCATGCCCTTCACCTGATCGATTCTCCGGAACTCCTGCAATCGGTGGCTGATCGCGGTGTTGGTGTTGAGATGTGTCCCTATGCGAACTATCAGATCAAAGGGTTTCATCCCATGCGTTCCCCCGGGGAGTCACCCCGTCCGCCGTATCCGCTGCTGGATTACCTTCGTGCCGGTGTCCGGGTAACGGTGAACACCGATAATATCGGCATCTCCGGTGCCTCGCTCACGGAGAATCTCGTTCACGCCGCCAGGCTCTGCCCCGGATTCACCCGGATGGACACGCTTTGGGTCCAGGCCAATGCGCTGGCGATTGCATTCATCTCGCCGGCCCAGCGCGAGCGCTTCCGTGCCGCTTTTCAATCTCGCCTGATCCAGCCATGAGCACCCCGATTTCTCTGATCCAGCTCGTCTCCGAACAGACGATGCAGAATGTTCTTCCAGCGTTAGCCATCGAGCCCAGGTCGATCATTCTCCTGCACACTCCGCGCACTGCGCGACAATGCCAATGGATCGCCGCCGCCTTGCGGAAGGCAGGATTGGAGTTCGAGCCACGTATGCTTCCGCTCACAGAGATGCCGGATACCAGAGAAACCGCCGCGAGAATTCGGGAGGCGATTAGCCAGGCCGAGTCATCCGGGCAAGACCCGCTGGTCAATTTCACCGGTGGCACCAAGCTCATGTCCATCGGTGCATTCGCGGCAACGCTCGGGGTGAAATGTCCTTCTCTCTATGTCGATACGGAGCATCGGCGATTCGTGGACGGCGGGCAGGTGCAGGCGCATCCCGTCATGGTCAATCCCTGGGAGCTTCTTCCAAAGGCGGAATCAAGACTCTCTGTGGATGTTATCTGTGCCGCTCACGGGATCGAGGATGTTTCGGCTGGTCGCGATCCGACTCCTTATCTGGAGCTGGCGGAACACCTTCGCCGCACGCCCGGCGAGGAAGTTATTTGCCATGCCGTGACGAAGCAGTTGATGAAGACGAGCATCAAGCCCGCTGAGGCCTTGAGCCTGATCGATCGTCCATTGGAGCAACTTCCGGATCGATCGGCACAACTTGCCTGTGCCGCAGGGCTCATTGAAAAGCGTGGGAGTGGCTGGCACCTTCCCTCCTCCTCGCGCGCGGCGTTGCAGCGCTTTGCGGATGGAGAGCGTTGGAAGGATATCACTGAGTTTTACGAAGCGCTTTCGCCACTGCAGGAGTCGCAATCGATGCTTGCCGGCGGCTGGTGGGAGGTATGCGTTTGGGAAGCGGCGCGCCAGAGTGGTCGCTTCAGAGATCTGCGCTGGTCCGTTCAAGTCGGTGTCCCCGGCGCCGCCGTCGAGGAGGACATTCTAGCGGTGGACGGTTTCAATCTGGCAGTGATGTCGTGCAAGCGAGGAGGCGAAGGCGGTCGGCTAAAGCGCGCTCTGGAGGAATTCGAGACCGCAGCCCGCCACGTGGGTGGAGCGTTTGCGAGCAAGTTCTTTTGTGTCGCCCAGCCCATCGTGCGAAGACATTTTGCCGTCGTTCAAAAGGAAGCAGAACAGGCCAGGATTCATTTGATAGGTCCTTATGAACGGCTTTCTCCGGCAAGGTTCGCTAGTTGATATTCCAACTAGGTCGTCCCGATGAAGAAGACAGCGCAAACCAAAGAAAAATCCTCGCGGAGGCAAACTCGCTCCGAGAAAAGGATGCGCTCGATACTGAATCCGCAGCCAGAAGGAAGGGACCGGCGCACCATTCTTCTCGCAGTTTCAGGAATGTCTCCGGCAATCCTGACCGAAACAGTTTGGGCGTTAGCTCACCCCAGCGACTCGGCTCATCCGGTTACCATTCCAGATGATATCATTGTCATCACAACCCTGAAAGGGGAAGCCGATCTCAATCGGGATCTGTTTACGCCGATTGATGGCCGCACCGTCTGGGGAGAACTCCGGAGGGCGATTCTTGGACCGAGGGCCTCCAGCGATCCAAGGCTGAACTTCAAGGAAGTCCGGGTCATTTCCACGGCCGATCCCGCCATCGGTCGCTCGATCCCGCTCGATGATATTCGCACACCGCAACAGAATGAAGCCGCCGCGGAATTCATCCTGGACGAGATCCGCGGCATCACGACGAACGATGACACCCGGCTGATCTGTTCGCTGGCCGGAGGGAGGAAAACGATGGGATCTCTACTCGCCGCTGCACTCTCTCTTCTCGGCCGCACCGGGGATCGACTCACTCACGTTCTGGTAAGCGAGCCTTTCGAAAATCCGCGCCTCACTCCAAAGTTCTTCTTCCCGACTACGAAGCCGCAATTTCACCGGATTCCACTTCCGGACGGTACGGAAGAGACCGTCTCAAGCGACTCTGTTGTGTTGCAGCTCGCCGATGTTCCATTTGTTCCGCTCCGCTATCTCTTTCAGGAGCAACTTGGTCGCTTCCCTGGCGGATTTATGAGCCTCGTAAAGATCGCTTCGAATCTCGTTCGGCAGGACAGTGAACCTATTGAGATTGGCCTGGACGAAGAAACGTGGACCGCATCCTTCGACGGAACGCCCGTGGAACTAAGCGGGCGCGACATTCCCTTTTTCGAGTTCCTGCTTGGACGCGCGCGCGCGGGCTGCGAACCGTTTGCCACTCATCAGGATGCGGAGGCGCCGTTTGCCGAGTTTCTAAACCGCTGGGCGCCTAAACATCCCCAGATCAATCTCGAGTTTGCCGGCGCGAATTGGCGGAAGCAGGCTCCCGTTGCAGAAGACTTTCGCAAACGGCTGAACTCACTTCGTGATCGCCTCCGCGGAGCCGGTCTTGGTCATATTATCAAGAGCCTGCTGCCTCCTCACGGGCCGCTCGGTTTTCCACCTTTGCGCGTGACTCGACCGTCCGGCTCGAGCACAGCGTAGTGGGGACAAATCCGTAACACCTGCGCGAACGTCCGCCGATGTTCGATTGAAGGAAAAACGATTGTTGGCGGTGCATGATGCCTTCATGCGAATCGAGCAACATCTTTTCTCCGAAAGTTTCGCCCGGCTTCTGTTGCACGAAGGAATCCATTTCAGTCGACCCGAACCGCACGTGTTCGCGTTCCATACCGCATCCGCAGCGGAAGAACTGAACGTCCGGCTGCAGGTCGGTGAAGAACAACAAACACTCCGCGCCGTGATAATGCTGTCGGTGACAGTCCCGGCAGCCAGGGTTCGCGTTGTTGGCGGGACTGAACATCCTCAACTCCGGCTTCGAATTCGGCGCATGCTTCCCCTGCCTGAGCATCGCTGGATTGGTTTCCGGATGGCGACTTCGATTCCCGAAGGAAACGTCAATCCCGAGTTCGCTTTCGTATGGGTCGGCCACGCTGCCGGAATCATCGAACTCGTTGCAACCCACCTGCTCGCGATCGCTTCTGCTAAACGCCCTCCGACGACGGCAGCGGCAAAAATCCTCGTCGCTGTCGCGGACGATACTGCCACCTGTTTCCCTGCAAATGTGGGTCCAGAACTCAACTGATGCAGTAACCGGTTTTTTCTCTATGCCATCACTCTTCCTAACCACCCCGGGGACCCGTGGTTCACTGGTCAGCGAGCGGCTGCATATCGAGGCCCCGCCTAACAACGGCGACAGCGAATCCGTCGTCCGCGACATCCCGCTCGTGGACATCGAGCAGGTTGTCATTAGCGAGAGAGCCCACCTTACCATCGCAGCCGTCGCCGAACTGCTGCGGCGTGACGTTCCGATTGTTCTCACCTCACAAACCGATCGCGTTCTCGGTCTCTGTCTGCCGCCCGCCCCCAATTCGACCGCCCGGATGGAACAATACCGTCGCGCGCAAGATCCGGGCTTCGCCCTCGCTCTCGCGATCAACTGGGTGGAAGCGAAGATTCTTAACAGCCGACGCGTTTTGCAGCGGCTGGCCGCCAACCGGGAGGATGCGGAGATCACGCGGCATCTGCTGGCATTTAGCCAGCTTGTAAAGACCTGCAGGACTGTCGCCTCCATTGACACCCTTCGCGGCTACGAAGGCACGGCCGCCGGCCGCTACTTCGAGTGTTATGGAAGCTTTTACCCAGACGACACGCCGTTCGAGCGGCGCAGCCGCCGCCCGCCCCACAATGCGCCCAACGCCGTTCTATCGTACGCCTACACTCTGCTCGTCGCGGAGACAGAAGCGCACTTGCACGGCATTGGCCTCGATCCGGCGATCGGATTCTTTCACCAGCCCGAGAATCGTCGTCCCGCCCTTGCGCTGGATCTGATCGAGCCATTCCGATCCCCAGTGGCGGACGCCATGGCGCTTGATCTCTTCAGCCATTCGATCCTCAACGCGCGCAGTCATTTCGAACCACGGAACGGTGGCGTTTACCTGAATGTGGAGGGCCGGCGCCGGTTCTTTGTAGCTTACGAACGGCGGATGGAGCGGGAGTTCACGAGCGAACAGCATGGTTCCCGCACGAGCCTCCGCCGTGAATTGCACGGGCAATGCCTGCACGTGAAACGGGCCATCGTCGAATGCGAACCGTTCGAGCCGTTCCTCATGAACTGAACCATGTCACGGCGTGAAAAAAATCGCAGACAAAAAAGACATCGCGACGGACATGACCGCCCGCGACCGTCGCGAAACTGGTCGAGCCCGCTGCGCCAACGGCTCGGCGATTTCTTTCCACAGCAGGACATTGCCATTGTGCCCGACAAGCCGGTGCCTGCACCGGTTGAACCGATCGAGCCCCGTGCCCAGCAATCGAAGGTTCCCGAGGGTTGGTGGGAGGAGGCATTTGCGAATCACCCCACGCGCAGTGAACGGCGTGGGCACCGTTGCGGAGAAAAACACGTGCTGACTATTGTTGCCTACGATATCACCGAGAACCGCCGACTGCGAAAAATCGCCGCCATTTGCGAGGACTACGGGGTTCGTGTTCAATACTCCGTGTTTGAATGCCGGCTGGAGGCCGACCGCTTCGATGAGTTCTGGTCGGATCTCCTCGCTACCATTGACCCGGAAACTGACCGGATTGTAGCCTACAAAGTCTGCACTGCCTGCGCAAAGGACGTCCGGGACGCCGGTATTCAGACACACCAGGAGAAGGTCGTCGCCTATGTGTTCTAAACGAGATGGGAAAATTCGAAATCCGAGGCCCGAAACCCGGCGAATATTCGAAACTTCGTTGCTCCCACCGTCATTGAAAGCATCGCGCCAGGGCGGCAGCCGATACATGGCAAAATCATGGGTCTGCCGACCCCGTGACACAAGTCTCCTGTGCTCTTGCTCTTACAAATGAAAAGTCATCATTTTCCGGCGCGTAAAGCACGATCCATGCTCACCCGAAATGACGCCTGCCGCTCTGAACCTGGATTTGCCCACTGCCGCTCAATGAGATACAAAGAAGCAGTCCCAGAGACGTACTAAGCCGAAAGGCATTGGAGACCAGGACCGATAATTCGCGCATTACATCTATGGTCCCAGAGACGTACTAAGCCGAAAGGCATTGGAGACTATCGCTTATTTGTCGCACCCCGAGACAATCGCGTCCCAGAGACGTACTAAGCCGAAAGGCATTGGAGACCCTGATGCCTTCGAAGGCCTTCGCGATTCCGTCGTCCCAGAGACGTACTAAGCCGAAAGGCATTGGAGACTGACGAATACGTGCGGTTCCGAGTACCATGTCCCAGAGACGTCTAAGCCGAAAGGCATTGGAGACGATTGCATCTGCGATCTGAATACTTCGCCAATATGTCCCAGAGACGTACTAAGCCGAAAGGCATTGGAGACTCGTAACATTACGCACATGTTCGTAATGTTCTCCGTGTCCCAGAGACGTACTAAGCCGAAAGGCATTGGAGACTTCACGCCTTCAGCAACTGTACGTGCAAGCGTGTCCCAGAGACGTACTAAGCCGAAAGGCATTGGAGACTACATACGAGCGACAGTGTTCGCATCTTCGATCCTGTCCCAGAGACGTACTAAGCCGAAAGGCATTGGAGACCTCGTTCAGCATGTCGTAATGCATTTCGACTACATTCTATCATGTCCCAGAGACGTACTAAGCCGAAAGGCATTGGAGACAGCTTATAGGTTCGCGAAGCCTATCTATCGCTTCGGACGGTCCCAGAGACGTACTAAGCCGAAAGGCATTGGAGACACTTCCATCGGTGCTCAACATCTATCTCCTCATCGTAAGGGTCCCAGAGACGTACTAAGCCGAAAGGCATTGGAGACTGTATCGTCACGAATGCCATGTGTCGTCGAATCGAGCCTCGTCCCAGAGACGTACTAAGCCGAAAGGCATTGGAGACTCATTCAACATCGGCGATCCATGCGTCCAGCGATTCAACGGTCCCAGAGACGTCCTAAGCCGAAAGGCATTGGAGACGTCTGACTCCTGCATTCAGACAGCTTCCGTTGACCATGGTCCCAGAGACGTACTAAGCCGAAAGGCATTGGAGACTATGATGTTCACGCGGCTCGATTCCATCTGGGCTTAAGTCCCAGAGACGTACTAAGCCGAAAGGCATTGGAGACATCGTGTATCGCTTGCGACGTTGGCTTCAGCTTCCGAGTCAGTCCCAGAGACGTACTAAGCCGAAAGGCATTGGAGACTTGCGTGAAGTCGCTCACATATTCTCTTCATAACTGAGTCCCAGAGACGTACTAAGCCGAAAGGCATTGGAGACATCGTGATACTACAGTGTCGCTCTTGTGCTTGTAGTCAGTCCCAGAGACGTACTAAGCCGAAAGGCATTGGAGACCCTTGATCGCACCGCGCTATCAGCTGCACTCTGACCTGGTCCCAGAGACGTCCTAAGCCGAAAGGCATTGGAGACGCTTCGTCTCGTACGAATCGTGCTTCAATGCAGCAGGTCCCAGAGACGTACTAAGCCGAAAGGCATTGGAGACTGATCAAAGGGTTTCGGCCGCAGTGTCACTCTCGAACTCGAGGTCCCAGAGACGTACTAAGCCGAAAGGCATTGGAGACTCACAGTTCAGACATCGTAGTGCATGCACCTGCACCGCGGTCCCAGAGACGTACTAAGCCGAAAGGCATTGGAGACTTCAGACAGTCCAGAACATAGGTCTCAATCTCACCTTCGAGTCCCAGAGACTGTACTAAGCCGAAAGGCATTGGAGACTATCAGCAGTCCATGGATACCACATTACGCGGTCTGCACATCTCGCCTCGAGGTCCCAGAGACGTACCTAAGCCGAAAGGCATTGGAGACCATTGCGGCCACCCATGCGGCTGCGATTAGTAGTGCGATGTCCCAGAGACGTACTAAGCCGAAAGGCATTGGAGACTCGAAGTGAGCGTCGCAGTTGGCCTTGAATTCAGCCACGTCCCAGAGACGTACTAAGCCAAAGGCATTGGAGACAGCGGAATGACAGCAGCCAGAATACCGCTATGAGAACCAGGTCCCAGAGACGTACTAAGCCGAAAGGCATTGGAGACTAGGATCGTCGCCGCTAGCCTTGATTGTGGCCGTGAACGTCCCAGAGACGTACTAAGCCGAAAGGCATTGGAGACAACAACCAGAATGCTATAATTGCCCACGCCGACGGGTCCCAGAGACGTACTAAGCCGAAAGGCATTGGAGACCGCATTGTCGGAGACCCGCGCATTGCCGGAGATCTGCGCAGTCCCAGAGACGTACTAAGCCGAAAGGCATTGGAGACTCAGCCTTGAGCGTGCCGATCTGCTTAAACGCGCCCTGGTCCCAGAGACGTATTTGGCCGAAAGGCATTGGAGACAGGTGGGTGGGATAGTGGAAGGTGGGAAGTATGGGAGCCTCCTTGAGACGTAGTAAGCCGAAAGCCACGCACCCATTCATACACACTTCCAATCTTCCATTCGTGTCGCCTACCGTGCCTCCGCCACGCGGAGCCCGTCCGCTTCAGGATGATCCTCTGAGTCATAACGGACGGTTGACTGCTGGAAACGGCGGCGGGCGAGGTTGACCTGCAATTTTTCCAGAAGCGCGTTCTGTTTCTCGGAGAGAGCGCTGATGGTGAAGCGGTTCTCGAGTGTCAGTTTTACCTGCGCGCTGGGAATCAGGGGACGCGGTGTGATGGCGAGGCAGGCGGTGGCGTTGTGCTCGAGAATGCGCTGAAGCCGGTACCAGGTGGACCCGGGGATGCGGCGGAGTTCGTTCTCCAGATTGCAGCGAAGATCGAGGACGACGAGCGGGAGATTGCCGTCGCGCAGCAGCAGGTCGGCGGAACGGATGGCCTGGTCGGTGTTTTCACAGCGCACCCAGAGAAGATGTTCCAGCACGGCGTTGTCGATCGGTTGCGGATCGAAGCTGTCCCGGCCGTCGATGAGCGCGAGGATCTGATTTTCCGAGGCCATCGTGTGAAGCAACGTGGTCAGCACGAGGGCACTTCCCGCGCTGGCGGCAGGACTGGACAGCTCGGTAATTGCGCCTTTCCAGAGGCCGCCCTCGAGCAGATGATCGAACCGTGGAATCCCGGTGGCGAGACAGGAATCCGGGCGCGGCGCTTTCGTGGGAAAACGCTCCGCGAGAAGGGCGCGGAGTTCGACGATTTTCTCGGCAGGCGGCATTTCAGAAACACTAAAACGGAGAAACAAGATATGTTCAAGCGAACATTATTTTGAGTCTGGGTCGTGCTGGAGATGGGTTTCCCATCGCAGCGCTGCCGGATCACGGAATGGGTGGAAGTCATTCCTTCGAAACAAATCATCACGTAGCTGTTCGCGTTTCCCCGAATTTGGTACACTGATGCAATGCGATTCGATCTGGTGATTTTCGACTGTGACGGGGTGCTCGTGGACAGCGAGCCCATTTCGGCGCGGGTGCTTGCGCGCCATCTCGAGCAGGTCGGGCTGCCGATGTCCCACGAAGAAATCGATGCGCGCTTCACCGGCCGATCGATGATGTCGTGTCTGGAGACTGTGGAGAATCTGCGCGGGGAACCGCTGCCCGCCGATTTTCTGGCGGAACTTCAACAGGAAACCTACGAGCAGTTCCGGGCGGACCTCAAAGCGGTGCACGGAGTGGCGATGGTGCTGGATTCGCTAAGGATCCCTTTCTGCGTGGCGTCCAGCGGAGATCATGAGAAGATGCGTCTCACGCTCGCTCTCACGGGATTACGGGACCGATTCGAGGGACGGATTTTCAGCGCCACGGAGGTTCCTCGCGGGAAACCTTTTCCCGATCTTTTTCTCCACGCGGCGAAAAGCATGGGGGCCGAACCTTCGAAATGTGTCGTGATCGAGGACTCCGTACCGGGCGTCCAGGCAGCGATCTCCGCTGGAATGACGGCATTTGGCTACGCCGAACGTTCCGATGCGAAGCGACTCGAAGCGGCGGGAGCCACGGTGTTTGAGTCGATGGAACAACTGCCGGCGTTATTGGCGTGAGACAAGGACGCAGGGGGTCTCGTGTCCAAAAACTCAAGGGATGACGTTGATTCCGTCCAATGAGAAAGCCGGAGCCGGGCCCGGTGAGATAACATTTTAAGATATAGCAGGTGTCCAGATAGATCATTCTGGCTTCTCTAACGATCTCGGTCGGCGGATACGGCTTCGGTCGAATCGGCCTCGATCCTCGGCCGGGGTCGTGATTGCCAGTGATTTGGGGGAAGAGATCGTCCCGGCAAATCCGCAGGACCAAGCGGTTTGATGATTGCCACAGGTTTTCCCTGATCCGTTACGACAGCCGGCTCCTCAGCAACCGATCGGACGATTCTACCGGTTGCCTGGTAGAGTTCGCGAATGGACACGATTTTCATCACAAAATTGTGACACCCTGTGACACAATTGGCAGAAGTATTCGATCAATGGGTCACTGCTTTCCGGACGCTGCAGGCGTTTTCAGGCAGGCATTTCGCCGGCGGCGTTGACCAGCGCTTCAAAAGCCTGACTTGCGGGCTCGATGATACCGTCCACCGGGAGTTGAGACAGGTTCTCGAAGGCTTCAACGGCCATGACGGTGTTCGATTTGCGCGGCGGACGGGCAATCAATCCATCGATTCCTTTGGGATCGAGTTGCTTTGCGTTCAGGGACTTGCTGGCGAAGGTCAGAAGCCGCTGCACTGTCTTTACGTCCGCCGGCTGGTTTGCCGCGCCCTTTTCCCAGCGGCCGACCGATGCCGTGATCTCCGGGACGGTGGGTTGCGGCGGCGGCGTCAAGCCCTGGAAGTAGTCATCGAGGTCGAGATCGAGGTGGAGCGTGCCGTTCTCCCGGCGACCGCGCAGCGTGGCTGCGGCGTCGAGCAAATATTTTTCGAATCGCGAGATCTGGCGGTTGCTGAAGGTGCACTCCCGATGGAAGAATTCTTTGACCGCCGGGTCGTCATTCCACTTCTGCGCAAACGTTTGCAGACAATCATAGGTCTTCGAGTGCAGATGACGGATTTTTGAAAGATAGCCTTTTCGCTCAAAGACGTTGGTGTTGAGAAGCCCGGCGTCGGTGTCCTTGATGGTGAGCTTTTTCACGATGACCGAGGGCACACCGTTGGGGACATCGGACGCCTTCGATGCCTTCCTGGATTTCACATTCCCGTCGTCGAGGAAATAGACGAAGCGGTAGTCACTGATGTTTCCCCCGGTGAGGCGGTCGGACTGGGCGAGAAGATAATCGAGCAGGATCATCTCACTCATATCCCGCATCGCCACGAGTGTCTGAACATTGGATTGGGTGAAATCCCTCGACCCGAGAATGGCTGCGACGGATCGGGAATCGGCCATGTTCTTGAAGGCGCGCGTCGAACTGAGATTCGAACCGGCCCCGAGCCATTCCGCATAGTTCTCCTCGCCCCTCGTGTTTTCCAGCAACGCGCCGTAGATCTGCGTGAAGTCGGAGGTAAACAGGGCTTTGGCTACCTCGGAACCCTTCGGGTTTGCGTAATACTTGTCGAACAGTCTCCAGCTTTTCGCGACCGTGCCGCGAACGCCCATCTCGAAAGCAAGACGGACGATTTTCTTATGTTGCTCGATGTCCATGGTGCGCAGGACGGCAGGCTTGATCTCGCAGATGTCTCCCAGCGCCCGCGAGACATGGTAGTAGCCCAGGATTGCTGCCGTGCAGGTCGTGGTGAACTTATTGTCGGTCTGCTTGAACTTGGCCACGCATTTCCCTGTCTTCTCTACCCCAAGGCAATAGCTCGCCGTCAGCGTGTCAGGCCTCGTAGTGCCCTCGGGAATTTCATGCACGTCAACTGCAGCGCTGGTGCTGGAACGTTTGGGGAGCGGCGCGATAACGCCCGACTCGGCGGGGCCGGTCTTGTAAAAATCGTAGCTCGCCAGCCTTTGCTCATCGGCAATGTCTTTCGCTCCGGCTTTGCCTCGATAGTCCCCAAAAGGCAGGTGCCGTGGAATGACACAAATCTCATCAGGCCGATCGCCCGGCACTTTGAAGGTGACTGTGCTGACACCCCTCTCCGCCTCGCGATGAAGTGATCCTTCGTAGATATCCACATCGGTCATCGCACTCATGACTTCGAAACTCTGCCGCCAGGGCGTGGCTGTCCAGACTTTTGAACCCCCTCCAACCCCGGCGCCGCTCGCTCCGCCGACGCGTACCAGGTCCCTCGCGGGAAACCTTTTTCCGACTTTTTCTCCACGCGAACGGAAAGCATAGGCGTCGGGTCTTCGAGGTGTGCCGTGATCGAAGATTCCCGCCGGACGTTCAAGTTAGCCGGCATGATGTTGAACGAAGCCGCTTAGCGGAATTTCCGATCGGTGGCGTGCTTTGGGGTCACAGACAGTGCATTAGCCGATCCATGGCTGCATTGGAACAAGCTGGGGTGCACGCTATGCTCCTTTGGCTGAGGGCGCCTATCCTTCCAGCGGATTCCGCCAATCCAGTCCCGGGAAGCGGGCGAAGTCGGAGTCGTTCGAGCAAAGGGTGGCACGGTTTTCGAGAGCATGCACTGCGAGGACAGCGTCTGAAACGAGCCCCCCGGAACCCATGGTTTGCTCAAGGAGTTCCATGACACGGGCGAAGTGATCCGTAGCGGGAGCCAGGATCCGGGCATGGGGCAGGCGGATCCAGCTTTCGACGACCTCGCGGGCCTCGCGAATTGTGACCGCAGCCGGGCCGAGACGCCGGTTCGTGGCGATCCGAACGAAGCCGAGACAGACCTCGTTGGGCAGCCCCACCAACTCGTCCCCTTGCATCACGCCGAGCCACCAGGCAGCCGCCCGTTCGTATTGGGGGACGTGCGGATTGTAGGCGTAGAGCAGCAGATTGAGGTCTGGTAGGATCATTCCCCAAGTTCCCGCAGAGTCTCCGTGTCATCGAGTTCGTCGGCGAGGCGATTCATGCTTACCCCGGTCAAGTCGGGCGGAAAAGGCTCTCTGAAGAGGGGTTTCAATTCGACGGCACCCGGCTCGTTTCGACCGAGGGAACGACGGATCGCCTCGTTTAGCACCTCTTTGAAAGAGCGCCCGGTCCGGCGTATCTCCTCTTTCAGGAGGGCCTCGGTGTCAGGTTCGATCGTGACCGTGGTTCGCATTGCTTAAAAGTAAACTTGCATCTTGACATCTCAAACACTGCTGTCAAGATAGCAGAGCCGTCAGCAGGGATGACGGGCGATGACGTGGGCCATTAATTGCGGCCGCGACGATCACCCTTCGGCCTCCCGCCGTCGGAACCGGGCCGGCCTTATGCGATACCGATCATTTTCTCGAGCAGTCGGTTCAGTTCGGATAAAACCATGCTATTAACAGAAGCTCCGCGCGCCTCATAGTCGAAGATGCACGTGTTCAAAAACCAATTTCATTCCATGTTCCGCCGGAACAGGTCGATAGAGAAATTTCTTGAATCAGGAAGTGCAAGGAAGGCTGTTCGCGAAAGGAACTGGTCGAATTGTTCGATACAGCGGAGGCGGGTAGTAGGATGCGAAATACCTGGATTGATCGCTTTGTCGCCTGCCGTTTTTGCTGGCACCCCTCGCGGGGTGTATGTGTTTAGCGCCAAAGGCGTCTTTCATGTTAGCCTGGGGCAACGCCCCAGGAATCCAAGCACAGAAAGCCCTCAGCGCTGAAAGCGCGATTCAGTTGGTTCGTAATCAGGTAAATAACTTTTCAATCCCATACGTAGCGCTCGTCAAACTCAACGCCGTGCTTCTTCAGAAAATCCCGGTATTCCTCCTGAAAGCTTCGAACCCGGTGATGCTCTTCCTGATTGTCGACGTAAGCGAGGGCCGCATCGAGTTGGCTGGGGCTGACCGAAAACGCGCCATAACCACGTTGCCAGAAAAACCCGCGATATTCGGGCCCGAGGCTCTTGATCCATTTTGATGAGGTCTTCTTCACCTGCTCGACCATCTGCGCTTGTGAAAGTGTGCGCGGCAGAGTCGAGATGATGTGAACATGATCCGCTACGCCGCCGACACGGTGGGCTTGTGCACCTAGGTCGCGGCAAATGGTTGCCAGATACGCGTGAATACGCTGGCGGACTTTGCGGTCCAGCCACGATTCACGGTCCCTGGTGCTGAAGATAAGATGAACAATGACCTTGCTGAGCGACTGCGGCATAGACTTGATAATGCACCAAATTCGTGCCCGGATGAATCGCGCTTTCAGCGCTGGAGCGTCTTGTTCGACCTTCCCTGGGGCGTTGCCCCAGGCTCTAAATGCTAACCGCGCCTTCGGCGCTAAACAGATGCCGCGGGGTGCACTCGTGTCGGGGACGGAAATCCGGTGGTGTCTCCGGCTGTGGCCGGATCAACCATCGGCTACAGTCTGTGAGCCCTTCGGGTTCGTTCGGAGAAAGCGCGGATATTCGTTTAGCTGTACGACTATCAGACGCTGCAATTTCGCCGACCAGAACGCTTTCGAGCACAGGGGGCGAATTGTTGAGTCGCCGCGCAGCGGTCTTACCATGGCAGGGCTATCTGCCCGCCGGTCTGAAAAACTCAAGGAAACATGTTCAGCGTCTCCTGCTATCTCCCTCGTAAAAAGACGGTTGCAACTCGCTTGGAATTGACCGTGCAATCAAATTCAGTTATCCGGTTTTGATCGGAGCGGCCAGAGCGCTCACTTTACCATGAAGACGAAGTTCGTGTTGATTCGTTGTGCATTGCTTGCCGGGATTGTTTCGCTGGCGTTGGCCGGCTGTACCTCGCTTCCTGACGGGATCGAACCGGTGACTAACTTCGATCTCCGGCAGTATCTCGGGAAGTGGTACGAGATCGCCCGGCTGGATCATCGCTTCGAGCGGGGGTTGGAACGGGTGACGGCCGAGTATTCTCTTCGGGAGGATGGCAGCATCAAAGTGGTTAATCGCGGCTTCTCGGTGCCCGATCGGGAATGGAAAGAAATCGAGGGTCGGGCGGTCCCGGCCGGCGCTCCGGATGTGGGGCATTTAAAGGTTTCGTTTTTCGGCCCGTTCTATGGCGCCTACGGCATTTTCGAACTCGATCCTCGCGGTCAATATGCATTCGTGTGCGGGCCCAACCGGAACTATCTCTGGCTTCTCGCGCGAAAACCGGCGGTCAGCGAGGAAGTATGGAATCGCTTCAAGACTCGGGCTCGTGAGCTTGGATTTGATACGAGCAAACTGATCCGGGTGAAGCACGACTGACGCTGGGCCTGAAAAGCAATCGCTTACGACTCAGTTTTCCGCGAAGCCGCGAAGTCGTGCTTAAGACGCCCCCTTGCCCCGAATCGGCGCGTGATGGGGGCATGCGCGAAACGATAGAGACACGGTGGTTGGAGTTTCTCGTGCGCCACCACTGTTTATCCTGGATTGCCAGCGGCAAAGTTGCTGGCAATTATTAAACAACTGCGCTGCAATGCTTGTTGGTTGGAATAAATCGAGTTGCGGTCACGTCTATGTCCTGATGACAAAAAAACTTTCCATTGGAATTCTGTTCGCCGTTGTGGTTCTCACAGGACTACTCGCCTTCGACGCGGGGAGCTGGCCCGCCGCAGCCGCCGAGTCGGAGCGCCCGTCTGCGCCGGAATGGACCTTGACGGATGTGAACGGCGCGACGGTGCAATCTTCCGATTTTAAAGGCAAGGTCGTGCTCCTGGACTTCTGGGCGACGTGGTGCCCGCCCTGCCGGGATGAGATTCCCGCCTTCGTCGAACTTCAAGAGGAGTATGGCGACGAAGGACTCGTGGTCGTGGGAGTTTCGCTGGATGAGGGCGGACCTGCCGTGGTGAAACGTTTCATGAAGCGCTTCAAAATGAACTATCCCGTGGTGATGGGAAATCAAAAGATCGCGAACGACTTTGGCGGCATCAGAGGTATTCCGACCACGTTCGTCCTCGACAGGGAAGGGCGGATCGTCAGCAAGCACGTCGGTTTCGCGGAAAAGGCGGTTTTCGAGCGCGAGGTAAAAGCGCTGCTTTGAGCCGCGGAGCGGCGGGTCCGCGCCGAACAAGGGCCTCCCGCCAAGAGAGGTCATGGTGGATTGCGCGAACGCGTTTTCACGGGAGATGGAAACTCTGTTTCCCGTGAAGACATCCTGTTTGGACCTGCTGCTCATGCTCGCTCGCGCTCGCGGGCGAGCACGCTGGCGGGTTCGCATCGGTTGCCATCGACAAGATCGAATGGCTTCGCCCGGCGTGTTCCTGCCGTTTCCGGTTCCCTTCTCGCAGACGCAAAAGAGTGATCAACCATGAAATTGCCTCGACAGCTTTCCTTCTTCGCTCTCGTCAGCGTTCTCGGCGGGATTCTTTCAATCTGGGTCTCGAAAGGGGGATTTCGCCTTCTCGCGCAGGACGCTGAGCCGGTGCCCTTCGACAACCGGGCCAAGTCGGGTGAGCACAAATACACGAACCGTCTCATCAAGGAAAAATCCCCCTACCTGCTCCAGCACGCGCACAACCCGGTGGACTGGTATCCCTGGGGCGAAGAAGCGTTTGAAAAGGCGCGCAGAGAGGACAAGCCAATTTTCCTGTCAGTTGGGTATTCGACCTGTCACTGGTGCCACGTCATGGAGCGCGAATCCTTCGAGAACCCCGAAGTCGCGAAGATCATGAACGAGCATTTTGTGAGCATCAAAGTGGATCGTGAGGAACGTCCCGACGTAGATCGCGTTTACATGACGTTCATACAGGCAACCACGGGCAGCGGCGGGTGGCCGATGAGCGTCTGGCTCACGCCGGACCTGAAGCCGTTCGTCGGCGGCACCTACTTTCCGCCGGAGGACAAATGGGGCCGCCCCGGATTCAAGACGGTGCTCAAAAGGATCGCCGAGGATTGGGAGAAGGAACGGAAGGAAATCCTCACAAGCGCGGACCAGGTCACAAACGCGCTGCATCGGTTCACCGCAGGTTCCGCCGGCGCTGACGACGAACTCCGCGGGGACCTTGCCGAAAAAGCTTACCAGACGTTTTCCTCGAGTTTCGACGAGAAGCTCGGTGGCTTCGGCGGCGCGCCGAAATTTCCGCGCCCGGCCACGTTGGACTTCCTCTTTCACGTTTATTACGCGGCACCCGATTCGAAGAAAGGAAAGCGCGCGCTGAAGATGACACTTTTCACGTTGCGGAAAATGGCCCGGGGCGGAATCCACGACCATCTCGGCGGCGGCTTCCATCGCTACTCGGTGGACGCATTCTGGCATGTGCCGCACTTCGAGAAAATGCTGTACGACCAGGCGCAACTCGCCGAAGCTTACCTGAGCGCGTACCAGATCACGCGCGACCCGCTCTTTGCGCAGACCGCGCGCGAAATCCTCGACTACGTGCGGCGCGACATGACCGGCGAGGGCGGCGGATTTTACGCCGCAGAAGACGCCGATTCGTTGCTCGAGCATGGCAAGCCCGAGCACGCCGAAGGCGCGTTCTACGTCTGGACGAAGGAAGAGATTGACAGGCTCCTCGGACCGGAGCGCGCGAAAGTCTTCGCCTATCACTACGGTGTCGAGCCAAAGGTCAACGCACCTTCCGTGAGCTATCCGCAAGGCGAGATCGAGGGTAAGAACATTCTTAATCAGCGTCGTACCTATGGGGAGACGGCAAAGAAATTCGATCTGAGTGAAGACAGGACGCGCGAGGTGCTCGCAGAGAGCCGCAGGATTCTTTTCGAAGCTCGGGAGAAACGGCCGCGCCCGCATCTCGACGACAAGATCCTCACGGCGTGGAACGGGCTCATGATCTCCGCGTTCGCGCGCGGCTACCAAGTGTTGGGTGATCCGGCATATCTCCAGGCTGCCAGCAGAGCCGCTGATTTCATCGAGGAGAAACTGTATCGGTCGGACAGCAACACTCTGATCCGCAGTTACCGTGAAGGAGCGAGCGACATTGGCGGGTTCGCCGACGACTACGCCTGCCTCATTCAGGGACTGCTCGATCTATATGAGACATCCTTCGACGTTAGCCGGTTGGAATGGGCCGTAAAGTTGCAGGAGCGCCAGAACCAGCTGTTCTGGGATGAAAAAAGCGGCGGCTACTTTATGACGACCGGTAAGGACCCCAGCATCCTGCTGCGCATGAAGGAAGATTACGACGGCGCCGAGCCGTCTCCCAACTCGGTTGCAGCGCTCAATCTTCAACGGCTGGCAGCCATGCTCGACCGCGCCCGGTGGCGCGAGATGTCGGAGAAAACGATGCGTGCATTCAACAGCCGGATTGCGCAAGCGCCTTCCGCGCTGCCGCGGATGCTCGTCGCGCTCGACTGGCATCGGTCCACGCCCAAGCAGATCGTCATTGCCGGCACGCCCGGGGCCGCAGATACGCAGGCCATGCTGGACGAATTACACCGCCACTATCTTCCACACAAAATCCTCATTCTCGCCGACGGAGCCGCCGGCCAGGAGTTTTTCTCAAGGCACGTGGAATTCATGAGGACGGTCAGCGCGATCAACGGCGAAGCAACTGCCTACGTCTGCGAAAACTTCGTCTGCCAGCTGCCCACGACAAAGGTGGAAGTCTTCACCACGCTCTTGAATGGAGGAAAGCCGGCTCATTTGCATCAGCAATAGTAAATGCTGTGTGGTTGGAGTGGGCGGGAGCCGCGCTGTTTTTCGCTGTCCGAATGCGTGCGATTGTTAGGCGCTTTGTATTGAAAGTATCTGCTCTCCAGCTTGTTACTGCTTTTGCGCTTGGAGTTTTCGAACCATCTCCTTCTCAAGACCGGTACAGCATCCCGGTGGAACGCGAATTCGCGTATGCATCATAGAGCTCCCGCAGCGCCTGTCGGATGTCGCCGCGGTGCCTGGCAAAAAGCTTGAGCATTTTATCGTCGTCCACGCTTGCGCCGTCACTGAGAAGCCTCGTTACGAGAGAAGCGAGGAGCGCGGGCGTGGTTTCGCAACGGTGAAGCGTCGGCAGCCTGCCCTCCCGGTGCGTTGCGCGGGCTCCTTGTCGGATGATCGAAAACGGAAAGGGAGACGCATGATCGGAGTCAAAAAGAAAACGGCCTGTCAGATCCCGCAAGCGCCTGCCGACGGGATCGCACTTTCGCGGACAAGGTTTTCAATGGTCTGACGATCGGACACCATGTCGAATGGTTCGCGCACTTTGCGATTTCGAGAGCGCATGGGAAACGGTTCCGCAATCGATCTGCACGTCCCGCGCCATTTCCCGGAAATTTTCCACATCCCGAGAATCCTGACCCGGACAATTACGTATGGGTAGGTGAGCTCTGGACCGGGGTCATTCTCGAACCGAACAATGGAAAATGACCGGGGACTTGGACTCAACCGAAAATGAACGGCCTTGGGACTCTGGCTGATATTCCCGGGGAAGGCTGGTCATCCTAATATGGTTCAGGCGCGAAGGGTGCCAACTGAGGCCCACGCGGTTGCCTGGATGCCGTCCCCCACAAAGGAAAAGAGCCGGACGCTTTCACGCCCGGCTCTTCCAATTTGTTTCCGCTCGATGCAGAGGATCAGGCGGCGACCAGGGCAGACGGCTTTTCCTTCGCGCGCATCGCACGGCGCATTTTCATCAGCGCAATATTCTGCAGCTGACGGATGCGCTCACGGGTGAGCTTGAACTGTTCGCCAAGTTCTTCGAGCGTCTTCGGCTTTCCACCGGTAAGCCCAAAGCGAGCATTGATGATCTTGCGTTCACGCTCATCGAGAACCTTCAAGAGGTCACCGACTTCGCCGTAATTATCCTTATCGAGAAGGATCTGGAACGGCGTACGGGCTTCGGCATCTTCGACAATTTCGCCAAGGGAAGTCACTTCGCCTTCGGTGAGGGGCGCATCAAGCGAACTTGGCCGCAAACCCGCGGTCTTGAGGACCATGAGCTTCTTGCGCTGGATACCGGTCTCGTCCGCGAGCTCGTCATCAGTAGGTTCGCGTCCCAACTCCTCAGTCATTTGCATCGCCACGCGACGGATGCGTGAGATCTTTTCACCGAGGTGAACGGGAAGGCGGATCGTCTTGCCGGTGTTCGCCAGTGCGCGCTTGATGGACTGCTTAATCCACCACGCCGCATAGGTACTGAGCTTTGCGCCTTTGTCAGGATCGAAACGCTCAACCGCGGTCATGAGCCCCACATTGCCTTCCGCAATCAGGTCGAGAAGCGGAAGACCGAGGTTTGCGTAGTCGTGCGCAATTTTCACAACGAGGCGCAGGTTTGCGCGGATCATCAGTGAGCGCGCTTCTTCGTCGCCCCGCTGGATGCGCTGCGCGAGTTCGACTTCCTGCTCAGGAGTGAGAAGAGCAACCTTGCCGATCTCGCTCAGGTAGATCCGCATGGAAGAATCTATTTCAGAATGTGCTGCCATAGTGCTTGTGTAGTTGGACAACTGTCCGTTTGTATCGATTCAAATAAGGTGGTTCTTGGTTCGTCTCTTAGTAAGAAAGGAGGCGGTCGGAGGAGCAGCGAGGCCTGAGCGATCAGGCGCAAGAAGGATCCCGGCGAGGCCTCCGTAGTCGTCTATAGGACGACTCGTAAGGCGCCGGGAGTCGCTGCTGTCCGCGAACCCGGCTGCTGGAAATGCATGCCAGCCGCTGCGCGGACTTCGCGGGATGCGAAGCCGGCACATACGGTTATCGACACACGCGGAAAAGCCGCGTGTTGTAAGGGCATGTGTCGATTACATTTCATTGGAGCGCGGTCTACTGCACGTTTCTTCAAGTTTTGTCAACATTATTTATAGTTGACGGTCTAGTCAAGAAACGGATTACAGTTTTACCCGGATGCATCCGTAAACAAAAAATTTCGGAAAAGTTCCGAAAATTGAGCGATTCAGGTCGCGGCAACTGTAGCCGGAGAGGTCGCGCCGAGCATACTCATCGTGGCGCCCCGTAAATCTTTTATCGCTTCCGGGTCGTTGTGGATTCGCGCCTGGGTGAGAGTTCCTTCCATCAGGTTAAAAAGGCAGCGAGTCGCTGCCTTCGCATCTTCGACATTGATGGACCCGTCGTCCTGCCCCTCGCGGATCGCCGTCTCGAAATAAATATTATAGGCCGAAAGAATCTGCCTCAGCTTGTCTCTCAACTCAGGTTCTACTCCGCATACCTCCGAACCCAGATGAAAATACAGGCAACCCAACACGCGGCCGTGATTTTTTTTGTCCTCAATGGCACGTCGATAACAGTGATCAAGCTTTCCTAGAATACGAGCAAGCGGGGGAACCGTGGGAGAAAAAATTGCCTCGAGTTCCGGTCTGGTCTGGCTCCATTTGTGTTCCAATGCCTCGATGGCGAGATCGGTTTTGGATTTGAAGAAATAATAGAAACTGCCTTTTTTCACTCCGGCCCGCTCGCAGACCGCATCTACGGTTACTGAACCGTAACTCTGCGACCCCATCAATTCGAGAATGGCCGTCATGAGTTGTTCTTTGGCGTTACTGACTCTGCCCATCGTGGAGGCCAAATTAGGGCGGCATTTCCATAATGTAAAGTGAACCACCGATCTTCCCGGTATCGATCAGACCTATGTTTATCTCTGTGTTTCTTCTTTAAAGACACGCACAGTTTCACTTGGCAGGAGGGGATACCGTCGTAAATTCCAAGCCTTTTTATGTCGTCTCAAGCCGCCGAGAGTTCCGTTCCCACCGATTTTGATTTGGGCGCTTTCTGGAGTCAGCACAAAACCAAGATCATCGCGCTAGCATCGCTGGTCGTTATTGGCCTCATTCTCTTCGCGAGTTTCCAGGTGATTGAGCATCGCAAAGCGACCTCTGCTCGAGATCTCCTTCGCTCGGCAACAACGCTCACCGGATATCAGTCAGTGATCGATAGGTATCCCGGGACCATGGCGGCCGCTAACGCCCACCTGCTGCTTGCGGCTCAGCAGCGAGAGGAGGAGAAATACGAGGAGGCTATCGGGACGCTGGAGTCATTCATTAAAAATTATCCGGATCACCCGCTCGTTGGTGGTGCGAGACTAAGCATTGGTGAGACTCAGAGGGCGGCGAATCAGCGAGAAAAGGCGCTCCAAACGTTTGAGATGACGGTCAGTCAGGATCCGGACAGCTACGCTGCACCGGCGGCAATGCTGGCGAAAGCGTCGATGCTTATTACGGGTGGAAAAACCGAAGAGGCGCGTCGAGTCCTTGAGGATCTTATCTCCCAATTCTCCGAAAGCTTCATGGCTCAGCAGGCGCAGATCGAACTTCGAAGTCTGAAATAGTCGCACGCGTTACGAGGCCGCGAGCGATCAAAGGCAGCGGATCGCTGGCCGGAAAGGTCGGCGATCACGCGAAGTGTCGTTTTCGAAAAACGACACATGGATCTGGAGGTCAGCGATCGTCTCACAAGCATCGACGAAAGGAGTATTCCGACTATACGAACAAACCTGCGGCAAGACGGCGCATCTGTTCCACGCGACGCCCGTGCGCTTCGTCTGAAATGACCGCCTCCATCTCTGCAAGGTCCGGCGGGTGAGGCAGTGTAACCCATGAGCGACAGCCCCCGAATTTCTTCTCCATCGGAAAGATCCACGGTTCAGGCAGCCGATAAGCGCGGATCACGGCAACATTCACGCCCTGCGGTTCGTAGTAGTTGAATCGTTCCTCCACCACGGAGTCTTTCAGGATGTGAAACGGTCGAAATTGCAACGCCCTCGAAAGATCGGCAATCAACTCCGCGGATTCGACACGCACGAATGTGTCGATTCTGACCTCATCCTCGGGCAATGCGGGGATCGATGTCTCCGGCGGCAATGTCGTCCGGGCCACCTGCTCGTGAAAGAGGGTTGGGAAGAGATAAAATTCGTCGTGCTGAAACCGAAACCCATCGCGTCCCTCGTGGATGCCTCCTTTCCGGATAATCACGCTCTGGTCACCGCTCGAGATCGCCTTGCAGACAATCGCCCATTCTTTGAAGCCAATGCTCATGACCAAAGATGTGTCGCAAGCAGCCGGGGATTCAAGAAGCCATTGTAAAAGTCAATCCACGGTCCACCATCAGCGTGCAGATTAGCTCGACTTCCAGGCGCCGTGCATTCACGAGAAACGTTCGCCGGCTTTTTCGGTGTCGTCATTCTGAGGCGGAACTTCCGACGGAGTTTGCGTTGGCGGCGCCGCTTTTCCGGTGCTACTAAAGGAACTCGTAGCCGATGTGGCGGAATGGCAGACGCAACGGACTTAAAATCCGTTTTCGGGTAACCGGAGTGCGGGTTCGAGTCCCGCCATCGGCAAAGTACAAGATTTTTATTATAAGCAACTTAATTACTACGTAACTCGACCGTATTTTGAAAGATATTAACCGAGCCGTCGAAAGTAACCACCGGGAGCGGGCAGAATTAGTGGGCGCCGTCGAAAAACTGCTGGACTCTGAACTTCAGCGCCGAATTGCGAGAGACGTAAATACGGCAGATAATTTGGCGAGTAGCGGCGATCTGCCACAAGCGGAGAAATCCTACCGCAATGCGTTGCAAATTGCCGAAGCGCTCGCGATGCGCGACTCGGAGAATTCCCGTTGGCAGCGCAACCTATTGGTGATTCATGAGCGTCTGGGCGATCTCATGAAGACTACCGGGCAGTTGTCCGAGGCGGAAAAAAACTGCCGCAACGCTCTTCGGATTGCGGAAGCGCTGGCGGCGAAGGACCCCGAGAACAAGAAATGGCAGCGGGACCTGTCTGTAAGCCACAACAAGCTCGGAGACGTCATGAAGGCTGGCGGGCGGTCATCCGAAGCGGAGAAACATTACCGCAAGGATCTGGAGATCGCCGAAGCGCTGGCGGCGGGCGACCCCGAGGACCCCGATTTCCAGTCCGACCTGTCAACGAGCCACAACAATCTCGGGGATCTCATGAAGGCCAGCGGGCAGTTGTCCGAGGCGGAGAAACACTACCGCAAGGCTCTGGAAATCGCGGAATCGCTGGCAGCGGGCGACCCTGAGAATTCCGACTGGCAATCGGACCTGCCTTTGAGTCACAACAGTCTCGGGGATCTCATGAAGGCTGGTGGGCGGCTGCCTGAGGCGGAAAAACACTATCACGAGGCACTCAAAATCGCGGAATTGCTGGCGGCGGGCGATCCTGAGAATCCCGATTGGCAGTCGGACCTGTCAACGAGCCACAATAACCTTGGTGACCTCCTGAAGGCCAATGGGCGGTTGCCTGAGGCGGAGAAACACTACCGCAAGGCTCTTGAGATTGCCGAAGCGTTAGCGGCGCACGACCCTGAGAATCCCGATTTGCAGCCGGACATCACGGCAAGCAATAACAACCTCGGGGATCTCATGAAGGACGCGAATCGGTTGCCCGAGGCGGAAGGACACTACCGCAAGGCGCTTGAGGTTGCCGAAGCCCTGGGGGAAAGCGATCCGGAAAACGCCAAGTGGCGGCGGGACATGTCTGGGTGCCACAATAAGCTCGGCGATCTCTATAAGGCCAAAGGCCAGTTGTCTGAGGCGGAGAAACATTACCGCGAGGCAATGAAGATCGCCGAAGCGCTGGCAGCAGCTGACCCCGAGAATCTCGATTTGCAGTTGGATCTATGCACGTCTTTTGAGAGAATGGGCAGGTTGGCTATGGAGCGTGAGGAGTGGGAAAAAGGCAAAGGCTGGTTTGAAAAAATCATATTGGACATCGCGAATCGTATGCTCGAGAAATCTCGTGCAGAGGCCGCGACCATAACCATCAATGCGCTTCTGCCTCTCATCCAGTGCGACCTGTATCTGGGAGATCATTCGACTGCCTACACTCATCAACGAAAACTTGTTGCTCTCCAGCGTAAGGCAAAAAAACCGATGGAACTGGCGGAAGCACTTTCTATGGAAGGTGAACTTGCTTCTCTTCTGGGGCATCACGAGGAGGCGTTCGGCGCAATTTCGGAAAGCCTGTCAATCATTTCGGCCGCCCCCAACGCAAAAGAGGAGCAGCTCAGCGAGGTAGCCAACACCCTTTGTTTCGTAGCCACACTCGCCAATAAGCCCGATGAAGCTCTGGTTGCCGGGGAAAAAGCGGTTGCGTTGCTGAAAGATGACAAACCTGTATCCGCCCGTATGAATCTCGCGCATGCCTATCTCCTCAAGGGCCAGTTCGAGAAGTCCAAGGCGATCTACACCAAATACCTTGGCCAAAAATTCGAGGATGGGAGACTCTGGGCGGACGAGCTGCACAATGATTTCGAGACGCTGCGCGAGGCTGGTCACGATCATCCAGACATGAAAAAAATCGAGGAGTTGCTGTCGACGCAAAGAGCGCAGTAGGAGAATTCATTCATTCAATCAGTCCCGCTTTCCGCTGCGGGTCCATATTGCAGTTGGCGTCAGCAACCATCGGCCAACGCGTTGGAATTGCACGTGATGCGACTCGAGAAAGTCTTGAGCACAAAATTCCTGACCGATCCGAGAACCGAAGTTTGGAATTAATGGATAGTGATAAAACTACCAAGGCTGCCGAAACCTGTTAGTTGATTGAACTTCCCGTGGGGAGTCCAAGTAGCGCTTTGCCACAGTGTTCCGTTCACATGAGCGCCGCGCCAATATTTCAATATGTTCACAATTGGGCGCATCTCCGAAAGTTGCACGAATCAGTTCCAAAGGAACTGAAGGGTGTTGTTTTTGACGGCGACGTCGATGGCGAGCATGTGGGCCAGACCGCGCGGAGACCAGAACTGGCCACGACGCTTCAAACGGTCCTGGAACTGGCTGCAGGCGGATTCCATCGAGCCGGATCCAATCGGGGCGTTGCGGGCGGCCAGGTCGGCATAGTCGAGGTGTTCGCGGTGGTTCCGGAAGTAGTTGACTTCCCGATTGACGATCGGATCGGTGGTGTTCTTGGCCAAGAGTTCTTCGAGGGTGTGGATCACGCGATGGCCGGGGGTGTGGCGGAGTTGATGGAGCAGGGGCTTGACCCAGGCAGCCGCCTGCTCGGGGCTCCCGGGGTGAAGATGGTGGGCGAGGCTCCAGAGGTGCTCGCTGCCATGATAGAAGTCCAGGGTCTTGGTCGCCCGGGCGAAGCGGTCCTCGATCAGATTCCATATCCAGATGGCTCCATCGGCGAGGACGAAGACTTCCCTGGCCCGAGCCAGGCCGCACCGCATCGCCTGCGCCTGGATCATGGCCCCGAGATCGACGGCATCGGTATCCGGAGGGACGGCGACGACCTTTTTCTCAATGAGCATGCCACGCCCGGAAGCGTTGGCCGCCCGGTCTTCGAGGCGGTAGACGATCGCGCTTTTGACTTCCTTCCAGGAGACTCTTTCCAGGGCGGGAGGTCCCGGCTGGACGCCCCAGTCCACCCCTCTCTGGCGAACCAGCCAGCCATCGATCATGACGACCAGACTGAACGCCGGCTCCTGCGGCTTCGGGAGCGGAGGTGCGGGCAACTCCACGCCTTCGTTGCGCCCGGCGATGCGCCCCACGAGCGCATGAATGGCGTCGTCGCTTATCGGAGAGCCCCAGCGGGTGGCCAGTTCCGCGCCTTTCTCGAAGGAACCGGCGGCGGCGGCATTGTAGGCGAGTCGCTGCTCGAACTCCGGGCTCAGACGGGCCCATTTGCCCAGCCCCCACTGCTCGCGCACCGGACAGTGCCAGCTTCCCGTTGCCTTCGAATGGCCCCGGATCGCACTGATGCTCACGATGCCCGATACCGTCATCAGCGTGAAGCCCGTCTTTTGCTGGCGCTTGAGCAGGAGCCCACTTCGGGCGCACACCGGCGGGATCGCATCGGCCGCCTGCTGGAGCCGCTCCTGGAGCCGCGCCCTCGTCCACTCGCGCCCCTCTTCGAGCACTTCCTTCTCCATCGCCAGGAGTGTCGCACTCATGCTCTGAGCCCGAAGAGATACACGTCCTTTTCGGCCACGGCAGCGGTGTGCCCGCGATCCTGGCGTCCGCGTCCGCGGGTGCCGCCGACATGCACCCAGTTGGCCGCCCGGTAGCATGTGCCGGCGAAGCGTCCCCGTTCCACAAAGGTCTCCAGCCACTCCAGACCCTGCCCGTATTTTTCCCGCCAATCGCCGTCGATGCGCCGTGCCGCCGCTCCCAGGATATGGCTGGCCAGATGGGGAACCCGCACCCACGGAAAAACCAGGAACCGGGTGTTGTTGGCGATCCTTGCCAAGCCCTGCTCGCGGCAAAATCCCCGCTCCTGCAGATAGCCGTCGCGGTCTGCGCAGCGCCAGGCGGGAGCCCCGAAAAGCAAGGCCGCCACTTCCCGTCCGCAACGATCCCTGGCCAGATACCCGATGTTCTGTCCCACCACCCGAAGTCCCAGATAATGGTGGCGCGACAGATAGTACGCCCATCGCCGATGCGCCTGGCTCCCGGCCCGGACGACCTCCAAGGTTGCCGGACCCACCTCCTCGAAACCCGCCTCCAGGCTCTCCTCCTGCGGGAGGCTTGCCGGCAATCGAATGCCTGCTCGTGGCTTGCGGTAGGCTTCCCTCAAGGGCGGCAGAACGATCCAACCCCGCCGCTCGATCTTGAGCAGCAAACTGCGGGCGGCCAAATCCTTGGGCCGCCCGCTTGCGTCCCGCCAATCCCAAAGCACGCACAACTCCCCGGCCAACTTCCGCCGACTCCAGTGCGGGCGCTCCGCAATCCACCCGCGGAGCCACCGTACTTTTTCCCCATCCACTTCCCGTCCCTGAATCACTATCGGCCATTGCATGGCCTCTTCTTGCTCTCAAGGGAAATTGTAGTCCAGCATTTTTTTGCAACTTTCGGAGATGCGCCCTTCACAATTTGCGCATTGACTGATCAATTGGACCAGTTACAGAATGCGCCTTTAGCTAAAATCAGATAACGCCTCTTGAGAAGCGCCGGAGGACCCCCAAGAAATGAATTCCACCGTCGGCCAATATCTCGCGGGCCGATTTCAACAGGTCGGCATGCGGCACTACTTTGCTGTTCCGGGAGATTACAACCTCGTGCTCCTGGACGAGTTACTCAACAACCAGGATCTTCGTCTCATTAGCTGCTGCAACGAGCTAAATGCAGCTTACGCTGCCGACGGCTATGCCCGCGCCACGGGCGGCCCGTCAGCAATTGTCGTCTCCGGAGGGCCCAACACGAATTCCGAAGCCGAGAATGAGCTTCTTCACCATACGCTCGGAATCGTCGACTATGGGTACCAGCGAGAGATGTTCTCTCGATTCACGGCAGAGTCCGTCATTATTCGGCACGCGGGCGAGGCGGCAGCGCAAATCGACCACGCAATCGACATCGCTCTTCGGCGGCACAAGCCCGTCTACCTGGAGATCCCGTGTAACCTCGCGGGCGCCGCGACCTCTGCACCGCATTTGCGCACTTTTGGCGCCGATAAGCCAGCCGACGAAGCTGCCGTCGAGACCGCTGTGGCTCACACGGCGGATGCCCTCGCCGCTGCCGTAAAACCTGCCCTTGTTGCCGGTGTCGGCCTGCGTGCGTGTCGTGCCGAAGGGGAGTTCGCAGCACTCGCCGATGCGGCTGGCTATGCCGTTGCGACCATGGCGAATGCCAAAAGTTTTTTCCCCGAGACACACCCCGCCTACATCGGCACATACTGGGGGCCTGTCAGTTCCCCCTGTTGCAGCGAAATCAATGAGTCGTGTGACTGCGTGCTCCACGCCGGTTCGACTTTTACCGACTACACGACCACGGGGCACGTTGCCGTTCTCGACCCGATAGAAGATCGTGCGGGGATGCGCGCTCCGTCACTCTCGGTGGACAGTCGTACAGTGGCGTCCCCATGTGTACCTTCCTCGATCGTCTGGCAAAACGCGTCAAGCGGAACGAAGCGTCTCTCCAAGTTTTCAATCGTGTCCGCGAGGATATCACTCCGCCAACGGACGGCGGCGACAGCCCCCTTATAACCCGACAGCTTTTTGACCGCGTCCAAAACATGCTCACGCCGAACTGTACCGTCATCGCCGAGACCGGTGACTCCTGGTTTTACGGAATGCGACTGAAGTTACCAGAGGGAGCACGATTCGAGATCCAGATGCAATACGGTTCCATTGGTTGGGCGGTCGGCGCGACGCTGGGCTACACCGCTGGCAGCGACCGGCGCACGATCGCGTTCATCGGCGACGGATCGTTCCAATTGACTGCCCACGAGGTCTCCACAATAATTCGCTACGGGTTCAATCCGATTGTCTTCCTTATTAACAACGGCGGTTACACGATCGAGGTGGAAATTCATGATGGGCCCTACAATGCCATAAAAAAATGGGGATACGCCGACCTCGTCGACGTCTTCAACGCCGAAGACGGAAACGGTTGGAGTGCACGGGCAACGACCCAGAACGAGCTTGATGCAGCGATCACCCAGGCCGTGGCTCACAACGGTCCCAGTCTCATCGAGGTTGCAATCGATCGCGATGATTGCAGCAAGCACCTTCTCGAATGGGGCCGACACGTTGCGGCAAATAACGGTCGTCCGCCGCGATCTGTTTAGGAGCCTTGGAAATGATGTCCGACGCTCTTAAAGGATATCGGCGGTTGGACCGCGAAAGAAGCAAAGGTCAGCTGGAAGAACGAGTTTGACTGTGTAGTCGATTGCAAAATGTGATCAAGCTCTGTATCGCAGCACTTCAAAAACCAAATCCATAAATATCATGTCGACCTCAAACACCTCTTCCAACGATCCCGATGTCATTCTTATCGGGGCGGGCATCATGAGCGCCACCCTCGCTGTGCTCCTCAAAGAACTTGATCCCGGCCTTAATATAGAGATCTACGAAGTTCTGGACAGTGAGGCACGGGAAAGCTCGAATGCGTGGAACAACGCCGGTACCGGCCATGCCGCGCTCTGTGAGTTAAATTACACTCCACAGAAGAGAGACGGTAGCATCGACATTTCAAAGGCTCTGGAGGTCAATACCGAGTTCGATCTTTCCCGTCAGCTTTGGGCCTATCTGGTGAAAAAGGGAGCGATCAAAGATCCGCAATCCTTTATTCATCCCGTCCCGCACATAAGCTTTGTGCGCGGATCGGAAAATGTCGCGTTTCTCGAAAGACGGTTCGAGGCGCTTTCCGCTCATCACTGTTATCATGGAATGGAGTATTCCCATGACAAGAGTCAAATTGAGAGTTGGATTCCGCTGGTCATGGAGGATCGCGACCCGGGCGAGGAAGTTGCGGCGACGCGAATGCGGACCGGTACGGATGTGGATTATGGGGCCCTCACCAGGAATCTTCTCGATTCCATGAGAGAAAAGGAAGGGTTCGCAATCCACTTTTTCAGCCGAGCGCAGGATTTGGGCCGGGATGGGGATCTATGGAGTGTACGGATCAGGGACGAAAAGAGCGGCGAGCATCGGGAAGTCCGGGCCAAATTCGTTTTCATCGGTGCCGGCGGCGGATCGCTGCCTCTGTTGCAAAAGTCCGGGATTCCCGAGAGGCGGGGTTACGCGGGGTTTCCTGTGAGCGGTATCTGGCTTCGCTGCGACAATCCCGATCTTGCTTCCCGCCACAATGCCAAGGTGTACGGTAAAGCCTCAGTCGGATCGCCTCCGATGTCCGTGCCCCATCTGGATACCCGTCACATCGAAGGAAAGGTTTCTCTGCTGTTCGGCCCTTATGCGGGCTTTTCGACGAAGTTTCTCAAGCATGGATCCTATCTGGATCTCTTTGGCTCCATTGATCCGGAAAATTTACTGCCGCTGCTGGCCGTCGGCAGGGATAATGTGGCTCTCACCGAATATTTGATCGGCCAGGTTATCGAGACCCCGGAGGAGCGACTCGCAGCGCTCCGCGAGTTCTTTCCAAATGCCAGGCAGGAGGATTGGAGGGTCGAAGTGGCAGGCCAGCGCGTGCAGATCATTAAAAAGGATCCAACCCATGGCGGCGTTCTGCAATTTGGCACGGAGATCGTCAGCGCAGCCGACGGTTCCATCGTTGCACTGCTGGGTGCTTCACCCGGTGCCTCGACGGCGGTTTTCATCATGGTTCAGGTCCTTGAGCGCTGCTTCGCGGATCAATTGAGGGATGGAGGTTGGGCGGTCAAGCTGAAGGAAATGATTCCTTCGTACGGTCAGTCCCTTGTCGAGAATACGGCCCTCTGCCAACAGGTGCGAGCCGAGACAGCCGCCGTATTGAATATCAGCAACGTCCCGCAATGATCCGGGCCTATCGTCTCTATACTGGCGCTGACGGAAACTCTCATGTGGTATCCGGGAGCGTGACTGCCGGTGAATTAGTCGAAGCAGAATCGATCCTTTTCAAAGAGACGCCGGCTCATTCATCGTTTGACTGGCACAATGATCCCATCCCGCAATACGTCATCACGCTGGCTGGTGTGCTCGAATTTACGACCCGGGGCGGTGAGACATTCACGATTCATCCGGGTGATGTTCTTCTGGCGGTGGATCACACCGGCACGGGCCATAAGTGGCGTTTGATCAACGACGAGCCGTGGAAGCGGGCTTATGTGGTCTTCAAAGAAGGCGCCGATACCCATTTCGTACCGGATTCCTGAAAACTGATTGATGGTCCAGGACAAATGGTTGGGACAAGTGCGACTTCTGAAACTCCTCTAACCCTGTGGTTGTTCGGCGCATCGATGCCGGGACAGAAAAAAAGCGATTTCCTGTCAATTCGTTTGCGCGCGTGCAACGCCGGAAGCTACCCGATCGTGGATCGGCTCATTCGCTGGCTACATAGGGTTTGACCATCTTGGAGGGATCGACGACCCGATCAAATTCCTCCTCGGTTACAAAGCCGAGCTTTAGCGCCGCGGTTTTGAGGGTAAGATCGTGGTCCATCGCATAGTGCGCAATCTTAGACGCCTTGTCGTAGCCGATGACCGGGGCCAGCGCGGTGACGAGCATCAGTGAGCGTTCAACGTATTCGCCGATTTTCTTTAGATTCGGCTTTGTTCCCTCGACCAGGAATTTTCGGAAGTTGGCGCAGCCGTCTGTGAGAAGGATAAGCGAATGGGTGATGTTGTAGATGATGAGGGGCTTGTACACGTTCATCTCGAGGTAACCGCTGGCTCCGCCTATGCCGACGGCCATATCATTGGCCATCACTTGGGCAGCAATCATCGTCAGGGCCTCGGCCTGCGTGGGATTCACCTTTCCCGGCATGATCGAGGAACCCGGCTCGTTCTCGGGAATCATCAGCTCGGCAAAGCCGGCACGCGGTCCGCAGGACATGAGCCGAATGTCATTGCCGATCTTGTACAACGATACAGCCAGAGTACGCAAATTGCCCGATAGCTGCACGAGCGCATCGTGGGCACCCTGCACAGTGAACTTGTTCGGCGCGCTTACGAAAGGTAGTGCCGTGATCTTCGCGATTTCCGCGGCCGCCGCTTCGGCGAAGCCGGGAGCCGCGTTAATGCCGGTGCCCACTGCAGTTCCGCCGAGCGCCAGGTGATAGACGTCCCCTAAAGCGGCGCGAATCCTGTCGATGTTGTCACTTAGCATTCCCGCATAGCCGGACCATTCCTGGCCGAGAGTAATCGGAGTGGCGTCTTGCATGTGAGTACGGCCGATCTTGACGACGTCCCGCCATTCCTCGGCCTTGGCGAGAATGGCGTCGCGGAGGGCGGTGACGGACGGTAGCAGGCGCTCGACGACGTTTACGGCGGCGGCGATGTACATGGCCGAAGGGAACGAATCGTTCGAGGATTGCGACATATTCACGTGGTCGTTTGGATGCACCGGAGTCTTGCTGCCCAAAGGAGTTCCAGCGAGTTGGCAGCAGCGGTTCGAGATAACTTCGTTTACGTTCATGTTGAACTGTGTGCCGCTACCCGTCATCCAAACGTGCAAGGGGAACATATCGTGGTGCTCGCCTGCCAGGATCTCGTCGCAGACCCGCACGATCAAGCCATGGGTAGCTTCGTCTAGTCGTCCGCCTGCGTGGTTGGCATGGGCGGCACCTTTTTTCAGCATCGCATAGGCGGAGATCATCTCCCGTGGCATGAGATCCTGGCCGATGCTGAAATGTTCCAGTGATCGCTGCGTCTGCGCGCCCCACAGCTTATCGGCGGGTACGCTTACTTCACCCAAACTATCTGTCTCTACACGCATTTCCGTATTCATGATGGTTTATGGTTACTGCGACTCGGCGGCCGCATGATGGTTGGTTGATTCAGGCCACGACAGGTGGCGATTCTTAAAAAGAAAAAGTGGAGCCGCCACGCCGATGGCAATGGCAAGGACCATGAGCAGGCATGTCGCGCTGAGAGCCACCGTTTCGGCGATTAGTTCCAGGGACGCCCCGGAGCCTTCGTCGATGATCCGGATATAGCCGACGACGGATCGAAACGCGAAGGCTCCCGGAATCATTGCTACCACACCCGGGAAGGCGAACGCCGCGATCGGAGCCCGCAGGGCGCGGGCAAACCCATGAGCGAGGAAACCGGCGGCTGAGGCGCCGATCAGCGAACCGCTTACGATGTCAATGCCATGTTGAAGACAAAAAGTGCGCGTGGTGTGACTCGCCACGCCACATAGAATCGCGACCCAGCTGAGCCGCGCGGGGACATTGAATAGAAACAGGTACCCCACGGCGGCGAGTGCCGAAAAGACAGCGTCCACGGCCAAGGAGGGAAGCTGTGAAGTTTCGGATACCGGGATCTGGACGCCGGTCAGGGCGGCTGCTCCGACGAGCCCGAGGGCGATGGCTAGCGTGATGAGCACGCCGAAGCCAAGTCGGGCGATCCCGATCGCCATGTGATTCTTGATCATATCCTGGACGCAGTTTACCAACGGAACTCCCGGCACGACAATCATGCCCGGCGCAACCAGGCAGAGGGCAGGCATTTGACTGAATTTCAGCACTACGGCTAGTCCGGCGACAACGCCACTTACTAACGCCGCAGCGAAGGCGATGCAATAGAGATTCATTCCGCGCCGACCCATTTCCACCCGCAGCCATGTGCCGACGCCGCCGGCGACGAGAGTGACGAAAAAAGTGGGCCAATCGCCGCCGAACAATCGACTTAGACTCGCCGCGGTGAGGCTCAGCGCGGCGACGACAATCCACCGCGGGTAGACGGATGGCTGACGCTCGATTTCATTCAGTCTGGCTTTGACCTCCTGCAAAGCTTTCGGAGAGCGTTCCGTCTCGGTGAGCAGGGTTTCGACAGCGGTCACAGCAGCCATGTTGACGTTCATGGCTGGGACTCGGTTCCCGGTTTTCGTCCGAAATTGCTCGTTTCTCCGCACGGTGACGAGGAGGGCTTCGTAGGTCACCAGGATATGGGCCTCGCAGCCATATGCCCTGGTAAAGCGACGAATGGCGCTCTCGACTTCCTCGGTATCCGCGTTGTTCTGAAAAAGCAGGCGCCCGATGGATAGGGCCAGGTGGGACAACTCCTCGAGAGGAACGGGGGCGGTTGCCATGCGATATGATTTTCTCAAAGGAAGTGCGCCTGAACAATCTTTTTCCGGCAGTATAGGCGTCAAGATGTGCCTCTCAAAAGCTGCTGTTCTTTTGAGCGACTGTCCGTCCCGCTCCATTCATCCGAATCGCGCAGTCTCCTCCTTGCGCACCTGGTGCTCCACTCGCTGTGATCTTCGAGCCAAAAGCAAATTGTTTCATGAATCTTTGGTTCAGATCGCCGATCAACAGGATAGGAACAATCTCGATCAAATCGAGCGGAGTCTCGGCGACGTTAATCATCCTCAACTGTGATTGGAGTGTCTAGGGTGCCGGCATAAAACACCATGATCTCCGCCGGTTCCTTTCCCAGGTTTTCACCATAATGCCAATCGCCGACGATCTCGATAATCGGGTCTCCTCTCTTCAACTTCAGCACCTTGCCCTTCTTCGTGGTCACGGTCAGCTCGCCTTCCAACAAGACCCCTGCATTGATGACCGTATGCCTGTGCATGGGAAGACGCACCCCTGGAGGGATCCTAATTTTGAGGATCGTGATTTCCGGCTGGCCTTCAGGATAATGTGGAAGTTTTGTTCCGTCCCAACTTTCAGTGGAGCGAATGAGCGTTTCTGTAGAAACACCCGATTCATCGGCAGCAGGGAGTCTTCCGGCAAGGAGTAGGAAGAGGAAGATTAGGATTGTTTTTTTCATCTTCGAATCATGAGACAGGAGCCGTCGTCGCACGAGAGCTTTTCCATTTCGAAGGATATGCCCGCACATTTCTTCCTCTTTGAAGGAAGCGGATCGAGCTTCCAGCCACGGCGAGTTTTGGGGTCCCTTTCATGGACTTCCGATGACGGTGGAGGACACCATCGAAGTCGCCGCGGCGGCGGTGAGCGCAGGGCTGACCGCGCTGGAGCTCGGCATTGACTTTGGCGGCTCGATCCGCGTGCCGACGCACTTTACGGGGTCTACGGCCATCGATCGAGCTACGGATTGATTCCCTATGAGGGTCACATCCCCCACCTCCAGGGGTCGAGACAGCTCCGAAGATGGCCGTGATCGTCTCGTCAGCTCGCAGTGCCGAGGATCTGGCTATTGCCATGGAAATAATGGCTTCCCCAAAAAGGGGCGCGACGGGGGACTGGATCTTCAACCGCCGCCCAAGAACCGGCTGGAAAATTATCGAGTGGCCGCCTGGCTACGAGACCTCTATTGTGAACCCGACGCCGCGATAAACGAAGTCTTGCAGCAAACCTCGATAGACAGGCTGCAGCATGCTCCCCCGACTCGGGTTTTAAACGCACCACGATTCTCGTTCGATTCGGACTACCTCAATAAGCGAGTTCGCCGAACCACATGACGAAACTGATGAAAATGTCGTAAATCGCTGACTTTTCCAATTTGGCGCATTCAAATTCACTGACAGGTTTCGCAATCCCCTTGTGGGAAAAGGAAAATTTAATCTTCCCGGTTTCCATATCTCCGTCCGCACGGAGCATGTATTGCGTTGGTAGCATTTCCCCCGACGTCGACATCCCCTCAACAATTCCAGGGGGAGTTTTTGCGACGGTGAGAAGGATAATCTTAGCGACGTTCTTTTTCTCGACACGCGTCTCAATTCTCCGGACTTCACTGACGAAATCTTTCAGCGAGCCCGCTTTTCTTTCCAATATTTCGGCGACTTCCTCCAGTTTCCCACCGATTGTAATCGCAGCTTGCAATTTCTCCTGCGCCGCCCGATCTTCCGCTGCTTTTGCTTCGGCTTTCGCTTCGGATATTTGTTTTGCGCGCTCACCGGCTTCGCGCTTTTTATGAGCCTTTATTTTTGCGAGGATCTCGTTCGGATCATTGGGGGTATTCACGTCTTTAAACGTATCCAGCGCGCTCCCCATTATCAAGAACAGGGACGTCCGGGAAATGGAATTCTGCGCTGACTGCGCTCGGTGTTACGCCTTGTGGTTCACATTAAGACTGTCTCTCCAAACCGTAAGACCTTGAACAATCAGAGTGCCACGTTGAGGTTAAGAAGTGCCTCCGTGAGCAGCAAAGGAGGTTCCCATAAGGGATCGTCGGCCAGCTCGAAGGTATCCCAGTGTGTGGCAATCGACAGTCTTGCTTGCAGGTCCATGTGGAGTTGCACCGCTTCTCGGGGTTGAACATGCAATGGAGCGCATGAACAAGAACGGCCGGTACGCGCCGACTGGGATCATGGCCAGCTTGACGGGTCCAATCCGATGCCCGAGTTCGGCGAAGAACGAGGCGTATACTCTTTGTCTCCCGGAAGAATGATTTTCCGGCCGCCATGTTCGATCAACCAACTGCACCAGAGGCTCCGATTGCGATCTAACAGAGCCTGTCCCGAGCCGTGCTGCGCAGGCAAACAGCTCAATTGAGCTTTCCAGGGAAGATCTTCGATTGCATTCACCCACTGACGTTCATGCTAGCGAGACTTGCCTCGCGGCATATCACGGTGGGATCACTAAGGAAAAGCGGTAGGAAATTTTCACGTTCGTCCCAACAGTCATCACAAGCGCCTGTTTGATCTGAGGCAGGCCATACTTGAGGGTATTCACCGTAGTCTGCCCGGTCACGATGACGCGATTCCCCTCCTGCCAGGCCAAAGCGGTGCCTGCGAGCGGTCGCGTTACACCATTGAGAGTTAAATTGCCGGATACCGCGAATTTTGCAGGATGGGCAGAGCTGGCCGCCTTAAAGTTCCCACTGAGCAGCTTGACGCTATGCAGATGGAACGTTGCCTCGGGATGCACTTTCACGTTCAGCCATTCGCGCATCTTCTGATCGCGTTCCCGATGAAAAGTTGTGAGGGCCGCTGTCTTGAAACGCAGGATGGCTTTTCGGATCGGTGGGACAGAGTACTTCTCGAACTCAGCTTTCCCGGTAAATACTTTTGCCTCGCCGTCAAAATTGTGGAGCGTGGCTTGGCCGGTGAAGGTCAACGAACTGTTCTTCACATCGAGTGGCACTGTCAATGCAGGTGCCGCAGCGACAAACAGATGGAATGCGAGGATGCCGAAGGCGGTGAGCCGGCATCCGCGGACAGTGAGCTTCGGGAATGGTGTGTTCATAGGGCAGCTTACATACTCGACCGAGCCAAATGGGCAGTGGAATGATGTTGAATTCTCTGTCAGATTTGACTGGCTGCAAACGGGGGTGGTCCCGGGGAGGCGGCCACCGTCGTCGGCGAACCCGGAATGATCTCCGCTCCGGGACACGGCCCGGAACCGTCGCGTCACGAATCCTGCTCGCGGTCAATGACGTTGCGCAGCGGCTTTCTTGCGAGGAGGGCTCTCGTGTTGGCCGCGACCAGTGCGTCGGCGCCGAGGGGCCTCCCGCCCGCCGCGTGCGGCGTGAGGATGACGTTGGGTGCGTCCCAAAGTGGTGAGTTGATAGGAAGCGGTTCCGTCTCGAAGACGTCGAGCGCTGCCCCGGCCAGGCGTCCCGAGCGCAGCGCGGCCAGCAGGGCGTCTTCGTCCACCGTGGAACCGCGCCCGACGTTGACTACCCAGGCACGCGGCGGCAGGAGTGCGAGGGTCCTGGCGTCAAGCGCCGCCCGCGTGCGTGGCGTGGCGGGCAGGATGAGCACTAGCACGTCGGCCGTCGGGAGCACCTCCGCGAGTTCAGCGGGTGTGACCACCTTGCACCCCGCTCTTTCTCCGGCGGACCGCGCCACCCCCGTCACCCGGGCGCCGAGCAGCTCGAGGTAGGGTGCCACGGTAGCGGCGATGCTGCCAAAGCCCCAGACGACGACGTGCGCCCCGGATAGCGTGGTGAGGCGCACCGTGTTGCCCCACCGTTGCGGACCGCCCAGCTCTGCTGCCCACCGGTGCTCCTGCTGGGCACGAAGCGTGAGGTCAAGCCGACGGGCTGCCGCAAGCAACAGGGCCAGCGTGTGCTCGGCGACGGGCTTGTCATGCAGAGATCGGCCGGAAGTGACAATGATGTGTGCAGGCAGGTTGAGCTCCAGCACATGGTCGGGCCCCGCCGCAAGTGTCTGAACCCAGCGCAACGCGGTTAGTCGGGGGATCTCAGCGGCGAGCACGCCGCTCGGGTTGGCCCAGACGACGAGCGCCTCGGCGTCGAGGTGGTTTTCCGGGAAGGGCAGGCCGACGTTATAGGGCACGCCTTCGACGCCCTCCGGTAGATCGGGTGCGAGTGGGAGGTTGGTCGGGAGGAGGATCTTCACCGGGCTCTGTCGGTTTTTTGGTCGAGGTCGTGCGGCGAAGCCCCGCGCACCCGGGTGGCGAGCCGGTAGAGGCCCGACGACGCCGCGATGAACAGGGTGGACCCGTCCGGTCCCCCGAAGCACACGTTGGCGACGATCTCAGGCACCGGGATCTTGCCCAGATGAGCACCATCTGAGGCGAAGACCTGAACGGAGTCGTGGCTCGACGTCCAAATGTTCCCGCGGACATCCACGCGGAAGCCGTCCGCGACGCCGGGGCTTACCTCAGCGAACACGCGTCCGTTCTTGCACCGCCGACCATCCACCACGTCGTATACGCGGATGTGGTGGTTTCCGACGCCTGGAGGGGCGAGGCCCGCTGAGGTGTCGGAGACGTAGAGGAGGCGTTCGTCCGGGGAAAAGGCGAGCCCGTTGGGATCCTCGACGTCGAGCACCACGGGGGTCAGCCGACCGTCCGCAGGGTCGACGCGAAAGACCCAGTGGTCGCCGTATTCGCGCTCACCGGCATGGCCTTCTTCGGGAAGAATGATTCCGTATGCGGGGTCGGTGAACCACACGCTGCCGTCGGAGCGGACGACGACGTCATTCGGGGAGTTCAGGCGGAAGCCGTTCCAGCGTTCAGCGAGGACCGTGGTTGTGCCGTTCGCCTCGCGCCTTACGACAGCGCGCTCACCGTGGGAGCACTCAATGATGCGGCCCTCGAGGTCCGCGGTGCGCCCATTGATAAAGTCGACGCTTTCGCGGTCCACGCTCACTATTCCCGTGGCGGCGGTCCAGCGCAGCACCCGGTTGCCGCGTATATCGGACCAAATCACCGCGTCGTCCCCGGGGAGGTAAAGCGGACCCTCCGACCACGTGGCGTTGCCGCCCAGGCGTTCGACGGCGGCGTCCGGGGCGAGGAGTTCGAGCAAACGGGGATCTTCTACCACGAGTGATGGTGTCGGAAGCCGGTGCATCACGGGGCCTCCTCGTGTTCGGGCGGGCGCCGCCCGGACATATTAAATCTAAAAATGCAAGGAAATGGCCGTTTCAGGCCAGACTTCGAGTCTCCGAATGACGGAGGGGATGGAGGGGCAATCGGGGATATTGTCGAATTCAATTGGGTCGTATTGAGCGCATCGCAGTATTTCAAGGCGATTTTGTCAATCCTTCACGGACGAGCAACCCGCGCGTCAGTGTGGGGAGGCGGCGCAAGCCAGAAATCCGCAATCATTTTCACCTTCCCGCTGACTTTCATTCCTGAATCTGGAGAATTTCGGCGCACGAGCCTTATCGGCCGTTGGGGGGTAATGTAATTCGGATAGCGGATAAACTCCAAGATGCGGTCAAATCGGGCTTGGGTGGTCGCGGCTTCCTTGAGCATCCGCTCGGCCACTTCGCCCATGCCGAGGCGCACCCATTGAGCGATTTCGGAGCCGCCTGGATAGTAGATTTGGGTCAGAACCCGTATGTAATTGGAGGTTGGATGTGGTGCTTCCCGCGTACGGTCAACCAGGCAACCACGCCTGATGTGGCGGCAATGACGGCCCCGGCCCAAAACGCGACTCCGAGGCTCCAGGTACTGTAAAAGAATCCCATGACGATGGGCCCGAGGGTCTGGCCGAGCCGCAGGACCATGCCATTCATTGACATGAACACGCCTCGGCGTTCCGTGGGTGCGAGATGGGAGAGAAGCGTCAGGATGCTGGGCAGATTCATGCCCTGCGCCACGCCGAACAACACAGAGGGGATGAACAGGAACCAGACACCGGGCATGAGCGGAACCAGTAACAGCGATCCGGCGTAAAAGAGAAAGGAGCTGGCGATCAGCGTACCCTCATCGAACAATTGCAGTAGTTTGCCCAGTTGCGACGCGGTTGCCGCGGTTGTTACCGACATGCTCGACAGGATCAGCCCGATCACGAATGACGACATGCCGAATCGGTCTGAAATAAGGATCGGAAGAAATGTGAGGAAAGAACCGTAAAGCAGAATAAAGGTCGCGACACTGACGAAAAACAAGCCAAGCACGCGACGGTTCACGTGGGATAGAACGCCGCCGAAGTAGCTGCGCAGACCCTCAATCATTCGCGGTTCCGGGTTGCGCAGTCGCACCAGGACAAACAGGCCGACAGGAATGGCAAAGAGCGGGAGAATAAAGGGGAGCCGCCATCCGAGCAGCGCCAGAGCTCCGCCCACAAGCGGATACGCCGCAGTGCCCACGCTCAGAACGCTTGCATTGTATCCCATCGCGGCGCCCCGCTCCCGGCCGGCATAAAGATCGCCGATGATGGTCACGTTGAGGGACCCGAGTGCCGCCGCGCCCACGCCCTGCGCGAAACGCAACTCGACGAGTAGATCGAACGAGTCGACAAGAGCGCACGCTCCACCAGCCAACCCAAAAAGCAGGAGCGAGGGCACAAGGATGCGTTTTCTTCCCCACCGATCGGCCATCACGCCCAGCACCGGAGTGAGGAAAACACCCGGCAGCGTGAAGGAGGTGATTAACCACCCGACGGCATGGCCGGAGATCTGAAAATGTCGAATGACGGCCGGAAACGCTGGCGTGATGCTCGCCACACCCAAGACAGCCATCAGAGTGACGGCAAATACGACGTGCAGGTTGATGTCTCGCAGAAGCGAACGCGGCGTTGTCGTAGTGTCATCCTTCGTATGCCGGGTCATCTGTTCATCAATTGTCGGGATTGTCGCCAACGCAATCACCGCCTGCCGCCGGGTGAATAAAAACCGGCGGCGTCCGATGAGCTGCTGTCCGGTCTTTCGCCTGGTAGATCTCGCCGTTGGCGGCCTTTCGTTCGATCCACTGGTCAGCATGGAAAGTGGCAATACCGTGCTGAGCGCTTTCTGGCTTCGAGTTCGCGACGGATTCTTCGGCGCACTTGTTGGGAGGGTCGCAACCGGCCAACAGAAGGGTAGCGAGCGGCAGCGGCAGCAGTAGCTGTATCATTGGGGAGCCTCGGATTTTGAGCAACGGAGCCGAAGGATGAAAGGTTTCCCTTCCATCGGATCTGCGGATAGAATCGGGTAATGAACTCGCCGGAACCCCCTCCTTCCGCTGAACCTCCGACCCCGGAGCCTGTCGCCGCATCGACGCCGGGTCCGAAAGAGCAATCTCTTCGAAGTAACTCCCTTGTCACGCCGTTCCCGACCGACTTCCTGTGGGGTGGGGCGACGGCCGCCAACCAACTCGAGGGCGCCTACAACGAAGGCGGCAAGGGGCTGTCAATCCAGGACGTAATGCCGCGAGGCATCATGGCCCCGAGGACCGAGCGGCCGACTTCTGAGAATCTCAAGCTCGTCGGCATTGACTTTTACCACCGTTACGCTGAAGACATCGCACTCTTTGCCGAGATGGGTTTCTCGGTTTTCCGGATGTCGATCGCGTGGAGTCGGATCTTCCCCAACGGCGACGAAGAAGTCCCCAACGAAGAGGGTCTCGCCTTCTACGACGCCGTGTTCGATGAACTGGCCAAACATGGCATCGAGCCTCTGGTGACGATCTCACACTACGAGACCCCCCTGGCTCTGGCTGAGAACAATAACGGCTGGGTCAGCCGTAGCCTGATCGGCTTTTACGAGCGGTACGTCCGGGTCCTGTTTGACCGGTACGGCGGCAAGGTGAAATACTGGTTAACGTTCAACGAGATCAACTCGGTGCTGCACGAGCCCTTCATGAGCGGCGGCATCAATGCCCCCAGGGAGGAGCTGTCTAAGAGCGACCTCTATCAGGCGGTCCACCATGAGCTCGTCGCCAGCGCACTGGCCACGAAGATCGCCCACGAGATGATGCCCGGCGCGAAGGTCGGCTGCATGATTCTGGCAATGCCGACCTATCCGCTGACGCCCGATCCGGCCGACGTTGTCGCGGTTATGGAGACCGATCACCAGAACTTGTTTTTCGGAGATGTCCACGCCCGCGGGAGTTACCCCGGTTACATGCTGCGGTACTTCCGCGAGAATAATATCGAGCTGGATATTACGGACGAGGATCGCAACGTTCTAGCCAACACGGTCGACTTCGTATCGTTCAGCTACTACATGAGCATCTGCGAGACGGCCGACCCTGCGCGGAAGGTTAAGGGCATCGGCAACATTCTTGGCGGAGTTCCGAATCCGATGCTGAAGGCCAGCGACTGGGGCTGGCAGATCGACCCCGCGGGCCTGCGGATCGTACTCAACCAGTTCTGGGATCGCTGGCAGAAGCCCCTGTTCGTCGTGGAAAACGGGCTGGGCGCCCGCGACAAGCTTGTCGAGGTCGACGGAGTCAGAACCGTGCTCGACGACTACCGCATCGACTACATGAACGACCACCTGGTCCAGCTCGGTGAGGCTTTAAAGGACGGAGTTCCGGTCCTGGGCTACACGTCATGGGGCTGCATCGATCTCGTCAGCGCAACCACAGCCCAGATGAGCAAGCGCTACGGGTTCATCTATGTCGATCGCGACGACGACGGCGCCGGAACGCTCGCTCGCTTCAAGAAAAGGTCCTTCGACTGGTACTCCGAGGTTATCCGCACCAACGGCGCCTGTCTCAAACCGAAGCGATAGCCGCGATCACGTCGCGCTGCTTTCTTCCCCCATTAGAAAGCGCCGCAGTCATAGAGTTCAGTCCGGGCTCATGGCTTTGGTTGTTCTGAGCCGGACGACTCGATAGAAGGGGTCATGGAAACGATCGTCAATCTGTTCGAGTATGAGAAGTTGGCAAAATCACGCCTGTCGACGCTGGCGTATGATTACTACGCCAGCGGGGCAATGGATGAAATTACACTTTCCGCGAATCACCGCGCGTACGACGACATATTCTTACGCTACCGGGTGTTGGCAGGCGTTGGGCAACGAAACCTCACATGCAAAGTGCTCGGACAGACTGTCAGCATGCCGATCCTGGTCGCACCGACTGCGTTTCACGGTCTGGCGCACCCAGATGCAGAGCGGGCGACAGCGCGTGCTGCAGCCGACGCTGGAGTTGTCTACGTTATGAGCTCCCTTTCGAACACGCGGCTGGAAGACGTCGCGAAGGAGAGCCGGGGGCCACGCTGGTTTCAGTTGTACGTATACAAGGACCGTGGCGTGACAAGGTCCCTGGTGCAGCGAGCAGAGAGCGAGGGTTACACTGCGGTGGAGCTTACCGTCGATGCACCGTTGTGGGGGCGGCGTGAGGTTGACATCCGCAATCACTTCCACCTCCCCGATGGGCTTTCCATCGCGAATCTTGAGGATTCCGAGTCACGAGCGTTACCGGCTGTTGGTGGACAGTCCGGTTTGGCTGCCTATGTGGCGCGTTTGCTCGACGACAATCTCACGTGGAAAGACCTGGAGTGGCTGCTGAGTGTCAGTAAGCTGCCGGTGCTTATCAAGGGTGTTTCGCGGGGCGACGACGCCCGCGAGGCAGTGCGGTGCGGAGCAGCCGGAGTTATCGTTTCGAACCACGGTGGCCGACAACTTGATACGGCTCGGCCGACCATCGATGCCCTTCCCGAAGTTATGGAGGCGGTAGGGGACGACGCAGAGGTTCTGATTGATGGCGGAATCCGCCGGGGCACAGACGTAATCAAGGCGCTGGCGCTTGGGGCTCGTGCCGTGCAGGTCGGCCGGCCGGTTTTATGGGGACTGGCTGTTGGGGGTGAGGCAGGCGTGAAAAACGTGCTGGAACTACTGCGCAATGAACTTGACTTGGCGATGGCGCTTTGCGGTTGTCGCTCTCTGGCCGAAATTCGCCGTGATTTGATAGCGGACTGAATCGTATCAAATGCAAAGATTGTCGGATGGCGAAGAGGGCCCTTCGGTGTCCTCCAATCAAAGGTCCCTACCGCGGGTTCCGAACATTGTGATGCCGCGTGCACGTATTCTGAGATATTGAAAACTTTGTCGCGCAGTCTCGACCAGATGACGCTTGTAGTGGGTTACGGCAATCCGAGTCAATTCGCGCATCTCTTCAAGAACGAATCAGGCCTTTCTCGAAGCTAATATTTTCCATAATGGGAAGGCAGCCAAGATATCCGCAGGCCACTTCCATGAACATTCCGTATTATCACGTCGATGCGTTCACCAGCCGCCTCTTTTCCGGCAACCCCGCCGGCGTCTGTTTGCTTGCAGGCTGGCTTCCGGACGCACTCCTCCAATCCATTGCGGCTGAGAACAACCTGTCGGAGACCGCTTTCATCGTGCAGCGCGATTCGTATTTTGACTTACGTTGGTTCACCCCTTCTCTCGAGGTGGATTTATGCGGCCATGCCACTCTTGCGTCCGCTCATGTAATCTTTCGCCATCTCGGCTATAGTGCGCTCCGCGTTCGCTTCCAGACACGCTCCGGCGCGCTTACCGTCTCGCGCGAAAGAGATATTCTGACGCTCGATTTTCCAGCGCGCACCGCCATCGCCTGCGATACACCGCCAGGGCTGAGCGAGGGACTTCGAGCTTGCCCTTCCGTCACCGCGAAAGCACGCGACTATCTGGCCGTCTTCGAGACTGAACAAGCTGTGCGAAGCCTTCAACCCGACATGACTGCGCTTATCCGTCTCGATTGTCTCGGCATTATCGCGACAGCGCCGGGTGAGCATTCAGATTTTGTCTCGCGATTCTTCGCTCCGCGGGCGGGCATTCCGGAGGACCCGGTAACAGGCTCCGCCCATTGCACACTGATTCCATACTGGGCGGAGCGATTGGGGCGTTCTCAGCTTCGCGCGCTGCAAATTTCCCCACGAGGCGGAGAGCTTTTTTGCGAGCATCGCGGAGAACGCGTCGGTATCGGAGGACGTGCTGTCACTTACGCATCCGGCTTTCTTCAGGTATCTTAACTCCGGACACCAGCGACAGAGAAGAAGGCAGCCGTGGCCAAAGGCGCAGTTATCATCGCATCGTAACCGGTTGCCAGTTCCACGATCCGCCGTCCGGTCTCCTCTGCCCGCTGGACGCGCACGAATTCGATGCAATGCATTCATCGAGGGATTGACCGAAAGTGCCATCTCCTTACAACATGGAATCAGAAGATGGCTGGTCCAAGAAACCTTACGAGCGCGGGGCTGCTGGTGTTCCGGTTGCGTGATGAACGGCTCGAAGTCCTGTTGGTTCATCCTGGAGGACCATTCTTCTCAAAGAAAGACGCCGGGGTGTGGAGTGTACCGAAGGGGGAGGCGGATGCCGGAGAAGATCTGTTTGCGCGTGCTCAGATCGAATTTCGGGAGGAACTGGGAATTGAGCCACCGTCCGGCCTGGCCTTCGAACTTGGAAGCATTAAACAAAAAGGGGGCAAGACGGTTCATGCATGGGCTATCGAGGGGAATCTGCCGGGCGGTTATCAGCTTCGCTCGAACCTTTTCCAACTCGAATGGCCACCCCGTTCCGGCCAGATCCGTTCGTTTCCTGAGGTCGATCGCGCGGAATTCTTCCTGCTTGAGGTCGCACGCGAAAAGATCAACCCGGCTCAGACCGTTTTCCTCGATCGTCTAGCGAACCACGTCTCAGAGCGGAAACTTTGAATTGTGCCCACGTCCAGGCATCGGCAGGCAGTCCAGTTCCGCATCCGCAAACGGCCGAAAGAACTGCGATCTGCGTATAATGATTTCATGGGAGGGTGTTTTGTTCCTCCTCGCCGCTGAACTGCGTTCGTGAGCACTTCTGAATCTTCATTCGCTGAGAAACGTCCTCCCGGTATTGGCCGAAGAAGGGTGACGTTACTGAATGCAATTCTGATTATCGCGTTGCTCTATTTTGCGAGGGACGTGCTCCTTCCGCTGGTCCTGGCGATATTGTTCAGCTTCTTGTTGGCGCCTTTGGCGTACCGACTAGAGCGCTTCGGAACGGGGCGCATTTTTTCTGTGGTTACCGTGAGTCTTCTCGCGTCGCTCGCGATCGGCGGTGTGGGGTATCTGGCCACAACGCAGTTACTGGAACTTGCGGATGAGCTTCCAAAATACCGGTTGAACATCGAGAAGAAACTCGACGCTATCGAGCGTGCGCCGGATAGCCGCATCGCGAGGATCCGGGATACATTCGAGAGTCTTTCGAAACGATTAAGTGAGGGATCGAAGGAAAGAGTGCCGCTTCGCGATGCCGAGAATCTTGAATCCGATACGGCAATTCCCGTTCGCGTGGTGGACGATGCCTCGATTTCTTTCACGACAGTCTCCCAATTTGCGACGCCTCTCCTGGCTCCAATCGGCACGGGAGCGATCGTTTTCGTTTTCGTCGTTTTCATGTTGATCGGGCGCGAGGACTTGAAGGATCGCTGTCTGCATCTATTCGGGAAAAATCGCATTCATATCACAATGCAGGCGCTTGATGATGCTGGGCAACGGGTAAGCAGATACCTGCTGGCGCAACTAACCGTCAACGTCACTTATGGCATTCCGATTGGCATCGGTCTGTATTTTATCGGCATTCCGAACGCGCTTCTTTGGGGCTTTCTCGCAATCGTGCTGCGATTTATCCCCTATATTGGCCCGTGGCTGGCGGCCGCATTTCCTGTCTTTTTGTCCCTGGCCGCCACTCCCGGATGGATTGCGCCGGTTCTTACCATCGCACTTTTCATCGTGATGGAACTCATTTCGAATAATGTGGCGGAACCGTGGCTTTACGGAGCGAGCACAGGATTGTCTCCAATGGCGGTGATCGTTTCGGCGATTTTCTGGACATGGCTATGGGGGCCCGCGGGCCTGCTGCTAGCCACTCCCCTCACCGTCTGCGTGGTTGTGCTGGGACGATACATTCCGAGTCTGGAATTTCTCGATGTGCTGCTCGGCAATCGCCCTCCGATTGCCGATTCGGACCGTTTTTTCCAGCGACTGCTCATTTTGAATGAAGAAGAGGCTCTGGATGTCCTCGAGGATTCTCTGCAGGAACGCACGCTGACCGAGACGTTCGACGAAGTAGTGCTTCCGGCGCTAGTTCGGGTCGACCACGACGCAAGCGAGGGTGCGATCGATGGGGTGCAAGGACGGGAAATCGGACAGATGATTCGCAGACTCATCGAAGAGATTGCGCCCGAAGAGGAAGGGCCCCGCAGCGGAGAACATTTCCTGATACTGCCGGCTGCGCGTAATTCGGACGAGCTCGCGGGTCATCTGCTTGCACGCCTGCTGAGGGATCGAGACTGCTGGGTAGCGGTTCTGTCGGCGCACCTGCTGGCGTCGGAATTGGTAAGCCAGACCGTTGAGAAGGACCCGGATTTCGTTTTCATCTGCGTGGCGAGCTCGCGATCCGTGCTTCCGGCCACACACCTCGCACGCCGTATACGGGTTGGTCTCCCCCGGGTGAAGATCTTCGTGGGAATTTGGTGCGAGGACGAATCGGGCCGTCGACGAAAACGCATCGCGCGGTCAGATGTCCAAATCTGCTCTAACCTTGCAGATGCGACCCGGGCACTTGCGCCGTTCGCGCACCCACGTGAGGAGAGGATTGATGCAGTGTCTTCAGGCAAAGCGAAATTACCTTGATTTGGACGTGCGGAAGCGTCGCCGCCCCACGCATGCGAGCGAATGAGCCAAAGGTTGTTTCGGACACCGGCTGATTTCGGCCGGAGCATCGGTGCCACGACGAACTTACGGCTGGATCACAACGAACATTCGGACGTCGCCGCGGCGAATTGAGAGAAGCGCATTATGGTCAGGAGGGATTTCTTGCGCCAATTTCTCGAATTCGGCTACCGAAGAGACCGGTTGTCGATTTACTTCTTCAATAATGTCCCCCCGTCTTAGTTGACTCGCGGCGGGAGCCTTTTCGTCGATCCGCGCGATAATGACACCTCGGGAATCTCCTTCTGCGGCCGTGCGGGCATTGTCCGGAACCAGCTCAATGCCGCGTAAGGCGCGGTTGGTGGAGCGTGAATTACCAGCCGGGGGAGTTGCGGTCGCGGCAGGATTCCCCGCCTCTGCGATCGTCGCGGTAAGTTTTTGCTTTTCTCTGTTCCGAATAATCCCAATCTTGACGGATTTGCCGGGATTAATTTGCATGATTCGCGCTTTGAGTTGGTGAACATCTGCCACCTCCTTTTCATCCAGGGATTCGATAACGTCCCCGGGTCTTATTCCCGCCTTTGCCGCGGGAGAGTCGGGCTCGACAAAGCTCACTAATGCTCCCTCCGTGTTTTTGAGCCCGAATTCCTCTTCCAGTTCCGGCGTGATGGACTGTATTCCTATGCCCAGGTAGCCACGAACGACCCGCCCCTTTGAGATCAAACTGTCCACGATTTGGGCGACCACGTTTGACGGAATGGCGAAACTCACGCCAATCCAACTTCCAGATCCACTGCCGGAAAAAATCGCGGTGTTGATGCCGATGATTTCTCCTCGAATGTTAATAAGCGGGCCGCCTGAGTTGCCCTGGTTGATCGCTGTATCCGTCTGAAGAAATTCGTTTCCACTGTCCTCGAGGATACGGCGCCCGGTGGCGCTTATGATTCCCTGGGTTACGGTTTCCTGAAATCCGAATGGGTTGCCGATCGCAAAGACGATTTGTCCGGTCTTCACTTCATCGGAATCGCCCAGAGGCAGCGGGTCAATGCCTTTCGCGTTGATCTTCAAGAGGGCAATGTCCGAATTGACGTCGGCGCCAATGACGGTGGCCGGCTCGATGCGGCCGTTCGTAAGTTGCACTCGAATCTCGTCGTAGTTGGCTATTACATGCGTGTTCGTAACGACGTGGCCCTCCTCGGAAACAATGACTCCCGAGCCGAGAGCGCTTTGTACGATACTCCGGGGCGTGCTTCCGTGTGGGCGCCCGAAGAATTGTTCGAGTGGGTCAATGATGCGTGGAACCTGCACACGTCGGGATGTAGTGATGCTTACGACGGAAGGAACCACGGCTTCGACGATATCGGTGTATTCCCGGTCGAGTTGAGCCAGGAGCTGGACGTCCTTCAATTTTACGAGTGCCTCGGTGGCCGGCGTAAATTTTTCAGGGGCGTGCTTAGAGCGACTCGAGAGCGAGCCCTCGCGCCACTGATAGAGCGCGCCAACGCAAAGGAAAACAAGGATGACGAATGAGATGAATTTCTTCATGGAGAAAAAACGGAATACGAGGACATCAGGACCATGCTCAGCTAACCTGTGAGAGAACCAGCCGTTTTGTCTCCTGAATCATGAGGCGATAGCGCTTGTGTTCCGGACGGACCAGCATCGGATCCGAGTCGAAAATTGTGGATACCTCCCGGCGTGCTCTTTGCATCAACTGGACATCAGTGAGCAAGTTTCCGAGACGCAGCGGCGGGAGGCCGCTTTGAGCCGTGCCGAGCAGGTCTCCGGGACCACGGAGCTGCAGATCGGCCTCTGCGATCTCGAATCCATCACTGCTGCGTTCCAGTGTTCTTAGTTTTTCCATCGCCTCGGGATTAGCTGCACTCGTGAGGAGAATGCAATAGGACGTATAACTTCCCCGCCCGATTCGTCCACGCAATTGGTGTAGCTGCGCCAGTCCAAACCGCTCTGCATTCTCGACGAGCATGATGTTGGCATTCGGAATATCAATACCGACTTCGATCACGGTCGTAGCAACGAGCACCTGTGTCTGACCGCTGCGAAATCGCTCCATAATGGCGTCTTTCTCCGCGGGATCGATCCTCCCGTGGAGCAGTTCGCAGCGCCACGGCCTGAATCGCTCCGACCATGCCACGATTTCTTTAGACGCCGCCCTCACCTCCAGCTTCTCCGATTCATCAATGAGAGGATACACAATGAATGCCTGGCGTCCCTTTTCCAGATGGCCGCGGATGAACTTTATCGCTTCCGGAATCTTCGAACTGTTTCGCACCGCTGTCACAATCCGTCCCCGATTCGCCGGAAGTTCGTCAAGCGTGGAGACATCCAGATCGCCATAAAGTGTCATGGTTAGGGTGCGCGGGATGGGCGTCGCCGTCATCACCAGCACATCGGGGGCCTCAGGCCGATCCATCAGCCGGGCGCGCTGCATCACTCCGAACTTATGCTGTTCGTCGATCACCGCGAGGCCCAGACGCGAAAACTCTATGCCGTCGTAAAGTAACGCGTGCGTCCCGATAGTGATCTGCGGTTCCGATCCATGGTCGAACAGCGGCAGCGACGTCTCTTCTTTCCTCGCGCCGGTCCGGAGGGCGAGACGGATGCCCAGCGGTTCGAGCCAGTGGCGGAACGTGAGAAAATGCTGCTCAGCCAGCACCTGGGTCGGGGCCATGAGCGCCGCCTGAAAACCCGCCTCGACGGCCAACAACATGGCGGAAATAGCGACAAACGTTTTGCCTGAACCGACGTCGCCATGCAAAAGGCGATTCATGGGTCGCTCGGCCTGGAGATCCTTATGGATTTGCCCGATAGCCCTTTTTTGAGCGCCCGTTAATGGGAACGGGAGTCGCTCCTGAAAAGCCTGCATCAAAGTTCCGGGCCCGCAATGAGCATTTCCATGTCGTGAACTCGTTTCGGCCCGCTTTCCCCCTACGATTAACTGCATGGTGAAGAATTCGCTGAGTACTAGATGTTTTCGGGCAAGTTCAAGTTGATCCCAGTCCTCCGGAAAATGGATCTGTCTCAAAGCACGATCGAATCGCTGCGTATCCATGCCTTCCGGCAGCAGATCCTCCTGAGGCGGCAAGTGCGCAAGAACATCGGCGATGAGAATTCGAAGCAGGCGCACAGACATGCCCTCGGTCGTCTTGTAAACCGGTACGATCCGACCCAGATGGTTCGAGACAACGGCGTCCTCCTCCACCACCTCGAATTCCGGATGATCGATACAGATCCCGGTTTTGCCTCTCCGCTTCGGTTTTCCGTAAACGACGACTTTTTGGCCGGTGGCCAGGCTCTTCTGCACCCAGTGCGCGTTGAACCATCGGCAAATGAGATGGCCGCCAAGCGCGCTGCCTCCCTCTTCCTCGAGAGTCACTTCCACCAGCTTCTGCCAGCCGCGGAGTCGCTTCACGACAACCTTGGTCACATCCCCATACAGGCACACCGGATTGTCGCTTTCTTGCGTTGGGAAGCGATCAAAATGCCGCCGATCTTCATGCCGGCGTGGATAATGAAGCACCAGATCCCGAACGGTCGACAGTCCGATCCGCGCAAGCAATCTGGCGCGTCTCGGGCCAACGGTGTCCAGACTCTGAAGCTGGGTATCGAGGGTCATGCAGGATAGTGCCCCGGCTCGAGTTCGGCCGGAAAGTTATGATAAGCACGGGGACAGAAACTTATCGAAAATTTTCGGGCACCCTCCTACTTTGAAGGTGTTTCGCTCCTCCGACCCGAACAAAGGCCCGTTCCATGCGTTCTTCATCCGTTCGCTTCGTAATACTTGCCGTATTCGCAGCCAACCTCGCCGCGGGTTGCGAGACTCACGACCGTGTCCTCTACAATTGTAGGCGGCGGCCGCCGTTGCGCATACAGGAACCGAATTTCAAGCGCCCCCCTGAACCTGCACCAGTTGAGGAACCGGGAGCGTATCGAAAATAGACTTTCTGAATCGAGGCCCGCCCGTTTCAGCGGCCCGGATGGGAGGGATCTGAGGATTGCGAGCTGCGAATCGCCTGAATCTGAATTTGGAGTCTCACATCGCCCCGAAATTCATTGCGCTCGATGCGAAACGCAATGTCCCACGGGGGACGAGGCAGCGCGTCGACCGCTCCGTTGAAATAGATCGCCTCGCTATGAAAACCATGCTGGGTGAGGACAAGACGCAGATGCTTGCCGTTCATGATGCGTGGCTCGTTGAAGGGCTTCACGTTTCGGGAAAGAAACACCGGCTGCAGATTTCCAATTCCAAACGGTTGTAAAAGTTCGTGATGCTGCAGCAACTTGAAAGTCAGATCTCCGAGTGCGACTTCGCAATCGAGATCGATGCAGGGAACAAAATTTTCGTCCGAAAGATTCGCGCGCGCGTGTCGTAAAAAGCGTTCGCGAAACGCCTCGAACTGATCTTTTCGAATGGTTAGACCCGCCGCCATTTCATGCCCGCCAAATCTCTCCAAAAGGCTTCCACATGTTCCAAGCGCGTCGACCAGTGAATAGCCGGGGATACTGCGGCCACTGCCTTTTCCGATCCCCTCTTCGTCGAAACTGACGACGATTGCAGGCCGGCAATGGGCTCTCGAGAGTCGTGAAGCCACAATGCCGACCACCCCCGGGTGCCACTCTTCCGCTCCGACCACAACAGCCGCATCGCGATCGGGTTCGAACGTCACGGAAAGCATCCGTTCAGCTTCCGAGCACGTCCGGCGGTCCACGCACTGACGATGCGCATTCTGCGCATTGAGCTGATTCGCCAGCGAACGCGCACGGACCGGATCATCGGTGAGAAGAAGGTCCAGCGCTGCCTGAGCCGTCCCAAGCCTGCCTGCCGCGTTGAGACGCGGACCGAGTCGGAATCCGACGTCGGAAGGGGAAATGGGGGCGCGAACCGAGGCCACCTCCATGAGGGCCCGAAGCCCTACCCATCGGGTGTTCTCCAACTGTTGGAGACCTTTTCGAACCAGAAGTCGATTCTCACCCTCGAGTGGCACCAGGTCCGCCACGGTTGCCAGTGCCACGAGATCCAGATGCTCGCGCAAAACGAAGCTATCCAATGGTCGCCGCTTCAGCATGGCATGACAAAGTTTGAATATGAGTCCGCCGCTGCAAAGTGAATGCCCTTCATTGCCGAGTTTCGGATTCACGACGGGGCAATTCGGAAACGCTTCTCCGCACTCGTGATGGTCGAAGACGAGTACATCCACGCCCGATGATTGAAGTCTCGCGATCTCTTTTAGAGACGTAGTTCCGCAATCGACGGCAATCAGCAGCTGTGGGCGTAGGGAGTCAATACACCGGTCGAGTCCTTCACGACTAAGTCCATATCCTTCGCCAGCTCTTGTGGGAAGAAATGGCTCGGGCATTCCTCCATAGGCACGCAACATCCGCATGAGCAGCGCAACGGATGTAACGCCATCGACGTCATAGTCGCCGAAAAGCACGATCCGCTCACCGTTGTCCAGAGCGCGAAAAATCCGCGTCACGGCAGACGCCATATTTGGCATGCGAAAGGGGTCGCTGAGTGACTTGAGCTTCGGATTGAGAAATGCTTCAGCCAGCTCCACCGATCTAAACCCCCGGCGAACCAGCAGATCACAGAGAAACAAAGGCAACCCGACCTCGCGCGACAATCGCCGGGCAGGCTCGCGATCGCCCTGCACTCCAAGGTTCCAGCGCATCGGCGCTTGGTTCGAAACGTTCACGGCGGGGAAGCTATCAGAAAACCTGTCAGTGCCCAACCCCCGCGCCTGGCCAATTACAAAAATTGTCCTTGGCGCCGATCACGTTCGATCTGGAAAAGTGGACGGCAATTTCCTGAACCCGTTCGGCGGCACTGAGGGTTTCAAGGGAAGATCGCGCTGTGCCGGAACGAAAATTCAGGATGCGACGGCTCTGGATTCCAGGGCAAAGCACTTCAGAGTGGTGGGCCGACAACCGAAAAGTTATATTTTTCACCGAGGGCGGCAACTCGATCAAGTAAGCCAGCGGGAGGAGGTCCCGGAGGAGGGAGTGTGGGTTGCGGTGCCGGAATGCAAATTTCGGCGACAAATTCGTCGAATCCCCCTGGTGCCGTGAACTGCAGCAATCTCGTGGGAGTCTCCCCTTCTACGCGGAAGGCATGCGGAATGCCTTTGGGAAGCAGAACACTTCCTCCTGATTTAATGCGAAATTCGCGGTCCCCGCAGCGGAATCGCAGTGTCCCATGAAGAAGGTAAAACAACTCGTCTTCCAGATGGTGGACGTGGAGTGGAGGACCGAATCCGGCGGGCGCCAACTGCTCAATAAGCGTGAAGGCTCCGTTCGTATCGGCAGAGCTGGCTTTGACGTGGACAAGGGTGCCGAGAAACCAGAATGAAGGAGCTTCATTGCGACCCCATAACCGGAGCCTTTCGAATGATGTTGTGTCCATAAATGTGCAATTAGCAATCTGTATCCTACGATCAGCATCAGCGGCGGCACAACGAATCTTCCGACGAAAGAAGACTCACCTCGGCAACTGAACTCATCCCGCACTCAGGCATTGAGTTACGTGCTCGCATCCCTTCGACGATGCTGACATCCGACTCTGTTGGAATCACACGGGTCAACGTCAGCCCCCGCCGCCGCAAACAAGCGCCCGTATTCCTCCTCCGTCCGTTCCTGCCCGGCGACCAGAAGCATCATGAGATCGAGCCATCTGCCAAAGCCATGCTCGTTGCCGGGTGGAATTACCATTTCGACTACAAGTAGCTTGCTTTCCGGCGTCATCGCATCCCGACATTTGCGCAGGATCGCCACCGCGTCCGGATCCAGCCCATCATCCACAATATGGCGCAGCACGTACGCGTCCGCACCAGCAGGAATCGCCGTGAAGAAGTTTCCTCCCTGAATCTGAATCCGGCCTGCCAAACTCGATCCGGAGAGACTGGATCGCGTGCGTTCCGCAACGGCTGGCAGATCGAAGATTAAGCCTTGAATGGCAGGGTTTCGTTTGAGTATTTCGGATAGAAGCGATCCATTCCCGCCGCCGATTTCGACCACGGTCTTCAACGCGGAAAAGTCGTACGCATCCGGCGTGGGTTCGGTCTCCCTCCCGTGAACCCCCTCCACGGCCGCACAATCGAAGCGGCTGCTTCCGGACTAGAGGAAAAAGCAGGAGATACGTAATAACACTTTCGTGGCGTTTACCTTATCGAGCGCTTTCCCGTTTGTTCCATGCCGCCGGGACAACTGCTCGCGACCGCTGCGTTGCGTGCATCAAACTCCCGGCGCACACTTCTCCGAAATGAATGCGCCTGAGGATGCCCCCGAATGGTTGGAATCGATCGATCATACAGCAGACGTTGGAATCTGCGTGCGGGCGCCGACGCTCGAGAAGTTGTTTGCCAGAGCCGCGTGGGGAATGTTTTCGGTCATCACCGACATGGACACTGTCCATCCGATGCAGGTCACGCGCGTCGCGGTGGAAGCGGATGATCGCGGCAGCCTTCTGGTACACTGGTTGTCAGAGCTCAATTACCGCCACGTAACCAATCACCGGCTATACTCCAGTTTCGACGTCCGTTTTCTGTGCGACCGACGGTTGGAAGCCGAAATTGGAGGTGAGCTGATCGAAAGGCAGCGCCACACCATCCACACCGAGATTAAGGCAGTGACTTTTCACGAACTGCAGCTGGCGCACGACGATGGAGGCTGGAAGGCACGAATCATTTTTGATGTCTGAGCATTCCGTGAATCAAGAAATCAGGAAGCTGACTGATTATCTCTGGGAGGTTCCACCAACGGGGGGAATGCGAGTACCGGCGCGCGTCTACGCGACGGAGAGGATGATGGAGGATATCCGCAGCGACAACGCCCTGAAACAGGCTGCGAACGTGGCACATCTTCCCGGCATCGTGAAGGCGTCTCTGGCGATGCCGGATATCCATTGGGGATATGGATTTCCGATTGGCGGCGTGGCGGCGTTCGATATGGAGGAGGGAGTGATCTCGCCCGGAGGTGTCGGGTACGACATCAATTGCGGCGTGCGGTTGCTTGCGTCGAAACTCACCCGGGAGCAGGTCGTTCCTCGATTGCGGGAGCTGGTGAATCAGCTATTTCGCGATGTGCCGACCGGCGTGGGGGCGGCCGGACCGCTTAGTGTATCGCCGAAGGAATTGCGACGCGTCGCTGTGCAGGGAGCGGGCTGGGCGGTGGAGCGGGGATTCGGAAGCGAGACCGATCTGGCTCTAATCGAAGAGAATGGTTGCATCGCGGACGCCGTACCCGATGAAGTCTCAAAACGAGCTTGGGAACGTGGGCGCGAGCAGCTCGGCACGCTCGGATCGGGCAATCATTTTCTTGAAGTCGGCTACGTTCAGGAGATCTACGATGCGGAAGCCGCACGAGTGCTCGGACTCGAACTCGATGAGGTCACGGTGATCATCCATTGCGGCTCACGAGGTTTGGGCTACCAGATCTGCGACGATTCGCTTGGCCTGATGGACCGAGCCGCGAAGACATACGGAATCGTACTTCCGGACCGGCAGCTCGCCTGCGCGCCACTCGTTTCGCCGGAGGCGCAGAAGTATTTCGGGGCGATGCGGTGCGCGATCAACTATGCGTTTGCAAATCGCCAGGTGATTGCGCATTGGACCCGGAAGGCGTTTGAGAAAGTTCTCGGCCTGAGCGCTGCTGAGGTCGGCTTGCAGACCGTTTATGAGGTTGCGCATAACATCGCGAAGGTCGAGACGCATCTGGTGGACGGCCGGGAACGGCAGTTGTGCGTGCATCGCAAGGGCGCGACCCGCGCATTTGCCGGAGACCGGAGCGAAATCCCTTCAGGATACCGGACGATTGGGCAGCCGGTGCTCATTCCCGGCGACATGGGCCGCTATTCGTATGTGCTCACGGGTACCCGGAAGGCGATGGAAGAAACGTTCGGCAGCACCTGCCACGGCGCTGGCCGCGCAATGAGCCGTGTGAAAGCGAAGAAGGCCGCCGCGGGTCGCAACATCATCCGCGAGATGGAAGCGCGGGGAATTATCGTCCGCGGCCAGAGTCGAAGAACCGTAGATGAAGAGATTTCGGAGGCCTACAAGGATGTCTCCACCGTGGTTGATACCTGCGCGCTTGCCGGCATTTCGAGAAAAGTGGCTCAACTAAGACCGCTAGGGTGTATTAAGGGCTGATGCTGCCCCGTTGGAAGTCTTTTTCACGGTTTTCTCCAGAGCATTCGTGTTCCCGGGAACTTTCCTCCTCATCGAACACCCAGAGATCGTCCCCTCCAAATTCCGGGCAACACGAACCCGCATTCTCGTAACATTCCGGGCAAACGAACCGGTCACCGAATCTGATAGCGTCCGGACGGCCGCATAGCTCACACGCCATCGCTTCTGGTAAATTGCTCATGGAAAAATGGAGCACTCGTTGCAGCTTTGCTCAATAGTTGGCAGCCCGTCTGCCCGGTTAGCACTCCCGTCCGGGATGATGCACGAGCAGCAGCGCGAGCTGGTTTGAAGCGTTGCAGAATTATGAAAAGGCCCTGGCTTATGTAACTTAGATGAATATCGAGAGGAAACTCCATGAGCAGGGAATTTGACGTAATCGTGTTTGGCGCGACCGGCTATACGGGCCGACTTGTGTGCAACTATCTCAGGGATAGAGCAAAAGAAACCGGACAGCGCTGGGCCGTGGCCGGTCGCCGCGAAGATGCGCTCAGAAAACTTGTCGGCACCCATGGGGCCGATGGCTATGTGCTGGCCGACTGTATGCAGATGGCGGATTGCGACAAGCTGGCGCAGAACTGCAAGGTTGTCGCCAATCTGGCGGGACCTTATTACGAGCGGGCGGAAGGCATTGTGGAAGCCTGCGCCAGGCGCGGTACCCACTATCTCGATTTGACGGGCGAGCTGATTTTCGTGCGCTGCCTGATCGACCGGTTTCATGACATGGCGGTGAAATCTGGCGCAAAGATTGCGCCGGTGGCGGGGTTTGAAGCCCTCCCCTTCGACTTGATGGCGTTGCGCCTACTGGAAGCTTATCGCGAGAAGTTCGGCACCGATCCCGCCAGAATTGATCTTCTGGCGCGGCCCATCAGTACACCAGCAGAAGCAAAAGGCCTGAACCAGAAGATTTCTGGCGGCACGGCGGAGACGATGCGCATCTTGCTGGAGAAAGATTTTTCCGGCCTGTCGGCCGACCCTACCGCGCTGAATGCGAATGATGACCCGACTCGAGCCGAGATTCGCCGGGCCATGCCTTACCGCCTGCGGCCCCGCCGCGAGGATTTGGAGCGCTGGTCCATCCCCATCTTTCCTGTACCGTTTCTGCACCCTGCCATTTTCAATCGCACCCTTTCCATATTGCGCGCAGAACAGACCCCTGTCAGCACCGGCTTCCGGTACAGGGAACGGATGAGCCTGGGCGGCGGTGGAAAGGGTTTCAAAAAAGTGATCACGGCCTATTTGGTGGCAGGACTGGCTCGCTTCATGAGCTGGACGATCAGTACATCCCTTGAATGGCCGCGCCGCATGATGAAAAACTACCTGGACAAGAATGCCCCTAAGCCGGGGAACGGCCCCGACCTCAGCCATCTCGATCTGTGGAAATGGGGAATGGACGGAAAAGCACGTGGCGCCAGAGGCGTCATATCCATATCGCTGGAAGGACAAGGCCATCCGGGCTATCGCACCACTGCCAATATGATCGCTGAAGGGGCACTCCTGCTGGCGGATCCAATCGCAAAGACGCCTTCGCGGGCGGGCGTGCTAACCCCCGCTTCGGCCCTTGGTACGGCGGAACTGGGCCGCTTCGCCCGCGCCGGGATGACATTCAGTAAACCTGTCTAGCCTTTTGGGCGCCGACCCCGTGCAGTGGCGCCGTAGATCGCCGTATATACGCCGTTGCTGCGTTCGGTTTCGTGCCCATGGCGCTCGCGCACGGCGGCGCCGCCGAAGTTCAACTTCCCCTGGCAGCTCTCGTCATCGGCTGTGACCGGAAGATCATCGACTCAAGGTGGTGGAAATTTGGAAGCCACGATATGACGGGCAAGGTGGTGCATCTGGGGTCATGACTCTTGAGTGAGCATTTAGATCTTCTTTTCAGCAGGAATGCTCCGGCATGATGAGCGCAGTCTCGCCAGTTTCGAATCGATTCGGCTGAGGACCGGTCTCACACGATTGCCTGGAGGATCGAGTGGCGCGCTATCGTCCGTGACGATCATGATCGGGCGCATTGGCGCACTTCGCGGGAGTTTATCGAAACGCATTGGCGTTCGAGAGCATGCGTGGGCAATGATGGACAATGAATTTTCATTTGGGGCTGGCGACGCCTGAGGCAAATCTCAGCCGGGCTTTGCATTAGATCAATGTGACCCCCGGTGGCTGACACAAAAATCGGATATTTCCGATTACGGTTCGGATATTTCCGATTGCTGATCGCCGAATTCCGTTCGTAGGTTTTCAGTTCCCATGGCCGACGCTTCTTACAGTGACCTTTTCGAGCAATTTCCTTTCGGCACAGTACCCCATCCCCATTACGCGGCGGAACGATCCGAGCTTGAAGAACTCAGGCAATACATTGCGAAAGGCAGCAGGGTCCTGATCGAGGGGCCGCGGCGGATCGGCAAGACTCTCCTCGTCAAGAGCACTGTGCCGGAAGACCTGCTCTTGCTGGTGGATCTCAAGGGGCTGACCAGCGAGGAAAAAGTCGTAAACGCGATCCGTCGCGCTCTCGAGCGCTTTACCGGAAGGGAAGTTGGCAAGGCGAAGAAATCCATAAGGAAGCGTGAGGCGAAACTCTCCGCTGCTCTCGGCTACGTGCGCGGTCACACGGAAGAAAGCAGCGACGAGACAGACATGGAGCAGCTCTTTGGAATAATTGAAAGGATCGGCCACGATCGCATGCCGCTGGTGGTATTCTTTGATGAGGTCCAGACTCTCATGGAATTCGAAGGTGGACGACAGATCGCGGAGCGGATTCGCGCGCTTTCCCAGCACCACGATCACGTCGCCTATTTTTTTGCGGGGTCCAATTCTTACACGCTCGAGAAATTGACCAATGACGCGAGATCACCTTTCTACAAGCAGCTCAGCCGGATCGTCCTGCAGCCTCTCGACCGCGAAACATTCAGCACGTGGATTCGGAATCGGCTTGATGCTCACGAATGCCGTATCACTGACGAAGCCCTTGAATTTGTCTTTCAATTCGCCCGTGACATTCCCGGAGACGTGCAGCGCGTACCTGGCGACGCCTTTGCCCTCGCAAAGGCCCGGTCTGGCGAACCCGTTATCGACATCGAACTTGTCGATTTCAGCATCACGCGCACGCTTAGCGCGGAAGAAGCGAGCCTCGATATCATCGATAAAGAACTCAGGCGCAACAAGCGCATGTTGATGCTTACCATCGCCGCCATGCTGCATGAAGACCGTCGGCATCCAATAACGGGGCAGGTCGCGCGTTACGTTGCACAAATCGACAGTCCGGGCACTGTTAAGAGCACTCTCGAATCGCTTGCTCAGGACGGTCTCATTTCTATCTGGAATGACCGGCATCAGATCGACAATCCATTTCTGGAGGCACATCTCATCCGGCAGTTTCACATCGACTACCAAGGCGTGATTGAACGCTTGTCTGACGCAGGGTGATGCTGCTCACGGAGGCGCCATGTTTCAAATGGCAATATACGGGATGGCTTCCAAGAGCTTGTGCCCGCAGGCCGGAGCTGGACCCCCCTGTTGCGTGCCATCGCAAAAGGGTGCGTCGGAGTGCGCTTTCCCGCGGGCTCGAGAGGAAATATCCGCGCGGCTCTGCGAGCGGAGATTTTCAAGGCCCTCAGTCCCCACACCGAGCTGAAGGCGATCTAAACCTACCGGTAGATTAGAAAGTTGAAAAGTTGACAACGGGTTTACGCAGGGATTACACTGCTTTGCCATGGATACAATGACAGCATCGGTGCCGATGAGCTTCGCCGGATTCAATCTGCGCGGAACGATCCCCCGCTGGGCCAAGGGGTTCGATGCGCGACGGGCCACCGCAGAAGAAGTCACCGAATTGGAGCACCTTCCGGCGATCATCGTCCTTGCCGCCGGAGGCACGAGGGATCTGACGAACCATCGAGTGACGGTCGAGAAACTTTGCAAACGTCTGCAGACGACACAGCGCCCATGCAAGATTGTGCTATCCCTCGCCGGGGCGAAACGGACGCGCCCGGAGGCGTTGGTCGCTGTCTTGAGGACGCTCTTCCTCGATGTGGTGTCCAATGTGGAGATCTCGATCGGGAAGGAAGCGCTTCAGTCGAACGTTTACGAGGCGCTGGCGAAGTACATGGTCGAAATGGACGCGCGTCATCCAGATCCGCTCTCCTCTGCTCTGGAGGTGCAGGAGACGCGCGAGCGCCTCTTGAACAAAGACTCGGGCCGTCTCGATGCGAGAAAGGTGGCGCAGGAGCTAGGCATGAAGCCCGGCAGTCTTGCAAAACTGATTGGCAAACTCCGGGCGACGGTGAACAAGACACCCGATGCTTCGGGCCTGCAGGAATTGCTCAGGCCCTACGAACGGATCTTGCGGCTTCGTGCGGTGATGCCGCAAGAGCGGTTTCTCGCATGGCTGGAAGCCCCCAACCCCCACCTGGACGATCTGACTCCGCGCTCCCTCATCAATGAGGGGCGCGCCGAGGTGGTCGCCGATCTGGTCGAAGACGCGCTGACCGGACAGCCCACCTGATAGCCCATGCCCAGTGTTGAGGAATTCGGAGAGATGCTCTCCACTCTAGCCCCCGATCCGGTGGACTATCTTCTTACGAGGATCGTGCCCTACCTCTCGTACCGCGACAGCGAGAAGCCTTCGTTTCTCTTTACGTCCGGGAGGCCGAATCGCTGCAACCCGAGTGAGTTGCATTGCATCTACCTCTCCCAGACGAAGACGACCGCCCAGGCCGAATACGATGCGCACGACAAGGACCCGACCCAACCGACTCTGACCTATCACGGCCGGCTTCAGGCGACACGCATCGTCGATCTCGAAGATCCGGATCTCAGAAGCCGATTCAGGATCCCCGACGAGGATTTTCGTTCTAGTTTCTATCTGGGCACGCTCGATCTCCAACGACTCGGAAAGGCCATCTCGGTTCAGAAGCGGATAGCGGCAATCCGCTACCCGTCGAGGGCAATGAATGAAGTGGGGAAGAAGGAGTTCAATCTGGCGATATTCCCCTCCGCCATCGCGGCGCCGGACTCTCTGGCCATCTACGGCCAAGGAAAGGAGATTCTCGAGGAGTGGCCAAAGGACTGAATCAGGAATGAAAGTTAAATTTACCCACAAGCCCTACCAGACCCAGGGCTCTTGATAGTGATTTTGTAGTTGGTTGAACCTGAGGATCGGAAATCGGGACTAGACAATTTGGTGGTTTTGGGTTGTGGTGGGCTTGGGATGAAATCTCTTGTCGATGATTTAGAAGCCGGGAGCGGCCTTTTACGGGCCGATCAATCACTGAAAGTCGAGGTCGTTACAGCGTTGGAGCGGGAACGCTTCGACGAATTGCTGGCGGCGAAGCATTACCTCGGACGGGCGCCCTCTGTGGGCGATTTCCTGCGCCAGGTGGTCGTGCGTGACAAGCAATGGGTCGCCCTTCTGGTCTGGGGGCCGGCCGCCCTCAAGCTCAAGGACCGTGAGAAGTGGATCGGCTGGAACCCGGCTCTGGCAGCCGAACGCCTCAAGTTGGTAGTGCAGAACCGTCGCTATCTGCTGCCCCACGATAAGGGCCGGGAACCGAATCTGGCCAGCCAGGCGCTGGCCGCGGCCTGCCGGGCCCTGCCGGCACAGTGGCAGGAGCGCTTTGGCTATCGGCCGCTTCTGGCAGAAAGTTTTACCGATCCGGAAGCCTACGCCGGCACGTGCTACAAGGCCGGGGGATGGCAACCGGTGGGAATGAGCGATGGAAACAGCCGGCACCGGGCCGATTATTTTGTTCCCAATGGTCGCCCGAAGCGGCTCTGGCTCAAAGAGCTCGAAGCCGGCGCCCGGAAGAAGGCGTGCGCGGTGCCGCTGGCCCCCGAACACGCGGGCGCGATGGTGGCTGCCGCCCACGGGGTGCTGCCCGTCGATCAAAAGCAACGCCGCAGTCTGCTCGAGTTGTTGCGACAGGCCCCAGATCCGAGGGCGAAAAACACCCGCTTCCGCATCGGCCCGGTGCTGACCATCACCGCCATGGCGCTCTTGTGCGGAGCGCGGCAGATCTCCGAAATTGCCCGCTTTGCCAACCGTCTTAAACCCAATCAGCGCGCCGAACTGCGGCTGCCGATCAGGAAGGGCACGCGACGCTTTTACGAAGTGCCCAGCTATGACGTCTTCTACGACGTGCTTACCCGCATGGACCCCGAACCTTTCGCCGCGCTTCTGAGCGACTGGCTCTGCGAGCAGGCAGGCAGTCTGCCGGGCGCGCTGGCCCTCGATGGCAAGATGATCCGTGACATCATCGGCATGGTCAGTCTGGTCGATGTCGAGGACGGCTCGCCGGTGGCGATGGCCGTAATGGATCAGAAGGAAAACACGCAACGCTGTGAACAGAAGGTTGCGCAGAAACTCCTCTCCGACATGCCCTCGCTCGATGGCAGGACCATCACCACCGATCCGCTGCACTGCCAGAAAGAGACGGCGCGAATTATCGTAGACAAAGGGGGTGACTACTTTCTGCAGATCAAAGCCAACCAGCCCACACTGTTTCAATACGCCCGCAGTGCAACGAACTGCTCCCCCCTTTTGTTCAGACCACTTGCGGGCACGGACGAATCGAAGAGCGCGCTGTAAGCCTTTGCGAAACCACACCGATGGCCACCGGCTTCTGCAGCAGCCGGGCGCTGGTACACATTCACAGCACGCGTACTGATAAAAAGAGCGGGAAGGCCAGCGTGGAAGATCGCTATTACCTCAGCAGCCAGGGCTCTTGATAGTGATTTTGTAGTTGGTTGAACCTGAGGATCGGAAATCGGGACTAGACAATTTGGTGGTTTTGGGTTGTGGTGGGCTTGGGATGAAATCTCTTGTCGATGATTTAGAAGCCGGGAGCGGCCTTTTACGGGCCGATCAATCACTGAAAGTCGAGGTCGTTACAGCGTTGGAGCGGGAACGCTTCGACGAATTGCTGGCGGCGAAGCATTACCTCGGACGGGCGCCCTCTGTGGGCGATTTCCTGCGCCAGGTGGTCGTGCGTGACAAGCAATGGGTCGCCCTTCTGGTCTGGGGGCCGGCCGCCCTCAAGCTCAAGGACCGTGAGAAGTGGATCGGCTGGAACCCGGCTCTGGCAGCCGAACGCCTCAAGTTGGTAGTGCAGAACCGTCGCTATCTGCTGCCCCACGATAAGGGCCGGGAACCGAATCTGGCCAGCCAGGCGCTGGCCGCGGCCTGCCGGGCCCTGCCGGCACAGTGGCAGGAGCGCTTTGGCTATCGGCCGCTTCTGGCAGAAAGTTTTACCGATCCGGAAGCCTACGCCGGCACGTGCTACAAGGCCGGGGGATGGCAACCGGTGGGAATGAGCGATGGAAACAGCCGGCACCGGGCCGATTATTTTGTTCCCAATGGTCGCCCGAAGCGGCTCTGGCTCAAAGAGCTCGAAGCCGGCGCCCGGAAGAAGGCGTGCGCGGTGCCGCTGGCCCCCGAACACGCGGGCGCGATGGTGGCTGCCGCCCACGGGGTGCTGCCCGTCGATCAAAAGCAACGCCGCAGTCTGCTCGAGTTGTTGCGACAGGCCCCAGATCCGAGGGCGAAAAACACCCGCTTCCGCATCGGCCCGGTGCTGACCATCACCGCCATGGCGCTCTTGTGCGGAGCGCGGCAGATCTCCGAAATTGCCCGCTTTGCCAACCGTCTTAAACCCAATCAGCGCGCCGAACTGCGGCTGCCGATCAGGAAGGGCACGCGACGCTTTTACGAAGTGCCCAGCTATGACGTCTTCTACGACGTGCTTACCCGCATGGACCCCGAACCTTTCGCCGCGCTTCTGAGCGACTGGCTCTGCGAGCAGGCAGGCAGTCTGCCGGGCGCGCTGGCCCTCGATGGCAAGATGATCCGTGACATCATCGGCATGGTCAGTCTGGTCGATGTCGAGGACGGCTCGCCGGTGGCGATGGCCGTAATGGATCAGAAGGAAAACACGCAACGCTGTGAACAGAAGGTTGCGCAGAAACTCCTCTCCGACATGCCCTCGCTCGATGGCAGGACCATCACCACCGATCCGCTGCACTGCCAGAAAGAGACGGCGCGAATTATCGTAGACAAAGGGGGTGACTACTTTCTGCACATCAAAGCCAACCAGCCCACACTGTTTCAATACGCCCGCAGTGCAACGAACTGCTCCCCCCTTTTGTTCAGACCACTTGCGGGCACGGACGAATCGAAGAGCGCGCTGTAAGCCTTTGCGAAACCACACCGATGGCCACCGGCTTCTGCAGCAGCCGGGCGCTGGTACACATTCACAGCACGCGTACTGATAAAAAGAGCGGGAAGGCCAGCGTGGAAGATCGCTATTACCTCAGCAGCCAGGAACCGGGGGAGCGTACGGCGGAGGGCTGGATCAATTTGAGTCGATCGCACTGGGCGGGCGTGGAAAACCGCAATCACTGGCGGCGCGACGCCTCGCTCGGAGAAGACAGCACGCGTCTGCATCACGGCAACGCCCTGATGAACCTCGCCCTGCTTCGCAGCGTGAACCTGCGACTGCTTTCGGGCGAGAATAGCGACGACTGGCTACCGGCCAAAAAAGAACGTCTCGCCGCCGATCCAGCCTCCGCTCTTGCCCTCCTTCGCGCAAAACTATGAATCAAAACCAAAAGCCCTGCGATGCCTACAACCAGAAGCTGGTGAAGAAGATCTCCGTCCACGGCATCGCGCAAAGGGGTCTCAATGGCACAAACAGCTACCTTTACCTCGAAACCATCGTCATTTCGAAACAGGCGCCCGTCGCTCGCCTCGAGTTCGAGGTCAAGACCAACTCCGGCATCAAGCGTGTGCTGCGCAAGGTGTCCAAGAACGACAACCTCCACGAACTCTCGAACGGTCTGGAGCAATACAGCGGCTACGTCGTCGCCGATATCGACGCGATCCACGACACGGTTAGCTTCACCAACGGCAAGGTCATTTCCGCGGGAGATGTCTTCGGCGACATCAACGAAGCCGCCCTGCGCCGCATCCAAATCCGGGAAACCATCCGCGCCCATTTCGAGAAGGAGCAACACCTCCACGCACAGGGCATCAAGGTCCTCAGCCTCTTCTTCATCGACGAGGTCGCCAAATACCGGCTCTACGACAAGAACGGCGACCAGCAGCTCGGCGAATATGCAGAGATCTTCGAGGAGGAATACACCAACCTGCTCAACGAAGCACTTGAACTCGAAGACTCCCCCTACCAGCGCTACCTCAAGAAGATCCAAGCCTCGCGCACCCACAACGGCTATTTCTCCATCGACAAGAAGGGCAAGCTCACGAATCCGGCGGTGAAAAGCCGTGGCGAGGAAGCGGGTCGTGCCGACGATGTCGATGCCTACGATCTCATCCTCAGGAACAAGGAACGGCTGCTCTCCTTCGAGGAAGACACAAGATTCATCTTCTCCCACTCCGCTCTCCGGGAAGGCTGGGACAATCCGAACGTCTTCGTCATCTGCACCCTCAAGCACAGCGACAACACCATCTCCAGACGCCAGGAAGTCGGTCGCGGCATGCGCCTCTGCGTGAACCAGTTCGGCGAGCGCATGGACAAACCCGCCACCGCTCACGAGGTCAACATCCTCACGGTCGTCGCCAACGAATCCTACGAAGATTTCGTCAGGGGGCTCCAATCGGACATCTCCGATTCTCTGTCTGCCCGCCCGCGTAAGGCCGACGAGAAATACTTCACCGGGAAACGGCTCAAGAATGCCGAGGGGATCGAGACCATCGTCGATACGACGATGTCCAAGCAGATCTACCGATATCTCCTCAAGAACGACTACACGGACGACAGCGACGGCATCACCGAGACCTAGCACAAGGCCAAAGCCGAAGGGACACTCGCGAGTCTCCCGGATGAACTAGCGGCCCACGCGAAGCCGATCTTTGAACTCATCGACGCCGTCTATTCGCAGGCGGCGCTTCCCGAAATCGACGACAACCGCAAGACCAAGGAGAACGTCCTCAACGACAACTTCAACAAGTAGGAGTTCCAGGCACTCTGGGAGAAGATCAATCGCAAGGCCGCCTATACCGTAGAATTCGACAGCGACGAACTCATCGCGAAGGCAACCAAGGCCCTCAACTCCGACCTACGCATCGCCAAGCTCCAGTTCCAGATCAAGAGAGGTCAACAGAGGGACGGTCTCGGTCACGAGGATCTTGAATCCAGGTCGGGATTCACCGTTCAGGAGCAGAAAACGCAATACAACACGGGCAGCTTGCGGTCTACTGTTCGCTACGACCTGATCGGCGAAATTGCGGAATCTGCCCAACTCACCCGCAAGATTCTTCCTGGTGGCTACTTTTGTTCCCCTGCTGGGAAAAGCTTCCGGCAGAATGACACCCGCAAGCTCCAGTAGCCGGGCTACGGAGTCCCGGGGCCGGGGTATCTTCGCACAGCGCAGGTTTCCCTCTATCCACACCTCGTGGGCGCATAGGGTATTCAGTTCTCCGATCGCCTCCTCCACGGTCTCGTTGAGCGATGCCCAGCGCTGCGCCAACTCGGCCACCAGCCGGTAGGCGAGCATTACCACCAGCGCATGGCCGCGCGTGCGCTCGTCGAGCCGGACATGGATGGGACGCATCTCCAGTTCCACCGTCTTGCTTGTGCGGAACGCCCACTCGACTTTCGCCAGATCCTTGTATCGTGCATGGACGATCTGCTTGCCGGCTACCGCCTCCTGAAGATCGGTTTTGAGGACATAGCACCCGTCCAGCTTGCTCGCCTCCCGGAGCGCCTCCTCGTCGATGACCAACTCGACCTCCCGATTGTTGCCACGCGCTTCGAGCCAGCCGGTCATTTTGAGCTTCGCGATGCGTCCCACGATCCGGCGCCGGGCCGCCTCGATCCCGACGCGGGGATGTCCGGCCAGGTAGGCATTGCTGGCGGCCACCTCCTCGTGCAGCTTCCGCAACTTGCTGGCGCGAGAGGCTTCCAGTTCCTGTGCACGCTGCGGATTGCGCCGCAGGATGTAGCGCACGTCCCCGCTTTGGACTTCGGCGAGTGGCTCGTCGAAGAGTTCCATCTCGAGGACCTTCTCCGCGAGCAGCTTTTCGATCTGGGGCCTGGTGATTGCGGTAATGTAATGGAATCCGTGCTCCGCGAGGTCGCATCTGAGGGCCCTTGATCATGCCCCTGTCGCAGACAAAACTTACCGGGGCGGCACCGAAACGGGCGGCGACTTTCTCGATCTGGGAGGCGAAGGTCCGCGTGTCGGGCGTGTTGCCCGCGAACACTTCGATGCAGAGCGCCCGGCCTGCTGCGTCGCACAGCAGGCCGATGACAGCCGAGCGAAGCGAGACAGACTGTCCGCAGGGCAGCCCGAAGGGCGAAGGCGCAGCCGAGTCAATCTGCTTCTTGCCCCGTTTGCCGTCGCGGTTGTATCCGAAAGCGCCCAGTTCGTTGTGCTGGCCTTCGAGGTAACTGCTGGTCACATCGTAGAGGAAAAGCTCAGGCCTTGCGCCGGAATGGAGTCGGCGGAAAAGCCGGTCCTCGATAGCACTCTGGTGTTCGCAGAGCCAGTCGAGATTGGCGTAGAGATCATCTTCGTTGAAGCTCTCCAGACCGAGGATGTCGCAGGCGGCATGGGAGCCTGCGAGGCGCACCGCGCTCAGGCGCGAGCCCTGGTCGATGACACGCGCGATCACCTGCCAGAGCGCGAGCTTTCCCTGCCGTGAGGGGCCAAGAGCCGCGGCGAGGCCCAGTTCGCCTGCCAGAGCGTGAAGCAAACCGACGGCACCGACCGAGAGTCCCTGCTGCAGGACGATTTTCTGCGGCGCTGCGTCCCCGGAAGCGTGGAGCGCCGCGAGATCCTTCTTGTGCTGGAGAGCGAGAGCGATGGCCTCGATTTCCTCCGGGGAGCACTTCGAGAAATTGGCGATGGTGCGATGCTTGACCTTGCCCTGTTCGCGATACGACTGGCGCAGGAGGACGCGGTGGTAGGTTTTGCCGCGAATGCGGGTGATGGAGCGATCGAGATACAAGTTATGAGCACGTATATTCGATGCATGATAAACACGTAAAGGTAAAAAAGAAAAAATATGAAAATATATTAGTGGCTACACATGAGACAAAATTTACGTAAGTCGCTCAGAATCAGAACATGCGCTCTGGCTTGTCTGGAACATCCGTTGAGAAAGGAATTGATGGGGCATTCGTTAAGTTCCCACTTCAGACTCCGCGCGGATTGACCGAGCATATATGGGCACACGTGCACTTCCTCAAAGACGGTCAGTTCAATGTTTCTCTTGCGAACGAACCGGTCGATGAGAAAGCTCGGAGTGACGGACGGCGGAATGTCCATGTATCTGAGGTTGAAGACTGGCAGATCATGTCTCCTGACGGGTCCATTCGAGGAGCTTACAGTCTGGTCGCTTTGTTCGAATACTGGGGGCGGCAGGGTAAGCCTCTTTCACCACGAATGAGGGAACAAAACGCGCAATTGCTGTCGGCAAAATGAACATCAATGTGCGAACCGCTTCGCGGAGTGATCAGCTCCCGTTAACTAATGCCGGTAGCGGGCGACAAACCGGCGCAGAATTTCCTGCGCGTAGGGCGTCGCTTCATCTTTGACCGCTTCGATCAACCGTTCCGCGTCCTCCGGCGGGAAGTAGCCATGATTCTTATAAATGTTGATTCGAAGCGAAAAGCCCTCAAAATCGCCCTCGGGGTGAAATTGGGTGGCGTAGACATTGCTGCCGACGCGGAACATCTGCACGGGGCAAGAAGGGCTGGATGTCAGCAGGACGGCGCCGGGCGGTGTTGCGTCACAAGCCTCCTTGTGACCGGCAAGGGCGCGAAAGGTGCGCGGAAATCCGTTAAGCAGCGGATCGTGCATGCCGTCTTCGGTGACCTTTAGATCGACGCCACCGACCGGTTCGCCAAACCTGCGTGAAATGACCGCCCCGCAATAGCGCCCGAGCAGCCCGTTGCCGGAGCACGCGCCGAGAAACGGAAAGTCTCGGCCAATGACCCGGTCGAACAGCGCACAGAAATCACCCTCGATTTTCCTTTGGATGGCGCTCTTCTCGGTCTCGGGCGTGCTGACGTCGAACGGGCTGCCCCCGACGATGATCGCCGCATATTCGTCGAGGTTGAGTGGCGGCAGGCCGGTCCGTTCAATGCGCAGCCGTTGCGTCTCCTCGGGCCTTAGGCCGCCATAGGTGAGTATGGCCTGATATTCGTTGTCGGAAGTGGCGTCTTCCGGGCGAAGCTGAATCACCAGAATAGGAAGCGCGTTACCTTTCATGTGTTAACGACTGGATTGCTTGCCTGGGCATCGCCAGCAAGTCAAGCCGGGCGTTGATGCTAGGGCGTGTTTGTGAAATGGCTTTCGTTAAAGATCGCGAGGGATTTTTTTGCTGGGCGAGGCGCAACGAGCGTCGCTATTGAGGAAATACCGGCGCGAGGCGCAACGAAGGCCAGTATAAAAAGCACCGCGAGATTGGCGGAATGTATTTTATGAACACGCCCTAAACCTTCTCTGGCCATTTGCTCTGGGAACACGACTAAGAGACTTCGCGAGTACGCTTGACCTTCTGTAACTTGTTATTCCATAAAATGTCAGAGTGGAGGTTAGCGAGTTTTTCTCTCAAGTTCCGCCAGTCCTCTTATTCATAGTCCGGTGATTGGTCCATCGTATGGCCTCGATGATAGAAACCTGCGATTTTCCGTGGTCGAGGGTGAATCCGCGGGGGACTCTTTGGATGCCTAATTTCGTGAAGTGTTCCGCTATCTTGAATCAGTCTCTCTTCGTTGGCTGCAGTGGGTTCTTTGGCTTTCGAATTCTGAAACACACTGGATTTTGGCCGCCTTTTTGTCCAGCACGCTCTGTTGGCAGCTGGCGCGCCGGAACAGCTATTAAGAACCGAGCGAATGGCTTCGCTACTGTGATGAACGATTGGATTGGCGAAATATATGGCAAACTTTATTACCGAACTAAACGAGACATCTTAAAGGGTACCTGAGAGGCATCTTCTTCGGACCGGAAATACGATCATGATTCGACATGGTTGCTGATTTGAATGTTCTCGTGGTGGGTGCAGGTCCAACCGGGCTGCTTCTGGCTGCGGAACTGAATCGTCGCGGGGTTGAGTGTCGTGTCATTGATGCCCATCCAGCGCCGCTGCACTGGGACCGGGCGACAGTGGTGCACCCACGCTCGCTTGAGATCTTCGAGTCAATGGGCATCCTCGAACCCCTACTGGCTGCGGGCGTGAAGCAGCGCGTGGCTCGAATTCACTCCGCGGGCAGCGTGCTCGGAGCGATCGACCTCTCGATTTGCGGCAGTCGCTACGGATTCAACCTTGGCATCTCGGAGGAGGTGACCGAGTCGTTTCTCGCCCAGTACCTTGAGCAGCAGGGTGGAAAGGTCATTCGCTCTTCGAAGCTCGTCGAGGCGGAGAATCACGAGGGCGGCCTCGTCGCGACCATCCAGCGTGATGGCACAACGGAGCGAGTGCCGGTTCGTTGGGTGGTCGGGTGCGACGGATACCAAAGCTCGACCCGGAAGCTGAGTGGTATCGATATGACCGGGCACGATCTCGCTGAGCCCTGGGCTGTGTTCGATGCAACCCTGGTTGGCTGGCCAGACTCGTATGAGGCGAACTACGCCTACTTCGATGAGATCCCGGTGATCCTCACTGCACTCCCCCGGCGGCGATGGCGTGTCTACCTGCGGCCGAGTTCCCCCGAATCCGACGTAGTGGCCGACGCTGCTTCCACGATCAAGCGCTACTTACCCACGATTAGCCTCGAGGACGTCACCAACCCGACACGCTTCCACTGTCACTCGAAGGTCGCAACGCGGTACCGGTCCGGTCGTATCTTACTGGCGGGGGATGCGGCGCATGTCTGCTCGCCCGCTCAGGGCCACGGAATGAACAGCGGTCTCCAGGATGCGTTCAACCTCGCCTGGAAGCTGGCGCTCGTTTGCCAGGGGCACTGTTCGGCCGCCCTGCTGGACAGTTACGAAGCGGAAAGACGACCGGTGGCGGAGATGATCATCGCCTCGGGCGATGCGGTCGAGCGTGCCCAAAGCGTGAAAGACCCGGCCGAGCGACGCGCCCGCGATGAAACGCTTCGAGCGATGTTTGTTGATCCGAACTCGCGGCACCACGAGTCAGTCGCCGAGGCGGAGCTCGACGTCGATTACTGTAGCTCTCCGATTGTCATGGGCGATCAGCACGAGGCGCTTGCGCCGGGCCAACGGCTGCCCGATACCATCGAAATCAACCCCGCCGGCGGCAAGGCCCGCCGTCTGCACGAGTTGGCCCACCGCGCTGGCCACACCGCGCTGATCATCGGTGATTTGTCAGTGCACGGTGACAGGCTCGCAGAACTCGACCGCTCCATCCGGGATCGCCGCAACGCGTCGCTTATCGAAGAGACCGTCGTAATCACGGTCCGCTCAGACGACGGGAACGTGTGCTTACGAATTGCGACGACTGCAACCGAACAGTTGGGCATAGGCGAAGTCACGCTTCTGGTCGTCCGGCCCGACGGACACGTCGGCCTCCGGGCCGACCGCGACCACCTCGAGGCACTGGAGGCTTACCAGGCGCTCCTCTCGTCGGGCTGACCTTGACCCGTGCCGAATTTGGAACAGCGCGTTCAACTCTGTTCCAGCAGGGCATCGATTTGTTGGGCGTTGAAGCCGCGGATTTTCTCCCCGTTGATGACGATGAGCGGGACTCCCCCACCCCCCAACTTCCGAAATTCCGCGGCGCCCTCGGGCGACTTTTCCACGTCGATTTCCTTGAACGCAACGCCGCGCTTTTTCAGGTGCGCCTTTGCCATCTTGCACGGTTTGCACCAAGACGTGCTGTATACGGTGATCTCTGGGGTGTGCTTCGCTACAGCGGCCTTGGGTACTCCGCTGGCGGCGCGTTTCTCTACTGCTTCAAGAATGGACTGACGAAGCTGTTTGAGTTCGGCTCGGCTTTCCGCAAGCTGCCGCTTCCGCTCTGAATACGCTGCCGCTTCCTGATTAAACTGCCGCACCGCTTCCTCGTTGCCCTGGGGCAAAGCGTTGCGTTTCTCGAGAAGAGCCGCATATGCGACCTTCAATTCGGCGGTCGTTGAGTCGATCTGTTCCTCGAGTAACACTTCCTGATCGCGCAGCTTGGTGAGGTCGTCCGTTGGATCGGCGCTTACTTCGAGCGATTCCAATGATTCCAACGACCGCATCGACTTCGCAAACTGCTTGAATGTCTCGGCAGTAATTGGCATGCCTTGATTCAACTTCGCGCCCGCGACGGTGAACGTGCCGAATGCCAGCATTCCCGAAATGAGCGAAAGGAGGAAGGGTACCTTCGCTGCTTCCCAGCGGCAGATCGTGAACACCAGGCTGCCCAACGGGAGCAGGTTTGCAATTCCCCAGCCAACGCTCGCCCGGAATCCGGCCACAATGTAGAGAACTGACGAGGTTAGCCCCATCAGCATACAGGCGCCCGCGAAAATTAATACGATTACCAGATCTGTATTCATGCGGGTTTACAAAGCTAGAAGAATACCCGGGATTGCGGCGCTATCCGACTGAGTCTTGCTGTTTCGCAGACTCTGAAGCCATCAATCCTTTGAGACCGTCCAAAAAGTAGGAAGGAAGCCCCCTCCTTACTTTATGGACGGTCTCTTAAGACAGATCTTTCTGCGACGGCTCGCCAAGTGTGAGACCTGGAAGGCGTGCCTTTGCCTCCTCCCATGAAATCGACTTCCGAGAGGCGTCCTCCAGATCGCGAAAGCGCTCCTCAAATTCACTTTTCTCTGCTGGTAGCTTGTGTTGTCCAGAAACGATGATCGATAAGAACAGGCCACCGCCAATTTCTGCTACGGCCATTGTTTGAAACGGATTGAATCAGAGCTTGCGATACCTCCATTGCGGAAGAATCTTCGCGTAAGGAGGTCACAAGTTGATTCAGCCTATTTTCCGCAAGGTTCTGACGTTTAGGGCGTGTTTATAAAATACATTCCGCCAATCTCAGGGTGCTTTTTGCACTGGCCTTCGTTGCGCTTCGCGCCGTTATTTCGCTTTAATAGCGACGCTCGTTGCGCCTCGCCCAGCGCAAAAATCCCTCGCGATCTTTAACGAAAGCCATTTTACAAACACGCCCTAATGATTGGATGAATGCGTGAATTGACGAGATTCTGTCGGCGGGGCAGTCCAGTGGAGAAATGTAATGATCGCTTGCCTTGATGTCCACTATTCGACTTCTGCCGCCAGCGCTGCGGCCATCGTTTTTGAGCGCTGGACAACTGAGACATCGACAGCTGCGTATTCAGTTTCCGTAAGCCAGTGCAACGATTATGCTCCGGGACAATTCTACCTCCGGGAATTGGAGCCTCTATGCGCGGTGATCTCGCAGATTCGAAAAGACGTTTCGTGTTACATCATCGATGGCTATTGCCATCTTTCCGCTGATATGGAATCCGGACTTGGTGCGCGGCTCGCGGAACAACTTCCCTCGGGGAAGACAGTAATTGGTGTTGCTAAGAACAGATTCAAGGATTCAAAGCATGCTGTCGAAGTTCTAAGGGGCAGGAGCAAACGACCACTTTTTGTCACGGCGGTTGGAATAGACTATCAGGACGCCGCAGATTTAATTCAGGCGATGAAGGGAGACTACCGAATCCCAACGATGCTGAAAACCGTAGACCGGCTGTCACGACAAACGAACAGTGAACAAGCATATAGAGGGCAACGGCTTACCTGCACCGAGTTCGAATCATCGCGGTGCGCCTCCCGGGCAACCGTGCCACATGCTTGACGTTGACACGTTCGAGAAGTTTCAGATGGTAGTGAATAATGCCAGTAAGATGACTTCCCGGCTGGATGTGGAAATTCGGACATTGCCTGTTCGTAGTACAGCAACGGCTCGTACCGTTCGCCGCGAATGCTCCCGGAAATTGAAGCAGTCAGCCCCGGCTGCCCTCCTCAAATGTGGTGGCGAGTGGCCTTAGGAAAGCGTAGAACAAATAGACTATGCAATGCCGATGCAGCGGAATTCCCAAGCTGGTCTGATGTCCGAGCGCGACCTCGTTGGTTACGGCGGTTGCCCGCCCCATGCGCGATGGCCCGGTGAGGCGCGGGTCGCGGTTCAGTTCGTACTCAACATCGAGGAGGGCGCGGAGTCATGTATCCTCAATGGTGATGCGCGGTCAGAGGCGTATCTGCACGAATTGCCGGGCCGCCCGGCTCGCTTGGAAGAACGGGACTTGAGCGCCGAAGGAATGTATGAATACGGATCGCGCGCCGGCGTGTGGCGCGTCTTGGGGCTTTTCAGCGCCCGAGGCCTGCCGCTGACGGCCTTCGCCGTCGGCCGCGCACTGGAACTCAACCCGGAGATCGGTCATGCGCTCAGCGCTGCCGGGCACGAGGTCGCTGGCCACGGCTATCGTTGGCTGGACTATCGCGACATACCCGAGGACGAAGAGAGGCGCCATATCCGCCTCACCATCGAGGTCATTGAGCGAATCTGCGGCAAACGCCCCATAGGTTGGTACACAGGGCGGGTCAGTCAGAATACCCGCCGTCTGTTGCGCGAGGAAGGCGGGCTTCTCTACAGCTCAGACGCCTACAACGATGACCTGCCTTATTGGCTCGCCGGATCGCCACCACACCTGGTGATCCCGTACACGCTGGTCAACAACGACGCCCGCTATCTGTTGCCAAACGGTTTATCTTTCGGAGAGGACTTTTTCCGGCTGCTCAAGGACGCCTTCGACGTGCTGTGGCAGGAAGGCGCGCAACGTCCCAAGATAATGAGCGTCGGGCTGCACGGCCGGATCAGTGGTCATCCCGCGCGCACGTTGGCGCTGGCGCGCTTTCTCGATTACGTGCAAGGTCACGACCCGGTCTGGATCTGTCGGCGGGAACAAATTGCCAGGCACTGGATCGCCGAACACCCTGCGTAAGGGCGCCGTGACGAAACCTCTCGTTCCTCGGCAACCCTTTCCCCTTCCTCGGCCGCTATTCGCTGCTTCTGCCATCTTAAGATTCAATCACGGGCGGCCGACCGCTCATCCAAGCGGAACCCAAGCACCTGGCGCATTACGTTGCGGGTGAGCATGATGGGCAGCGGCCGCTCCCACCGAATCTGAGAGACTGTTCAATAAGGGAAGGAGGGGGTCGCGCTCCTCTCGATTTCGAATCGACGAATGCGACGCGTCCTGATAGACATTCAGTGTGTCATTCGTAAAGGAAGCAGCGTAACGACTGCGCCCTTTCTTTCGGACCGTGATGCCACCCTTGACCCGAATCGCACAGCAATTGGCGCCACCGCCACCCGCCGCGCAAGCGGCCACGTCAAATCTTGCGATTCAGGCTGCCTTCGTTTGCGAGATACCTCCCGCCGCTCGCTGCTAATTGCTCAATTAGATGTTTCAACTGCGTCAACGAATTCCATGGAACTGACACCGGACGAGAAGAAGCTGGTGGTCCAGCTAAGAAAAACCGAGACCGAAATGTTTCGCAGCCGTCATCTGCTAATTGCGGTTGGGATTTCCAGTTTATTTATTGCGGGAATGGGAGCTTTTCTGATGATGTATTGGCTATCGCGATCCCCTGAGCTTCAGGAAGGAAGTTACATTTTTCTGTTCCCGGCGGTTCTCGTGCTCGCGATTCATGGGGCCTATATTCTTGCGATTGCCATTCGTGATCGGAACGGCAACGCGATTCGCGTATTGCTGTTGAAACTCGTGGATGAACAAACGAAAACTATATCTAACAATCAACATGGTCCGGACGGAGCGCGTCGTGGCGGCATCGGGCTACCTTGATCTGAGCAACGCAGAGTCCCCAGTATCTATTGGTCGAGTGGTGGTTGCGTTAGCTGGTAATGAGCGGGCAATGGCAAAGACAGGACGGGTATTTCTAGTTCTGCTTCGAGCCTGGAATATTATGGTGATCGATATTCAGAGAAGACAGACCACCTCGTAGCCAGAGCAGCAGCACATCAAGCCGCTTTCAATTTACACAGGGCAATGACGAATGTGGCTGTCGCTGACAAAGTCGCGGCGGTCCGAACGTGATTCCAAGGCATCCACTTTGCTAGATACTCTTTCCATACGATGAAGTTCCTTGAGTCCTCAGGGTCGATCGCCGCGAGCCGGTCATTGAGTGGGACGTTGAAGCCGATCGTGACGACCATGCAACCGACCAGGTACAGAACAGCTCCTGCAAGGGCCCAGGCGACCCCCGGTTGATCCCAGTTCAGGATCGCGAGAACTGCCGATACAAGGCTGCAAACCGCAGTGCCCAGGAAGACCGTCAGGAACCAGGGGTTGATGATCGTCACGTTGATCGATTGCATCGCCGCAATTCCGTAGTTCGCCGGAAGTGTGGCCAGCGCTTTCATGACGAAATTTGAAAAGGTAAAGAAGAGGCCCGACATAAGGCCGCTGCCAAGTACGGCCAGGAGAATTGAGAAAAAGAACAGGTTATTCACTGTTGTGATCTTGGAGTGGGTGGGAGAATGAATAAGAAACCGGGGATGAATTCGACACAACTGCCGAATTCATCCCTTCGGTTTTCTGGTCATCGTGCAGGAACCATCTCCTTCGCCAGGCTCCAGCGACCCTCTTTGGCCACTTTGCGCGCGTAGGAGGCGAAGTCCCTGGGCTCCCTCCGCAGCGCGCGCTGCAACCCGTCGCCGAGATATGCGTTTCGACCATCGAGGACATTGCTGAAGAGGTAATCCAGAAGCGCGATCAGATCATTGGGAATTTCATTGGCCGCGAGTCCAGAGACGAATTCTTCCCGGGAGATCTGCTGGTACCGGATATCCCGCCCCATCGCCTTCGCAATCTCAGAGACCGCTTCGGGAAAGGTCAGCATGGCGGGTCCGGTCAATTCGTAGAGTTGACCGGAGTGCCGGTCTTCTGTCAGCGCGGCGACAGCAACATCTGCGATATCTTCGACGTCGACAAACGGCTCCGGAATGTCTCCCGAGGGAAGCGCGACTACACTGCTTCGCACCATGTCGCACAGAAAGCTTTCGGAAAAGTTGTGGTTGAACCAGCTGCAACGAAGGATCGTCCAGTCGATCCCGGAAGCACGCACGATCCCCTCGCAACGTTGCGCTTCCTTCTCCCCACGGCCGGACAGAAGTACCAGCTTTCGGACGCCGTTTTGCAACGCCAGCCGGACGAGATGCTGAATAGCCTCCGGGGCTCCGGGCGCAGCGAGGTCCGGGGAATAGGAGATGTAGACCGAAGCGACATTTTGAAGCGCCGTGTTCCACGTGGAGCGCTCTGTCCAGTCGAAGGAGGGCGCGGTTGAACGAGAGCCAATCCGAACCCGGAGTTGCCGCGCCAGGAGTCGCTCCACGATGCGGCGTCCAGTCTTGCCAGTTCCTCCCAGAACAAGTGCGGTTTCGTTGCGTGTATCGCTGTTTCTCGTGATGGAGTTTGTTTTCATCGGGTCTACGTTAGTGCGTGAGTTCTGGACTAACAATGCCACTTAGTCCATTAATATTGCTCGATCGTCCAAACTCTATGGACTTCACGTAGTAATTCCCTATCCTGCTCCCATGAGCTATCACGATGCCGTTGCAGCGGCCTTCAGACCGATTGAGGATCCGCTTGGCGAAGCGCTGCATTCCCTGCGCATGAGCGGGACGTTCTATTGTCGTTCCGAATTCACGGCGCCCTGGGGAGTCGAGTTACCAGAAGTTCCAGACTGTCTCATGTTTCATGTGGTGACCACGGGGAGCTGTTGGGTCGAGGTGGCGGGAACCGAGAGCCGATTGCTTCGGGCGGGCGACTTTGCACTCGTGCCGCATGGGCGGGGACATGTGTTGAGGAGTGAGCCCGGAGTGGCCGCTGCAAAGTTATTCGATCTGCCTCGTGAGCTGTTGAGCGAGCGCTACGAAGTCCTTCGGCACGGCGGTGGCGGCGCGAGGACGACGATGGTCTGCGGTGCGGTGCAATTCGAGCATCCTGCCGCGATGCGCGTGGTAAGTATGCTGCCAAAGATCATCACGATGGAAGCGAGCAGCCCGGAGAGCGAATGGATTTTGAGCGCCATCCGCTACATGACTGCGGAGGCAAAGGCGATGCGTCCGGGAGGAGACACGGTGATCACACGTGTCTCCGATATTCTTGTAATTCAGGCGATCCGCTCGTGGATGGAACACGATGCGAAGGCAAAAACTGGTTGGTTGGGGGCTCTGCAGGACAAGCAGGTTGGCCAAGCCATCGCGCTGGTGCATCGCGATCCCCTGCAGCCGTGGACCGTCGGCACTCTCGCTGCAGCGATCGGGATGTCACGCTCTGCCTTCGCGGCGCGCTTTATGTCGCTGGTCGGTGAGCCGCCGATGCACTACGTTCGGCGTTGGCGAATGCACGTCGCCGTCACCTTGCTCAAGGAGAGTGACGTTCCAATCGGTGAACTGGCCGACAGGTCAGGCTACCAATCGGAAGCAGCATTTAATCGTGCGTTCAAGAAGTTCATCGGCAGGACACCCGGTTCCGTCCGCCGCAATGCAGCTTAGCAAGCGCTCAACCGACTTTCTCACGGATTCCCGCACTCTTACACAATGGCCCGACCACGGTCGGAAAAGGCTCACGAATCACGAATCGTGATGTTGTGATATTCTGGAAATTACCGGCTCTCAAGGCTGATAGAGCTCAGTGTTCGGATAAAGAGCCTGCCAGGCAAACCAGTATGCCATCGTGAATGGCACGGGCGTTCCATTCGATTCTCGCTTAACCGATGGGCTGCTGGCGGCGTAGTCGTAAGTGACTATTATTCGCTCGCCACCGATGCGATCCCGAATTTGCAGCTGCTCTTTGAGCGCCTCTATCGGGTAAGCTTTGGCCTTACTGTTCACAATCACGCCCACAACCCACTGTTTCTTGCCCGGCTCCCGGCGCGTCCATCGGGTCGGAAACATCGTCGTGGGGGAGCGCTCGTATCCTGCGTAAGGAGTCTGTGAATATTTGCGGCGATGACCGGTATCGGTAGAGAGGACCTTTCCCCTGGGATGCGCTCTGCGCCAGGCGGCCCACGTCACGTGTTCACCCGGCAGAAGGCCCAGCTTCTTGCCGGCCATCGAACCACTCACCGACTCCATCGCAAGCTGCGACCACAGGCTTTCCGTCTGCCTGTCATACATGAGCACATCGCTCTGGTAGAGCAGACCTGAGACGCCAAAAGTAAGCGTTCTTCCTGCAACGTTTCGCTCGAACGCCACCGCTGTGGACAGAAAGTAACGACCACGGGCTTCCCGCCGATGACATCATTTGCGATCTCGTGCCAGACGAGAATGCGCAGCGGGTAGGCGTGGGCGTCGCCGTTGACCTTCAGGCCAATGACGATATGCGAATCGTCTAGATACGCCGCGCGATCCGCCGTGACAAAGCGTGGTTCATCGATTGCAGGAATTCCATCCCGCGGTGGCCCACCTGAAAAGATTTCCTCTACCGGCACGGTGGTGTTCGACAGGTCGAAACCGTTCTTTGTCCCAGCGCAGGCCGGCAGTAGCGCCGCCAATGTGGCGCAAACGATAACAATGAAGGTTTTCGAGAATAGCTTCACGACGAAGGAATTGGTGCCTATCGGAAAAAGTTCACCAGATTGTCCCAGATCAATCTGCCGAACGAGTAGCTCCTGCCTTTGCCGCCCTGGTCGTTGAGGCCCCAATTGTAAGGCAGGTAATCGATTTCGTAGTCACCCGAGGCGAGAAAGCCGCGCACCGACTCCGGTGCATAACCGGCGAGGACTTTTTTCACACCACCAGCTTTCTGGAAATCCTCGGCGAACCACTTGAAGATGCTCGAAATATCGGCAGAGCGGCGCGTCGGATCGAAACGATTGAGGTCATTGCGCGCGAGCCATTCGCGGAATGCCTCGTCGATCTGTGCATCGAGTTTGCCGCCAGTGTAGGCGAAACGCTGGAGCGGCGGGCAGCTTCGCGCGGCGCAGACAAGCGTGGCGTGCGCGCGGTAACCAATCTCCGGACGCAGAGTTCCATGCTCGATGTCGTCGAGCGAAACCTTGCGTCCACCGACGAGATGTCGTCTCGCGCCGAAGGAATCCCGGAGCGCCTGGATGCTGTCCGTCGGATAATTCTGCAGGATCCAGCGCACCGTGAGCGCGTTGTAGAGGTTGATCAGGGATGCGGCCTTTTCGTCGCCGGTCGCACTTTTGTTTAGTGTGGGTTCGAACTGGTGAAGATAGGCGTCGAGCATGCGCAGGTCTTCAGCGCTCGTCTTCCACTTCGAATAGGCGACGAGGCCGCGCTCGTTAACGTATTTTCTCAGCAGCCGTTCCCAAGCGCTGTGGTCGATCTTCGCGGGAACTTCGACTTTGGCCTGAGCGGCAGGGGATCTGTTGGCGAGTAGGCTCCATGCGGCGATCGCAACGAGAATGGCAGCAACCGCGATGCTGAAGCGATGGTTTCTGAAGGGTCTCATTTGAAGTGGGTTTCTTCCAAATTTTCGCGAGTGATGCGGGCGACAATGACAGTGACGATGGTTGTGTGCGCGAGACAGACTTTCGACCCCCGGCATCAATTCTGGCCTTCCGCGAAGTTGTGGTAATCAGAGTCCCCGGAGTCGGAATTTATTTCGATAGAAGCAATCTGCAGTGAGCCGGGTTAAACTTTCTTACGTCGGAGAGCGGCATTTGCGTGGCATGGAGTCCCGACGGACGGACGCTCGCCTCCGGCTCAGGCAACGTCCATAATCTTTGGACTCGTTGTGGTGATTTCCTATGCTGCTACCATGAGCTATCAGGAAGCTGTTGCCGCCGCCTTCAGACCGGTTGAGAATGCGCTTGGCGAAGCCCTGGGACGTCGGGACACACGGCTTCGTCCGCCGCAATGCGGCTTCGGAAGCGTTCAGTCCACCTTTTTACTGATCGCCCGTGATCTTACCCGGTAGCGCGATCGCCACCGTCGCGCCGCCTGCCCATCGCGGAAAGCTTGGACAAGCGGGATCTCGGCGATGCGCTGCACACGATTCTCGCCGCCGAATTGCTCAACCCCGGGCATCCCGGCCGTTTTGACATGGCCGGGCGCGTTCTGCGTGGCTACGGCCTTGACGGGTATATCCGCGCGGATGACGTGCTCGACACGGCTGCGCGATTCGCCGGGAAAATTGGGAAGCTTTTCTCACCGAAAACGATGCTGATCGAGACACCGTTCCAGATGTGGAATGCGGACGGTCAAATCTCTTCCGGGTTCATCGAACTCGCACTGGAAACCGGCGAAGGGTGGGTGATCATCGACCACAAAACATTCCAGGGCACCGGCGTGCTGCTTGAGCTGAAAGTGTGAAGCAATATCCACCCGGAATGGGAAATGACGGAAAATTCGGGTGTGGGAGCATGCAGAAATACTTATCAGATCCTTTCTTCAACTATTTTGAGATTCTCCTGAATTAGAGGTTGTCAGCGGAACGCGACTGGGGTGCACGACGTGCTTCCACCTGTGGGCGCTGGCACGATGGAAAATCTCTGAATATCTGGTCCTCCTTTTCGAAAGGCAGGTGCGAGGGAAGTCAGTGGCGGCATGCCGCTTTCCCCACAAACCCGCATCTCACCCCGCGGCGTCAATGATTGCCTCATGGTCGCCGGCCAATAGACTTCGCACCAGTGCCGCCAGAAGCGTCGGCAATTCCTTCATCGGTACGAGTTGCGCCAGCGACTTCGCGTCGTCGGGCAGGCCCAGCTTGCGCGCCGACTTCAGCGCGGCTTTGTCGGCGAACGGCGCAATTTCCGTCCACGCGATTTGCACTTCCCGGAAAAAAATGTCGGCACCCACGTCTCCGATACCCTTGAACTCCTTCAGAATCTTTCGCTCTTGTTCTGGATCGCGGTCGGCCTCCTCGCGCAGCTTCCGTAAGTCGCCTCCATACCGATCGAGCAACAGCTCCGAGACGTCGCCAAGCATCCGCGAGGTCTTCTCATCGTAGCGCGCATAGCCGGACTGGTTGAGGACGCGAGTTCGCTCCGCCCAGGTCGCTTCGGCCATTTTTTTCGGAGTCATCCATCCGTTGTCGGCCAGAGCCTGCGCGGCTTTAACTGCGATCTTGCTGCTGATGCGCGCGCTGAATAATAATGAAGCGCACAGCCAGCGAAAAAGATGGGATGGCGTGTTGCTTTCCAGGTTAATCCCCAACTCGCCGGAGAACGTCCGCCCGTGCGTTTCCAGCAGCGCCGCAACCAACTGTTCATGGGAAGGTGTGGTCACCAAAGGTGATTCGACTGATTAAGGCAAAAAGGCTGCCCGATGTGCCCTGGTTGATTTTCAGGCTATGTCCTGGCGGCGCATCCTCCCCCATCCATTGGCGTGCCATCCGCGCCCGGCAAGGAACTGGATGTGAAGGGATCCCTCCATGTGCTCTGACGCGGATTCAAATTTACTGGCCCCACGCCGCGCCGTTTCACTTCGCTGACGGAAGCAGCGGCCTCCTCCGGCAGAACAACGGACCGCGGAACATCGCGATCCTTTCAAGGCTTGAAGAGGCACGGAGGGATTTCAAGACGCCGGGCTTAATGAAGCAGTCCGGAAAGCGGTGGAGGTCCCTCGTGCGAACCGTCGCCGGTCAGGTAGGGAAAATGCCTTTGTTCAAGCTTCAGACCGTTGGCAGAAAACAGATCGATGCACTTTACTCCAACCGTCTTGAAGAAGGAGCCATCGTGCTTCGGAAAGGCGTTCAGGATTGCTTTCGGCGGTTCTACGGAATCGTCCTGAGGCTCTCGCGCCGGGAATGGTTCGAAATGGTTCGCAGATTGAATCCGACCTCGACCGGCGCGCCTCTGGATCTCGCGGAGTTCATGGTTGGCAGTGAGCGCAATCAGTGGCCCGGAATCAGGACGCTCCTGCGGGAAATTCAGGAAGGAAAATGCTTTTATTGCCAACGGATGATTACCGGGAGCGAGGAACTGGACCACTTCATTCCATGGTCGCTTTACCCCAACGATCTGGCCCATAATTTCGTTCTCGCCTGCAGGCGCTGCAACGCCGACAAGAGAGACAATCTCGCCCCAGTCGAAGCACTGGATCGATGGATCGAGCGAAACATTGTTCATGGCGACCGTCTGGCCACGCAGGCCAATCTGATCGGATTGCCGGCAGAAGCCATGTTTCCTCACGTGTGGCCGCGTGGGCCTACGAGCGTGCCGAGCAGGAATTTCGCCTGTAACGACAGGACACCTCGCATGTGCAAGTGATCCGGTTCACCTCGAGCCGGAACCGATGTGACCGCGTGCTCTGCGACCGGCGACATGGGGAGCGAGCGCGAGCAAGGCCGAAGTCTTTGCGCGGAGCGGAGGCTCGGCCGGGTTCTACGCGTTCTCCCAGCGTCGGGCGACAATGACCGTGGAGGCTAGTGCGAGAATTCCGTCAGGTGCCGCAACGACGCACAGAATTCGGAGATTCGGGGATGAACATCCGATGGCAATCAGGATGAGGAACGAAATCCAGAGGGCTGCCGCGATGACAGTGAGGGTCTAATGTTCATTATTTCTTGGTGAGGGTCTGCTTTTCTCGGGATCTTCTCAGATGGCGAACGCCAGATTGTCTCGCTCAGGAATCGATTTTGGCGGTGCCGCGGCAGCGGGGAAAGGAGCGGCAGCCCCAGAATTGGTTCCCCGCGTTGCTACCCTTCCTGGCCGTTCTGCGGACCATTTCGCCTCCGCAACGTGGACATGGCGGCGGGTCATCCAAAGTGAATTCCAGTGCTGGCGGCTCGGCTAATTGTCCGGCGGGCTGAAGAGGCCGAATCGCGTCGAGCAATTCACTGCCAGCGATAAGCTGGACGCCGTGCTTTCGAGCAAAGTCCCTTGCGTCCTCTGTGAATTCGGTCGTTGTAACAACGATTCCGTTGTCGGCTCGATGAGCGGTGATTGCTCCGAGTAATTCCCGGACGATTGGAACCCCAACCTTCTTGTTCTTCCACCGTTTGCACTGAACCAGAGTCGTCGTTCCATACGCGCCGAGCTTGAGATCCACTCCGTCGTCCGCGCCGCCACCGAGGGTTTCCGAAACATCGTAACCGCTCCGACGGAAATATTCTCCGACCAGATCCTCGAACTGTTTCCAGGGCAGATTCCGCAGCGATTCCACGGATTTCTGCCGGTCAAACTGCTTGCCCAATACCCAACCTCGAATCGCCGAAACTGCGGAGATCAGAAGAAGTCCCCAGAATGCATACGGGGCGACGGAAGAAGCCAACGTGGCCATCATCGCGGGAGCAATGCCAGAGGCGCCGGTGTGTCCAACGGCTCCCGGAATCACTGCGGCGAAAACGAAATAAGCGATCGGCGCCAGGGCTGCGCTGATCCACCACGGCGCAAGAATGAGATCGTCGATGAGGCTGCTACTCCTTCGGGCCATATAATCGAAAAGTATTGAGCACCCCGTATGCCGACTTAAGAATGCAGACCGGCAACGCGTGATGTTAAAAAGCGACTACATCTCGGCCCAGTCAGCACAAAGTAGCTCGGCCTGCGCGAGGACGGTCTTGACCGCCTCCTCCCGCAAATCGGGCGGATATCCGTATTTATTGAGAATCCGCTTTACCATCACACGGATCTTCGCGCGCGCACTCTGCCGAAGCGTCCAATCGATCGTGACGCTTTTTCGTACCTGCGTGATCAATTCAGCGGCAATAACCTTCAGCTTGTCGTCGCCCATTGCCTGGACGGCACTCTCGTTGGCAGCGAGGGCATCGTAAAATGCAACCTCGTCATCTGTGAGGCCGAGGTCTTCACCGCGTTTAGTCGCGCCGTCGAGTTCCTTTGCCAGCTTGATGAGTTCTTCAATCACCTCCTGCGTGGTGATGGCGCGATTGTGGTAGGCGTTCAGGGTCTTCTTGAGCTTCTCACTGAAAAGCTGGCTCTGGACGAGATTGCGCTTGGCACGGACCTTGAGTTCGTCCTTGAGCAGCTTTTCCAGTAGCTCCGCGGCAACGTTCTTATGTTTCAGCCCCCGGACTTCGGCGAGAAAACGGTCATCGAGGATACTGATGTCCGGCTTCGGGAGACCGGCGGCGGTGAAGACGTCGATCACCTGGCCGTCGGTCGTGATCGCTTTGGAAACGAGCTGACGCACCGCGGCATCGATCTCTTCCGGTGACTTGCGCCGATTCGTACTCTGTTTACTGAGCGCGGCGGAAACGGCCTGAAAGAAGGCAACGTCGTCGCGGATCTCCGTGGCTTCATCGCTCGCGGCGCAGAGAGCGAAGGCCCGGGATAGCTCCATCACGACCTGGATAAAACGCTTCTTGCCGTCTTCCTGCTGAAGGACGTGCTCCTGACCGGCGGGGATGAGCGCGAGCTTCTGCCCACTGTTGCCCGTAGTCCACTTCGACCAATCGAATCCATGCATGATGCCGCATGCGATCTCATACTTCTCCAGCATCAGGGCAATGGCCTGATTCGTGTCGTAGGTTGGCGCACCCTGGCCACCGCTCTCGCAATAGGTGGCGAGTGCGTGCTTCAGTTGATCCGCTCAACCGAGATAATCAACTACCAGCCCGCCGGGTTTGTCGCGAAAGACACGGTTCACGCGAGCGATGGCCTTGCGTCGGCTTGTCTACATACATCGTGTGCAAGCAGGGCGCGTCGAAACCGGTCAGCCACATATCACGCACGATCACGATGCGGAACGGGTCTTTACTGTCCTTAAATCGGTTCGCCAGTTTCCGCCGCTTTTCTTTGTTGCGAATGTGCGGCTGCCAGTCCGGGCCGTCCTCGGCGCTGCCGGTCATGACCACCTTCACGACGCAACTCTTCGCCTTCTCTGCCTCGCTGTCGTCGTCATTCGCGCTGGCCCAGTCTGGACGCAGCTTCAGGATGGCATCGTAGAGGTCGACGCAAATGCGGCGGCTCATGCAGACGATCATCGCCTTCCCTTCCATCGCTTCGAACCGCTTCTCGAAATGCGTCACCAGGTCCGCGGCGATGAGCGCGGTGCGTTTCGGATCGCCGACCAGCGCTTCCAGTGCAGCCCACTTCGTCTTGAGCTTTTCCGCTCTGGCTTCGTGCTCCTCGTCCGGCAACTGCCGGATAATCTCCTCGAACTCCGCGTCGATCTCAGGCAGCTCCTGCTGATTCAGCGCGAGCTTCGCGATGCGGCTTTCGAAATAGATCGGCACCGTCGCCTTGTCCGCCACCGCACGCTGGATGTCGTAAATACTGATGTAATCGCCAAAAATCGCGCGCGTGTTGGCGTCGGTCTTCTCAATTGGCGTGCTCGTGAAACCGATAAAGGTCGCGTTCGGCAATGCGCCCCGCATGTGCCGGGCGAGGCCATCGATGAGGTCGTATTGGCTGCGGTGGGCTTCGTCGGCGATCACAACGATATTCCGCCGCTGGCTCAGCGCCGCCATCTTCTCGCCCTTCTCCGGGAGAAATTTCTGGATCGTCGTGAAGACGACGCCGCCACTGGCAACCTGTAGCAGCTCGCGCAAGCGTTCCCGGCTCTCGGCCTGCACCGGGGTCTGCCGCAGCAGTTCGTGACAACGCTGGAACTGGCCGAAGAGTTGGTCGTCGAGATCGTTCCGGTCTGTCAACGCGATCAGCGTCGGATTCCGCATCGCCGGACACGCAATGATGCGTCCCGCAAAGAAGAGCATGGAAAAGCTGTTTCCGCTGCCCTGCGTGTGCCAGATCACACCCGCACGCCGGTCGCCCGGCTGGCCACCCTGCATCTGGCCTGCCCAGAACCTCCCGGGCTCCTCGCGCACCACAGCGCTCTCCGCCATGCCGCTTGCACGCACCGTTTCCTCCACGGCGGCGTTCACCGCGTGGAACTGATGATAGCCCGCGATGATCTTGTGGATCGCCCCGCTATCCGGATCATCCTCGAACGTGATGAAATGCTGTAGCAACTCGAGAAAGCGCTGCTTGTCGAAGACACCGCGCATCAAAGTTTCCAGTTCCAAAGTCCCTGCAGGCGAGTCGGTTTCGCCGCCGATCGTACGCCATACTTTGAATCACTCCTGTTTCGCGGTGAGCGAGCCGATTCGCGCCTGCAGGCCGTCGCTCACCACCAGCACTTCATTGTATTGCAGCAACGAGGGAATCTCTGCCTTGTAGGTCTGTGCCTGCGCGTAGGCGCTCCAGATCGTCGTGTCTTCATCCGCCGCGTTCTTCAGCTCGATCAGTCCCAGCGGCAGGCCGTTGAGGAAAACCACGATGTCCGGCCGCCGGTTGTTCTGTCCTTCGATCACCGTGAACTGATTCACCGCGAGCCAGTCATTTGCGGCGGGATCGTCGAAGTCGATCAGACGGATGATCTGCCAGCGCCGCAAACCCTCACCCCCGACCCCTCTCCCAGAGGTAGAGGGGAGATGGGAAGCGATTTCTTCCAACACAAACTCCGTGTCTTTCAGCACTCGAACGTTCTCGAACCGAAGGACGGTCAAACCCTGCGATCTCAGGTAAACGTCACGCTTCCGATCAAGTTCCCGCCGTTCTGGGTGTTGTGGGCGTCGCCATCGCATTCGACGACCAGCTTGGCCTCGTGACAGTAAAAGTCGCAGATGTAGTCACCGAATTGATGATTGCGTCGAAACTTCGCATCCCCGAGTTGCCGGTTTCTCAGCAACTCCCACAGGAACTCCTCCGCTTTGGTATCTTTTTCTCGCAGCTCACGCGCCCGCTTCTTCAGTCCTGAAAAATCAAGCCCGCCACGATACTGCACACTCCCTTTGCCCCTGGGATAGGGCAGGGGTGAGGGTTCCTGTTGAACACATTCAACAGGAATACCATCCCGCAGCATCCGGTGAAAACCGCGGTTCGTCTGCGTAAGCGAAGGCGTCGCCATCCGCAGCATCTTGCGGAAAGCTTCTTCGCGCGCCTCCTCAGGAATGGCAGGGTTTAATCGCCGGATCGCCTCGTGCAATCGCCCCACCAGCACCACGTCGCCGAACGAATTGACTTCGTCCATCTCCGCTGTGCTCCGGTTCGTTCCGCTCCGCCGCCTGCTCACGGGGCGCCAGATCCGGCCCGCGCTTAACTTCATAGCCCAGATCCCCGAACCATTCGAGGGCGGCGTCTTCGACGGTGGATTCGTTTAGGCTCATGGTATCTCTCTTTCCCATTAGAAGAGGTTTGGAGTGCGGGGCCGCAGCATGGATTCGTTGAGCGGGGAACTGGCAGTTCCGGATTGCGATTAAATAAGCAAGTGACTGATTGTCAGTAGATAGCGCAATACGTTGAAGGGTATCTTTGAGTCCTCCTTAAATAAGATCAGGCCCAGAATGGCAAGTAGCGGGCGAACTTCCGCGAACCCCAGGCCCTTTCGTCCGCTTTGATTCAACTCCCCTTCCGCAAACGCATTCTTGATGTGGCGGGAGCTGACCGACTTGTCCCGCCGGAACAGGTCAGCCATTTGGTTGAGCGACAGCCATACGGTCTCAATGTCGAACCGGCACCGTATGCGCGTGCGGTCATATTCCGTCTGGTAGAAGACGATTTCCGAATTGGGCAACGGGTCGTCGCTCATCGGGTTGTCTTTTTCCGATTAAAAGCCCTATCGGGGCGCCACGCGATAGCCCAGGGCAACGCCCTGGGTAGAATGGCAAAAAGCATTCCAAGCCCTGAAGGGGCGAAACAATGGTCAATCCCACACATAGCGCTCATCGAGTTCGATGCCGTATTTGATCAGCAAGCGGCGGTATTCATCTTGGAAGGTGACCTTGCGGTGATGCTCGGCCTGGTTGGCGATGTACGCCTCCAACGCGGGCCGATGGGTGGGGCTGATCGAAAATATCCCGTAGCCACCCTGCGAACTCTGCTCAAAGCTGGTTCGGTCGCTGACCACATTCACTTGCTGATTGCGCATCCAAGAACCTGCGCACCTTCGGAATTGGTGCAGGAAATCAAAACGGGATCGTCGAATTCTGCATTGCCGCGCAAATCACTTGCTCAGCATCGCAGACGACGGCGAGGTTGGGATTATGCGTCACCATTACAATCTGGCGGCGCTTCTTGGCGTCCTTGATGCACGGCACGAGTGTCTTAAAAACGGTCTGGTTGTCCAGATTCTCTTCTGGCTGGTCGATGACCAACGGAATGTCTTCTTGGTCAACGAGCAGGTAAAAGATGAGTAGAAGATTCCCGCGCTCGCCGGGTGACAGCTGCTCCAAACCTTTGCCGTCCCATCGGAGGTTGTAAATCGGGGACAAAAACCCAAGCGAGAACACGAAATCGTAAATCTCTTGAACAGATATACCCTGCCGCAGTTGGTCCTTTACCAAAAGTGGCTTCCCATCACGCTCAGCCATTTTGGCGAACAGCGCCTTCGTGAACCGAAGCGTTCCGAGCAGAGTCAAAGTTTGCATTGTCGAGTAGCCGCTTTATTTCGGTCGCGCCCTCTTCGTCCCCCTTGAACGGGCCTATCTTTCGGCGGTTGAGCCGGCCAAGAAAGGATTCCGAGAACCCGCTCTCGGCCATAGAAACATTGAACGTTAGCTGAAACTGCTCGCTTGCCGCGAGAGGATGCAACTTCAGGAAGTTTTGAACCGCACCGTAATACGTCTCGTAAAAGGCCCGCAGCTTCTGTTTCTCGCGGAAGATTTCGAGCAGCTTCCGATTCCGTTGCTTCCTCAACGTCTTCAAATACGCAGGGAGACCATCCAATTCGCTCAACTGCTTCTGCAGGTATTTGATCGAGCTCAATGAGTCGTCCGTGCCAACGATCTTCGCCCTCCCTGTATCCCAGTCCTTCAATACTTGCAGGTATGCTTGGTAGGCTTGTTGTGGTGCGCTCAGTTGCGCTTGGACGCTGTCAATCGCGGCTACCACCGCCTTGCGATTGAACTCGGGTCCATCCGCTGTTTCGGGCGAAAGCCTTTGAGCAATAGCCGCACGCTCTGAAAACAGAGCTTTGACCAACGCGTTGATCGGCTTGGGGTCAACCTTGAGAGTGACCACGTTGGCGTCCGCAATACTTAACTCGTCAAAATCCGCCTTTGCATCGGCAAGGAACGCTTCAATATGGCGCTCAAGGTTATCGAGCTTTCCAAGAAGCTTTTCGGCAGTTGAGTGCTTCTTTGCTGCAGCCAAATCGCTGGCACGAAGAGCGGCGATTTTGAGTTCGAGCGCTTTAAGTTCTGCCTGCTTCTTTTCAAGCTCTTCCATTTTTGATTTTCAACGATGCCGCCAATGTAGGAGTGAAGTTCGTCGCGAATATCGTTCGTCAAACACGCATCCCGGTTCTTCGTGGAGAAGATCAGATGGACGAGGATTTGGGAGAGCGATTGCGGCATACTATTCCGCCCTTTCAGGGCTTGGGAATGATTGAGGGCTCATTCCCAGGGCGTTGCCCTGGGCTTTCGCATGGAGCCCCGTTGGGGCTAGAGAGCGATGTTTCATCGCACCGACCTTGGATTCGAAAGACGTCATGCTCAGCAATTCGATCACGCAGCATCCGGTGAAAGACGCGGTTTGTCTGCGTGAGCGAAGGCGTTTCCACCCGTAGCAACTTGCGGAGAGCTTCTTCCCGCGCCCCCTCGGGAATGACCGGGTTCAATCGCCGGATCGCCTCGCGCAATCGCGTCACCAGCACCATGTCGCCGAACGAATTGACTTCGTCCATCTCCGCTGTGCTCCGGTTCCGCTCCGCCGCCTGCTCACCGGGTGCCAGATGCGGCCCGTGCTTGATTGCATAACCCAAGTCTTCAAACCATGCGAGGGCGGCGTCTTCGACAGTGCATTCGTTGAGGCTCATCGCCTATTGCAATCAAGGAAGATATTTGTCGTCGCGCTTGTCGAAGGCAGGCCGAGTGCCTTCCAAGATGTCAACGATGTGACGGTTTACGATTGGGTCTTCAATTGAGCCGCTTGTGTAGGTCACCGCATTCTCCTGGTCCTGTTGCTACCGTGGATTGCTGCTGCGCCGCTGGGTCGGCTTCGGGTTTCTGAACCTCAGCCGGGGTCGAAATCCACGAACCAGCTCTGGAACAGCGCAACGTTCTCGGCGCGGTATTCATCCGCCCTCCCCCGCGGAAAGCTTCGAACGTTGCTCCTCAAAACCGATGTTGGCTGTGCGGTTTGAAGAGGATTTTGTCGAATTTTTTCGAGATCGGGAACGAGCCATTTCAGACCTTTAAGAGATATGCACGTCCGGGCGAAACAGGAAATTCACGCCACTGGGCTGGGCGCTCGTCCATTCGTAAATGAAGAGTCGAGAAGATAATAGGAGACAGCCATCCGAGCACCCGATCAAGTTTACCCAGCAACTCTCGTTGTCCAAACCACAACCACACTGTTTTAAGCAGCGCCGCACACCTGGTCATCGTGTGAATCACTCCCAAGTCTGCAACAGCAATCACGATGCCTTTGATTGCTGCGATTTGTGCTTCGCGCATCAGATAAAGCGTCGCAGGTGGAAGTGTAGATGATCACCATGTCATCGAATGTTTCACAAACCGCTCCGCTTCACCGGACCCGTCTCCGTTGGTGGCACGGACGGCAGCGGCTCACTCTCTTTCACCGCGAACACTTCCCGGAGATAGGTCATGTATTCCGCGTCCTCGCACATGCTTTTTCCGGGCGAATCCGAGATCTTGGCGGTCGGCTGCCCGTTGCACATCGTCATCTTTACAACATGGCTTAACGCAGGCACACCGAGGTCGTTGGTGAGATCGGTCCCGATGCCGAAGCCGGTCATAATCTGCCCTTCGTATTCGTCGCAAAGTGCCAGTGCTTTTGGAATGTTGAGACTGTCGGAGAAGACGGCCCATTTCGTCCTGGGATCGATGTTGAGCCGCTGATAATGGCCAATCAGTTTTTCCGCCCAGACCCGCGGGTCGCCCGAATCGTGACGGCATCCATCGAAGAGTTTGGCGAAGTACAGGTCGAAATCACGCAGGAAGGCGTCCATGGTGATGATGTCGGTGAGCGCGATCCCGAGCTGCCCGCGGAACTCGTGTGCCCAAACGTCCATTGCCCGCTTCTGGCTCTCGATCAACCGCACCTCTGTGGCCTGCCAGATTTGGAACCATTCGCGCAAAGGTCCCAAAAGGCCGCAAGCCGTGGTCCCTGGCCAGTTTGACGTTCGAAGTACCGACGAGGCACTCGGCCAACTCAGAATGAAGGCGAGACAGAACCGTCTCCTGCCATCCACGCGAGTAGCGACGCCGAGTTCCGAATTCGATCAGCCGAAAGGCCTTTCCATTTGATCCCTGAGAACCCTGCCAATGTTTCGCCGAGCGGATTTTTTCCGTCAATCGGCGATGTCCCTCGTTCTCGTCGATGTCGGGATGGGCATGGCGGGCGTGCAACTCGCTGATGATCGACAACAGGTAAATCTCCCACCACGAAACGTGGAATTGTGTGCCTCGCACCCGGATATCGAGAGAGCCGTCGCGCTCGGCAATCTGCACCGCATCGGCATTGAGTTTGAAGATCCGCAGAAAGTCGACGAAATCGGGGGAGATGTAGGCGAGCTGGCCGAGGAATTCGAGTTCTTCCGCAGTGAACTTCAACGTTGCGACATGCTCCACTTGCTCGCGGATCCTGCCCGCCAGCGGCCTGAGATCGATCCCCGGCGTGCGGCACCGGTATGCGAACTCGACCTGTGCGGCGGGGCAATGATGTAACGACGCCTGTGCCATGGTAAATTTGTAGAGGTCCTGGTCAGCCAGGCTCTCGATTATTGGCGTGTCCCGATGTTTCATTTGCGATTGAATTTAGATAATCTCCAGTGAAACAGGTCTTCGTGCTGAGTGTGCGCCGGGGTGCCGCCTTCTTGTCTTCATCCTCGCGAACGAACACTTCCACCAGAGCCCATTTGCATGCGGATAGTTCGTTCTCCCGGCGCCTCAGGGGCACCTCTGCCCTCGACCTGCATAAGTCTGTCTCGCTCGCCTCTTGAAACTAGGTGACAGACGAGGCGCTCGAAGACAACGCGAATTTTCCGGATACCGGTGTGGCTCAGCCGCCGGGCACCTCGCTCTCGCGGACCTCCCTGGTTTCGAGAACTTCCAACGTCTGGCCGTCCTTGAGCTTCAGCGTGCAGCTCAGGTCGACTGAGCGTCGTAGCCGTCTTTTGCGCTCTGCGTCGCGCGGATCTTCCATGGTTCGTCACGGCGCAAAATTGACTTGCGTTGAGCCGATCGCACCGGGCGGGCGAGGAAAACCAATCGCCCTGTAAAGGATATTGCAGCAGCGATTCGGGTTGAAATGCCAGCCCGAAGGTCATGCCTTTTTTGGTGTCGATCGCTGAATCGCCTTAACCTGGCGGATCCGCCCCGGTTACTTTCGCCCACTACTATTACACCCATATGAAGGTGGCGGATGACGCCCGCTTCGTGCAGGCCACCCAGGCGAATATGGCGGGCACCGGGATCGGCACCTTCAACGACTGCATCCGCGACGCTATCCGCGGTGGTGGCGCTTTGGACAGTGGCCATGATCACGCGAAGAATCAGGGTTTCATCAACCCACCTTTCAAGAACAAGGCCTTCGAAGACGAACAAGAGGCGCGCCTCTTGTTCCGCCCGGCTCCAAACTGTAGCTTGCCCCCGGATTTTCGCGTCGGCCGCGGCATGCTCGTCCCGTATTACAGTCTGAAGAAACTCGCTGCGGCGGTGCGTGACGATCCATGTCGCCCCCCGATCTCTTCGGTTTGGATCGGACCGAATCCCAACCGGGAGATCAACAGAGAGGGCGTACGGCTAATGCTCGAAACTGCGGGATACCTCGATGCGAGCGTTTTCGTTTCGGAGCCGCCTTACAGGGGTTGATTTCCGTCCGGATGACGCGAAATTTGATCGTGGTTCAATCGCCGAGCACCTCGCTCTCGCCGACTTCCCTGCTTTCGAAAACTTCCCACGTCTGGTCGTTCTTGATCTTCAGGGTGCAGCTCAGGTTGACAGAGACGTCGTAGCCTTCCTCATCACTTGTGTTGCCCTCTGCGTGGCGCGGATAATCCATGCGCGCGGAGTGTGCGAGCAGCTCGATCGTGTCTTCGTCGATCCATTTCCGGACGGTGAATTTGTCCCAGATTCGCCGCTGATAGGCATTTTCGGGCACGTTGTTCTTTTTGCGCGTTGCCGCCATGGCCTGTTCGAGCACCTCACCGACCGCCTTCTCGGGCGCGGGCAATTCCGTGAGTCCTTCCTCGGTCCGCTTGTAAATGACGCAGGTCTCGTAACGCCCGCCGGCGCGCCCGTTGGCCGCGACCTTTGAGGAATTCGGCGCCCATTCGACGGTTACGCCCTGCATGAATCGATCTGTGACATCGGCAAGGTCGTCCCGGGACGGCAGGGACACGAGCTTCACCCCGGTCATGTTGCCGCTTTCGTCATAGAACATCGCGAGCCCCATCGATTCATCCGGAGATTGGGAGGTGATCAGCGGAGTCCCCTCCTGCGCGAGCGCGGTAGCGGTAAGAATCACTAGAATCCACGCGCAACGGGCAATCATGCACGCCACCATAGGAGCCGGCCAACTTACGGTCAATTTCAACCCCCTCTAACTCCGGTCTCCGCGGGTCGATTCGAACGGCCTTGAGAGCGAAATTTTTTGGGGATTGCGTTCATGAATCGAATGACCCGACATAATTACCGGTTACCCGATGGAATTGACGCCAACTGAATTTAAGGCCAGGCGCCTCAGTTTGATTGACCAGGTCTTCTTCAAATACATGTGCGAGCACTATCACCCGGATCGCGTCATCGAATATCTATGAACGCCCGCCGGATTCAGCGCGTCCGCTGGTGTGCCTGGACGAATGCACCAAACAGCTCACCCGCGAAGTGCGCATGCCTCTGGGCGCGAACACCTCCCTTGCCGTCACACGCTTCACCGTCTGCACGATCCGACGGAATGAAATTGATCATCTCCGGCGGCGCGGTCGTGCCCCCTGCTCGAATGGAGCGACCGTGAAAATTGAAAATCCCCGCGCGGCTGAAGCCGAAGCTCCAGAAAACATCCGATAGTGTAGACTTCACTAAAATCGTAGTCCTGACAGCTTTGCCTGCCATTTTTCCATATAGTGTCGACCATCTTGTTTATGCGGCTGCCGAGCTGGAGGCGGGGCGAGACAAGATCGAACAACTGCTGGGTGTGCGTCCCGTACTTGGGGGCCGACATCCTACATATGGGACTCACAACGCGCTCTTGTCCTTAGGTGCGGCGACCTACCTCGAGGTTATCGCCTCTGACCCCAAACTGGACGTGCCTGAGCGCGGTGTGCTCTTCGGGTCCGCTGGGATCAGGGAACCGAGGCTCGTCACGTGGGCGCTATGCTCCGAGTCTATCGGTGAGACCGCTGCTGCCGCATCTGCAGCGGGGGTCGGTATCGGAGCGATCGAGTCTGGCAGCCGTCAGAGGCCCGACGGGGCGGTGATCTCCTGGAGGCTTTCGGATCCCTATGCGATGCCCCTGGGGGGTGCGGTGCCTTTCCTGATCAGTTGGGGAGCTACGCCACACCCGGCCGGAGCTACGCCACGGGCGGGCGAGCTTATCGGGCTTCGAATCCAGCACCCCCAGCCGGAACAGGTTTGCGGGGCTCTTTCTGCACTTGGGGTGGAGATGGATGTGCGTAAGGGCGACCGGTTTCAACTGATTGCCCGGATCAAGACCGCTCAAGGAGACGTCGAAATCCGCTAGCCGCTGGACTGGCTAATCGGGTAACCCCAGTTACTGACTGGACACAATAGCCAGCCGCGGGTCCCACACCTCCCGGAATGCGGGTCCGCACCGGGCGGTTCCAATCGGACTACGGTTTACGCCTTGCGGCACTGTCCGTAGTGAAGTTCGATCCATAGTGATCGCATGTCAGGCAGGCCCTGTTCATACAGCCAGCGCTTGTTCAGTGCACGTTGGACTATGCTGGTGCCACTTATCCGCCAGTAGCCTTTGCGGCTGCGCGACGCCTGTTTGACCTTTTCAGGTCTGATCCCGAGAGTAATCAGATTCCGGCGCCGCTTCCGGGGCTGTTTCCATGTTTTCCAATAGTACAAATCGGAGTCGTCGCCGTACACGTCGCACCAGTTTCAGCACCAACTTGTAGGTAGAGCCTGTCCGCAAAATATAAGATGGCTATTGGTGGGCACTTGCGATTTGGGGACAGGCTCTGGTTAGAGCGCAGTTGTTTCTCGCCACGGCGAAACGTTAGAAAATTCTAATGTTGGATGCCCCGCTTTCATAATCCGGCGTATGCGACGGTGCGGATGTGAAAACGATAACACTGATTGCAGCACTGGGAGGATTGCTCGTCGCGGTCAATGCGCAGGCGGCGGCAGACCTCGAAACCATCAAGAACCTGAACACCGCGTATCGCGGCGAGTCCAATGCGCACCACCGCTACGCGTTGTTTGCGGAGAAGGCCGAGAAGGACGGATTTCCGCAGGTCGCGAAGCTTTTTCGCGCGACGTCGCGATCGGAACAGATTCACCGCGACACGCACAAGGCGGCTATCGAGAAGCTCGGCGGCACGGTAGACGTGTTTGAGCTGGACGAGGTGACGCCCGCTACCACAAAGGAGAACCTCGAAGCGGCGATCAAGGGAGAGAGCTATGAGCGGGACACAATGTATCCGGAGTTTCTCAAGCAGGCGGAATCGGTCGGCGCCGCTCCAGCGGTGCGGACATTCAAGTTCGCTCTCGCGGCGGAAAAAGAACATGCGAAGCTCTATGAAGAAGCTCTGTCGAATCTCGGAGAGAATTCCACCGTCGACTATTTTGTCTGCACCGTCTGCGGATACACTGTTACCGTGTTGCCCGCCAAGAAGTGCCCGGTCTGCCGCAACAAGGTGGACAAGTATGAGAAGGTCGGCTGACGACCGAAACCAGGAGTCGCTACCATGTTTTCATTACCAGAGCCGCTTCATCCGGCTGTCGTGCATTTCCCGATTGTGCTTCTGCTCATCGGGGGTGCGGCGGCGGTGATGACTGTCTTCTTGAACCGCTGGCATCTGCCGTGGACTGCTGCGGCGCTCCTTGTGCTCGGGGCCGCCGGCACGTTCGTTGCGACCGAGACAGGTGAATCCGCGCAGGAGGTCGTCGGGGACCTGCCGGCGGCCGTCGAAGATCTCCTCGACGAGCACGAGGAATGGGGCGAGCGGACGGAGATCGTCGCTGGAATCGCCGGAGGTCTGGCGGTGTTGGCGGCAGCGCTGGGAGCGTTCGCGGCCAGGCGGATCGAGGATCCGGCGCTGGCATCTGGCCCGCTGCGCAAGCTGGCGTTCGCCACACGGACGCTCGCGGCGGTGGCGGCGCTCGTCGCCTGCTTCTTCGTTTATCAAACCGCCCACCGCGGCGGGAAACTCGTCTATGACCACGGAGTCGGCATCAAGAGTCCTCCCGGCGAGGCCGCCGCTCCCACGATTGGCCATCGCGACGATGACTGATTCCGATGGCTCCCTTTCCCCGCTCGCGGAACCTGAACCGGTCTGCCCGGAATTGTCGGCGGACATGACGCCTGGCGTGCTGAGAACCGTGCTGGAAGGCGGAGGGCGCGCGCTGACGATCGACTACGACCCGCGCATTCTCAGCGACGACTCGGTGCGGAATCTTGCCGAGCGCCTCGCGCCGAATCCGCAGGCCAGCTTCGGGAAATGCCTCATGCAACTGCGGGGACGCGCCTGTGAGGCGTGCGCGCGGGCGACATTCGTGGGCGGGATGATGAGCGTGACCTACGACAACGCCCAGCTATCGCCCGACCAGGTCGTCGAGCGCGTGCGTGACATCGGCGCGCCGGTGACGCCGTTCACCATTCCGCCAACGCTCCCCAGAGGCTTCCGGGAGTGGCTTCAATACTGGCTCCACAACGAACGCCTCGAGCTGGTCTTCACTGTCCTCACGCTCGTTTTCATGATTGCCGGCTGGCTCGGGCCCCGCATGGGGTTGGGTCACGTGGGGGCAAACATGTTCTACGTTTTCGCCTATCTCACCGGCGGATTCTTCGGCGTTCAGGCAGGCATCCAGTCGCTCCGCGAGCGGACCATCGACGTGGACCTGTTGATGGTGCTGGCCGCGCTGGGTGCCGCGGTCGTCGGCGCGCCGTTCGAGGGGGCGATGCTGCTCTTCCTTTTCTCGCTCTCGAACGTCCTGCAAGCCTACGCCATCGACCGCACCCGCAAGGCGATTAATTCGCTGATGAAACTGCGCCCGGACAAGGCGCTCGCGCGTCGCGACGGCGAAACCATCCTCCTTCCCATCGGCCAACTCGTGGTCGGCGACATCGTTGTCGTCCGCCCTGGCGAACGCATCCCGCTCGACAGCGTGATCGTCGAAGGCGAGAGCGCGCTCGATCAGTCGTCGCTCACCGGCGAATCGATGCCCGTCCTGAAACAGCCGGGCGATCCTGTGTTTGCGGGCACGATCAATCAGACGGGCGGCCTCGAAGTGCGCGTGACGAAACTGGCGAAAGACTCGACTATCGAGAAACTGATCCGGATGGTCGAGGAAGCGCAGACTGAGAAGGCGGAGACCCAGCGGTTCCTGGATCGCGCCGAGCAGTATTACGCAATGGGCGTGATCGGCTTCACGCTGGCGCTCGTTCTCGGGCCGCTCCTGTTCATGCACGAGCCGTTCCGCGAGACGTTCTACCGCGCGATGACGGTCATGGTCGTCGCCTCGCCGTGCGCGCTCATCATCAGCACGCCCGCGTCGATTCTTTCGGCCATCGGCGGCGCGGCCCGGCGCGGAACTCTTTTCAAAGGCGGCGCCCATCTCGAGCGGACGGCCGCGGTGAAAGTCATCGCCTTCGACAAGACGGGCACGCTAACCGAGGGCAAGCCGTGCGTGACGGATATCGTGGTGAAGGGACAGGTGCTGGATTTCAAGATCACAACTGACTCGGACGCGCTCGATCTGCTCCAGGTCGCTGCGGCAGTGGAGGCACGGTCCGAGCATCCGCTCGCGGAGGCGATCGTCGCTGAAGCGAAACGGCGGCGGCTACGGCTCGCGGACTGCACCGATTTCCAGTCCGTCTCCGGGAAGGGCGCCAGCGGGAGGATCGGCGGGCGTCGCATCGCAGTCGGCAATATCCGCTATTTCGAGGGGCTCGGGATCGCGCCCTGCGACGGCACGGTCGCGCAGGTCGAAGCGCTCCAGGACGCGGGCAAGACGTGCGTGCTGATCGGCGAGATCGAGGGGCGCAGCACCCGGATTCTGGGAGCGATCGCGATCGCCGACGTGTTGCGCGAAGATGCCGCCGCGGTCGTGAGCGAACTCAAGCGCCTCGGGATGCGGAAGGTCGTGATGCTCACCGGCGACAACCGGCGCGTCGCCGCCGCGATCGCGCGCCAGGCGGGGGTGGACGAGTTCCACGCCGATCTGCTCCCGGAGGACAAGGTGCGCGTGATCAAATCGCTCAAGGCGATCGGCCCGGTCGCGATGGTGGGCGACGGCGTGAACGACGCGCCGGCTCTCGCGACAGCGTCAGTTGGCATCGCCATGGGCGCCGCCGGGACCGACGTGGCGATGGAAACCGCAGACGTCGTGCTGATGAGCGACAACCTGCGCAATATCCCGTTCGCGATTGCCGTGAGCGGTCAGGCCCGCCGGGTGGTCTGGCAGAACCTCGGGTTCGCCGTCGCCGTGATCGTCGTGCTCGTCATCTCGGCCCTCGGCTTCGCCCTGCCGCTGCCGTTCGGCGTCGTCGGCCACGAGGGCAGCACCGTGCTCGTTTGTCTCAACGGACTGCGCCTGCTCGTCTTTCGCGGCGCTTCGACGTAGAAATAATCCGTGCGCATTCTCCTCGCCGAAGACGAAGAAAAAGTCGCCAGCCACATCCGGCACGGACTGGTCGAGGCGGGTTACGCGGTGGATGTGGCGGGCGACGGAGACGAAGCGCTCTGGCTCGCCGAGACCCACCCGTTCGATGCCCTCGTGCTCGATGTGATGCTGCCCGGCAAGGATGGCTTCACCGTCGTCCGCCATTTGCGGCGGAAACAAATCGTGACGCCCGTGATTTTCCTCACCGCGCGCGGCGAGGTCGAGGATCGCGTGCGCGGCCTCGACGCAGGCGGCGACGACTATCTCGTAAAGCCGTTCTCCATGGCCGAACTCCTCGCGAGAGTTCGCGCCTTGCTGCGCCGCCAGCGGCCGGATGCGAGCAACACCCTGCGGGTCGCCGACCTCGAACTCGATATCCTCAGCCACACGGCGAAGCGCGGCCAGCGGATGATCGAACTGACCAACCGGGAATTCGCGCTCCTGGAGTTTCTCATGATGGCTTCGCCGAAACCGGTCAGCAAAACCGCGATCGTCGAGCACGTCTGGGATCAGCATTTCGATTCCGAGACCAACGTCGTGAACGTCTATGTCAATTACCTTCGTGGAAAGGTGGATCCGCCGGAGCTGCCGCCCCTCATCCACACCGTGCGCGGCATCGGCTTCGCCGTGCGGGAGCCCGAAAAATGAATTCGCTCCGTCTCCGACTCTCGATCTGGTTCGGCGCGAGTTTCCTCGCGGTGACGGCGCTTTTCCTGTCGATCGCCTACCGCCACCTCGACCTCGAACTGCGCCAGGAGAAATGGGAGCGAGCCCACCCGGACCATCCCGACTGGGTTCTCCACGGCAACTATTCCGATGCTGAGGTCCGCGACATCGTCGGGGAACTGACCAGGTTCACGCTGCTGACGTCGCTACCCATGGTCGCCACCGCGCTGCTGATCGGTTACTTCCTCGCCCGCAGATCGACGAGACCAGTGACCCTTCTGAACGCCGAGCTTCGGAGCATCCACCCGAAGAACCTCGACAGGCGCCTCGCAGTGGCGGAAGCGGATCCGGAATTTCGATCCGTTCAGGAGCAGATCAACGAACTGCTCGACCGGATCGAGAATTCCTTCAGGCAGCTCAACGAGTTCTCGGGAAACGTCGCGCACGAATTGCGCACGCCGCTCACCCTGCTCCGCCTCCAGGTCGAGCAGGCGGCCGACAAGATCGAGCCCGAACTTTCCGACTCCCTGCAGGACGAACTCAAGCGGCTCTCGGATTACGTCGATCAGGCGCTGCTCGTGGCCCGCGCCGAACAGGGCCGGGTGGTTCTGCGGCCCGAGCGAATCGACCTGCGCGAACTGCTCGAGGAAATGATCGACGTTTACCGCATCCTCGCAGCGGAGGCAGGCCGCACAATCGAGATGCGCTGCGACGCCGATTGCGTGGTTCTTGCCGACCGCAAACACTTTCGCCACATCTTCCACAACCTCCTCACCAACGCGCTCAAGCACGGCGAGGGAACCATCGCAATCCACGTCGCCCGCCGCCGCGGCAAACCGATCTGCACAATCGCCAACACGGTCGGGAACGAAAAGGCGTCGGAGGGCATCGGCTTCGGACTCCGAATCGTCGGCGCGCTGGCCGCGCAGCACGATGAGGTTCATTTCCGCTGGCGCCGCCTGGGCAGGTGGTTTGCGGCGGGTCTCACTTTCGCCGCCTGCTTGGAAAGTCGGCGCAGCGCGCTTCCGGGGACAGCGCATGTTGAACGGAAGCCGACTTGGTGATTGCCGGCATGCTATAAACCCCGCCGAGCCTGCAAAACGTCTTTCGCATCGGACGCCGCACATTCCTCGTCAGGCTTTCCTGGCTCGCATCCGCCGCGGCTTTTCTTCCGGTCACACAGCTGCCGGGAGGGCGTGGCGATAAACTCGGCCTGACGATGCCGCTACGACAATTTGGGCGGACGGGCGAACAGGTGACCATGCTTGGCCTCGGAGGTTACCATTTTGGCACATTGGGAGTGGACTCTTTTCACGCAATGGCCGCCACGCCTTCGACGACGAAGGCCAGAAGAACGACCGTGAGGATGGGTCGTGTCTTCATCGCTCAGGCGAGTAGTTTCTTCATTTCGTCGTTGGAGGGGATCTTGCCCGCGACCTTGACTTTGCCGTCCACGACGAGCGCCGGCGTGAACATGACGCCAAAGTCGGCGAAGCGCATGACGTCGGTGACCTTTTCGAGTTCGTAATCGAGCCCGATCTCTTTGGCCGCAAGTTCGGCGGCGTTAGCGAGGCTGGTGCACTTGGCGCAGCCGGTTCCGAGGATTTGCAGTTTTTTCATGGTGTTTGGTTCTCTCATTGGATGTGGAATTTGGGGGCGGCGGATTACCGACTAGGCTGGCCCCAGTGGGGACGCTCGTCGTCGGCGACGGTTGTGCGGGTCACGGGCGCGAAAAGGAAGAATGCGATCAGCGCAAGACCGAAGCCGAGGCCGGCGAGCAGTCGCCAGGCGTGGGCGGAGGCGGCGATCTTCTTCAGCCAGTTCCAGTTCAGGACGAGGTGCAACACGACCAGCGCGAGGAAGGCGAATGAGACCCAGAGATGTACGTCGCCCCATTCATGGCGGTCCATTTCGAAGAAGCGTAATCCGCGCCCCCCGCGTCCACTGGGCGGGAGCCGGTAGGCGAGAAGGAGACCGGTGCCTGCCATCAGGCAAAATGCCAGATAGAGCAGGTAGTTCAGCAGGCGCATGCGCAGGTTTTTCATGGGAAGAAAGCTCCGAACAGGATGCCGCTTGCGGTGGCCGCTATAATCACCAGTAGGGCGTATGTGGCCGTCTTCTTCAGTCCGATGATGCTGTAGAGCACGAGCATGCTGGGCAGCGAGAGCGCCGGGCCGGCCAGCAAGAGCGCAAGCGCCGGGCCTTTGCCCATGCCATTGCCGATCAGTCCCTGCAGGATCGGCACCTCGGTGAGCGTGGCGAAATACATGAACGCGCCCACGACCGACGCGAACAGATTCGATTGAAGCGAATTGCCGCCGACCGCCGCCGCGACCCATGCGGAGGGAATCAGTCCCTCCTGTCCGGGACGTCCGAGCAGCAGGCCCGAGACGAACACACCCGCGAGCAGGAGCGGCAGGATGAGCTTCGCGTATTCCCACGTCGCCTTGCCCCACGCCCCGAGCTCTCCCTTTGCCATGCGGGTGAGGGTCATGCCGAGGGTCAGACCCGCAATGCCTGTCAGCCACCATCTCGCGCCAAATACCGCAGCGAAGAATCCACCGGTGCCGTCGGGTTTGCCCCAGTTGGCAAACACCAGAATCGCAACCATCGAGGCGAAACTGGCCGCCGTGTGCCATAGAGGTCGCATCGATTCCCCGCCGTCATCAACCGGCTGAGTCGCCAGCTTTTCCCGCTCCTCGAAACGGAAGAGAAAATGCATCGCCAGTCCGATGACGACGCTGAAAACCACAGCGCCCACCGCGCGCGCGATGCCGAGTTCCATCCCGAGGATGCGCGCTGTGAGGATGATTGCCAGCACATTGATCGCCGGGCCGGAGTAGAGAAACGCCGCCGCCGGACCGATTCCCGCGCCCATCCGGTAGATGCCTGCAAAGAGCGGCAGCACCGTGCAGGAGCAGACGGCCAGGATCGTTCCTGAGACCGACGCGACGCCGTAGGAAAGCGCCTTCGGCGCGTTCGGCCCGAGGTAACGCATCACCGACTGTTGCGAGACGAACACCGCGATGGCGCCCGCGATGAAGAAGGCCGGGATCAGGCAGAGAAGCACGTGCTCCCGCGCATACCAGCGGACCAGCTCCAGCGCCTCTTTCACGGCGCCGTCGAAGCGGGGCACACCGACGGGCAGATAATAGCAGGCGAGAAATACGGCGAGAATCGCTGCCACTTTTTTCCATTCGGAGTCGAGTTTCATGCAGTTCAGTCCTTGCTCTGTGGTGGATCGATCAGGCGGTGGGCTCTGTGAGGAATGACTTGAGTCCCTGGATGCCCGGCACATTGCAGGTGGTCTTGATGGCGCCGTCGATCGCCACCGCCGGAGTGAGCATCACACTCCGGGACGCCCTCTCGGGCACGTCCTTCATATGCGATAGCGCTGCCTGGCGCCTCAAGGCTAAGATATTTCGCCAAATCGCCAAGGCTCCGGGAAAAAATAAATCGGCTCAATGCCATACTGCAGATTCCTCCTTCGCCGCTTCCTCCCGCACCGAGGCGACGCATTGAAAAAAGTTCATCACGCACGGAGTCTTGAGCCGGTAAAAAACCTGCGCGCCCCGCTTCTCGTCATCCACAATGCCCGCCTGTTTGAGCTGTGAGAGATGTTTGGAGACGGTGGACATTTCCGAGCCGACCATTTCGGCAAGTTCACATACGCATCGCTCCTCGTGCGAAAGCTCATAAACCATGAGCAAACGGGCCGGATGCGCGAGCGCCTTGAAGACGGCAGCCTGGTACTTGAACTGCGCTGGAGTGGGTGATTTCTGGCTCACGAATGCACATTTAGCTAATTGCCTAAATATGTCAACACGCATGGGACGTTTTTTGAGACCACACGCAGGTCCGTGCGATCCATAGTCCCATCCGGGAAGCACTCACTCTCCTCACCTCAAAAGTCGAAGCAAGCTTCGGGGTATCAGACCCAATGAGAATGATTCAGCGGTGGATGGAGAGACATTTTTCTCCTGCTTCGTCTGCCACGCAGCCGATGTTACGGCGTCGCCCACGAATTTCTCGACGGCATCTCTCATCGGACGGGCGCCGAGCCGTGCATGGAACCCATTGAGCACGACGAAGCTAAGCACATCGTCTCTCCGGATGAGGTTGGGCCGAATACGCATGATTGGCGCGTCTTCCACTGGGTCGCCTTTTCAGCGACTCAAGGAGCATACAAGTCTCCACGAAAACCTTCGCCTTGTAGGCATCGAGCCGAATCGCGAGGGCAAAATCCTGTGCCCATGGCATGACGACCGGCACCCGAGTGCTCACTTCTACGAGCACAAAGTGCATTGCTACAGCTGCGGCAGGTTGGGCGACGGCCAGCGTATTTAAGCTGTAGATATTGCCTATCGGCTCCTAAACCGGGCCGATCTCAAGGGGAATCCCCGTTTCAACCCAAGGTTAACAAACGTGCTAAAATGCCGATTGGTATTCGCTTTTTGAGAAGCACCTGGATTCAGTTTTTCACTACCGTCTATGTTCCGCTCGATTCGCAACGCCTTTATTACTGGAGTGATCGTCGTCCTGCCGCTCGGCGTCACGCTCATTGTCATCAATTTCCTGCTGGAAAAAGTGGGCACGCCGGCCAGCAGCTTTTTTTTCTGGTTCCTTCCTCGCGACCTTCGCGAGCAACCACAGATTCAGTTTCTCCTCGAAGTCATTTCCGTCCTCGTCGTCTTCATACTCATCACCCTGTTGGGCTTTGGTTCCCGCTTCTTCATCGGGCGTATGCTGCTGCACGGTGTTGAGCAGATGTTTGATCGCCTGCCCTTCATCAATACGGTCTACCGCACGGTGAAGCAAATCGTCGACACCTTCAGCCATCAAAAGAAAGCCGTCTTCCAGGAGGTCGTCCTGATCGAATACCCTCGCCCGCGTTCTTACGCGATCGGCTTCCTCACCAATAAGGCCAAGGGGGAAACCCAGGAGGTGACCGGCGAATCCATCGTCAATGTCTTCGTTCCAACCACGCCGAACCCGACCAGCGGTTTCCTCCTCATGCTGCCGGAAGAAGACATCACGCACCTGCAAATGTCCGTCGTCGACGGCATGAAATTGATCATCTCCGGCGGCGCAGTCGTGCCGCCCTACTCGAACGGAGAGACCGTGAAAATTGAAAATCCCCGCGCGGCCGAAGCCGAAGCTCCAGAAAACATCCGCTAGTGTAGCGTTCATGTAGCGTTCATTAAGACCGTGGTCCTGACAGCTTTGCCTGCCGTTTTTCCATTGCGGCGCGTGCCCGTGGGATTTTGGCCAGAATTTCCTCCCCCTTCGCGAGGTCGCGCCCTCGGCCGTGCATATCGACCATTTCATCCCGTGGTCACGCTATCCGATCGACTTCGGCCACAACTTCGTTCTGGCCCATGCCGGATGTAACGGGGCGAAGGCCGATTATCTTGCCGCCAGTGTGCATCTCGGTCGTTGGGTGGAATCGAGCGGCGACTGCGTCCTTGCAAGAGCGCTTCGATCAGAGCCGGATCACCCATAGCACAAAAAGCTCAGGGCGTATCGCGCGCTGGGCCTATTCGCAGGCCGCTACCACGCACGCGCTGGAGTGGGTCAGAAGTCGAGAGTTTCAATCCATCGACGAGTCATGCGTATGTCTTCTCTCTTGACGGTGGAAACCACAGCGCTCTTTGAAACTGCGAAGCTTTGGACCCGGAGCGAAGTGCTTTGCATCCGTCTCTTGTGCCCAATACGGTTGGTATATACACTCTGTCTTTTCGCGCACGCCTTGACGGAGTTCCCGCTGACGACTTTGTGCGAAATGGAGAACTCACGCTTACGAATGTGGGATTTCACCGAAGATGCCACCGGCCACGGGCACACCAAGAATTGGTCATCGCGCTCCTAAGGGGGCCATGCAGCCTTGACGAAACGCTTGCTAGAGGCGCAAATCAGAGGAAATGAATGGGATTCACCCCTTCCTCTCCAGAACTCCCTCCAACCCCGAGCGTCCGGCGGTTCGATCGCGGAAGGGTTGGAATGGCAATCTGCTGGGCGGGCTACAGTAGCAGTTATGAGCTTTACTTCCATTCCCGCTCGAACGAGTCGTCTTAATCGTAGCGAACTTGCCGTTCCCGGCTCCAATCCCCGTTTCATCGAAAAAGCGGCCCGCAGTTCGGCGGATGTCATCTTCTTTGATTTGGAGGATTCGGTTTCTCCGGATCAGAAGATGAATGCGCGGCGCAACGTGATTGAGGCTTTGAATGATCTGGATTTCGGCGACAAATCGATCTCGGTACGGATCAACGGATTGGATACCCAGTACATGTATCGGGATGTGGTCGAATTGGTGGAGCAGGCCGGACATTTGCTGGACATGATCCTTGTTCCCAAGGTCGGCTGCGCAGCGGATATCTATGCGGTGGACATGCTCCTGACCCAGATCGAGACTGCCAAAGGGATCAACAAACGCATCGGCATCGAAATATTGATCGAAACCCCCCTGGGGCTGTGCAACATCCATGAAATCGCAGCCGCCTCCCCCCGCAATGAGACGCTGCTGTTCGGCTCCGCCGACTATGCCGCCTCCACCGGAGCAAAGATCACCATGATAGGCGGTCCCAATCCCGATTATCACGTTCTCACCGATGCGGATGCCAACGGTGTGAGGCATAGCCACTGGGGGGACATGTGGCACTATGCCATTGCAAGATTGGTCTCTGCCGCCCGGGCCAACGGCCTGCGTCCCGTGGACGGCCCCTTTGCCGACATCCGCGACAAGGAGGGGTGGCTGGCTAGCGCTCGCCGCGCCATGACACTGGGCTGCGAGGGCAAGATGGTGATCCATCCCTCCCAGGTGGATCTGGCCAATGAACTGTTTGCCCCGTCCTCCGCCGAGGTGACCCAGGCGGAACGGATTCTCGAAGCCATGGCCGCCGCCGAACGCGACGGCATGGGAGCAATGAGCTTGGACGGCAGGATGATCGATATCGCATCCATCCGGCAGGCGGAGGTAACGGTAAACAAGGCGAATCAAATCGCGGCCACCAGGGTTGGACATTGACCCGCTTCCAGCAACGATAATTCGAACATGCCCATGGCAAGCCAGTGAAAGATACAAACCTATGAAAACACCCGCGAGTTTCTACAAACCATTAGCCATCGGCGCTCCGACCCCGGTTCGGGAAATCCCCTTGGCCCTGGAACGGACCATCCATTTTCTGCCGCCGCACATTGAGAAACTGCGCGCCAAGGCTGGTGAAATCGCCCGAACGGTGGACGTGCTGCTGGGCAACCTGGAAGACGCCATTCCCATCGAGGCCAAAGAGGCCGCCCGGGCCGGCTTCATCGAATTGGCTCAAAATGTGGATTTCGGCCAGACCGGGCTGTGGACGCGGGTGAATGCCCTCAACAGCCCCTGGTTTCTGGATGATATCACCGAAATCGTCAGCAAGGTGGGCAACAAGCTCGACGTGGTGATGATCCCCAAGGTGGAAGGCCCCTGGGACGTTCATTTCGTGGATCAATTGTTGGCTCTCCTGGAAGCCAGGCATGGGGTGCGGAAGCCGATTCTGATTCACGCCATTCTGGAGACCGCCCAGGGGGTGAAGAACGTCAACGAAATCGCCCAATCCAGCCCGCGCATGCACGGAATGAGTCTCGGCCCCGCGGACCTCGCCGCCTCCCGGGGGATGAAAACCACCCGGGTAGGAGGTGGACATCCCTGCTACGGAGTGCTGGCCGATGCCAATGAGGATGGCAGTGACCGGGCCTTCTACCAACAGGATCTGTGGCACTACACCGTGGCACGCATGGTGGATGCCTGCCTATCCAATGGAATGCGCGCCTTCTACGGTCCTTTCGGTGACTTCAAGGATGAGGCGGCTTGCGAAGCCCAGTTCCGCAATGCTTTCCTGCAAGGCTGCGCCGGCGCCTGGACCCTGCATCCCACCCAAATCGAGATTGCCAAGCGGGTGTTCAGCCCGGAGGTGAATGAGGTGTTGTTCGCCAAGCGGATTCTGGAAGCCATGCCCGATGGCTCCGGCGCAGTGATGATCGACGGCAAGATGCAGGATGACGCCACCTGGAAACAGGCCAAAGTGATCGTGGATCTGGCCAAGCTGGTCGCCAGCAAGGATCCGGAACGGGCTGCGGCCTACGGTTTATAAGTTCGGACGGGAAGACATCGCCATGAACAGGATTTTGGAAGGCTTGCGGATTATCGAAGGCTCCGCCTTCGTTGCTGCCCCACTGGCCGGCATGACGCTGGGACAGATGGGGGCGGATGTGATCCGCTTCGATCCTCTGGGTGGCGGCCTGGATGCGCGGCGCTGGCCCATTACCAAAGACGGTAAGAGCCTTTACTGGCCGGGATTGAACAAGGGCAAGCGTTCACTGGCGGTGGACGCCCGCACCCCGGAGGGGAGGGAGATCATCACCAATCTGATCACTGCTCCAGGGGATGGCAACGGGATCTTTCTTACCAACTTCCCTGCCAAGGGGTGGATGAGCTATGACGCATTAAAGAGCAAGCGGGAAGACCTGATCATGGTCAATCTGCTGGGTAACTCCGATGGCTCTTCGGCGGTGGATTACACCGTCAACTGTGCCGTGGGTTTCCCCTATGTCACCGGTCCGCCGCAAAACGCGGAGCGGCGGACCCCGGTCAACCATGTGCTTCCGACCTGGGACGCCATCGCCGGCCTCAGTCTGGCCATGTCCATCCTTGCCGCTGAACGCCATCGCCGCCTGAGCGGCGAAGGGCAACTGGTGAAGGTGGCCCTGTCGGATCTGGCCTTCGCCATGACCGGTCACCTGGGCTACATCCAGGAAGTGCAGATCAACCAGGAAGACCGCGCCTGCTATGGCAACTACCTCTACGGAGCCTATGGCAGCGACTTCGACACGAAGGATGGCCGCCAACTTTATATCGTGGTGGTCACCGATCGCATGTGGAAGGAGTTGGGCCAGGTTACCGGGTTGGGCGAGGCGTTTGCCGGTCTGGCGGAACAAGAGGGACTGGACTTCCGTAGGGAAGGAGATCGCTTCAAAGCCAGTGATGAGATCACCGCGTTGTTAAGGCCCTGGTGCGTCTCGAGGACCCTGTCGGAGGTTGATCAAGCCTTTGCCGGAACCGGGGTCTGCTGGGGACCCTATCAGAGCTTCATGCAGATGGTGGAGGAGGATCCCCGCTGCTCCGTCGCCAACCCCATGTTCTCCGAGTTGGAACAGCCTGGCATCGGGACTTACCTGGTTCCGGGATCACCCTTGAATTTCGGCGCGTTTCCCCGGGAGATACCCCGCTGCGCGCCCATTCTCGGCGAGCATACGGACGAAATTCTCGGCCAGGATCTGGGATTGAGTGAAGAGGAAATCGGCAGGTTACGGGACAAAAAGATCGTGGCCGGCCCAGTGGAGGTATCGTGATGAATGGGTCCGGCAATGCCTATGACCAATGGATCGGTTCCCGGGAGAACCGCGATGACATAATTTCGCTTAGCCCGGCTTTGGGAGTCGAAGCCACTTTGGATAACGACAACTCACCGCTCCAGATCGGCCTGGCTCTGCCGCCCTTGTGGCAATGGTTTTATTTTCTGCCCCAAGTTCTCTGGTCGCGGATCGGTCGGGACGGACACCCGGAGCGTGGTGGATTTCTGCCGCCGGTAGAGTTGTCACGACGGATGTTTGCTGGAGCCCGCATGCGTTTTCTCTCGCCCCTGATCATCGGCAAGCCCGCCACCCGACACGGGGAGGTTGTCAAGATTACCGAGAAGAGTGGCAGCAGCGGTAAATTGGTTTTCGTGACCGTCAGCTATCGCATCTTCCAGGAGGACGAGATCCGGATCGAGGAGGAGCAGGATATTGTCTACCGGGAGCCCGGTGCGCCCATTCCCGCTCCGACGGCCCTGGCCAGCCTGCCGGAACCGCCGGAAGGAACCTGGAGCAGGACGGTGACCCCCGATCCGGTGGTGTTGTTCCGGTTTTCGGCCCTCACCTTCAACGCCCACCGCATCCACTATGACCGTCCCTACGCCATGAACGAAGAGGGCTATCCGGGATTGGTGGTGCATGGGCCTTTGACCGCAGTAATGCTAATGGAGCTGGTGCGCAAGCACTGCAGCCGTCCGGTGACAGGCTTTTCATTCCGAGGCAAAGCACCGCTGTTCGACCTGGCCCCGTTCCTACTCACGGCGACCCGGAAAGGCGAAAAGGTCGATCTGCAAGCCGTGGGTCCGGACGGCAACATTACCATGCAGGCCACCGCTGAACTTGGCGACCAGATGTGAAAGCAGTTAAATAGAGCAGGAGAGAGAAAGATGAAGAGCAAAATCGTTACCGCAGAAGAGGCCGTTGCCCTGGTGCATGACAACAATACCATTTGCTGCAATGGCTTTGTCGAGAGCGGCATTCCCGAGGCGCTGTTGGAGGCACTGGAAACGCGCTACCTGGAGACCGGACATCCTAAGAATCTACGGCTGTTTGCCGCCGCCGGCCAGGCGGATGGCAAGGAGCGGGGCTTGAACCGGCTTGGCCATGAAGGAATGTTACGCAAGGTGGTGGCAGGCAACTGGGGACGCATGCCCAAGGTCGCAAAACTGGCACTGGAGAACAAGGTGTTTGCCTACAACCTGCCCCAGGGAGTGATCTGTCAGCTCTATTGGACCCTGGCTTCGGGCAAGCCGGGATTCTTCTCCAAGGTTGGGCTGCGTACGTTTGTGGATCCCCGTCTGGAAGGAGGCCGCGTCAACAAAGGCACCACCAAGGACATTGTAAAAATGGTGGAAGTGGAAGGCGAAGATTGGCTCTACTATACAGTCGGAACCGTGGATGTGGCCTTTATCCGGGGCACCACCGCCGACACCTCTGGCAATATTACCATGGAGAAAGAGTCCCTGACCCTGGACAACCTGGCCCAGGCCATGGCGGCCAAGAACTGCAATGGCATCGTCATTGCCCAAGTGGAGCGAATTGCCGAACATGGCTCCCTGAGTCCCCGTGACGTGAAGGTACCCGGTATCCTGGTGGACTGCGTGGTGGTGGCCGAGCCCCATAACCACATGCAGAGCTACGCATGCCAATACAGCCCGGCCTATTCCAATGAAATCCGGGTTCCTCTCGACTCCCTCGAACCTATGCCACTGGACGCCCGCAAGATCATCGCCCGGCGTGCCGCCTTTGAACTGCCTCCCAACGGTATCGTCAATCTGGGAGTGGGGGTCCCGGAAGGGGTGGCTGCGGTGGCTAACGAAGAGAAGATCAGCAAATACATTACCCTCACTACTGAAGCGGGCACTGTTGGCGGCGTACTGGCCAGCGGCGGCAACTTCGGGGCCGGGGTCAATTCCGATGCCATTCTCGACCAGAATCAGATGTTCGATTTCTACGACGGGGGTGGGCTCGACATGGCCTGCCTTGGCATGGCCGAATGCGACGAGAAGGGCAACGTAAACGTCAGCCGGTTCGGTCCCCGGCTGATCGGTTGCGGCGGCTTCATCAACATCAGCCAGAGCGCCCGTAGCATGGTCTTTGCCGGCACCTTCACCGCCGGCGGGCTGAAGGTCGAGGTTTCCGACGGTAAGTTGCAGATTCTCCGGGAGGGTCGAGCAAGGAAGTTTGTCAAGAAGGTCAACCAGGTCAGCTTCAGCGGCGACTATGCCCTTCAAAAGGGCCAGCCGGTTTATTTCATCACCGAGCGCTGTGTCTTTCAACGGGGCCGCAAAGGGCTGGTGCTGACCGAAGTTGCGCCGGGTATCGATATCGAAAAGGACATCCTCGCCCACATGGATTTTAAACCCAGAATCCGGGATTCGATCCTTATGGACAGCCGGATCTTTCGAGACGAGCCCATGGCTCTCGAGGCGGACTTGCTGAATCTGGATCTGCCGGACCGGATCAGCTACGATCCGGCGCGCAATATTCTCTTCCTAAACCTGGAAGGTATGTATGTGCGGGTCAAAGAGGATATCGACGCCTTGCGGGATCTGCTGGAACGGCGGTGCAAAGAGATCGGCAAACGGGTGGGAGTCTTCGTCAACTACGATACCTTCCGCATCAGCGAGAACGTGGCGGACGATCTGGCGGAAATGGACCGCTACATGTTGGATCGGTACTGGACGAAAATTACCCGCTACGCCACCAGTGCGTTCATGCGGATGAAGTTGGACCAGGCATTCTCGCAGCGCGACCTCGCTCCCCATGTCTTCGAGCGCAAAGAGGAGGCGCAAATGTACCTAACCTCCGAAAAATGATCCGGTATTCTTGCGGCCGCGATCGGGAAAGGAGTCACGCTCCCGCGCGGCCCCCTGACCGCAAGATGTATTCACTACCATCAAGTCACAGAAGATCGCGGTATGACCAATAAAACCAATCCAGGCAATTTCTTTGAAGATTTTCAACTGGGACAACAGATCGTCCATGCCACCCCGCGAACCGTTACCGATGGGGATACCTCCTTGTATACCGGCTTGTACGGCACCCGCTTCGCTGTGCAATCCTCCAGCGCATTTGCCCAGGCTATCGGCCTGCCCGGTGCGCCGCTGGATGACATGCTGGTCTTTCACGTGGTGTTCGGCAAAACCGTGCCGGACATTTCCCTGAACGCCATTGCCAATCTCGGCTATGCCCAGGGGCGGTTCGGTCTGCCGGTTTATCCCGGCGATACCCTCAGCACCGTCTCCGAGGTGATCGGTTTCAAAGAGAACTCCAACGGCAAGACAGGCAATGTCTACGTGCACTCGGTAGGTGCCAACCAACGGGGCGAAGTGGTACTGGATTACGTGCGCTGGGTAATGGTGCGCAAACGCGATCCCGACGTCAAAGCTGGGGAAGCAGTCTTGCCAAAACTGACTGAATCCGTCGCCGCCGAGGAACTGATCGTGCCGGCGGGGCTTGATCTCTCCAAATATGACGGGCAACTGGCGGGCAGCCCTCACTTCTGGGATGACTATGAGGCCGGAGAGAAGATCGACCATGCGGACGCCATGACCGTGGAAGAGAGCGACCACATGACCGCCACCAGGCTTTATCAGAATACCGCCAAAGTCCATTTCAATCAGCATACCGAGAAGGATGGGCGCTTCGGCAAACGAATCGTCTACGGCGGCCATATCATTAGCTTGGCCCGGGCCCTGAGCTTCAACGGTCTGGCCAACGCCTTCAAGATTGCCGCCATCAATGGTGGCCGCCATGTGGCCCCCATCTTCGCCGGGGATACGGTCTATGCCTGGAGTGAGGTCCTGGAGAAAGTCCCCCTGGCCGGACGGAATGACATCGGCGCGCTGCGGCTGCGCACCATCGCCGCCAAGGATCACGCCTGTGCCGACTTCCCCTTCAAGAGCGAAGAGGACAAATACGATCCCGTCGTGGTGCTGGATTTCGACTATACCGTATTGTTGCCGCGCAAATGAACTCTTGGGTAAGATAAACGTAAGAGTCTGATTTTGTTGCTCCCTGGGCTGACGGGATGGAAGCGCCTTTTGCCCAAAAGGAGCGAGTATTTCAGCAGTCTCAGACCTCCTGATCCGCAGGAATCATGAGGTTGTTGTTGCCTTCCCAAGGAACGATAAGGGAATCGGCGCCGGCCTGGGCAAATTCTTCGAGAAACAAGTCCGGATCCAGGATCATCAGGTGCGTCTCCATGGGTAGCCGTGTTACCGGTCGCAGCGACACGACGATCGGAGCTCCCATGGAAAGATTGGGCGCGAAGTGCCCGTCTATCACGTCAATGTGAATCCGATCAGCTCCCGCCCTTTTCCGCTTCGGTGACCTGCTTGCCCAGGTGGGCGAAGTCCGCCGGGAGGATTGAAGGGGCAATTTGGATAGAATTCGTGGCCATGTTCCCAAATTCGCGGTCATAACGACGCGCGAACTTACTGCTGTTCTTTTCCATATCGGTGCTTCCTTTCTACTCCAAAAGCCTCGTCCCCAAGATCGAAGAAACCTCAATAAATGCCTCCATCATCAGTGTGAAGCCGCTGCCCTCGCGTGCCCATGGCACTTCGACGAAGAGCCCGTCGTGGGAGAGCGCGTCGGGATGGGAATCACAGGCATGTTCCGGCGACGCAATCGGCGCAAAGTAGACCGGGAGACCTTCGAGTATTGGACCTTGGTGGAGATTTTTCGCACCGGGCGCGATCCGCTACAGTGGGTGGTGGCGAGGTTGGGCAAGCTACCGGGACTCGACGAAGAAGAACGCCACGGCTGGGAAGAGATCTGTCTCATGCGCGAAAGGAAAGCGCCGCCACGACATGTCCGTGCACCGATATCCGGATTCGCCGCGGCGTCGCAGTCGTCGCGCCACCTTGGCGGCGTTCAATCTGAGATCTCGGACGACCGTGATGCTAAAAATGGGAGGGTTTTCCCGATGCGCGGGGTATTATATGCGCATGAACGATGAGTTGAAACGTAAACTCGACAGCTGGAAGGTTGCCCCGGCCGTTCCCGGAGGATTTCAGCGCGAGGTCTGGCAGCGGATCGCGGCACGCGAAGCGGCGCGCCAGCAGTCCGATTTGCGAGAGAGTTTCCGGCGTTTTTTCGAGATGCTTGCGACTCCGCGCTATGCGATGGTGGCCTTCTTGACCGCAGTCGTGATCGGCGCGGGAGCCGCGCAATTGCGCGCCGATCAGGAAAATGACCGGCGATGGAGCGAACTTCAGACGCGTTACGCAATCTCCATTGATCCGGCGGCGCGGGCTTTCTACCGCTAATTCATGCGACGTGGCGTTTTTATTTTCATCCTTGCATTGCTGTTGGCGGCGGCCGCTTTCTGCGGATACCGCTATTTCGCCTGCCGGGAGGCGTTGGGACTGTTGGCTCAGGAAAATGGCGAGCTGGAATGGTTCCGCCGCGAATTTGAGTTGGACGAGGAGGAGTTTTCACGAATTGCGGCCTTGCATGAAGCGTACGGTCCGAAATGCGACGCACTTTGCGCGGCGGTAGCAGAAGCGAATGCGAAGCTCGATGCCGCCATCGAATCCCATCGCGAGATCACGCCGGAAGTATTAGCCGCGCTTCGAGATGCCTTCCAAGTAGAGCACGAGTGCCGCCGTGCTTTGCTGGGTCACGTCTACGCCGTGAGTGCAGAGATGAAATCGGAGGCGGCGGAACGATACATGTCGATGATGAAACCGAGGATCGTTCGATCCGCGGGAACGCATCATCGGACGATGACATCAGAACGGCATTGAGTTATGAATTCGTCGCACATGCCAATAAGCCGAACACCCGTCGCAATTCTTCGCATCACCGCGATCTTCGCGGCGCTGCTTTCGTTGCTGCTCACCCCGGCGCGTGCAATGCCGGCCCCCGAATCATGTCCTGCACCCAAGCCGCTACCGATGGAATGTGGAATGTGTTGCGACACGATGACGTGCTGCGTTCAGGCTCCGGAAGAGCCCGCGCCACCAGTGATTCCCCCCGCGCGCACGCATTCCAGCTCTGAATTCACGGTGGCCCTCATGGCCGCCACACGACCGTTGCTAGGGCTGATTCCTGCCGGGCAACAGAAGTTCGCTTGCTATGTCAGTGTCCCGATAGAGCGTTCAGCCCTTGTGCTCGCGCTGCTCTGCGTTCGCTTGATCTGAGCCCAGTTCGCACAGGCGCAGTGTGCCCTTATCCCGGAGCCGCTGCTTGATCCGTCGAATCCATGCTCATGATCAATGAAAACAAATTCTCTTCTCGTCCTTATTCTATTCCTGACACTTTCCTCGCGCGCCGCGGAACCCGGCGCGCTCGAGGCGATGGCCCTCAGCGGCCCGCCGTTGCTGGGGGAAATACTCCAGAATAACCCATCGATCGAGGCAGCCAGACAAGACTGGCAATCCGCGGCCCAGAATCCGGAGGTTGTGGCCTCCCTGCCTGATCCGATGCTGAGTTACGGGTATTACTTCGTGAACGTCGAGACGCGAGTCGGGCCGCTGAATCAGCGCATCGCCCTCTCGCAGAAGATTCCGTTTCCCGGAAAGCTCGGCACGGCCAAACGGCAGGCGCAGGAACAGGCGCAGATAACCTATTGGCGTTACCGCGCGTCGATTCGCGATGCGCTCGCGCAGGCCAAAACCCTGCTGGCCGAGTTAGTGCGCGTGGACGGTTCGATCGAGGTGCTCCGTGAGCAGGAGACGTTGCTGCGGCAAACGGCTGATTCCGCCGAGGGGCTTTTCAAGGCCAACCAGGTGTCATTGCCCGACGTGATCCGCGCCACGGTCGCAGCCGAAGATATTCTGACACGGATTTCGGCGCTCGAAGCGATTCGTATCTCGACCGTGGCAAAGCTCAAGGCATTGCGCGGGGAGGTTGAGGCGCGTCTCTCCATTCCCTCTACGGCCCATCCACGGATCCCGGCGCTGCCTTCGCTGGAAGCGGCAATGAAGCTGTCTATAATGGCGAATCAGGAGTTGCACGCGGCGGGGAACGCCGTCGCGCGCGACGAGTATGCGGTGCGGGCGGCGCGGCTCGAATACTACCCCGATGTCACGCTCGGCATCGACTACACGCAGGCGGGCGAGAACATGATGGCGAATCCCGCCGACCGCGGGAACGACCCGATCATGGGGACGGTAACGGTCAACGTGCCGATATGGTGGGATAAGCTCGGGGCGCAGAAGCGCGGGGCGGAGGCGCGCCGGGAAGCCTCTATCGCCCGCAGGACGCAGCTCACACTCGACACGACCGCGATGGTCCAGGGCGCCTACGCCGTCGCGAAATCAACGAGGGAACAGCGCGAGCGCTTCGCCGGAGAGATCGTCCCCAATGCGCGGCGTGCCTATGAATCGGTCACCTCGAAGTACACTGCAGGCACCGCGACGCTGACCGACGTTCTCGACATCCAGCGTGCCTACAACGACGCCGCGCTCGGCCTCGTCGAACGAACCGCCGCTTATCTCAAGGCAATCGCCGATCTCGAACGCGCAGTCGGCGAGCCGCTTGAACAATTTAGCAGAGGCCGGAGCAAATAAACTGGCAAGCAACCATGAACGACACCACGCAAACGTCATTGGACGAAAGTTCCAAAGTCCACACACCGGCACCGCCTCCGCGTCGGCGCGGTCGAATTCTCACACTTTTCATCGTACTGGGTGTCGTTGGAATCGGAGTGGCCATCCACTACTTCTGGAATGTCCGCAACCACAACGCCGAAACCGGCCACACTCACGAGCCGGGTTCATACCAGTACTGGACCTGCGGCATGCATCCGTGGGTGATCCTGCCCGAACCCGGCGCCTGCCCGATCTGCGCGATGGATCTCGTCCCGCTCGATCCGAACAAATTCAAAGGTGAGATCGCGATCAGCCCCATCGTCGTGCAGAACATGGGCGTCCGCATCCAGGAGGTCACGACAGGCCCGCTGGTAAAAACGATCCGCACGGTCGGCATCGTGGACTACAACGAAGAGACCGTTCGTGACGTAAACACCAAGGTCTCCGGTTGGATCGAGGAACTCTATGTCGATTCCCTGGGCGCGGCGGTCAAGAAAGACGAGCCGCTTTTCTCCCTCTACTCGCCCCAGCTCTTTTCGGCGCAGGAGGATTATCTCATCGCCGCGAAGGGCGGCCGCTCCGGTTCGGGCCCGAATCTCCGGGAAGCCGCCCGCACGCGTCTCGATTACTTCGATATCACCGCGGAACAGATCGACGCGCTGCGCAAAGCTGGAAAGCCGCAGAAGGCGCTGGACGTCGGGAGCCCCTTCTCCGGCGTCGTCATCGCGAAACACGCAAATGAAGGCATGAGGATCGAGCCAGGGATGCAGGTCTATCGGATCGCCGATCTGTCAAAGGTCTGGGTGCTGGTGACGGTCTATCGAGTACCAGCTTCCCTACGTGCAGAAGGGGCAGGATGCCGTCATGACCCTGTCCTACATCCCGGGCGTGAAGTTCGAGGGGAAGGTTGTCTACGTCTATCCCTATCTCGACAAGAAGACACGCGAAGCCCAGGTACGGTTGGAGTTCGACAATTCGGACGGATTGCTGAAGCCCGGCATGTTCGCCAACGTCGAGCTTCGCAATACCCTCGCCTCCGAGAAAACGCTCGTCCCGCGTTCGGCCGTCATCGATACCGGGGCACGAAAGGTCGCTTTTGTAAGTCTTGGAGAAGGGAAATTCGAGCCCCGCAATGTCGAAACCGGTGTCTCCACGGATGACGGCAAGATCGAAGTTCTGAGCGGCTTGAAACCGGGGGAAAAAGTCGTGACCTCGGGCCAGTTCCTCCTCGATAGCGAGGCGAACATGAGGGAGTCGCTTGCCAAGATGGTGAAGGGCACGCCGGCGGCGGAGCAGGATGCAGAGGTAGCGGTCGAAGACGGTAGCGAACTGCCGGCGCTACCGGAACCACTTGCAGCGGAGCTATCCAATGCGCTCGACGCTTACTTTGTCATCCAGGACGCTCTGGCCAAAGACACGACGGTTGGCGTGGCCGACGCTGCCAGATCGCTCGCGGGAGCGGTCGGAGCGATGCAGAAGGTCTCGCTGCCGGACCGCCCGCATTTCTGGCACGAACTTAGCGAACCGCTCACGGCGTTGGTGAAGGAAAGTGCGGCTGTGGCGACAGCCGGTGACATCGCGGCCATGCGGCTGGCGTTCGGCAACCTGAGTCTCGCATTCCGGGAGCTTGCCAGGGCAACCGGCATTCCGCCCGCCTACCCGGACAATGTGCTGGCATTGCATTGCCCGATGTTTCTCGAGAACCAGGGGGGAGCGGTCTGGCTGCAGGCATCGGATGAGGTGCGAAATCCCTACATGGGTTCCGCGATGCTCGGCTGTTTCGATGAGCGCACGGCCATTCCGGTGACAGGAGTCTCCGCGAAATGATTGGCAAGCTCATTGACTGGTGCATCCGAAACCGCGCGATGGTGCTGCTGCTTTGCGGCTTCCTTGTCGCCGCGGGGTTATGGGCGGCGCGAAACATCACCATCGACGCCATCCCGGACCTCTCAGATGTCCAGGTCGTCATCCGCACGGATTATCCGGGCCAGGCACCGCGGATCATCGAGGATCAGATCACCTATCCACTGACCACCGCGATGCTGGCGGTACCGTATGCCAAAGTCGTTCGCGGTTACAGCATGTTCGGCACGAGCTTCGTCTACATTATCTTTGAGGACGGAACGGATCTCTATTGGGCACGAAGCCGGGTGCTCGAGCAGTTGAGCTCCATCGCCAGCCGCCTCCCGCAAGGCGTCTCGCCGCAACTCGGTCCCGATGCCACCGGTGTGGGCTGGGTGTATGAATACATGCTGACCACGGGTCCGTATTCTGAAACGCATCCCGACGGTCTCTACCGCGATCCGACCTCCGGCAAATGGTTTGCGTCACGCGACGACGCCGCGCCCGACCGACGGGAACACCTGGTGAGACATCGGATTTTTCCGGGGATGACTGAATCGCCGCTGGACGGTTCGCCGCTGGTTCACCCGCAGATCGATCTTTCCGACCTGCGCGGCTTGCAGGACTGGTATCTGCGCTATGAGCTGACCGCGGTGGACGGCGTCAGTGAGGTGGCGCCCATCGGCGGATTCGTGAAGCAATATCAGGTGGTCGTCGATCCAGTGAGGCTGCTGGCCTATAACATGCCGCTCCAGAAGCTGAAGATGGCCATCCAGCGCTCGAACAGCGATGTGGGCGGACGCCTCATCGAGCAGAGCGAGAATGAATACATGGTGAGAGGGCTCGGCTACCTCGGCACGCTTTCGCCCGAAGAGTTGGAAGCAGCAACACGATCCGGCAAACGCGTCGAGGACGTGCAGTCCGAGAAAGTGATGGAAGGGCTGCGCATGATCTCCCTTGGAATGAACGCCGACGGCTCGCCGATCTATGTCGCGGATGTGGCGGATGTGCGGCTCGGTCCGGAGATCCGGCGCGGCATCGCCGAGGTCGATGGCGAGGGCGAAGTGGTCGGCGGCGTCATCGTAATGCGCTTCGGCGAGAATGCGAAACGCACCATCGAGAACGCGAGGGAGAAACTGCACGAACTCGAAGCCGGCCTGCCGCCGGGCGTCGCGATCGAAGTTGCCTATGACCGCTCCGATCTGATCGATCGCGCGGTCGAGACACTCCAGCACACGCTCATCGAGGAAATCCTGGTTGTGGGCCTGGTTTGCATCGTGTTTTTGCTCCACGCGCGAAGTGCTCTGGTCGCCGCTTTCGTCCTGCCTGTCGGCGTGCTGGTGACGCTCACCGCCATGTACGCCCTCGGCATCAACGCCAACATTATGTCTTTGGGTGGCATTGCGATTTCCATCGGTGTGATGGTCGACAGCTCGATCATCATGGTCGAGAATGCCCACAAATTCCTGGAAGCGGACCGCCATCGGGTGGCTCAAGGCGAGGCGCCGGGTTTTCGTATTCAATTGATTGGCCAGGCAGCCCGGGAAGTCGGACCCAGCCTTTTCTTCGCGTTGCTGATCATCGTGGTCAGCTTCCTCCCGATCTTCGTCCTCGGCGAGCAGTCGGGGCGGATGTTCAAGCCGCTGGCCTACACCAAAACATTCGCGATGACGGCCGGCGCGTTCCTTTCCATCACCGTCATCCCCGTGCTGATGACCCTGTTCATCACCGAACGTTCCCTTCCGGAGCGCTGGAGCCAGAGAAAACAATGGCTCACCTCCCTGGCGGTCATTGCGCTGCCAGCCCTCGCAATCGCAGTCGCGCCAGTCGAGGGGCTCGCCGTCCATCGCCTCTGGCTCGCCGCAGGCTGGATCGCATTCAGCGCCATGGTCATCTTGCCGCAGCGCATTCCGAGTGAGGCCCACAATCCTGTCAGCCGGATGCTGGAGCGTCTCTACGATCCGGCATTTCGCTTCGTCATGCGGTTCAAGGCACTCACGCTGCTCTTTGCGCTCCTGTTGCTGGGCATCACCTGGTATCCGCTCAGCAGAATGGGGAGCGAGTTCATGCCGCCGCTCGAGGAGGGGGATCTGCTTTACATGCCGACGACCGATCCCGGGCTGAGCATCACGAAGGCGCGTGAAATCCTTCAACAGACCGACAAGCTCATCAAGCAGTTCCCCGAGGTGAAAACCGTGTTTGGCAAGATCGGCCGGGCCGAATCCGCGACCGATCCCGCCCCGATCTCGATGATCGAGACCACCATCACGCTTCACCGGGACAAAACGAAGTGGCGCCGACGTTCCGTTCCCAGGTTCTATGACGACTGGCCAGACTGGCTCTCGTGGCTGCCGCGGACGCTGTTCCCGCCCATCCGTCCTATTACACAGGACGAACTGATTTACGGATACGAACTGCCCACGGGCGACGGCGGAATGCTCCATGTCCCCGGCCTGAACGACGCCACTCAGATTCCTGGACTAACCAATTCGTGGACGATGCCGATTAAGACCCGCATCGACATGCTTTCGACGGGCATCAAGACGCCCGTCGGCGTCAAGATCATGGGGACAGATTTGAAGACACTTTCCGATATTGCCAATGAAGTGGCCACGGCGCTGAAGACCAGCCCGCAGACGAGTCCCTACACAACCAGCGCATTCGCCGAAAAATCGGTCGGGGGAAATTACTTCGACCTGAAAATTAACCGGGACGAGATTGCGCGCTACGGACTCACGATAGGCGATGTGCAGGATGTCATCATGTCCGCGCTCGGCGGCATGAATGTGACCGCTACCGTCGAAGGTCTGGAGCGTTATCCGGTCAACGTGCGTTACCCCGAAGAACTGCGTGACGACATCGAAGCCGTCCGACGCACACTCGTCGCCACGCCCTACGGGGCGCAGGTGCCGCTCGCGCAATTGGCGGACATTTCCATCCACAAAGGCCCGCCGATGATCAAAAGCGAGAACGCGCGACTCACGAGCTGGGTCTACGTCGATCTGGCCGGTCTCGACGTGGGCACCTACGTGGACCGTGCCCGCGACGTCGTCGCGGGCACGGTGGATCTGCCGCCGGGCTACAGCATTGTCTGGTCCGGCCAATACGAATACATGCAGGCGGCGGCGAGGCGGCTCTCCGTTGCCATCCCGCTCGCCCTCGTGGGCATCGTGCTCCTGCTCTACATTTCCACACGGAGCTGGCTGCGCGTCTGCATCGTGCTGCTCGCCGTGCCCTTCTCGCTCGTGGGAGCGATCTGGTTCCTTTACTTTATGGGCTACCACTTCTCGCTTGCCGTGTGGGTGGGTCTCATCGCCCTGGCCGGCCTCGACGCTGAAACGGGGGTCGTGATGCTGCTTTACCTCGACACCAGTTACCAGCGCTTCAGCGAAGAAGGACGGATGCGCACGGCCGGCGATCTCTGGCAGGCCGTTCACGACGGCGCGGTCAAGCGGATCCGTCCAAAGACCATGACGGTGATGGCCATTTTCATGGGCCTCATGCCGCTGCTCTGGGCGACGGGTGCGGGCGCCGACACGATGCGCCGCCTCGCCGTCCCGATGATTGGCGGCACGGTTTCCAGCTTCGCGCTGGAGCTTCTGATTTATCCCGTCCTTTTTTACCTCGCCAAACGCCCGGGTCTTGCTGCCGAAGAACGCATTACAGAGGCAGCAATGCTCAAGGGGGCCCGGGCCTGATGGCGGACGATTCGCAAAACGCCGACCAGGCCGACATGCTTCGATTGAAAGCAGGCGACGACCTCGCACTCAACGCGCTGATGACCCGCTGGCAGCTTCCGCTCGTCAGTTTTATTCAACGGTATGTCGGCAATGAAGCCGAGGCCCTCGACCTGGCGCAGGAAACCTTCGTTCGGATCTTCGAGAGCCGGCATCGTTACAAGCCGAACGCGAAATTCTCGACGTGGATGTTCACCATCGCCAGCAACCTCTGCCGGAACTTCTTTCGTTGGCAGAAACGCCATCCCGCCGTTCCCCTGGACGCTCCCGTTCCCAATGCTCGCAGCCTGAGCGATAGCATCGAGAGTTCCGCAGCTTCGCCCGCCGATGCTGCCGAGCGCGATGAATTTTCCGCGGCTGTCCGGGAACAGATTCACGCGCTCCCGCACGATCTGAAAACCGCGATCCTGCTATTCGAATACGAAGATCTGTCCTACCAAGAAATCGCAGGAGTGCTCGGCTGTTCGACAAAAGCCGTTGAAACGCGCCTCTATCGTGCCCGTAAGATTCTGCGTCAGAAGCTCGTGGCGTGGAGTTCTGAATAACACATCAATCTCTTGCCGTTTTTCAAGGGTTTGGAAGGGGTACGGCGTTTAACTTAATAGCGAATCTGAGCGATTCGCTGCGAAGACAAATTCAGAACTAGAAAGATGATCAAGGCCGTAGACAGGTCTGAAGTAATGTCTCGCTGGATGCAGGATTCGAGGAAACAACTCGGTCTCACCGGACAGTCGGCAATTGCACTGAAGATTATTCGGTGGTGGGGAATTCGTGGCCTGTGGAGAATCGTGCGATCGATGCGTGTCTTTTGGAGAGGGCTCCTCGGTTACGGCATCGTAGTCGGGAAAAAGCCTTGAAAGTTATCCAGGCGCAGCGCTCGCTGCCGTGATGCTGGTACGAGTCCTGAAGGGTTCTCGGCCTTGCCGGTGTTCTACTCATCAGTCACACGATCCCGGGAAATGGCAAACATGCCGCTTGAATCCTCTGGGTTGGCGCGAGCCAAAATGTGACGAGAAAGAAAAGAACAATGAAAAGAAAACTGCCACAAGGCGCAGCGCTCTTTGTGCTGTTGCTCGGAACATTCAGCCTCACTGCTTGTTCAGACGCGAACCAAAAAGGAACCAATCACGCCCGTCACATGGGCGACTATAATCACTCAGGTATGATGGGCTATAACCACTCGAGTGCAATGGGCTATGACCGTTCGCATATGATGGACTATGATCACTAGTCTTCGGTGGCCGGTGAAATGTACAGTAATCCCGTTTCCGACCAGTCGGTTTCCCGCTTTTGGTGTCGAAAGGGGCACGCTCAGCACGATGTCACTGAGTAAGCAACAGCTTGTAGATCTCTACCGCCTCCGAGCCAAACGGTATGATTTCACGGCGCAACTTTACTATCTCGTAGGCTTCAGGGAGTCACTGTTTGTCGTTTTACGGGAAACGCCGGACTTGGTCGCTAAGTCGAGAGCCGCTCAGAACCCATGCGCCTCATTTCCGTTACCAGAAACGACGGGGCGACCAGATCCGAAAAATCCACTTCCAGTCGAATCTTCGAGTCTGGTGGACTAAGTACCCGAACTCCGTCCCAGAAGGTCCAAAGGTCTCGAATAAGATTGTCGATAGCCTCGCGATTAAATTTGTAGGCGTGCATGGGCACGAAGTCCTGGCCAGGTGTAATCATGTGCTCGACGGCGCCGTCAAACTCGCCTGGATGCAGCTTGACCGGTCCGACGACCTGAAACCCTGCTGCCAAAAGCGCATGGATCGGTCCCGCGTTACCGTCTACAACATGAGCAATGTAGTCTTCTTCGGTGCGGCCGCGTCTCTGAACAGCGTAGCGGTGCACCAATATGAGTTTAATCATTAGCTTGGCGATTCCGACCCCTCGAGCGGCAGGGTGAATCATCAGGCATCCCAACTCCTCTTCCCGGTATCGGCCATCGGCATCTTTGAAGGTGTCTTGCAACATGCCCACACCAATCATCCGTTGATCAGCGCCGGCGACCACATCATAGAGCCGTTCACCGCGGGCCGCCTCCTCGAATACGCGTAAGGAACGATCAAACAGAGTACCTTCGTTCAACGCGTCCACGAAGGTATACGGGATACGGTATTCCGATTGCGGCGTGCGCCGAAACCTTAATAGCTCGTTATCATTAAATAGCATGGGTCTGTGAACCATCACGTCTTTCTCCTTGGGCCAGCTGATACCTTTAGTAGTCGTCAGCGTTTCGTAGGAACACAAGACCAGAACCCAGCAGGTATTAAGGCAATCCATTTTTCCGCCGCCGTAATGAGATCTTTGAATTGCGCAAACTTCAGACGGGCATTCTCCCGGGAAACTGAGGAAATTTGAATTGATCCCTCGTTTCCCTCGGTATTCGCCTTTAGCGCAACGACTTGAGGTGCTCCTCGTATTTCCGGCGATCGGGATGATCCGCTGCCAGGGTGCTGCTGGCGAGCGCCATCAGCTCAGAAGGCGAGCCGCCGGGCTTCGATATCCCGGTGCTGATCCTTCCGAAGCACGGAGTATTCGTAGAACGCGCTCAAAGTCATCAACCGGGTAAAGGCAAAGATCGAAGAGCTGCGCCCCTCGCTGCCGGAAGGCATGGAAATCATCCCGGTCTATGATAGCTCGTCTCTGATCGAGCGGGCCATGGATAACCTGCGCGAGAAGCTCACGACGGCCTCCTTAAAAGAAACTGTGGGTGAACTCGGGCTCGGGTAGTTTTCCAAGTGTATGATAGAGAGCGACTTCTCTGGCTGCGGCGGTGCGGAAGCCATAGGCCCGTTTCACGGTCAGTTTGACCTTGTTGTTCAGACCCTCGACCACGCCGCTCGAATAGGCCTTCCTCGCCTTGAAATAGTTCATGAGAAGGGGACGGTGGTTGTGCAGACTTCGGGCGATTTTCTTGAGCGGATCGAGTCGGCTGCGCATCGTCCGCCGGCACCAGGCGTCGAGGAACTTCCCCGCCCAGCAGGGCGACACATAGGTCCAGAAATGCTGAAAACCCTCTACCAGCAAGAAGGCGCCCATTGTCCGCAGCGAGCTGTCCTCAAGCGCCCGCATCCGCGAGCGCTGCCCCGGCGTCCAGTTCGTCCGCCGCTTCAGGAACGCCCACCCCATCTTCTTGAGCAGCGGTGCGGGGCCCGCCGCGGCCAGCGCCCGGCTTTCCCCGCGCCGGATCTCGTCGATGGCCTCGTTCATCTTCTTGACGATGTGGAAGCGGTCGAGAATGTGCAGCGCATTGGGAAGGCACTGTGCCGCAACATCGATGTAGGGCCGCCACATGTCCGAGCACACGAAGCGGATGCGCTCGCAGAACTCGAGTCCCAACTGCTCGAAGCAGCGCTCCAGGGTCGCCGCACTGCGGTCCCGTCCAACCCAGAGAAGCCGCCGACAGCCCTCGTCGATCTGATAGACCAGCGTCCAGAATTTCTCCTTCCGCCCGACATGGATCTCGTCGATGCCCAGCGCCTCCACGCTCTCCAGGCTGCGGTGGCGCCGACCGTAATCCACCACCCACTTCACCGCCCCGTACACGTCCGCCCACGACACAGAGAACACTTGCGCCGTCTCCCGCCACGAGAGCCGCCGCGCCCACTGCGCAAGAAAGTGCCGCATGTGATCGCAGATCCGCAGCTTGCCGCTCGCCCACGGGATGCGTTCGGTCCTTATTCCGCATCGCGCGCAGCCAATCCGGCGCGGCGCGTACACCACAAACACCACGAACGCCCACAGTGGCACGAAGCGCCACATCCGCTCGGCCTGGCGGTCGTAGGTCGGTCCCGGCCGGCCGCACTGCCCGCAGCGCCCCCGGCTCCCCTTACGGGAGGCGACCACGGCTTCGATCACATCGTCGGCCATCGCGCTGCGGCGCACCTGCTCGTACCGGAATCCCCTGTGCGGAGCCGTTTGTCTCAGTATTGTCTTCACTGTCAGATTACACATGGCGAGGGGCTGGTTTATACGATCCGCGCGGATCGGCCAGCCCCCCGTTCTTTCTCGCTTGCGCAGAGAAGACGCCGATCGACAGGGGGCGCTCAGACTTATTCACAATCTTCCCCTCCCGTCGGGCTGCGAGAATTCGCCTCGACAGTCCGTTACGTCGGAGCAGACAGAAGGGAGGGATCAGAAAATTGTGAGTAAGTCGGGGGTTGAAGCCTCCCTCCCGACGCACACCTAGACACCTGATTCCCGAGAAATCCCCCATTTTTCACCCACAGTTTTCTTTGAAGAGCCCATCGAGGAAATGGTGGTCGTCAGCATCGTGATCATCGTGTTCCTGCTCCACCTTCGGAGCGCATTCGTGGTCATCCTCGCGCTCCCCGTCGGCGTGCTGCTCTCGTTCATCCCGATGTATTTCCTCGGGGTCACCGCGAATATCATGTCGCTGGGCGGCATCGCCATCGCTATCGGCGCCATGGTGGACGGCGCGATCGTCATCATCGAGAACGTCCACAAGAAACTCGAACACTGGGAGACGGATAAAGCGGAACGCAAACGGCTCGAAGACGCCGGGGAAACCGCGAAGCTGGAAGCCCTGCCGCTGCTGCCGGAACGCGAGACGGTCCTCATCGAGGCTGCGAAAAGCGTGGGCAAACCGATCTTCTTCGCCCTGCTTGTCATCGCCGTCTCCTTTCTGCCGGTCTTTGTGCTCGAAGCGCAGAGCGGCAGGCTCTTCCGCCCGCTGGCGTTCACCAAGACCCTCGCCATGTTCTTCGGCGCGCTGCTCGCCGTCACGCTCACGCCGGCGCTGCTCGGCACCTTCATTCGCGGGCACATCATCCCCGAAGGCAAAAATCCGGTGAACCGGTTCCTCATCTGGCTCTACAAGCCGGTCGCCCATCTCGTGCTGCGCTTTAAGTGGATCTTCCTCGCCGCCGCGCTCGTCGCACTGGCCTTCACCTACATTCCGTTTTCAAGGATTGGCTCCGAATTCATGCCGCCGCTCAACGAAGGTTCGCTCCTCTACATGCCCAGCTCCGTCCCCGGCATTTCCATCGAGACAGGCAAGAGGGCGCTGCAGCAGCAGGATGCGCTCATCAAGTCCGTCCCCGAGGTCGAGACGGTCTTCGGCAACGTCACCGAGACGGTCATCGTCATGTTGTCCGTCCCCTTTGCGCTGATTGGCGGATACTGGCTGCTCTATCTGCTGGGCTACAACATGTCGGTGGCCGTCGCGGTGGGATTCATCGCCCTCGCCGGCGTGGCGAACCAGACAGCAATCGTCATGATCGTGTATCTCGACGAAGCCTATTTCCAGGCAAGGCGCGAGGGACGGATGAAGACGATGAAAGACCTGGAAACCTCCGTCATCTACGGTGCCGTCCAGCGCGCCCGCCCCGTCGTCATGACCGCCACCGCGTTGATCATTGGTTTGCTCCCCATCATGTTCGGCCACGGCACCGGCTCCGATGTCATGAAACGCATCGCCACCCCAATGGTCGGCGGCTTGATCACGTCCACCATCCTCACTCTGCTAGTCATCCCCGCCGTCTATTTCATCTGGAAATGGTACGCCGACCTGCGCCCGGTTTCACGCTGGGCGTAGCGGGGGTCGGCGCAGTGTACGCTGTGCCACTGTTGGTTTACGGCGTTGGCCTGCCGCCAGGGGATCTGCGTCTCGATGGTCGCGGTTACCGCCACTGCGCTGACCGGTTCCATTGAGAAAGCGCGTTCCGGACTGGTCGATTTTCGTGCTGGGATACTGGTCGCGTTGAGCGGAATCGCAGGCGCGCCGCTGGGCGCCTGGCTCACGCGCTTTCTCTCCCCGCGTCTCCTGCTCGCACTTTTCGCCATTGTGGCAGCGGTGATTGCCGTCACGATGCTGACACGCATGGATCGACCAGAAGTCTCTATCGCCCGTACCCCGTGTCCGTGGGTGATGATCTTCCTCGGCTTCGGTGTCGGAATGATCGCAGGGCTTCTCGGTGTGGGTGGCGGATTCATGATGGTGCCGATGCTCGTCCTCTTCGGCGCCATGGAAATGCATCGTTCCGTGGCGACCGCGATGCCGGTGGTGGCATTGATCGGCATGGCAGCCGTTGCCGGCCATTTCCTTGCGGGTCAGCGCGTGCCCGTCGCGGTCACTTTGCTCTTTGCCGCCGGAGGAGTTCTTGAGCTGCAACTTGGCTCCCGATTGGCCAAACGGCTTCCCGTCCGGTGGACGCAGCGGGTGTTCGCCATGCTCGTCCTGCTGATGGCGATTCTCATGATTCTGGAGAACATCGCCACGCCCTGAGCGGAAACCTTGAGGGGTTCAAGCCCAGGGCGAGTTTAACGATATGCAACAAAAACCGTATCCGTAACCGGAAACAGAAAACTGTGAACACTTGCGGCCAGCCACAAGAACGCCCCCATCACGAAATGCACCCACGAAATCGTGAGGATGCGGCGGGGTTTCTACGCGAAGTGATCCTCGAAACCAGAGAACTAACGATCTGAGCATGGGTGACACACTGGATCTTAAATCCGAAGGCGACCGCTGCGTCGTGTGCGGCAAGAACGTCGAGCACGGCCGCGGCCTCGCGCACATCAAGCATGGCGAAGTGATGCTCGCCCTCTGTGCTTCGAGACGTTCAAACAGGATCCCGAACACTACGCGGCGAAGGACCGCGTCCGCCGGATTCTGCGAGGAGAGTGACCTGGGAACACCTGGTCGTTCGCACGAGCCGACTGAACCGCCATGCAGAGCCATCTGCTCCTCCCGCTTGCCCTCGTCCCAGCCAAGCCGCTGGGCGGAGTCGCGAAGAGAATGCGGATCCCCGCAGTGGTCGGCGAGATCGCGGCAGGCGTTGTGTTTGGGCCGGCTCTCCTGGGCTTTCTGCCCTCGGAACTCTCTGCAGCGGAGGGCGATAGCGTCTTTCACGTCCTCGCTCAGATCGGGCTCTGCGTGCTGCTCTTCAAGATCGGACTCGAAACCCGGCTATCGAATTTCATCAAGGTCCGCCAGCCCGCGACGATCACCGCGGTGGCGGGCATGGATGGAACTCGCGCTGCTCGTATGCCTCGCCATCGCGGGAAAGCGGGCCGCCGCGGCGATGGTCGCGGGATTCTACAATTGGGGCGCCCAGAACAACCAGAGATGAAAGCGACCGCCAAACGCACGGCGGTGCGCGGTTCGGCGACTCCACTGCCGGGCAGAAGAGCGGCAGGAGGCCGGTGGTCGAGCGGTTTGCGCATCGCCAGCGGCTATGAGGCCGTAACCGGGGAGGTATTGGCCGGAACAGTGGAGGCGATCGACCATTGGTGGCGAGCAATCTTGAGAATCGGAAACACCATATTATGAATACATCACTAATCATCCTCATCGTGCTGGCGGCGCTGGCAATGTTAGCCGCGATGTTCGTCGTCGGCATCTACAACAAACTCGTCGGGTTGCGCAACCGTTTCAAAAACGCCTACGCGCAAATTGACGTGCAGCTCAAACGGCGCTACGACCTGATTCCCAATTTGGTCGAGACCGCGAAGGGTTACCTCAAACACGAACGCGGCACGCTCGAAGCCATCATCGCCGCGCGCAATGCCGCAGCGTCCGCCAACACCGGCGCCGCCGCCAATCCCGGCGATCCCGCCGCGATGAAGAATCTCGCCAGCGCCGAAGGCACACTCACCGGCACGCTCGGTCGCCTGTTCGCGCTCTCCGAGGCGTATCCCGACCTCAAAGCGAACACGACCATGCTGGGCCTGATGGAAGAACTGACCTCGACGGAAAACAAAGTCTCTTTCTCCCGGCAGGCGTATAACGACTCGGTGATGGCCTACAACACGCAGCGGGAGGTTTTCCCCAGCAGCGTCATCGCCGGCAGGTTCCACTTCACTGCCGCCGAGTTGTTTGCCATCGAGAAGCCGGAGCAACGGGAGCCGACGAAGGTGTCATTTGCTTGAAGGCCTAGCCCATGGATTTCTTCGCGAATCAGGATAAAGCCAGGAAGCACACGAAGGTGCTGGTGATTTACTTCGTGATCGCCGTCCTGTGCATCATCGCGTCGGTTTATCTCGCCAGTCTGCTGATTTTTTACGGCGCCCACGCCAAACAGCCGCCTGGCGCCCCGCCGCCAGAACTCGTCCTGTGGGATCCCAAGCTTTTCCTCTACGTCGTGCTTGGCACGCTCGGCGTCGTCATCATTGGCAGCCTCTACAAAACCGCCGCCTTGGCCAAGGGCGGCAGTGCCGTCGCCGAATCGCTCGGCGGACGGCTCGTCAATCCCAACACGACCCATCCCGATGAACGCAAGCTGCGGAACGTGATCGAGGAAATGGCCATCGCTGCTGGCGTGCCCGTCCCCAAGATTTATGTGCTCGACGACGAAAAGGGCATCAACGCCTTTGCGGCGGGCCATGCGCCGGGGGACGCCGCCATCGGCGTCACGCGCGGTTGCATGACCTTGCTCAGTCGCGATGAATTGCAGGGCGTCATCGGCCACGAGTTCAGCCACATCCTCAATGGCGACATGCGCCTGAATCTCCGCATCATGGGCGTCATCTTCGGCATCCTGTGCCTCGCGGTCATTGGCCGGGTCCTGATCTACTCGCGCGGCGGCCGGGACCGGAATCCGCTGATGCTCCTGGGGCTGGCCCTCATCGTCATCGGTGCGATTGGCGTGTTCTTTGGCCGGCTTATCCAGGCCGCGCTCAGCCGGCAACGGGAATTTCTGGCCGATGCCTCCTCGGTTCAATTCACCCGCAATCCGGCGGGGCTTTCCGGGGCGCTGCAAAAAATCGGCGGCGTCGGCTCGAAGGTTGAATCCGCTCACGCCGGGGAAGCCAGCCACATGTTCTTCGGAAACGGCATGGGCAAACCGTTTCTCGGTGCGCTGGCCACCCACCCGCCGCTCGACCAGCGCATCCGCGCCATTGATCCGGGCTGGGACGGGAAATTCAAGACTGCCGACGTCTCCGCAGTTGAAGCAGAATCTTCACGGAAGGCGGCGAAACCAACGTCATCGCGATCTCCGTTTCCGCCGATTCCCGGGATGCCCGGCGCGCGGGCTGGCGACGGCGGGTTCGCCACCAACGCTGTCCTGATGGGAGCCGTGCTGCCGAACCTCGGTAAGCCAACGCCTCTGCACTTGCGCTACGCCGAGGAGTTGCGGAATTCATTTTCAGAAAAGGTCCAGTCCGCCGCTCGCGAACCGCTCGACGCCATCGCACTTGTTTACGCGATGCTCCTCAGTCCGGACGACGCCTTGCACGCGAAGCAACTCACGGAACTTGGCAAGCGAGCCGCGCCGGGGGTGGGCGAAAAAACCGCCGCGCTCTGGCCAGAAGTCGCGCCCATCGCCTCTCGCGCCCGGCTGCCGCTCGTGAACCTCGCTTTGCCCGCGCTGCGTCAGCTTCGGCCCGACGAGTTCGAGCAATTCAGCCAGGCGTTGCAATGGCTCATTGAAAGCGACCACCAGATTGAAATCTTTGAGTTCGTCCTTCAGAAAATCGTCCGCCGCCACCTCGCGTCGCAGTCGGGCGAAATCCGTCCGACCTCCAATCAATACGACACGCTCAAACCGCTCGTGCGGGATTGCAGCGTCGTGCTCTCCGCGCTGGCGAACGTCAGCAGTCGCAAAACCGGCGAAGTCGCAAAAGCATTCCAGAAGGGCGCGCCTCATCTGGGGGCGAAATCCGACGGGCTGCAACTCCTGCCGCGCGAAGAATGTGGGCTGGATCAACTGGATACCGCGCTCGACCGCCTCGCGTTGGCCGCGCCGCAGATCAAAAAGAATTTGATCGAAGCCTGCGTGCAGGTCGTCGGCGCGGACGGTTTGATCCAGGAACGCGAAGCCGAATTGCTTCGCGCCATCGCCGACACGCTGGATTGCCCGATCCCGCCGTTTGTGGGGATTAACGAAAGCTAAAAACATGACCGGAGACCCCCCTATGAAGAAACACGAACACGCAGCCAAGAATGAGCCCGAAACCAAGCCGGCGCATGACGACGTGGCCAGGAAAGCATACGCCATCTATGAGAAGGAAGGGCGTCCACAAGGAAATGCCGAGCAGAATTGGTCAGAGGCCGAAGCCAACACGCCGCACGCCGGCTCTGACCATCCAGATCAACACGATCAACACGGTCACCGCGGCCATCATGCGCACATGGCGGCGGAATTCCGGAAACGGTTCTGGATCTCGCTGGTCCTGACCCTGCCGATTCTCGTCCTCTCGCCGATGCTGCAAAAGCTGGTGGGACTGCAAGAAGCCGTTCGTTTTCCCGGAGACATCTATGTCCTGTTCGCCTTTTCCTCGGCGGTCTTTTGGTATGGCGGCTGGCCGTTTCTCAAGGGGTTTTTCGAGGAAATCAAATCCCGGCGGCCCGGGATGATGACGCTCATCTCCGTTGCCGTCGCCACGGCGTATATTTACAGCGGCGCAGTCGTCTTCGGCCTGACGGGCAAAATGTTTTTTTGGGAGCTGGCCACTCTAGTTGACATCATGCTGCTGGGGCACTGGATTGAAATGAAGTCCGTGATGGGCGCTTCGCGGGCCTTGGAGGAGCTGGCCAAACTCATGCCCTCCGACGCGCACAAACTCATGCCCGACGGCAACGTGAAGGACGTGCCGCTGGGCGAACTCGCGGTGGATGACAAAGTCCTGATCAAACCCGGCGAGAAGGTTCCCGCCGACGGGGTAATCGTCTCTGGCGAGAGTTCGGTCGATGAGGCGATGCTCACCGGCGAATCCACCCCCGTGACCAAGAAGACCGGCGGCAAGGTCATCGGAGGTGCGGTCAACGGCGAGGGCTCACTGACCATCGAGGTCAAGGGCACCGGCAAGGATTCGTTTCTCTCGCAGGTCATCGACCTCGTCAAACAGGCACAGGAAAGCAAATCGAAGACGCAGGACCTCGCGAACACGGCCGCACTGTGGCTTACGATCGTCGCGCTGGGTGGCGGCGTGATCACCTTCTTCATCTGGCAGGTTCTCATGGGCCAGGACTTCGCTTTCGCCATCGAACGCACCGTGACCGTCATGGTCATCGCCTGCCCCCACGCGCTCGGTCTCGCCGTGCCGCTGGTCGTGGCTGTCTCCACCGCGCTGGCTGCCAAAAACGGACTGCTCCTTCGTAATCGGGTGGCATTCGAGGGCGCACGAAAACTGCAGGCCGTCATTTTCGACAAGACCGGCACGCTGACCGAGGGCCGTTTTGGCGTCACCGAAACCCTGGTGCTCAGCGATGCCATCGACGAGGAAACGCTGCGCACCTACGCAGCCTCGGTGGATGCGCATTCCGCCCACCCCATCGCCAAGGCCATCGCCGCTGCTTCGGAAAAGAAGCTGCCCGTCGAAGGCTTCAAAAGCATCACAGGCAAAGGCGCCGAGGGCCGGGTCGAGGGCAAAGACGTCAAAGTGGTTAGTCCCGGCTACCTGCACGAGCAGAACATTGATCTCGCCGACCCGCGCGTCGAGCCACTGCAAGCCCAGGGCAAGACGGTCGTGTTCGTCCTCGTGGACGGGAAGGTGAAGGGGGCGATCGCCCTCGCCGACATCATCCGCCCCGAGGCGAAGCAGGCCATCGCCGCGCTCAAGGCCCTCGACATCCGCTGCCTGATGCTCACCGGGGATAATCAAGCGACCGCCAAATGGGTCTCCGACCAGATCGGCTTGGATGAATACTTCGCCGAGGTCCTGCCCCAGGACAAAGCCGCCAAGGTCAAGGAAGTCCAGGCGCGCGGCGAGCGGGTCGCCATGACCGGCGACGGAGTGAACGATGCGCCGGCGCTGGCGCAGGCTGATGTGGGCATCGCCATTGGCGCCGGTTCCGATGTGGCGGTCGAAACCGCTGACGTAATTCTCGTCCGCAGCAATCCCCTCGACGTCGTCGCGATCGTGCGACTTTCGCGCGCGACCTATGGAAAAATGATTCAGAACCTTGTCTGGGCCACGGGCTACAATGTCGTCGCCCTGCCGCTCGCCGCCGGAGCGCTCTATGCGTGGGGCGTCCTGCTCACTCCGGCCGTCGGCGCGGTGCTGATGGCCGGCAGCACGGTGGTCGTAGCGATCAACGCGCGGATGCTGAGGCTGAAAACTTCGCCGAACCCCGAAAGGCAGGAACCAAAGGAGTCAAGTGACGCCGCCCTCTCTGCGGGTGCGAATCAGCAGGCGACAACCAGACAAGAATCATGACAGAACACATTGCGCATTCCGGAGCTTGGGGGATCGCCCTGATCGTGATCGTGATCGTGATCGCCCAGAGCTTTCTGGCGCGGACCTTCGGGGCCTACACCTTGCAGTTGTTTGCCATCGACGACAGCAGCGTGCTGGTTCCCGTGTTGGGGGTGGGGCTGTTACTGGTAGCCTTCCTGATCAATTTGTCCGTCACCGGTTTGATTCAGGGGGTCGCCTCGGCGCTCGGCTTCATCAAGATTGGCGGCATCGTTCTGTTTGGCGTGGTCGCGGTGCATGGGGCACTTGGATCGCTGAGAAAAACTGAATCAAAATCATACCAATGAACACTGATTTCTGGCAGCTCTACGGCGAAGCGGCGAAGACCGCCCTCGGCTTCTTCTGGAAGGCCGGCTGGGCTTTCGTGCTGGGCTACTGGGTCAGCGCGTCGATCCAGGCGTTCGTCCCCAAGGGACGGCTCACGCCCTACATGGGCTCCGCCAACTTCAAAAGCATCTCGCTTGCGACCGTCTTCGGAGCCGCTTCCTCCTCCTGTTCGTTCGCCGCGCTCGCGGCCGCCCGCTCGCTGGTGATGAAGGGCGCCAATTTCGTGGCCGCGGTCGCCTTCATGTTTGCCTCGACGAACCTCGTGATCGAACTCGGCATCCTCATCCTGATTTTCCTCGGCTGGCAGTTTCTCGCGGCGGAAATCATTGGCGGCTTCGTGCTCATCACGATCAGTAGCGCACTCATCAAGCTGACGTTACCGAAGCAGTGGTTCGACCGGGCCCGAGAGAAGGTCGAGGAGGAAGCCACGGAGGAGGAGGATTTTGACTGGCGCAAGCGCATCCGCAGCCGCGCCGGGTGGGATTTGTCGGGGCACCGGTTTGTCTCCGACTGGAAGATGGTGTGGGAGGAAATCCTCATCGGCTTCACCATCGCCGGGTTCGTCGCGGTGTTCGTGCCGGCGCGGGTGTGGGAGGGCATTTTCCTCCAGGGCTACATCGGCGTGCTGCCCGACTGGCTTATCACGCTCGAAAACGCGATGGTGGCGCCCTTCGTCGCCGCCGCCACGTTCATCGGGTCGATGGGCAACATCCCGCTCGCGACCGTGCTCAACACCCACGGCGTGATGTTCGCCGACATCATGGGATTCATCTATTCGGATCTAATGGTGCCGCCGCTGGTGATGATCAACGCCAAATATTACGGCTGGCGGATCGCGCTCTACATCGCGGGCGTGATGTTCGTCAGCATCGTGCCGACGGCGTTGATTCTCCACTATCTCTTCGCGGCGCTCGGCATCACGCCCGAGAGCAGCCGGAAGGTCGGCGACGTGGCGCATTTCGCCTTCGATTACACCTTTTACATGAACATCGTCTTCGTCGCCGTGGCTGCCGCCGTGGTCTGGCTGCACCGGCGCCATTGCCGGGAACAGGACGGCGGGATGGATCACGAGATGGAGTCGGACGACGGCATACAACCGAAGCGGATCGTCGCGCTGGCCTGCCTCGCCCTGCTGGCCGGCGGCCTGGTCTCGTTTTTCCTCACCGGTTCCGCCCGCTAAGCGGGAAGAACCCGAACAAGAAAGAAAACAAGCATGAACATAGCAATCAACGGATTTGGAAGAATAGGCCGACAGGTGTTTCGAATGGCCTTCGACGACCCGGAAGCACCCGACATTGCGCATATCAACGACACCGCCGACGCCGCGACGCTGGCGCACTTGCTCAAATACGACACGGTTTACGGCGGCTGGGAGCGGGAGGTCGCGGTGCAGGGCGGTGCCCTGGTCGTCGACGGACGGGAAGTTCCCGTCACTGCGGAACGCGAAACGGCAAAGCTGCCCTGGCGCGAACGCGGCATCGACGTGGTGCTCGAATCCACCGGCCTTTTCCGCAAACGCGACCAAGCGCAGGGGCATCTCGACGCCGGCGCGAGAAAGGTCGTCCCCCGGGCAAGACGCCCTTGGACGGCGATTTCGTCGCCGGAGTCAACGACGACCTCTATGACCCGGAGAAACAGCACATCGTTTCCGTCGGCAGTTGCACCACCAATTGCCTGGCGCCGCTGGCCAAAGCGCTGGACGAGGAATTCACCATCGTGCGCGGGCTGCTGACCACCGCGCACGGCTACACTTCGAGCCAAAACCTCGTGGACGCGCCGCACAAAGATCTGCGCCGGGCGCGCGCCGCAGCCGAAAACATCATCCCGACCACCACGGGCGCCGCCCAACTCCTCGTCGGCGAGGCCATTCCCGGCAGCTCCAATCAGGTGCGAATTTGGGTCAACTGTGCCAATCTGGTCGCCCACTTGCTCGGGCGCCCCTATTGGATATGGACGCCGCACCAGCTTTACCGTCGCCTTCTGGAGGAGGCGGACACATGCCATCTGAACGCATCGGCGCTTCTGGAGCAGGACATCTCCGCTTTGGGCACGCAGGACTCGCTCACGGTTCGCGGGCGTGACGGTGCGGCGTCGCCGATTACCTTGTGTGTGGACGGAAAGGACATCGAATTCGTCAGCGGTACTACCCGTGTGTTTCGATTGAACGACAAGGCAACGGTCGCCATTGTCAAAAAGGACCCGACTGGCGGACCCGAGAGAGACACCAACCCTGTTGCCCCATGATTTCAAAAGGCTGCCTTTCACCCCCCCGACGACTGCCAGCCCTCGCTGGCGGCAGGGCTCGAAGCCGGCGCCTTCCTCTACACCGAGGGCGATGACCTGTACGCAGCGATGACCGCTTCCATCGAGGCTGGGCAGCACGAAATCGGTTTCGAAAGCTACCTCTTTGCCGACGACGAAGTGGGAAGGCGCTTGGCAGACGCGCTGGCCAAACGGGCCTTGGCGGGTGTTCGCGTGCGCTTGCTGCTCGACGCCGAGGGCTGTCGCTCCCGCTGGTCCAAAAGGCTGGCGCGGCGTCTGGGTGACAGCGGAGTCGAGGTGCGCATGTTTCGACCGAGGCGATGGGGTCGTCTGCAACGATACTGGCGGCGGAGCCATCGGAAATTGCTCGTTGTGGACGACGAGGTCGCGTATCTGGGCGGGTTCAACATTCATCGGGAAAGCTCCCGTACGTTCTACGGAGAGGAGCGGTGGCGCGACACCCATGTTAGCCTCCGTGGCCCTCTCGCTCGACAAGCGGCAGCCTGTTTTGCCGCGTTTTGGCGGCGCGAGCTTCGCTGGGAACCGCTGGAATCCGCTTCGCCCTGCAGCGTGCTCATGCCAAACCAAACCCGCGCCTGCCTGCGCCGGTTGCGCTGCAGCTACAGAGCCTTGTTCGCCGAGGCGCAGCGGAGCATTCAAATCGGCACACCTTACTTCGTTCCCGACCACCTGTTGGCTGCCGGAGTCTGGATTTACGAGTATCTCCCGCGGATGTTCCACGCCAAGACAGCGGTTAATGATGGCAAATGGGCGACAATCGGCACGGCAAACATGGACTACCGCAGCTTGTTTCTTAACTATGAATTGAACCTGATCACTCGGGATGAACAGCTATGCCGCCAGCTTCAGGCTCAGTTGATCAGACAGAGAACGCATCATGAAAGCGATTAATGCCTACAATCCGTCCCGACTGCTTGAAGCAGGTCCTCAGCCAATTCGATGAAGCACGGGGCCGAGATCTTACCGTCATCCAAATGCAAGCCCTGGCGAAGCTGACTGACCCGCTGGAATGAGTTCGCGCGAGGGTTTGAGCGGCGGGCGGGGTTCAACTTACAGAGATTATGAAACGGCTGCTTCTGATCGCCAACAACTCGCTGCTTGCCGAGTGCGTCGAGAGGGCGGTCGGTTCCAGCGAAGTCGAGTTGAAGCATGTCACAAGTTGCCGGACGGCGAAGAAGTTGATTGAGCATGGCAGTGACTTCGACCTCGCGGTTGTCGAATTGAGGCCATGTGATTCGCGCCTGGCTCTGTTGGCCGAGTTGCACGACCGCGGCCTGCCTGTGCTGCCTGTGATGACGACGGAGGATGCCTGCGAGCAGGCGCTGGCCCGCGCCTATGCCGACTGCGAGCCGGTGCGCCCGGCGGAATTCAACAGAGCGCACCTGCTGCGATGCCTGAGTAATGAGATGGCGCAGAGCAACAATCTCATAGATTCATCTGTTAGAGATGAACACGTTCCAAGCGTCCGCTCTCCTGCGAAATAATGAGGGATTCGGGCAATTCCGCCGTTTTTCTCAAGTATGAGAACAGCACTCAAAAGTAAAAGCCAAATGCACGCAACGTCCTTCGGGAAGATTGCTCGCGGGGCGCTATCCGCAGGTGCCTTGTCTCTCCAATGCAAGACTGAACGGGCAGAGAAGGCTGTTACGGAGAGGAACAGGGAAACAACCTACGAAGAAGTGCCCCCGGCGCTGATCACGAATTCTCGTGAGGCTATGGAAAATGGCAGCACTAATGTCCAAACGGCAAGAAGGACCTATGCACCCGCCCAGTGATTCATCCGCGATCAAGAGACCAGTGAGACCAACAACTCAATTATCATTGACGATTGTGATTACGACCGTGCTGGGCCCGTTGCTCCTCAGGTATTTTCTGCATCACCAGCCGGTAACCGAAGGCGTCGCCTCCGGGATAACAAGGAAAATGTGAGGGGTTTGCGGCTCGGCGGCGTTTTATTTATGAGACGCAGCTGATTCCGTCGCCGGATGAGACCGGGAAGAAGAGAGCGCGGTTGTGCGTCGAACATATGTAAGGGAGGTGAGAGAAAATGAAGAAATTGCTGACAGCTTTGGTGGTTGCCTCGATGACAATGTTGAGCCCGATGGCTCTGGCTGGTGGCGGTCACCATCGGCATCACGGCGGTCACCATGCGCATTACGGCCATCACCGGTCATACCATCATTATCGCGGACATCAATACAACACCCGACATTATCACCACCGCCGGTTCTATTACTACGGCGGGCCATTTTATGGGCGCGCTTACTATGGCCGGCCCTACTACTTCACGCCCACGCCGTATTACTACGGCTATTGCTATTAATGTGGAGCGGTCCGGCGGACAATTCGCGAAATACATGTGTCTGCTCATTTTCATGAGGGAGTCGCCTGGGCGACATATGGTGAATCGCCTTCGGAACAAAAGATTTCCTGAGGGGCGGAGGGGATTTCGGGCATATTATGAAAAGGAACGCCACCTTTTCCCATGAACGAATCCACCCGAAGAACAACCAAACCGACGCATGAGGAGATCGAAGCCTGCGCCTATTACATTTACGTCGACGAGGAGCGGCCGGAGGGGCGTGCGCTTGATCACTGGCTGCAGGCGGAACTGCAACTGGCTGTCACGCGAATGCACGATGCCGCGAGGGAGTGAGGTGGTGGGGCGGAGAGCGAGGGTTTGGGATGATTGTGGGTAAATTCTGTCTGGAAAAACCGGGAGCTCGTGGTGGATGGTTTGTCGAAGTCGCAGATCAATCGCGACTACCTCCTCTGCTCCACGATGGAACCACTTACAGATTCTGGCCCTTTGAGGTGATGGAATACCGTCCGAACAGGTGCGAAAAGGCCGGTCTGGACCACCGGATGTGAGAATTTAGAGTTGCTGGGCTAATGATACTCGACCGCAAAATTGCATACTTCTCGATGGAGATTGGCCTGGACCCTTCCATTCCGACTTACAGCGGCTGGCTCGGCGTCCTCGCAGGCGACACGATTCGCTCCGCGGCGGATCTGGAGCTTCCCCTGGTGGCGGTGACATTGCTCTACCGCAAAGGCTATTTCAGACAAAGGATCGATGCTGCGGGCTGGCAGCACGAGGAACCCGCGGAATGGCTGCCCGAGGAATACCTTGAGGAATGCCCCGAACGGGTGCACGTGGAAATCGAGGGAAGAACTGTGCAACTGCGCGTCTGGCGAGACAGGGTGCGCCGCTGCGAGGGCTCGGCTACTACGGCATCGAGCGCTATCACATGAACGAAGGGCGCGCGAGCCTGCTGACGCTCGCATTGCTCGACGAACAAGCGCAGGCGGACGGACGGCGGGGCGACATCCGCCACGAGGACATCGATCCCGTCCGCGGCCGGTGCGTCTTCACCACGCACACGCCAGTGCCGGCGGGCCATGACAAATCCTCGATGGAATTGGTGAATCAGGTGCTGGGCAGGCGTGAAGTTTATCACATGCAGGAGGTGTTTTGCTGCGAGGGCATCCTGAACATGACTTTCCTCGCCCTGAATCTCAGCCACTACATCAACGGCGTAGCCATGAGCCATGGCAAGGTTTCGCAGAAGATGTTCTCCCACTATGTCATTGACGCGATCACCAACGGCGTTCATGCCACGACATGGACAGCTCAGCCCTTTCAAACCCTCTTCGATCGCTATGTGACACGACTGGCGGCGTGACAACTTCGCGCTGCGAAGCGCGCTCGGCATCCCGCGCGCGGAGATTTGGGACGCGCACGCGCAATGGAAGCAACAGCTTATTAAGCACATCAATCGCATTTCCGAGGCGGCGATGTCACCGGAAACCTCACTCTCGGCTCCGCGCGCCGGGCGGCGACTTACAAACGGGCGGACCATTTATTCACCGACATCGAGCGGCTGAGAAAAATCGCCGCGGAGATTGGCTCAATGCAGATCATCCCTGGGAGGCAATGAACAAATTTCTGGCGAGCGTTTCCGTTAAAGAATTCTATTTTGGACTCATCTACATTGGCGTCGGGAAGCGGGATCGCATTCCTGGTTGCGAGTAGAAAGCAGCCCCACGATCAAAAATAGTGAAAGGCTTTGACACTTCAGTGACGGCAATTATCGCACTGCTTTCAGGTAAGATTCTTGGGTGGACATGGCTCGATCCGGTGATTGGTATTGCGGGCAGTGTCCTCGTCGCAGTGTGGGCTTGGGGCCTTTTGCGCAACACCAGTGGTATTCTGCTGGATCGCACTCCCGATTCCTCGGATCTGCCCGAGGAGATCCATCGCGCCGTCGAGGCTGACGACGATTCGCTCGTAAACGATCTGCACGTTTGGCAGGTCGCGTCCGGGAAATTTGCAGCAATTGTCAGCATTGTCGCACACGAACCTAAGACTGCCGCCGAATACCGCGAACTACTCCGCGAGCACGAGGAACTCTCTCACGTCACCATCGAGGTGCAGCGGTGTGATGATGCCTGCCTGGTCGCGATTCAAGACGCGTTCGTGTGACGTTTAGCACCCAATTTTTGCACTTGGAACACACTGCGCGAAACTTCCAATTCAGAAACGCTTTACTGCGTGCGCGGCGAGATGGCCCCCAACCCCGTGAAGGTTTCCAAGCTCATTGGTAAGTTTCCAGGGAATTGGAGATGAAGATTGAAAATCGGGACTGAACGGCAAGCGCCGTATGGCAATGCTGAGTTCTCGAACGCAAGGCGTGAACTACAGCGAGCCCAGATCAAATTGCGAGCCGGAATCCGCGCTTCTGAAAAATCCATGAGGGTTTGGCGGGTCGGAGGCGTTTTACGTGTTTGAAATCAGATACGTCAGCACACCCAACATGACGCAATGATATGAACCATCATAGCCACTCGCAAAAAGACACCTTCCTCAAATGCATCGTCTGCTCCAAGCAGGTCCGTCCCGGCGAAGGCCACCTGAAAGTACAGCACGACGAAGGTCGTTACGTCGCCTGTTGCGTGTCATGCGTCGAGAAATTTCAGAAAGAACCGCTGCTCTACAAGGTCGATTGATGAACCTTCGCGCCACCAAACACAATCAGCAATGCCTCACGGCATGGAAACGAATTGCGGCCCGCGCGACTTTTAGTCCCGAACAAGTGAACCTCCACGGATGAACGATATAATGGAAATGAGCGATACAGATAAGGATCCTGTCTGCGGCATGGATGTGAATCCTGATTCAGCGGCAGGCTCCTGGGAGTATGAAGGCCGTACCTATTTCTTCTGCAGTCCTCATTGTCTTAAGAAATTTAAAGCGGACCCGGGGAAGTTCGTTTCCAAACCGCATGCTGCTACCGTGACCTCGTCCCCGTCGAAGGCATCGGCTCCAGGCCGAACGTCTGGCGCTCGCTATGTCTGCCCGATGCACCCAGAAGTAGTCTCCAACAAGCCGGGAAAATGCCCTGAATGCGGCATGGCATTAGAACCAGCCGGTGAATCAACTCACGAATCGAAGTCAGAATCGGACCACGAAGGTCATTCCTGCTGCGCGGAGGCACACGAGCAGGAACACGCGGAGCACGAACATCACGGCCACGCGGCGAAGCCGAAGCAAGGGGAGCCGGCGGGCAAATACACGTGTCCCATGCACCCGGAAGTTGCGTCGGACACTCCAGGTGATTGCCCAAAGTGCGGCATGGCCCTCGAGCGGATCACGCCCGTGGCAGCGGAGAAAAAGACCATTTATACGTGCCCGATGCACCCGGAGATCGAGCAGGATCATCCGGGCGATTGCCCGAAGTGCGGGATGCCGCTCGAACCGAAGACGATTTCCGCGGAGGGCGGGGAAGAGGATGCCGAGGTTCGCGCAATGTCGCGCAAGTTCTGGATTGCGCTCGCGCTCACACTGCCGGTGCTGGTCATCGCAATGGGGCATATCATCCCCGGCTTCCACGTCGAGGCGCTGATACCGAAGAACGTGTCAAAATGGATCGAATTCATTCTGGCGACGGCGGTGGTGCTGTGGGCGGGCGGTATTTTTTTCGCGAGAGCCTGGCGCTCGATCGTCAATCGCAGCCTTAACATGTTCACGCTCATCGCCGTCGGCGTGGGCGCGGCCTATTTTTACAGCGCGGTCGCGGTGATCGCACCGGGCATCTTTCCGGAATCCTTCCGGCGCAGCGGTGAAGTCGGCCTTTACTTCGAAGCCGCCGCAGTGATCACCACGCTCGTGCTTCTCGGGCAAATGCTCGAAGGCAAAGCGCGAAGCCGCACCGGCCAGGCAATCAAGGCGCTGCTCGGGCTCGCGGCGAAAACCGCACACCGCGTTCGCGACGGGAAGGAAGAGGACGTGCCGGTAGATGAAGTGCAGAAAGGTGACCTGCTCCGCGTGCGGCCCGGCGAGAAAGTGCCTCTCGACGGCGCAATCACCGAAGGCAAGAGCAACCTCGACGAATCGATGATCACTGGCGAGCCGATGCCGGTCGAGAAAGGCAAAGGTGACACGGTGATCGGTGCCACCGTCAATCAAACGGGCACGTTTCTCATGCGGGCGGAGAAAGTCGGCTCGGAAACGATGCTTTCGCAGATCGTTCACATGGTTGCCGAGGCCCAGCGCAGCCGGGCGCCGATTCAAAAGCTCGCCGACATCGTCGCGGGTTGGTTCGTGCCCATTGTGATCGGCGCGGCGATCATCACATTCATCATCTGGTCGATCTTCGGTCCGGCGCCGGCGATGGCTTACGCGCTCGTCAATGCCGTTTCGGTGCTCATCATCGCATGCCCCTGCGCGCTCGGCCTCGCCACACCAATGTCGATCATGGTCGGTGTCGGCCGGGCCGCACAGATTGGCATCCTCGTCAAAAACGCTGAAGCCATCGAGACAACAGAAAAGGTCACGCATCTCGTTACCGACAAAACCGGCACTCTCACCGCCGGCAAACCGCGCGTCACCGATCGCAAGGCGGCTTCCGGCGACGACGTGGGGCAACTTTTACAAATCGCGGCGTCTATCGAGCAGAGCAGCGAGCACCCGCTGGCACGCGCGATCGTTGATGCCGCGAATGAAGAAGAACTGGATCTGCTTTCCGTGAAAGACTTCGAGTCCACGACTGGCGGCGGCGTGACAGGGATCGTCGATGGAGAGACCGTTCGCGTTGGCAAACAACGGTTCCTCGTCGAATCCGGCGTCGCCATTCCCGATGAACTTAAACAAGATGCCCAAGCCTGGCAGGAAAGAGCGCAGACCGTCGTGTGGGTTGCGAGCGGCGACAAAGCGTTGGGCATTCTCGCCATCGCCGACCCGATCAAGGAAAGCACACGCGAGGCAATCGAAGCGCTGCATGCGCTCGGCCTGAAAGTCATCATGTGCACCGGCGACAATCGCAAGACCGCCGAGGCCGTCGCCCGCGAGCTGGGCATTGACGAGGTTCACGCGGAGGTCATGCCGCAAGACAAGATCGAGATTGTCCGCAAGCTGAAAAACGAGGGGGCAATCATCGTCGCGATGGCCGGCGACGGCATCAACGACGCGCCTGCACTTGCCGAGGCGCACGTCGGCATCGCGATGGGCACCGGCACCGATGTGGCCATCGAAAGCGCGAGCATCACGCTGGTGAAAGGCGACCTCATGGGCATCAACAAGGCGATCCACGCCAGCCGCGCCGTAATGCGTAACATTCGGCAGAACCTCTTCTTCGCGTTCATCTACAATGCTCTTGGCATACCGGTCGCCGCCGGCGTTCTCTATCCATTCCTCGGCCTTTTACTGAATCCGATGATCGCCGGCGCTGCGATGAGCTTCAGCTCGCTCTCCGTCGTGGGCAACGCGCTACGACTGCGCACCGTCTCGCTGGAAGAATGATCGGAAGACAAAGCAATGAAAGAACATATCGCACATACCGGTGCGTGGGGCCTCGCCCTCATTGTGATCGTGCTCGTCTCCTGGTTTTTCTATCGCTATTTCGCGCCGAAGAGCTGGCGCGAGTGGGCGGGCGCGGGTCTGGTGCAGGCCTTCATCATCGCGCTTTACGCGGAAATGTATGGTTTTCCCATTACCATCTATTTCCTGGTTCGGTTCTTCGGTCTGGATCGAGTCGACCTGAATGCGAATCTCTGGTCCACCCTCGTGGGCCTGGGCGAAACAGGCATGATGATCTCAATGATCGCCGGCTATTTCATTCTCTTCACCGGGATAGGCATTATCGGGGAGGGATGGCGTGAACTCTATCGAGCCAGGCAGGAAAACCGCCTTGTCACCGACCGTCTTTATGGCCTGGCGCGCCATCCTCAATATACGGGCCTTTTCATCGCGCTGTTTGGCGAAGGGATCGTGCATTGGCCGACCATCTTCTCTGTCTCCCTTTTCCCGGTGATCGGTACTGGTCTATGCCCTGCTGGCGCGATCCGAGGAGTCAAAAATGGTGAAGCAGTTCGGGGAGGAGTATCGAGCTTACCAGAGGCGGGTGCCGATGTTTATTCCTCATTGGGGTCAATGGCGAAACATGGCCAGGATACAAAGCGACGAAGGAATCCAGTGAATCGATGCGATCCGATGCTACGATGAATAGCCAGGATTCCGACACTGGTAGCTGCGGACTAGCAGGCCAGCCGGCCAAAACCCGGGATCGGTACACGGGTCACCAGATTCGGATCGGTGTGATGGGTTCCGCGGGTGGAGAACTCTCCGCGGAAAGCTTCGTGCTTTGCCGCCGGCTTGGCGGTGAGATAGCCCGTCGCGGTTGTTGTTTGCTAACCGGCGCTTGTCCAGGCCTCCCCCATGAGGCGGTTCTTGGAGCCAAAGCGAACGGTGGCCACGTCGTGGGCGTTTCCCCTGGGATAAACCTCAAGGAGCATGTGGAGGTCTTCCGCTCACCCTACAAAGAATATGACGTTCTGATCTTCACCGGCCTCGGTTTAATGGGGAGGGAATTGATCAATATCTACAGCAGCGATCTTGTGGTAATCGTCGGCGGACGTTCCGGCACGCTCGGCGAATATTCCATCGCTTACGAAGCCGGCAAGCTCATCGGGGTTCTCACCGGAACAGGCGGTGTGGCCGAGGCATTGCAGACACTTGAAGCCAGCTTGAGCAAAGCAACCGGCGCCCAGGTAATCTACCACTCCGAGCCGGAGTCCTTGATCGCGGAGTTGCTGGAGCGCTTTTTGTCGGGCGCGTATGTGTGTCCCTGCCTTCCGGATAGGATCATTCACATGCGGGAAAGACGAGGCGCACAATGTCAGTGCTCGCCACTGATCAGACGTCCCTCCGCTTGATGGGAACATTCCTGCTCTCCGCCGAGCGCATTTTCATGCGTGAGTTTAGTTCAACCGTTGATCAGCATCCATGAAAGCAAACCCAAGAAAGGAAATCTCGTTGCGCCTCCTTTGGATCCTGGTGCTGTTGTTGCTACTCATCGTGCTGTTCCTGCTGCCGGACGGCGTGATGATGCTCGGCGGAATCTGGTTCTGGTTAATCCTGCTGCCAAGTTTGTTGCTCATCTGGTCGCTGCTCGGGGAACCCGCTGCCACATGCGCTGGAGCGCAGCCGGGTTCCACTGCCCTTACCTATGAGCATCCCTGCCGGTTCCACTTTCCACGTCTGAACAAGCAAAACAAACCCAATAGCTAGAGCAAAATATGAACAAACTATATCTAATCGCTGCAACCGCTATCATAGCGGCAAGCTTGCCAGCTCTTGCAGAGGATAAACCCGGAATGATGGAAGAGAAAACAGAGCAACACGGCCCACAAATGATGGGAGAGCAAGGCACCCATATGACGCATAAAGAAACTAAGGAAACCATGTGGAAGCACATGCAGGCCCGTAACGCGGAGTTGGACAAACTGGTTGAAACCATGAACAGCGCGCAAGGAACCGAAAAGGTGGATGCCATTGCCGCGGTCGTGAACAAGATCGTTGAGATTCACATGGATATGAACAACTGGATGATGCAAATGCATAAGAGCGGGATGTGGCACGGCTGCCCTATGAAGGGAATGATGGGTGGCAAAATGATGGAGAGAGAGGAGATGGGTAGCGGGATGATGGAGAAGGGAAAAGGCACAACCAAGGAAGAAGAGCAAGAGTAGTAATCCGGCGCGTCTGAAAACGGGCGTGTCGATATCTGCAATTTGCCCGCGAAAGGCAGTTCGTTCTCTTTTCAGAGAAAAACAACCTGCGGGCGGGTGAGAGATTTCAACTGCAGCGCAGATAGCATTTTACTCTGTAATTTGGTATCGGGCAGCGTGTTTTTACTTCCGAATTTAGGATGACCGATGTGGAAAACAACAGTAGTAAATTCGCGCGTCGCACAATGCCGTTGGAGGAGTATTTGCTTTGATATTGTTTTCTCAGGATAGACGCGGGGTCTCTACCGCATTCGCGCTATCATGAATAGGCGAAGGAAATGAGCATGCATCCACTGCACTATCTGCTTATCGCGATTGGCTTTGCAACGATCGTGGTTATCGTGGCCCGGGCGCGGAATAGGGATGGAGTCTCCTCAGGCTCGCCTCGGTTTGCGGGCAAGACTTCAATTTGGATCCCTCTCAACAATCGAGTCTTTCGCAACTTATGGCTCGCAAGTCTGCTTTCGGGAATCGCGGTGTCTGCATTCAACACGGCGGCGACATGGTTGATGGATACGTTGAGTCCGTCGCCCCTTCACATTTCTCTCATCTCGACATTTACGACACTACCGTTGTTTCTATTCACGCTTCCCGCGGGGGTGTTCGCCGACATATTTGATCGAAGGAAACTGCTTTGCTTGACAAATTTGTGGCTTGCTCTCGTCGCGGCAGGGCTTGCGATCACCAACGGGCTTGGTTTAGGCAGAGGCAGCCCCTATTTGATTTTAAGCGTCGTTTTCTTATTAGGCATCGGTTTTGCCTTCTATGGGCCAACGTATATGGCGATGATCCCTCAAGTTGTTACTAGAGAGGATTTGCCCTCCGCGATGACCCTTGGAGGTCTTCAGATAAATCTTTCTGGAATCATTGGTCCGGCGATTGGAGGTTTAACTCTTTCGTGGTTGGGCGTGAATTTTGTTTTCGCGATAAACTCGGCTTGCTTTCTTGTTGTCATCCTGGCGCTGCTTCGTTGGAGATCTATTCAAAAAGCCACTCAAGTGACGCTCCGGGGTTTTCTGGCATCCCTGACGAACACAATTCAATACGTAAAGGATACATCCGGAGTTGGCGTCGTTGTGGCGCGTGTTTCTCTCTTCGGCATATTCATCTCGTTGATTCCAGCACTTCTTCCGGTCGTTGGATTGAAACAGCTGGACCTGAGTGCCTCTGAGCTCGGCCTTCTCTTTACCAGTCTTTCGATTGGGGCAGCTCTTGGCGCTGCGTTCGTCATTCCGTTCCTTCGCCGCAGGTTCTCCCCCAACGGTGTGACAATCGTTGCGAACGCGCTGCTGATTCTCGTCTACTTTTTGATGGGCTGCATTCGACAACCGCAGGTTTTTCTCCTTGCAGCCGGAGTGGCTGGAATTGCCTGGACCGTCGCCGCTTCGGAGCTTTGGGTCGCTGGCCAATTTGCTGCACCGGAATTGTCAAGAGGCCGTATAAATGCCGTCTACATTATGGCTTCAAATGCGAGTTCGGCGATTGGCGGAGTCGTTTGGGGCGCAGCCGCTACCTATTTTGGTTTGGACATTACGTTGCATGGCGCCTCCATCCTTCTCCTCATTACTCTTCCGTTGCGCTTTCGATTTTCCATCGATGTGATCAAGGGACGGACTTCAGGAAATTAACCACCCGGAAAAAGAAGCCTCTTCGCTGTTTCGAGTGGGTTATTGGGACGGGTGATGGCCGTAGCGCGTATTGACCGTCGAATCCCAGTCCGCAATGAAGGCCGCCGGAGCGCAGCGTAGAGATCCCGTTCTCTGGCCGCCATCCACGACCGCGCCCTGTCCCGATCCGCCAGACTCATCATCCGCATGAATGCATCTTCGCCGCACGCCCTGCCACGCTTGAGCCCGAGAATCGCAGCCACCGCCCGGTCGTCCTGCATCCGTCATCCGTCGAATGTGCGCAATACGGCTCCCGCCCATCAGCGCATTGATCATGAACCCGTGTAAAATGTCGCGCACCGGTTTTGCATTCGGGCTCGTGCGCTCCACCGGAGAGCGCTGCGCCAGATTCTCCACAATCCCGATGCGTCCCCCGTAGTGGCTCCAGGCCGCAAATCCTCCATAGGGTGTCAGGCGGTCTGCGCACGCTTCCACTCCGATTCGACCGCCTCCACAGCCAAATCGAAAGCACTCGTTGCTTTCACACTCTGGGTGAATCTCGACAAGCTCTATGATCGCGCTCATGGCCTTGTTCTATCAGCTTCTCAGCCCGTTGACTCTCTTTTCAACTGTGGCTTGCAGGATAAGCTCCAAGGGATTGCCTCCCTTCTCCACGCTGAGCACGGGCTGCGAGCAGCGTTTCCATGTGCCGGAGTCGTTTACGCGGCCGCGCAGGCGCCTTGTAAGCGTCGATACCGACGAGGGGTGCGTAAACATTCGAGCCATGGGTCTTTGAGTTGAGGTGATTTCCAGGACAATCCCGTAGTCGAGGAGCCCCGTTCTCGCCGCGGATGGCATACGTCCTGGAAACTCTCGCTTCGGATTGGGCTGCGGTCGCCGCGGAATTCCAGCCGACTGGCAATACGGTTCCGGTCCTCTACGGAGGTTGGTCGATGGGTGCGGAGCAGGCCGTGCCGGCTGCTGCTGCCGCCACCCCCCCAGTGCGCGGACTACTGCTGCTCTCGCCCGGACGCCGGGGGAGGTATGGGCTCGAGACGACGGACGGGATGGGTATCCCGCCCACTGGAAAAGGCACGTTCGCGCTCGCCGATTTCGCCGCGCAGCTCGCGGGGATGCGCGTCGTGCAGCTACACGGAAAGGGAGACATGCTCGACTCGACCACATGGCAGGAGGGCCTCTGGGCGCCGCACCGCCTTTTTATCGTGCCGAATGGATGGCACAACTTCAGTTCCGCTGGCGATGCGCTTCCGAAGACGCTAAACGATGCGCTCGAATGGTTGCTGCAAAAGCAGGACGATGAAAACTAAAGATTCCCGGACCACTGGAGGGTTCCCGTCGCCTGCGCTCGCCGCAGCCGCGCTGGTGTCCCTAAATGGGGCGATCGCACTGATCGAGGCGCTCATTCCGAAGCCGGTCGGCGTCTTCGAATGGATGCTCCAGTGGGTGCCGGTCGACGTCGTGCTGCACAGTCGTCTGTTGCTCGCCTTTTCCGGGATTAGCCTGCTCTTGTTGGCACGCGGTCTGGTCCGGCGAAAAAAGGTCGCTTGGCGACTCGCGATCGCCCTGATGGCGATCCTGCTTCTGTCGCACCTCGGGCGTGCGTTCGACTGGCATCACGCGCTGATGACCTTTGCGGTGGGCGCGCTGCTGGTGTGGCGTCGCGGGGAGTTCGTCGCGCAGTCCGATCAGCCGTCGCTCCGGCGGGCAATCCGAATGGCGCCGGCGCTCTTTGTCGTCCTGTTCATGTTGGCGTTCTTCGGCATGCGGCTCGTGTACCGCGAGACGGGCACGAACGCCGACCTCGCATCCGAACTCGGCGCGGCGACCGGACTTCTGTTTTTCCAATGGCCGGATCTCGGAACGGAGCCACCACCCCGGTATGCGTACAAATTCTTCGCCACGATCGAGGCCGGGGTCGTGATCGCCGCGCTCTTTTCGCTCGGACTTCTCCTGCGGCCGGTAATCGCGAGGTACCGCGCGACCGAGGAGGAACGACAGCGCGTTCGCGAGATAGTCGGGCAGTTCGGCCAGGATCCGATGGACGAGTTCGCCCTGCTGGAGGACAAGCTCTACTTCTTCGTCGGCGATTCTGTAGTGGCGTATGCACTTTGGCGGAACATCGCAGTGGCGCTCGCCTGCCCGATCGGTCCACCAGAGGAAAAGGAGGAGGCGATTCGCGCTTTCCGCACGTTCTGCGCCCAACAGGAGTGGAAGCCGGTCTTCTCGCAGTTCCCTGCTGAGCACCTCGCCCACTATGAGGCGCAGGGCATGGCAGCCCTCAAGATTGCCGAAGACGCGCGGCTGGATCTCGGCGCATTCAGCCTCCAGGGCGGAAAGTTTCAGAACATCCGCACGGCATGCAACAAGGCACGCAAGGCGGGCATGACCGTCCGGTGGTACGGTGGGGAGCGCCAGGTGGAGGAAGCCGTCGAGGAGCAGCTCGCCGAGATCTCCGGCGAGTGGCTGGCGGCAAAGGGTGACGTCGAGATGACCTTCGATCTTGGCCAGTTCTCCATCGACGAGATCCGCCGGCGGGAGGTCAGCTATTCCGTGCATCCCGACGGGCGAATCGACGCATTCGCATCCTGGCTCCCGTTTGCGCATGGGGCGGGCCGCTGCATCGACTTGATGCGCGCCCGGCACGAAGCGCGCGGCGGGATGGATTTCCTGATCGCCGAGTCGCTCCTCGAGTTCCGGGATCGGGGCGTGCGCCACGCGAGTCTCGGCAATGCCCCACTCGCGAATACCGATCCCGAGACGCCTCATCGTCTCCCGGACAAGGCGGTCAAATACCTCTTCGAGAATTTCAACCAGATCTATGGGTGCAAATCGCTATTCGAGTTCAAGGAAAAGTACCAGCCCCATTGGCAGAGCCGGTATCTTGCATATGCAAGCCCTGCCGATCTGCCGCTTGCGGCGGTCGCGCTGGCGCGGGTCCACCTGACGGTCGGATTGCTTCGCTTGCTGCGCTCGTAGCACAGAACTTACGCGAGCTACAAGTGCCCACGCTCCTTCCGCCGCCCGACATCACGCACACGCTTTCATGCGGCAAGAAGTGTGTGTTTTTTCCGGATGCGCACTCGAACGCTGCGCGCAGCTCGTCCGAGGGCTTCGGCAGAACGACGCCAAAGGTGGTTCCTAGTCCTGGTACGGTCTCGTATTGCAGCGTACCGCCGTGGAGTTCCAGAATGCGGATGGCGATGGATAGCCCCAGCCCGGTGCCGACCGATTTGGTGGTAAAGAACGGATCGAAAAGCCGATCCTGCAACTCGGCGGGAATGCCCGCTCCAGTGTCCTGGATTTCGAGCACGACGACTTCCCGGGGATGCCCTTCCAAGGGCAAACGGGCCCGCCGCGCGCGGAGCCTGATACGGCCGTTCTTTCCGATGCTCTCGGCGGCGTTGCGCACGAGATTGATGAGCACTTGCTTGAGCTGGCTGGGATCGGCGCGAAGGGTGGCGTCATTCGCTCCGGACTCGACGACGAGCGTGATCCCGCTCTTTTCGAATTCCGGTGCGAGCAGCTCGCAGACCTCCTGCAGGAATGTTTGTGCGACGAAGGTCGTGAACTGCGGATCGCTCGGTTTCGCGAAGTGCAGGAAATCGGTGACGATGCACTCCAAGCGGTCGATTTCCTTGTCGATCAGCGACACGTCCTCGATCTTTGGCGCACCCCCTTCGATTTCCTGCCGGATGAGGTGGACCCGCAGCTTGATCGCCATGAGTGGATTGCGAATTTCGTGCGCGACTCCGGCCGCGAGGGTTCCCAGCGAGGCCAGCTTTTCATGCCGCTCGGCGAGCGTCTGGAATTCCACTAATTGTTTGCGCAACGGGGTGATCGTTTCCCGAAAAAGCACGCTCGCGCCCCACCCGCCCAGGGCGAGCACTAGGACGAAGGCCCCGCCGAACACGCCCTCGAGTTGACGCAGGGCGTGCTGGCTCTCCCCGAGGTAATCCACCAGCGCTTGCCGATGCGCTTCGGCGAGCCTGGTGCCGAGCAGCAGCATTTGCTGGCTGGCGATGTTGAGTTGCTGCACCTGGCTTTTGATCGGCTCGGTTCGGTCGATGTGTTCCCGATGAATGACCTGCGCAACCGCCATGTAGCGGTCATACTCGGCGTCAATCTCGTCCAGTGCGCGCTTTTCGTTGTTGGTCTTGAGAGCGCTACGCTGCAGCCCGATCCAGGTGTCGAGGGCGTGGGTGTCGTGTTGGAACTGCTGCCAGTCCGCTTCCTCGCCTCTGATCTCGTAGGCGAGAAGGCCCAAATTCAGACTCTGGACGCTGGACTGCAGTTCGCTCGCGACCCGAAAGCTCTCGAATTGCGCGCTCGTGAACCGACTGCGCAAGTTCCCGAGGTTCCGCCAGGCCGTCACGGCGGACCATCCGACGATTAGGATCAGGAAAGCGAAGATGCCGCAGAATACCGAAAGGCGGCGGCGCAGAAGGTGAGTCACAATGGGAAGGGTAGAGCGCTAGATCTTGACTTATGACTTATTCAAGAGCGCGTCGATCCTCTGCAAGAGAATCTGCGGATTGAGGGGCTTCTCCATCAATTCCACGCCGGCTTCACCTGCCAGCTTTGCTTGATCCGGGTGGGCAGTAATGATGATCATCGGCAGTTCCCGATTGAGCCGACGCAGCTCTCCGATCGTGCCCCAGCCATTGAGGAGCGGCATTTTGATGTCGAGCAAGGCGAGGTCGCACGGCTCGCGGCGGAGGACGGCGAGGGCCTGAATGCCGTTGCAGGCGGAGACGACCTCGTAGCCTTCCCTCACGAGGACATCGTCGAGGCCGAGGCGCACGCCATCGTCATCATCGACGACAAGAACCTTTTTTCGGCGAGCGGATTCTGCAGAGGAGGGTGGATGGGGATTCATAGGAGCTTCAATTTTGCGGTGATTTCGCGGCGGCGGAAGATTGCTGCACGTAAGCGGCGGACTTCGGTGCACGATCGTGCTGCAGCGCGCGGGTATGGGCTTGGCGCCATTCCAGGGCGAGCACGCCAGCACCGAGCGCGATGAGAGCGAGCGGTAGGCGCAGGTTGGCTTGTGCTTTGCGACTTTCTTGAGATTTTTTCATGCGTCGGGTTCGGCGTTCAGGCGGCGGTATCGAGCCGTGCGATGCGGTTGCGCATGGGGCGTTGGAGTGTTTGTTCCTAATGCCCTCACCATCCCACGTCTCGCCGTCCACCGGTATCGGCCCCGAATCCGAACGCAAATAGGCGCAACGCCTAGGAGCTGCCGCAGCTCGGAGCCGACGCGCCGAACATCGCGGCGACTTTCGTCATCATGATCGGGCGAAAACAGACGATGCTCCCTTTTGGGGACTGCCCGATAAGTCAAAATTTGGGAGCTTCCCCAGTAGTGTTCGGTAGGAATTCTGCTTTATAGGAATTTCGGTGCTGGCAAAGCATTGATGTAGGTTTCAGGAGGCCGGATTCGCATCGCGGATGCAGGCCGAGGGTGGTAGGCGCCGACGCTCCGCCCTCCCGCTGGCATGGTCCGAATGCCTGCAGGCTGGATCAGCGTTTCGTTTTTTTGCGCAGCGCGGCCTCGAGTTCATCGAGGCTCGCCCATCCCATCCAGTAGAGTTGGAGGGCCTCCCACTGCCGTTTGGTCGGCCGGGCGCCGGTCCAGAGGACCAGCAAAATCGAGGCGATCAGCGCGCAGTAGATCTGGATGGTGACGCCCCGCTGGGATTCGGCCAGCCAGTGGCGGCAGCCCAGTATGCACTTGATCCACTTGAAGAAGAGTTCGATCTGCCAGCGGTAGCGGTAGATCAGCCCGACCAGCTCGGCTTCGATGTCCGCGGCGAGGTTGGTGAAGAGAAGGAACGTGTGCCCGTCCGCCTCCACACGCACCAAGCGCCCGAGCGGGCCGCCGGGTTCCCTGCCCAGACGCACACGCACGTCCTCGACCACGCCCGCCGCACGGTCGGCGGCGTCCAGTTCCCGGGCAGCTTCGAGCCGCTCGAAGACCGCGTTGTTGTGGAGCCGCAGCACGAAGCGGGCTCCCGCCTTCTCCACCTCGCCGATCAGCCGGTAGTCGTGGCCATAGTTGCGGTCGTTCACATAGCAGACGCCCTTACGCAGCTTCTGCCTCCACACGGCGCGCTCGCTTGCGTTGCCATCGGTGAGGGTGAACTCCACGGGCACCTGCCGCCATACGGAAAACTCCAGATGGAGCTTGCCCGCGCGGTGCCGGGAATCCTGCCACAACGCCCACGCCATACGGGGCAGCGCAGGCAGCAGGGTGCCGTCGTTGGCGATCAGTTCGCCGACCCGTTCGGGCTCGGAACGCTCCCCGAAACTCGGCAGGGCCATGTCGCCAAGCTCGCGCAGCAGTCCTGCGAGCAGTTCGGGATCCGCCACGGCCTGCATTTCTGAGAAGCTGCCCAGGCTGACGGGCCCGCCACAGACCTCGGCCTGCATGCGCTCCAAGCTGCTCGACGCGCAAAGCGAACGCGTGGTTGCAATCACGGGGTTGAGCATCGCGAAGAGAACCATCGCGAAGTAGTCGCCCATGTGAAGCGTGCGCCGGGGATCCGCCTCTGTGGCAGTGACCGGAGCCTGCGCCAGCAGAGGCTCCATCCGCTCCCGAAACGCTGCGAGCAGCTTCCAGTTGTGCAGATCGGCGGCGGATACCTTCAAAGCGGACTTGACGCGTCTGGCCACGCCCTCAGTCAATCCGAGTCCGTACAATCGTACAAGTTACGTTTGTGTGACAACCGCGTCTCATTCGTGTGACGACTGCGGCTGCCGACCTGAGCAGATTGCCGACGCAGATGCTGTAATGCCGGATTGATGAGGTCCCGATCGACGGGAGAGCTCGCCCATTAGCTCGATTTGTAGTTCCTGGAGCCCGAAGAGCCGCTGCGCCTGCTGCTTCAAAAGAAAGTCCATTTTTTCGTGCAGGTGCCGGATTTCCAGCTCGGCCTTGAGGTTGACCTTGTAGTCATGCTCGCTGCGCGCTCGGTCCTTCGCCTCCTTGCGGTTCTGGCTCATCATGATGACGGGTGCCTGGATAGCCGCGAGGCAGGAGAGCACGAGATTCAGAAAGATGAACGGATACGGATCGGGAGCGCGCAGACCGATGAAAACGTTTGCCAGAATCCATACGCCGAGGAACACGCCGAACTGCGCGATGAAGCGCCAGCTTCCGCCATATTGCGCGATGAAATCGGCCCAGCGTTGGGCGCGAGTCAGCCCGGTTTCGAATTGCGCGTCCACATTGTCGGCGATGAGTTCGTGTTCACGAAGGCTTTCCAGGACATCGTGTTCAAGTGAGGAAAGCTGGCCGATGTCCTCTTCGAGCACACCGCGCACATAGGCGGCGCGGAACGGCGCGAGCGCCTCGTTGGAGACGAGGCTCTCATCGTTGAGATCCGGGTGCCCGCGCCGGATGAGCGCGGCGACATTCGGGCGGATGGCGGAAAGCGGCATGAGGTCCTCGGCAGGAAACTCCCGGTGCAGAATGGCGCAGGCTGAGGTGGTCATGCGCAGGAGCATGGCAGATCGCCGCCCTACTTGAAATCAGCCTTCGATCCCAGTGCCGGTAGGCGAGCCGCCTATGCTCGTTCTATCGCTGGACTGCTCCCTCCAGGCGCGGATGGGGTCGCACTTCCACGTGGTGCAGCGAGCGCGCATGGGACTGCTCTCACTTATCATCTGGGCGCTCATGATTGCGTGCATCGGACTGGTCCTCGGCTTCTGCACTTCCTCGAATCTCGCCGCCGCCTACGGCATCGCGGTCGGTACCTGACGCTGCTCATCACGACGCTGCTCTTTTATTTTGCAGCCCGGCGACTATGGCATTGGTCCGCATGGCTGGCGGGCGGACTCTGCACACTGTTCGGAGTGGTGGAGTTGGCCTTTCTCTCCGCGAATCTCGACAAGATTGTCCACGGCGGCTGGTTTCCTTTGGCCATTGGCGCCTGGCTTTTCGCGGTGATGACGACTTGGAAGACAGGTCGGACGCGGCTTCGAGCGAAGACACAGAATTCACTGATGCCTCTGGATCCCTTTCTGACCGATATCGAGCGCCATGCTCCTCACCGCGTCGCCGGCACTGCGATCTTTCTGACCAACGGGCTCGAAGGCACGCCGCTCTCGCTGCTGCACAACCTCAAGTATAACAAAGTCGTCCACGAACGAAACATCCTGCTCACGATCGTCATCGAACACGCCCCTCGGGTGAAGGCTTCACGCCGCACTGAGATCGAAAGCCTGGGACACGGATTCTGGCGGGTCGTTGGGCGTTACGGGTTTATGGAGGGTCCTAATGTGCCGCATCTTCTGGCCGTAGCACACATTGACGGCGCGACGATCGATCCCGTCGAGGCCACCTACTTCCTCAGCCGGGCAAATATCATTCCCGCAAAGGTTCCTGCATTGATTGGCTGGCGATCCCGCCTTTTCGCGCTCATGGTGGGCAACGCTCAATTCCGTCACCTACCTCTACCGTCTGCCACCAGACCGCGTGGTCGAGCTGGGGACGCGGGTTGCACTGTAGTGATCATCCTCATGGCGAGTTGACGTGGTCCCCGGCGCCCCTGCTGTGGTGCTGGTGGGGCGTGATCATTCTCTCATGCGAGTGTGCCGAATGCGCGTGGCACCATCCGTAGGCCAGTAGTCCGGTGCCTGCCATGATCACTACCAATACGATGGCTGCCTGCGAAGAGATAAACCCGCGAAGTTCGGCCGTGCCAGCGCAGTTACGAGGATCCGGATGCGGTCGTTTGTGCATCGATTGAATGAGACGGACGCTACTTCAAGATCCGCACCACCCGGCCCTTCGCGATGGCGACCGTTTCCATCCGACCGGGCTTGTGCTCGATACTCCATAGTTCTGCGGGTTCGTCGCGGAAGATGGACGCCTTCCGGAAATGCGGTTCGCCGTAGCGGATACGCACAAGATCACCGGGCATGCCGACAAGGATGGCATCGTCTTCGACCGCATCCAGCCACTCGTTGACGCTGGTTGGATTGCAACCTTCGCGGAGGAGCTTAATCAGATAGTCCCTGGTCTCCCGCAGATGCGGCTCGCGGATGTCCATGGCTTCAACCTGCTGGAGAACGTAGGCTGCAGAAACCGTCGCAGTCTCCTCGGTGGACACTTCGAGGCTGCGAACTTCGTTTTTCGGCAGAGTGTCGTCTGGCGTTTCGTGTTGTGGAGCTTGAGCCAGAGCAGCGAGTGCTGTTGAGCAAAGCAAACCGGCAAATAGCGACGGATGCATTTTCATAGAATCCCAGAGTTCGAGTTTGGCCATTCTATCGAGGGCCGGTGGCGTAGATCTTCACCCGGCAACTTCCCACGCCGCCGCCACTTGTGTTATCGTCCCCTGTGCCGATTGTAGATAGGCTCGATGCCTATTCGCCGTCGCCTGCCGAGCCCATGTTTTCTGTCTCCAAGTAGCGCACGGCCTGCCGGATCATTTCTGCGCTGGTGGCGAATTCCAGCTTCTCCTTGATGTGATCGCGATGCACCGAGATGGTTTTCGGGCTGAGGTTGAGCTGCCCGCCAATTTCCTTGGCCGTTTTGCCTTCGCCGAATAGTTGAAACACCTCAAATTCCCGATCGCTCAGTTTTTCCAAAGGGGAATAACTTCCGCGCGGACGCGAGGAGGCGAATGAATCGAGCACGCGAGCGGAGAGCTTTTCACTCATGTAAACCTGCCCATCGAGAACACGGCGGATTGCGGCCAGAAACGTGGGCCCGTCGGCATCCTTCATCACATAGCCCTTGGCGCCGGCTCGAAGCGCCCGTTCGGCATAGAGCGATTCGTCGTGCATCGAGCAGACCAGAATCTTCAGGCCCTCGTGCAGCACGCCGAGATCCTTGATCAAATCAAGTCCGCCTCGCCCGGCCATTGTCAGATCGGTCACGACGAGATCCGGCCGCTCCCGCTCCACGATGGCGAGCGCTTCCGCGACGCTGGTGGCAAGGGCGCATACGCCGAGATCCGGCTCGGTATCGATCATCAACTTGTAGCCGCCCAGCACGGAGCGGTGGTCGTCGACCAGAAGAATGCGTGCCTTGGCGGCGGGATTCGATGTCGGTTTTGCGGTGCTCATACGGAATGTTTTACGTGACAGACAATACGCGTGCCACCAGCGGGTGCCGATCCGAATTCAAACGTCCCGCCGGCAAGTTCGATCCGATGGCGCATCAACCGCAGCCCGATGCCCCCCACTGCGGCAAGAGTTTCCGGTAGACCTACGCCGTCGTCTTCCACCTCCAATAGCAAGTCTCCGTCGTGCTGTTCGAGCGCGATCCGGATTTCAGTGGGCTCGGCGTGCCTGAGTGCATTGTTCACCGCTTCCTGAGCGACGCGGTAGAGCTGCACCGCCAGCGCGGCATCTGGCACCCGCACCGGCTCCGGGCAATCAAAGACGCAACGCAAGCCGGTGCATGAAGCGGTGTCTGTGGCCAGCAGGCACAACGCTTCCATGAGTCCATCGCCCGACAAATCAATCGGTGCCAGCCCATGCGAAAGCGCCCGCGTTTCGCCAATTGCCTCGCGAAGCTGCCGCCCGATGTCCGCGATGCGACCGGCATGTTCCGGTGCATTCTTCTCCAGCTCGGCCACCGCCGCATTCGTCGCCATCGAAACGGCTGTCAGGCGTTGGCCGATGCAGTCATGCAAGTCGTGACCAATACGAGTGCGTTCGGTTTCGGAAATTTCCAGCACTTCGCGCTCCAGCCGGATCTGCTCCACCTTGCGCTCGCGCAGCCTCCTGCCCAGGTCCATGAAGGCGGCGGACACTCGACCGACTTCATCGCCGCCACCGGGCAGCAGCGGCACCTGTGCATCATCACTGCCAAAGGCGCGCACACTATCCGCCAGCCGGCCCAGGCGCGCGGCAAAGCCAAAATGGAGCACCGCCCAGAGCAAGAAGCTCAACAATGCCATGGCGGAAGCCATCCACACCAGCTGCGTGCGGGCGTCCGCTTCCGTCGCCGCAACGGCCTCCGCCCGGTCGAATTGCATCAGGACCCAGCCTGTTGCACCCGTGCCGAGATGGAATGGATGCGCGCTCAGAACCAGATGACTGTCTTCGCTGTGCGTACATTTCTTCTGCCCAGCCGGCGTTATCAGCATGGAGGCATCCTCCAGCGGGGTCTTCGCGACAGGCTCCCCGTGAAGCGTACCGGTGCTGTCCGCAATGACGAGGCCGTGGTCATCCACCACACCGGCCAGATTCAACTGCGGCATTTCGTTCATGGCCTTCAAGTCCGCCGCCAAAGCTTCGGTCTGCCCCATCGGCAGAAGAAACTCACTCAGGCGTGCCAGCCGGAGCCCATTGGAGTCAGCACGTTGGCGGACTTCGGCCAGGTGCCGGTCGAGATCGAGGTCCAGATTCAGCCGATATTCGAAAAACGTCGCCGCCAGCCCCACCGCAAGCGCGAGAAGAGGAGCAGCGATACGAATCGGCGGAGGGAAGGTCAACGGCGCATGGTGGCGCAGAATTGCCACGATGGCGAGCCGCACTTCCGCGGGCCAGGCAGGTCGTGGGTGCCACGGCCGGCTTAGTCGCGGGGCGGATTCCGGATGCCGCCGTGAGGCGGGAGGAAGTTGCGCAAGTGCCCGAAATCTATTGCTAACTGTCGTCACCAAGCGCCGACCACAGCGGCCCGCCCGGCTCGTCGCCCTCACGGCGCGCGATACCCGGCCCGCCACCCATGCCTTTCGCCTACCGCCGGGCCCGGTTCGTCGAGCGGGGCATGCAGATCGCTGAGTGAGCGGTCCGTTCGCTCGAAAGTCTTTCACGACAGCCGCCTGCGTCCCGCTTGCGCTCGTCAACTGCCACGGTGTGAGTGGAAGAGCCTTTGGAAGAAGCTGCGTCGGGCGGGCGGCGGCGGTTGCGGGCTGCGCAGGCGTTCCGGAGCGGGCTGTCTGATGCGCGGGGCGGCGAAGTGGGGCCGTGTCGCGTGGTTGTGCGGTGCGGTCGCGGTTGAAGCCGTGCCGGGATGCTCATCGTCCACCGGTAGCGCGATGGCTCCCGAGGGGGCAAGGTTGACGGCTTCGATCACGCGAAATGGGTCGGCGTGCCCCGCGGGCGGCAAAGCGGCCAGCGGGGGCTGATAGGTGCCGCCCTCCATGGCGAGGGTTTCCTGCAAAATACTCGCGGCGATCGGCGCGGCAACGGAGCCGCCGTGCGCGCCGCCCTGCACCATGACGCACACGGCGTAGCGCGGCTTGTCATACGGCGCGAAGCCGACGAACCACGCGATGGTGTCGTTCTTCCCATGGAGCTGCGCCTGCGCGGTGCCGGTCTTACCCGCGACGATGCCGCCGGGCAGCCGCGCGCGGGCTCCGGTGCCGCCGTCTTCGTTCACGACTTTCCAGAAACCTTTGCGGACCAGATCGAGGTCCGCCGGACTCACCCCGGCATCGGCGAGCAGGGCGCGGATACGCGGCGCCGCCGCAAAATCGGGAGGTCGGTTGCCGTCGGCGTCGGTGATTTCTTCAACCAGTCGCGGCTCATAGACGGTGCCCCCATTCGCGACTGCGGAGTAGGCCATGACGAGCTGGAGCGGCGAGACAAGATCGTAGCCCTGGCCGATGGAAACATTCGCGGTCTGCGCTGCGGACCAGCGTTCGGCGGGCGAGTGCTCTTTGAGCCAATCCGGTCCGGGCAGAATGCCGGGCTGCTCGCCGGTGAGCCCGAGCGGCGCCGCCTGCCCGAGGCCGAGCAGCGAGCCAACAGTGTCGATCGCATCAATGCCGGCGGCGTTCCCGTATTGGTAGAAGAAGGCATTGCACGAGACCTTGATCGCGTCGCTCAGGTCGAGCCTGCCGTGACCGCTGGGTTTCCAGCATTTGAAGTAGTGATTACCGTAGGTGACGCCGCCGGTGCAGGTGAACTCGGTTTTCGCCAGCCCCTGCCGCAGGCCGGCGAGGGCGGTGACGCATTTGAACGTCGAGCCCGGCGGGAAGGCGTTGATCGCGCGATTCACGAGCGGATCGGCCGGGTCGTCGATCAGCTTTTTCCAGTCATCGGCGGCGATGCTCGGGATGAAGGTGTTTGGATCGAACGACGGCACGGAAGCCATCGCGAGGATGCCGCCGTTGTTCGGATCGACCACGACGGCGGCTCCGCGTCCGACATTGCGCAGCGCCTGCTCGGCGATGAATTGAATGCGCGCATCGAGCGTGAGCCTCACTTGTCGCCCGGTCTGCGGCGGCTGCTCGCCGATTTCCTTGTCAATGACACCTTTGACGTTGCGATCCATCAACCGAGCGCCTGGCGAGCCGCGGAGATATGGGTCCAGCGATTGCTCGAGCTGGGCTTTGCCTTCCACATTCGGCTCGTAGAATGTGAACTTCCGCGCATCGGAGAGCTGCGAAATATTCTGCGGCTCGCCCACATAGCCGAGCACATGCGCGGCGAGCGCGCCGTAGGTGTAGTGGCGAATGGGATATGTCGCGACGCTCACTCCGGGTAGCCCGAGATAGTGTTCACTGAATTTCGCGACCGTTGTGGCGTCGGCATTTTCCACGAAGACGAACGGCACCTCCGCGTCGATGCGGAAGTGACGCCTCAGTGCCTCGGGATCGTAGCTCGACGGGAGGCCGAGTTCGCGCAACCGCGGGATGACGGCGGTGTCCACGATCTGCACGATGTCCGGCTCGTGCAGCATCTTCTCCATCTCATGCTCGACACCCTGGTAGGTGAGCATCGGCAACTTGCCGTAGCTTTCGTGGTAGGCGCGGACCATGTCCGGGAGGTAGAACTCGATGTCGAACGAGGAACGGTTTTCCGCCAGCAGAAGGCCGTTGCGGTCGCGGATTTCTCCACGCAACGGGGGTATGCGGACACGAATTTCGGACCGCCTGCCGAGAAGCGATGTGTAGTACGGGCCATCGACAACCTGGACCTCCCAGAGCCTCCAGGTCAATGCGATCAATCCCGCCAACATCACGACACCCATGAACAGCAGGCGACGGCGCCAGTTCGCGTGCCAGGGGATCGAGCGAATCATGTAGCTCAGAGTTTCTGGACTGCGGACACAAGGGATGGGCGGGAGGTTGTAGGACGCGCAGGGTTTTAATTGTGCTCGTGCCTCGTCAGGCCGAGGTGCTCCATTTTCTTCCCGCGTCGATGCAGCCGCCGACCGCGGCTTCGGCTTGGTCTGCCTTGGCCTCAGTGGCAGCCGCCGCCTTTCGGCAGTCGTTGAGCAGCGTTTCCGTCCTTCCGTCAATGGATTCGCCGCCGCTCTTGAGCTTGCCCTCCACCGCATCGGTCGCGGCAGCGAGTTCATGTTTCGCGCCATTCCAATCCAATGCGGCGCGCTTTTCGGTCGCGCGGAGGTAATGATGGTGCGCGAGAGCCGCGTAGGCATCGGTGATCGCGTGCTGGATCTCCGCTTCGGTGCGGGCGACGCCGTTCTCGAGATCTTTGCCGACCGTCGTCAGTTCATGCGCGGAGTTTTGCAAGGGCGCAGTCTCCGTGGCGCCGCTGGCCTCGGCCCTGAGGAAGAAACCGGCCTTGCGCAGTTCTGCGCCAGCGGTTTTCCAGTCTTTCTTCGCCTCAGCCTTGGCCACGGCAACGAGATGGATGTGCGGCTCGTTCTGGATGACGTAATAGTCTTCCTCGAGGATTGTGAGTTCGTTGGGCTGTGTTTTGGCGGGAGCGTTGGCTGCGGTCGGCGTCTCTGTCGGTGGCGCGGCGAGCACGCCGGATGCCCCGAGCAGGAGGGTGAAAATGCTGGTGTGCAGGATATGGGTGGTTTTCATTGGTCTGTTTGTTTTTAAGTCTGGTTCTTTGTGCGAACAGCGTGCGTGCGTGCATTCGTTGGGGCGATAGAGCCCGAAAGAGGTCGTTGCGATCCGTTGCGAGCGATTTCACGACTCCAATATGCCGCTACCAGGGCAGGTGCGTAATCAGACGTGAAGCCTGTCCCAAATAGGTAGTGCGCCTATACGATCCGAGCTTCACCTCATCGGCCAGCACTCCCCGTGATCGCCGAACTTCGACGCGCAGCTACTGTCTCAAACCGTCATCGGCACCACCAGCGATTCGATCTTCGTTGGCGCGAAAACTTTCCATGACAAAGGCTCTCTGAACTGCCATCTCTTCGGCAGCTACGGCGACACGCTCAACCCGACCGAAATCCAGAACCTCGTGGCCTTCCTCCAATCGCGGACTTCAAACGGTGATCACACACCTGCCTCAATACCCAAACTATGAATGAACAAACTGACTATGACCTCATCGTGATCGGCTCCGGGCCGGCCGGGGAAAAGGCGGCGGTGCATGCCGCGTATCATGGGCTGAAGGTCGCGATGGTCGAGCGGCAGTCCGTGCTCGGCGGGGCGGGTGTGAATACCGGGACCATCCCGTCCAAGACGCTCAAGGAAACCGCGCTTTACCTCTCGGGCGCGCGGGATCGCGGGCTCTACAGCGTCGGTCGTAAATTGGAGCACGCCCCGGAAGCGGCGGATTTTCTGTTTCGCGAAAAATTCGTCGTGCGTACCGAAAGCGAACGGACGCGGCTCGAATTGCTGAAAGACAAGGTGGATGTCGTCTTCGGCACGGCCTCGTTCCTCGATACGAATCGCGTCAGTGTGCTGGCCGACGATGTCGAAAAAATTCTCGCCGGCCGCCTTATCCTCGTCGCCACTGGTTCCTCACCGCGGCATCCGGAAGGCATCCCATTCGATGGTCTGTGCGTGCACGATTCGGACACCATTCTGAAGATCGACCGCGTCCCAAAGTCGTTGTGCATCGTCGGTGCGGGGACGATCGGCTGCGAATACGCCACCATCTTCGCGGCGCTCGGCACGCAGGTCACTCTGCTCAATAGCAGCGCGGATCTCCTGACCTTTCTCGATCGCGAAATCATGGCGATGCTGGTGGACGCGATGAAAGCGGCAGGCGTCGTGCTGCGGACGAATCTGCGCGTGGACAAAGTGAGCATTCAAACAGGAGGCAGCGTCCTAGCTGAACTCGCCGACGGGACCGAGCAAGTGGCGGAGATGTTCCTCTACACAGCAGGTCGTGGCGGCAACACAGAGGCCCTGGATTGCGAAAGAGCCGGCCTCCACGCGACGCCACGCGGCCTGCTCGAAGTGGACGAAACCTACCGCACGGCCGTCCCGTCCATCTACGCAGCGGGCGACGTCATTGGCTTTCCTGCCCTCGGCAGCACCAGCATGGATCAGGGACGCGTGGCAGTGACGCACATGTTCAGTCTGCACGAGGCCGAGCGCATTGCGCAGGCAGTGCCGTACGGCATCTACACCATCCCCGAAGTCGCGATGGTCGGACTGACCGAGGAAAAAGCGTGCGAACAAAAAGTCGAATACACGGTGGCGCGCGCTCGCTACACCGATGTGCCGCGCGGCGTTATCATCGGCGACGAGCGGGGCCTCTTGAAGATCCTCTTCAGCAAAGCCGACCAAACCATCCTCGGCGTGCATTTCATCGGCGACCAGGCCACGGAATTGATTCACTACGGGATGGAGTTGATCGAAAGCCGCCGAAATCTCCGCCACATCATCGGCACGGTCTTCAACTTCCCCACGCTGCACGAACTCTATAAATGCGCCGCTTACGAGGCGTGGGAGAAAAGCGGAACCGTTTGAGCATTGCTGAGCGCGCGGCTCGATTCAAAGGGGAGCCGTGAAAGGCGTCCCTTTCGCACCAGCAATTTTTTCACGATCCAATCAGTGATGAATGCGGACGGGATCGCGAATACGACAGAGCCGACCAACATCGGCCCCAACAGTTCCAGCGTCCGCAAGTGGAGCCAGGATTTGATGTGCGCGTCCGCCATGGTGAGCCTTTGCGGGAAATGATGCGGATGGCTCAGAATCCAGAATCCGATTTCATACTCCCAGCGCAGAAATACGGGCCACACAGGAGTCAGAATGTCGTGAAACGTAACGGCGACGGCAGCGGATATCTTACTTGCATCGAAACAGCCAGGCGGCTGCGATGGCCGTCAAGGTTTTCAGACCGAGCAGCGGCGTAAATCCCCACAAAATCCCGATGGCCGCGCGGCCCCCATGGCACGAGACGCATCGCGGATTTGCCTAAGCCGTTCAAGATGATCCCGCACGAATGCACGGAGGTTAAACGGCGCTTTCATGTCCTTTGCCCGAGGGTCTTTTCATTCCGCCCGCCGCATGGTTTCGATCGGCATTCACCAAGTCCGGTAGAGTCCGAAATACCAAAGGGTATGGCTCTCGCCCGCGATCGTGTGACCGCCGCTGAAGAGAAAGCTAAAATGCTCGTTCACATTGTAGGAACCGCCGACATTCACGACGGCGAATCCTTTGTCCGTATCGGTCGGCCGGCCCTGGGCAAAAACTTCGCTGCCGAGAGAGAGATGGTCGCCCAGCTTGCGCTGCAGCATCCAGCCACCAAACGGGTAGTCGCGCTGTCCCGGTGCGGAATTCAGCGCCACGCCGCCTCCTCCATAGGTCGTCCACTGGCCCCAGCTTTTTTGCAGCCACAAGGGCAGCCGAAACCACGTCCGCCCGTAGCCTAAACCGCGACTCGCATCGCCCGTCGGCAGCTCAGCCGCCGGAAAGATTCCGATCTGCGGACACCAATTCGATTCGTGAACGAAGCGATACTTGATCCCGAATTCCGCGTCGCCCAGACCGAAAGCGCGGGGCACTCCACGACCGCCGAGCGCGATGGCCGGCACGATTAAGTGCAGTTGCGTCTCGGGCAGCGCGCCATAGTTGAGTTCCATTGCCGGTCCCTGGATGGCATAGGCGCCACGGGAATAGTCGCCCATCGTGAACAAATACGCTTCCCAATGCCCATAGTCCACGGGCTCGGGGTCGTCGGTCAGGAACGGCGGTCCGGCGAGACTTCCAGCAGTCAGAAGCAAACTCAACGAAAGGGCCGACAGGATGATTTTGCAGGAATTCATTGGGGTTGCGAAAGCCTTAGGTCATCAGCGCCACCCAACAGTTAAAGTGCGAAGTTTCTCACCCACCGGTTGGTTGCAACAGACCATCGGCTTTCGCCCGGACCTCCGCCAGCGCCGCGCAAAAACAGACCCCGAACACGCAGACGCAGCTTGAGAGATAAATCCACAGCAGAAACGCCACGATGCCGCCCAAGGCACCGTAGAGGGCGTTGAAGCTCGTGAAGTAAACCCCGTAAAGCAGAAACAGCCGCTCGCCAATCCAGATCAAGAGCGTCGCGGCCAGCGCGCCGAGCCAGACTTCGGAAAACCGGGTGGCCCGGCTGGGGGCCAGCCGATAAATCATGATCAGTCCGTAGAACAAAACCAGCCAGGGAATGAGCTGGAAAATCAAGGCGAACATCCAACCTGGAAATCCGAGTTTGGTAGCGAGCCATTCCCGGAACATCCGCGCCATCCCGGGCAGCAAAATGCCGATCAACACGGCGCTCACCGTGATGCCGAGCAGGGCAAGGCTTTTCAACGGCAACCGCCACCAATTGTAAGTCGGCGAATGCCAGAGGCGGTTCGTGGTCCGAATCAGCACGCCCAGGAATTGCAGCGCGTTCCAAAGCAACAACGGAATCGCCGCCAGGCTGATCTGGCCGCGCGCCGCCAGCACGCCGCCAATGGCCGCCACGGCGGAGTGTTCCTGTCTACTGGTCAGCGGTATGTAATGGTTGACCCAGTGCACGACCGCCTGCGTCGCCACGTCGCGCTCGACGAACAGCGATCCGGCGGTCACCAGCAGGATGACCAGAGGCAGGAATGACAGCAGCAGGTAATAGGCAAAAGCGGCGGCGCGCTCGTTGCCGTCCGCTTCCGCCCACCGCGCGCAAGCGCGCCGGACAACCCGCCACCCGGTGGACTGCTTCGCTTTGCGCAATAACTTTCGCATCGGTTTGAAGTCATTTGTCCAACCGCCAGCCACCAAAGCAGACGGCTGGAGGCGAACGGTGTCGTTGCTGCTGTTCAGGGGGGTCCGACCTTGATGATCCGCAGCGGCCGGAGGGTGGCGCCGGCGGGTTCAGTTTCGCAGGCTTGGTTTTCTTGATCTCAGAACGCCGAAGCCAACCAGCTTGTGCTGTTGTTCATCCCAGAGCCGGAAGGTGAACGATTTGAGGCTGGCGAAAAACGTGACGGGCGGCACGGTTTGAAACAGCGGCTCCGCCTTGTGACAGCGCTCCAGGTTGTAATTGGGAATCCGGGAGCTTAAATGATGAATGTGATGAAACCCGATGTTGCCCGAAAACCATTGGAGGATTCTGGGCAGTTTGTAGAACGAACTTCCTTGCAGCGCCGCCGCGAGATAATCCCATTCACGGTGGCGCTGCCAGTAAACTCCCTCGAACTGATGCTGCACGTAAAACAACCATACGCCGGCCGAACCCGCCACCATCATCGCCGTCAACTGGATCACCAGATACGCCTTGAGACCGAACACCAGGCTCAACCCGACAGCCATTCCTAAAATCGCCAGATTGGTCCAATACACTGACTGGCGCTCGCGCCGGCCGGCCTTGGCCACCGGGAACCGGTGCTTGATCAGAAACAGGTAAAGCGGCGCCAGCACGAACAGCACCACCGGATTGCGCGCCAGCCGATACGCGAAGCGTTTCCACCGGGAGGACGCCAGATATTCCTGCACCGTCAACGTCCAGATGTCACCCACTCCCCGCCGGTCCAGATCACCGGAAGTCGCATGATGGGTGGCGTGTTCCCAACGCCAGTGTTGGTAGGGGGTGAGGGTCAACACGCCGGTGATGAAACCCAAAATATCATTCGCCCGGCGTGATTTGAAAAACGAACCGTGACCGCAGTCGTGGTGGATGATAAACAGCCGCACCATGAATCCTCCCGCCAAAATTGCCAGCGGCACCACCAGCCAATACGACACCGCCACGCAGACATACATCAAATACCAGAGCGCCGCATAAGGAACGAGCGTGTTGACAAGCTGCCAGACGGCGCGCCACCAGGAAGGTTGCTGGTATCTGACGACAATCTTCTTCCAATCCGCCGTGCCGACCGGGCCTTCACCGGTCGTCAAGACCGGAATGCTTTTGTTTTCGATGGTGGCGTTCATGTCCATAAAGGCAGTAGCGGTTTTGAGATGTGTGCAGGTTGATCGCGGTGGGCGAGGCGCCCTCGGTGCCGCAGTCTCGAATACCTTTGAGCCTCGACTCGCGGGTTAAACCTGACCAATGCCTCCTCGACCGCTCCGTCATAGCCGGCGCGTATGCGCTGGAGGCCAACGCCAGGGTCATTGAAAACGTGACCCCCACCACGGCCATCATCGAACCCGCGATCGTCCAGACTGAGGGACGCCCGGCCGCATTTCCCGCAAATCCCTGATGTCTCTTTCGCGATCACCGTTTTGATTATTGCTCCCCTTCCTTGGACGACGGCGTGGCGGAAACGACCGGCAGGAGGTTCTCTCCATCCTTCAAAGGCTGTGCCTGCCGCGCCTGTTCTTCGATGACGCCGGCCTCGCTGTATAGCCCAGCCTCGGCTTTGGTGGATGCTGCGTCGTTCTCTTCGGGCGGAGATTCAGCCGGGCGCTGTTCATCTGGCCGGACCTCGGGCGTGCCTGCCGGTTTAGCCCCGATCATTTCAACGGGAATGCCCTGTGGGAAAATCACCTCGCGGGCCTCGTCGGGCATCGAAATGCCATACTTCTGATAGGCACGCTTGACCAGCCGGATCAGCGAAGATCGCACTTTCAGCCAACTATATTCGTGCCCATTAATCCAAAAATAGATGCGCAGGTTTACGGTCGCCTTTCCCAAGCTTTCCGCCAGCACCGACGGCTCGGGATCTTTGAGCACGGCCGGGTGTTTAGCCAGCACTGCCCGGGCTATCTCCTGCGCTTCGTCAATCGAATCATCGTAGCCGATGCCGACGGCGAAGTCCTCGCGCCGATTGACGTTGGTGGTGAAGTTGCGGAGGTTGCTCTTGTAAACGCTGGCGTTTGGGATTTGCACGAGATTGCCGTCCAGAGTCATTAAGATCGTAGTGCGCACGTTCAACTGCTGCACGTAGCCGGTCACACCGGAAACTTCGACCAAGTCACCCATCTCGAATGGCCGCTGTATGCTCAGGAAAATGCTGGCCAGGAAATTCTCGGTAATGTCCCGGAAAGCGATGCCCACCGCCAGACCGATCAGCCCGGTGCCGCCCACCACCGTCAATGCCAGTTGCGTCAGGCCCGAGACTCGGAGCACGATGTAGGTGCCAAAGAGGAAAACGAGCACGCCGGTGGCGCCCGCGATGACATTGCGCAGCAGCTTTGCTCGAACCCGCTGATGAAGAAGCACGCGCGCTCCGCGAGTTGCCAGCAGTGCGGCCCCAAGCGAGAGAGCCATGATGACCACACCGAAGCCAAGAAATGGAAGCGAGCCGATGAACTCGCGCCATAACACCAACAGCCCGCTCGACGCCGGACGGAAATCCCATATCGATGGAACAATTACTTCCATCCGGTTGACCACGGCGGCGACGTCCTGGGTGTTGCGCGCCAGATCGCCGGCCCATTTTTTGAGTTCAGCGGACGCAACGCCTCCATCCAGGAAAACGACCCCTTCCTTGACCTGAACTCTTGGAGTTCTGAACCAGTCGGTAGCAACAAGGATGCTCTGAAGCCGTTGACGAATCTCCTCATCCCGGGCAACAGGTTTGATATCCACTTTCGAAGGGGCCAGAGACAGATCTTCATTTGGGGGGGAGGATTTCTGCACTTCGCCTGCCCTGCCAGCGGGTTCTTGTGCCAAGACTCTCGTAGTTACTAAACCGCAGACGCATCCGAGCAAGACCGCTCGCAGAACCAGCTTGGACAGCTCGCGGAGACGGGCGCGTGCCGGAACATTGGCCGCGTGGGCGCCTGACAAATCTCCAGTGAGCGCATTCATATTACCGCGTTTCCAATTCCGGCACCCGTCTTTGGTTTTTGGGTTTGGCACGCATGATTGTTTCCCACGGTATCGTCTCAAAGTTCCTTGCGGATGGCCTGCAATTCCTTGAGGCGTGCCTTACTCACAGTCGGATAACTCATCCCGAGTTCCTTCATAGTATCGAGGATGATCTGGGAAACGATCAGCCGGGCGTTCTTCTTGTCGTCGGCGGGAACGACATACCAGGGCGCGCGAGCGGTGCTGGTTGCGTTCAGACACGCCTCATACGCTTTCATGTAATCATCCCAGCGCTTCCTCTCGCGCACGTCCGCGGGGCTGAACTTCCAGTTCTTGTCCGGCTCATCGATGCGCGCCTGAAACCGTTTTCGTTGTTCGTCCTTGGACAGGTGGAGAAAGAATTTGATGATCCGGGTGCCGTTGCGGTGGAGATGCGCTTCGAAGTCCACGATGGAACGATATCGCTCCTCCCAAATCGCCTGCTCTACGATTAGCCCGGCGGGCAGCCCCTGGCTGCGCAGTATTTCCGGATGCACGCGAACAACGAGCACTTCCTCGTAATACGAGCGATTGAAGATGCCGATGCGGCCGCGTTCCGGCAGGCGGCGTGTCGTGCGCCAAAGAAAGTCATGATCGAGTTCTTCGGCGCTCGGCTGTTTGAAACTGAAAACCTGGCACCCCTGCGGATTGACTCCCGACATCACGTGCCGAATGGCCCCGTCCTTGCCGGCCGCGTCCATCGCCTGAAAGATGAGAAGGATCGCATGGCGGTTGGAGGCGTAGTGCAGGCGCTGCAGCTCGCTTAGCTCCTCAACGCCCTCATCGAGCCGTTTGTGATAGTGTTTCTTCGACTTGAAGAAAGGCTTCACCTTCGTAGGGCGCTTGCTGAGATTAAACTCTTCTCCAGGCGGCACCTGGAAGTCTGGAGAATTGATTTTCATATTGTTCCTTTCGGTCAGGAAAGCCGCGGTAAACGTTCCGGACTATTTATTGGTTTCTACGTCGGCAGCCTTTCGCTCGGCCTCCTCCGATTCCTGAATCGCTCGAACGTCCTCACGCCCCAGTGCCTCGTAAAGTTGATGCACTCGCTCAACGAGCTCCGGCGATACCTCCGAGGCCGGTTTGACGCCGGTCGCAGGTATCGGTTCGGTGTTGGCATTAACCTCTCGCTGTGGCTCAACCTTTGAGTCAGGCTGCGGTTCGACAGGAGGCTTGGCTTCTGCCTCTGCGTTGGGTTTCGCCTCGGTCTTGGCCAGTGTTGTGGGATCGGCCTTAACTTCAGGCTTGGTCTCCGCTTCGAGCGCGGGCTCAGACTCAGCCTTGGCTTGATCTTTCCGAATCTCCCGCTCGGCCTGGTTCCAGTTCTGCACCGCTTGACCGTCCCGGTGACCCTGTTGCTCGTAGAGTTCATAAGCCCGTTTGGCAATCTCCGGCGTCAGATCAGCAGTTGTCTTGGCTTTGACTTCCGGTCTTGCCTCAGCTTTGGCTTCGCGCTGCGGCTCGACTGCGGGCTTGGATTCAGCTCCAGCTTTAGCGGCAGGAGTGGTTTCGGCTTTAGACTCGGCTTTAGCATCTGGCGCAGGCTCGATCGTGGCATCAGGTTTAGACTCAGATTCAGGTGCGTCCGTGGCATCAGCCTTAACTTCGGGTTTGGCATCAGATTTTGGAGCGGCTTTAGACCCGGCTTTGACCTCAGACTTGGGTTCAGCTTTATCTTCGTCCTTGGCCACGGCTTTGGCTTCCGGTTTCGCGTCGGGTTTCGTCGAAGCTTTAGCATCGCCTTCGACATCAGGTTTGGCATCGGCCTGAGATGTAGTTTGTGTTTCAGGTTGCGCCCCGGCTTTTTTGACAGGATCAAAAATCCGATACGCAAGCAGCTTCACTCGGTCGCTCAGTAGGAACCACAGCAGCGCATAGCCCCACACGAACCCGGCCCAACCCCAACCGAGAGGCGTCATAAACAATCCATAGACCGCGATCAAAGTCGCCACGATCTGCGTGCCGAGCACGGCCCCCCATAGAATCCTTGCTGGGCGGATCGACCAGAATGGGCCGCGCGTCCGGGTCAGGAAAATCGTCAGATGTCCGGCCACGGACAGCAGGAGATACATCAAGGTCTGGAGATGCGGACGGTCGAGGTGAAAGACCCGGTCTCCGAGGTAGAACAAGCCAAATGCGGCAATGGGTCCGACAACGCCCAACACCGTGGCGATCCCCAGCACCATGCGCATATTCCAAGCTTCGGGCTGATCCTTGTAGTGCACATTGTCATACGCGATGGAGAGGATCGCGCCGTCATTGAGTAACGCCAGCATCACGATCATCACCGCCGTCAATGGGTAGAAGTTAAAGATCAGGATCGCCAGTGTCATGAAGAACAGCACGCGCAACGTCTCGGCGATGCGGTAGATCGCATAGCTGTTCATCCGCTGGAAAATTCTCCGGCTCTCCTTGATTGCGTCGATGATCACCGACAGGCCGGGCGTCGTCAGCACAATGGCTGCCGCCGCTCGCGCCGCATCCGTCGCGTCGGAAACGGCGATGCCGCAGTCGGCCTTCTTCAGCGCGGGGGCGTCATTCACCCCGTCTCCGGTCATGCCGACGATGCGGCCGCGCTTTTGCAGGACATCGACGATGTGGAACTTGTGCTCCGGGAACACCTGGGCGAATCCGTCAGCCTTCTCGATGGACTCGGACACCTCCGTGGTCTCTTGCTTCTTCGAGTCACCCAGACTAGCGGCATCGAGGATGTTCGCGCCCATGTCCAACTTTTTGGCGGTTTCCTTGGCGATGGCGAGGGCATCGCCCGTCACCATCTTGATCTTTACGCCCATCGCCAGTGCCGTTGCGATGGTTGTCTTTGCATCTTCGCGTGGCGGATCGAACAAGGGCAACACTCCAAGAAACTGCCACTGATCATTTCCCTCGGATCGCGCCACACCCAGTGAGCGAAACCCGCGCGCCGCGAATTCGTTGACCGCCTTATCAACGGCGGGCTTCACCTGCCCGGCATTGACCGACAATTCCAGGATTACCTGCGGCGCGCCTTTGCTGACCTTGAATTCCTTTCCGTCCTTGCTTTTGACGGTGGACTCGGTGCGTTTGTGAACCGGGTCGAAGGGCTGGAAATGGACCACCTGATAACCCTTTAAAGCCTCTTTGTCCTTGAGCCCGCCCAGAACGGCCAGGTCAATCGTGTCGTCATTGTCCGCGCGCGAAGCCAGCGCGCCATTGTGGACGACTTCCTCAGCCGGAATATCGCTAACGCTGAAGGGATCACCCAGCGTCAATTTGTTCTGCGTCAACGTGCCTGTCTTATCCGCGCACAGCACATCGACGCCCGCCAATTCCTCAATGGCCACCAACCGGCTCACAATGGCTTTCTTCCTGGCGAGCAGGCGCGCCCCGACTGCCATCGTCACCGACAGGACCGTCGGCATCGCGACGGGAATCGCGGCCACGGTCAGCACCAGGGCGAACTGCAGGGTGCTGAGGATCGGATCGCCGCGGTAGATGGCGACGCCAATGATCACCGCCACCAGAACGACGGCGAGGATGATCAGGTAATTGCCAATCTTCAAAACCGCCTTTTGAAAGTGGCTGACGGTATGTGCCTCCTGCACCAGTTGTGCCGTCTTGCCGAAGTAGGTTTTCGTTCCCGTGGCATAGACCAATGCGCCGATTTCCCCCTGACGGATGATCGAACCGGAAAACACTGCTTCGCCCGGTTTGCGCGTGGCGGGCAACGACTCTCCGGTCAACGCGGACTGATCGACCTCGACTTGGTCGCCGTCCAGCAGGCGGGCATCCGCCGGCACAATGTCGCCCAGGCGCAAACGGATGACATCACCCGGCACCAACTCGCGCGCCGGTGGGTTGATCCATTTTCCGTCGCGTTTCACCCGAGCTTTGACCGCCAGATTTGCCTTGAGCGCTTCAATGGCATTCCCCGCCTCACGCGCTTCCCAGAATCCAACAACGGCGTTCGCGACTAACAACAGGAGGATGATGAAGAAGTCCGGCCAGTGCCGAACCACGCCTGACAGAATTACTGCCACTTCAATCATCCAAGGGATAGGTCCCCAGAAATAGCTGAGAAACTTCAGGAATAGATTGGTCTTCTTTTCTTCGATCTCATTTGGCCCATATTGAGTCAGCCGCTTCTGAGCTTCGGCTTGAGTAAGGCCGTCCGGCGAAGACTCCAATCTTTTCTCCACCTCTGCCAAAGGCAGCGTTTTCAGATCATCCTTCGGATCGGGCTTGGCAGCCGGTTTCGATCCCGGTTTCGTGCTCGGAGCCTCAGTCCTCGAATCTTCAGAAGCGCCGGGCTTTGCACCTGCTGGCTTCGGTTCGTCAGTCTTTGCTTTCATAATGTCTATTGTTTCACATTTCTCTTTTTCAAAATTGGACGGATTAGACCGTCGCTTCAGGCGGGTCGGCGGTTCCCCCTGGTGGCAGCACGTCCGGAAGGTCAAGGCGGGCCACACCAATCCGGCTGTCTGCCATTCCATAATAAACGTCGAAGCGGTCCGGCTTGCCGAGGTCGTCGCGCCGGTCGATGCCGGTCGGGAACACGACGTTCGCAATCGTGCCCGCGAGTTCTTCGGGCGATTCCGGTGTCAGCACCGGCTCCGGCGAACGATAGCGAATGAAGCGTGGATGCTCCTTCGAGAGCACCATTACCCCGGCCGAGTAACATAGCGCGCGCCCGTCATTGCTCGGTCCCGTCACCTTGCTCACGCCGTGGTAAAGAATCAGCCAGCCATGTCGGGTCATGATTGGTGGAGTTCCTCCGCCAATCTTGAATCGTTCCCAAGGTGATACCGGAGTTGCCAACCGGTGATGAGAGTTAAACAGGCCGAGTTGATTTGCTTCGAGGCCGTCCAAGGCCATCGGGCAATAGGAAATCCAGATGCTCTCACGGTCACGATTCACCAACCGCGACTTGGGCTGGCAGGCGGTTTCCTCGGGACGAGTGCATGGGAATAGCGGCCGGTGGAGAAGAGCCAGTTGCATCTTCCCGGCATGATTGGGAATGGCGACGGGAAAAAGACTGGCGTCCTTGTTATCCACATTGACGAAATCAATTCCGTCATATGGTTCGAACGTAGCCAGTCCAAGACGCTTCCAGTGAATTAAATCTTCCGATACGGCCAGGGCGATGCGCGGGCCGATCGGGGAAAGCGCCGCATAAGTCATTACATAGCGCTGGAACCTCTCGACGAAAGTCACACGCGGGTCTTCGCAGCCGCCGCCGTCGGATCGCAGCTCGTAATCGGCTTCCGGTTCGAGCGCAATGCCGAGTCGCTCGACGCCGGTCGGATCGCCGGCGGCGTTGAATCGCACGCGGGCGATGCCGATGCGGGAATAGTTACCGTTCGCAACGAGCCTTGGGAAAAGGTAGAGCTGACCATCGGGACCGCGCACCGCAGTCGGATTGAGCACGCCTTCGACCTCATGCGGATTGCCGGGTTCCGGTTCCATGATCTGTCCCAGGCGCTTTAATTGGAACGCGCTCATGGATGAGGAACCTCCAGAGGTTTGCTCGGTAGAGCGTCCGTCAAACAAGCGACGATCGCTTCGATCACGCGCTTCGCCTCATGAGGATTCTTGACTTGAATGGACAGAGCGCCTGCTTTTTCGGCTGGATAGTCGTTCCCACCAGGGAACAAGGCGTCCCCGACAAAGATCATTTCATGAATTCCAATGCCGAGGGTGTCCCGGAGCTTCCTAATCCCGTAGGCTTTGTCGATTCCCGGCTTGGTGACATCAATGGATGTCGTTCCGCCCAAGCGCACCGAAAACTCGGGAATAAGCTGATCGAGACTCTCCTTCATTTTCTTCCGCTTGGCAAAGTCAGGGTCCCATTGTTTCTTTTCTTTGAGAGGTGCCTCCTGCCCGAGCGCGGAGAAGGTTATTTGGCTCCCACGGTCTTCAATCACTTCACCCCAGACCTTCTCGACTTTGAACCCGGAATGGTCGTTCACCTCCTGCAATGAACGGATGATCTTTTCTTTCTCAGCAGCGGTGAAGTCCTCCGAATAGAGTTTCTTCCAACCCACTTCGTACTGGTAAAACTTGGTTCCGCAGGTCGGAAGGATGGACAGATTCGTCAAGCGTTCGTCATGGGGAAGTGGGGAGAGGACCTGCTTCTCGAATTGCGGCCAATTACCGCCGGAAATGACCGCCACTTTCACGATCCCTAAAAGCTTGCTCAGCAGTTTAGCCATCTCAGCATCGAGCGAGGCTTTGCTTTCGGCGAGCGTGCCATCGAGATCGAAAACAATGAGCTTTTTCATCGAGCTATGCACCATCCGGTAATGCGATTTCCAACAAGCTCATGGCCCCGCGCGGCCGGCAGGCACACGTTCCGATCACCGCCGGCAGGAGCATCACGTCGCCTTTGCCGATGGCATAATTGGAACCGTCATGCTCCACATTTCCGTCACCAGCGAGACACACCAGCACCCGTGGCGTTCTAGCGGCGCCGACTCCAAATGGCGATTCGGCACCGAACCGCCACAACTCGAAATGCTCACACTCAAAGAGCCGCTCCCGCATCACCGGCTTCACCTCGTCCACCATTGGCACCACTGGACCAATCGCACCTTGCGCAAAATCGATGCAGGCCATCGCTTGCTCCACCTGCAACGGACGAGGCCGGCCGGTCTTGGAGTCCACATGGTTCCAGTCGTAAAGCCGAAATGTCACATCGCTGTTTTGCTGCACTTCAAAGACCACCACGTAGCCCAGCGAATGCACGGTCCCGGCCGGGATGAGGACGCCATCGCCTGACTTGGGCCTGAAGCTGGCAAGATGCTCCGCCACCATCCCGCTCGTGATCGCCTCGCCTAGATTTTCGCTTGTGGTACCAACCTTCAAGCCCGCGTAGATGCGGCTTTCCAGCCCCGCCTCCACCACCACCCATGCTTCGGTTTTCCCAGTCTCGCCCGCGGGGATATAGTCCGTCTCCCGATCCGACGGATGCACCTGGACCGAGAGCGTGTCGCGCGCATCGAGGAACTTCAGCAGCAGCGGGAACCGGCGGAAGCGCCCAGCCAGTTTCCCCAGCAACTCCTCCGGGGACTGCGCCAGCAATTGTGCGATGGTCGTTCCTTTGAGCGGTCCATCGGCGACCACGCTGGGATGGTCATCGCGGTCGCTCAGCAGCCAGGCTTCGCCGATCGGGCCATCGCCCGGCAACGGAGTCGAGAGCACATTGGCCAAACGCCGTCCGCCCCACAGCCGATTTTGATAGATCGGCTCAAACCGCAGCGAATAAAGAGGTGTTTGCTTCATGGCATCAGCAGAGGCACCTGAACGAGAGAACTGGATTTCGATTCTCCGACCGGGATTTCGCCGCCTTCATTTTCCAAGCGCTGGATCGCCCGTTGTTTCATGGTCTGGCCCGAGGGTGACGACGGAACGGATTCAGAGAAAGGGTGCGAAAGGTAGTTCCACAATGAGATGACGGGCACTTCGGGGTGATCGGGATCGTAACCGAGGGTGCTGACGGAGGCGGTGCCGAGCGGGAAATGACGCGCATTCTCCAGCGGCATTCCGATCCAGCGTGCGCCCAAAACGCCGCCGAACTGACCTTGCGAAAAGAGCGCGACGTTGCCATCCAGCGTGCGAAGACAGGCAATGAGCCGATCGGCACGAGCTAAAACTTGCGCGGGCATTTCGCCATTCGGACAGCCATCGCGGAAGACATCCCATTCCTGGAATTCCAAAGGTTGCCCTAACTCCACCACAACGGACGCTTTCATTTTTTGATTCAGGGATAATTTCCTATTGGGAGTTGAACCGGTTGAGGGCGGCCCGAAGGCCGGTCCAGCCGAGCCGCCATTCAATTCTTCTCCTGTTTCGGAAAATCTGCACCGCGCGAAACTGCTTCCCACGCCGCGAACTCTTCGCGCAGTTCATCGAGCTTGGCCGTCGCGCTGTCGTAAGCATTATTGCCCAGCAGCAAACGGTGCGGCGGGTGTGGCGACTCGACTGCCTTGACGATCGCCTGCGCCGCACGCACCGGATCGCCCGGCTGCTGCCCGGAGTCGGCGCGGATTTCACCGCGCCACTCACCCGCCGTCTTCGCGTAGTCGTCAATTTGCACCTTACTCTCATTCGCCGAACGCCCTGCCCAATCCGTGCGGAAGCCACTCGGCTCGACGAGCATCACTTTGATGCCCATCGGCTCGACCTCCTGCCAGAGCGCCTCAGACAATCCCTCAACCGCAAACTTCGTCGCGTTGTAGTAGCCGAGCGCCGGGAAACCGCAGAGTCCGCCGATGGAAGATAGATTGACGATGAATCCGCGGCGCTGTTTGCGCATGCCGGGCAGTGCGGCCTGGATCATTCGACTTAACCCGAACACGTTGATGTCAAACATGCGGCGCACTTGCTCCTCCTCGCCTTCTTCGACCGCCGCAAAGTATCCGATGCCCGCGTTGTTCACCAGCACGTCGATGCGGCCGAACTTCTCCTCCGCTGCTTTTATGGCCGTGTCGATCTGGTCTTGATTCGTAACGTCGAGCTTGAGGATAAAAGCCCCGCCCTTGGTTGCTAAGTCAGTCACCTCATCGGGATTGCGGGCGGTGACTACCGCGCGGTAGCCCAGCTCCAGGACGTGCTTGGCTAGCTCGCGGCCGAAGCCGGTCGAGCAGCCGCTGATAAGCCAAACGGGCTTGTCGTGATTCAATGATCTGTCCTTTGTCGTTGTCATAAGTTGTTCTCCGTAGCTTGCGCTCGCGACTACGCCGGAGCGTCGATAGAAGAGGTGCGGACGAGCTTCTTGTTCACGAACTCCTGTATGCCCGAACTGGAAAGTTCGCGTCCGTAGCCGGAGTTCTTGACGCCGCCGAAAGGCAGGTCCGGAGTCGTCCAAGTCGGGTGATTGATGAACATCATCCCGGTATCTACACGGTTCGCGACTCGTTTGCCGCGCGCCTCGTCTTTGGTGAAAACCGACCCGCCCAACCCGAAGTCCGAGTCATTGGCGAGTGCCACGGCCTCATCCTCATTTTTTACCCGGAAGAAGAGCGCGACCGGCCCGAAGAATTCCTCCCGGAAGGCAGGGTTGCCCGGCTTGATGTCGGTCAGGATCGTCGGTTGCATGAACGATTCGGGCCGGTCGATGCGCTTGCCTCCCATCACCAACCTAGCGCCCTTGGCGACCGCCTCGTCCACCTGGTCGAGCAATTGCACCAAAGCTGATTCCGTGGACAGCGGGCCGAGTGTCGTCGCCTTATCCATCGGGTCGCCCGGCTTGAGGGCCGCAAGAGCTGCCTGAAACTTTTCGAGAAAGCGATCTGCCAGCGCTTCGACGACGATGAAGCGCTTTCCAGCCACGCAGCATTGGCCTGCGTTGTTCATCTTCGCCCAGACGGCCCACGTTACTGTTTTGTCGAGGTCGGCGTCGTCGAGCACGATAAAGGCGTCGCTGCCGCCGAGTTCCATCGTGGTCTTTTTGACATTCTGCCCGGCTCTAGCCGCGACATGTCTCGCGGCGTCAATGCCGCCGGTCAACGCCACGCCTTTAATCCGCGGGTCGTCGATAACTTGATTCACCTGATCGTGCGAGATGAAAAGATTGGTGTAAGCCCCGGCGGGCGCACCTGCCTCCAGCCACAGCTTCTCAAAGGCGATGGCGCATTGCGGCACGCACCCCGCGTGCTTCACCATCACCACATTACCCGCCATCAGATTCGGCGCGGCGAACCGAGCGAGCTGGTAGTAGGGAAAATTCCAAGGCTGGACGCCAAAGAGCACGCCGAACGGACTGCTCACGACCTGCGCTTCGCCCGAACTTGGTTTGAGGATTTCCGGAGCCAGGAAACGCTCGGCGTTCTTCGCGTAGTAGTCGATAATGTCCGCGCTGAGCATCACCTCTCCGCGGGCTTCAGCGAATAGTTTGCCCATCTCCAAAGTCACCGGATGGGCAAACTCGTCCACCCGCTGATGCATGATGCTGGCGGCCTTGGCGACCACCGCCGCCCGCACCGCGAAACTCGTTTTCCGCCAGATGTCGAAGCAGTTCGCGGCCGTCTGAATCGCAGTTTCAAGCTGTGCTTCGGTGAGTTCTGGAAATGTCTTAAGCGTTTTTCCGTCGTAGGGATTGATACTTTGATAGCTCATGCCAGACCCTCACGGCGCACCGCCGATCCGGCCAATACCTCCTACATGACCACGCTATAGCTGAAAGCTATCCGCAAACATTCTCGCCTCCCTCGTTTTCCCGTCGTTCCGATGCCCGCTATTTCGTTGGGCGGGTGTCGCCGAAGTGAGTTGAAGGAACCGCGTCCGACAATCAATGTGAAAATGCATTCCAGAGGGCGATGACTGGCACTTCGGGGTGATGGGGATCGTAACCGAGGGTGCTGACGGAGGCGGTGCCGAGCGGGAAATGGCGCGCGTTCTCCAGCGGCATTCCGATCCAGCGCGCGCCCAGAACGCCGCCGAACTGACCGTGCGAAAAAAGCGCGACGTTGCCATCCAGCGTGCGAAGACGGGCAATGAGCCGATCGGCGCGAGCTAAAACTTGCGCGGGCGTTTCGCCATTCGGACAGCCATCGCGGAAGACATCCCAATCCGGGCGCTCCCGGCGGATGTTCACCGACTTCTTCCCTTCGTAATCGCCGTAGTTCCATTCCACGAGATCCGGCTCGATTTCCGGGACTCCGTTTAGAGCGACAAGTTTGCACGTTAGCCGGGCGCGCTTGAGCGGGCTGGTCAGCACGTGGGTAAAGGAAATGCCTTGGAGTTGCGGACCCAGCTTCCGCGCCTCGTCCTCGCCATTCGCAGTGAGCGGGATGTCCGAAAGGCCTGTATGTTGGCTGGAGAGCGCCCACTCGGTTTCGCCATGTCGGATGAGGTAGAGATGCAATGGCATGTGCTAAGTCCTTTCCATCGAGTCAGTATATTCGCCGCGGCGCGCCGCAAGATTGCACCGGGCTCGATGCGCCAGCGCTTGCTGCGCGGCTGCCACATTCGCCTCCTCGCCCTTCCAGATCTCGAGCGCGGGCCGCTGAATGGCGCGGGCAAACGAGAACGCCAGCGCCCAAGGGAGACGCGACCTAAATCGGATATTCATGGCATTCAAACAGGCCGAGGCCAACTCCGCGGACTGACCGCCCGAGAGGAAGGCAACACCAGGAACCGCCGCGGGAACCGTTCGCAAAAGACACTTCACCGTGGCGTCGGCTACATCGTTCACGGTTTCCTGCGCGGGGCAGGTCAATCCCGGAAGCACCATGTTTGGTTTGAGAATCATTCCTTCCAGCAACACGCGCTGGCAATTCAACTGGAATGAAGACGTTTCGCAGGGCCTCCTCCGTGACTTCGAGACACCGCTCCAAAGTATGTTCACCGGCCATCATCACTTCCGGCTCGACGACGGGGACCAGCCCGCCTCCTGACACAATGCGGCATAACGCGCCAGTGCGTGAGCGTTGGCCTCCAAGACAGCTCCGGCTGGGAATGCCCTCGCCGATGGCAAGCACCGCACGCCACTTGGCGAACCGGGCCCCCATTTGAAAGTATTCCTTCAATCGGTCGCGCAAACCGTCCAGACCTTCCGTTATTTTCTCTCCGGGATGCCCCGCCATGTCCTTCGCACCGGTATCGACTTTGATGCCGGGGATGATCCCCACCTCGCAGAGAGCTTTGACGAAGGGAGTTCCGTCATCCTTGTGCTGCCGGATCGTCTCGTCTGGGGGCCACTGATCGATTCAGCGAGGCCGGCCGTGGTTATGATCAACTCCGGTAGGCGCGTCGCGCTTCCTCGGTCTGTGGAATGCCTAGTTTGGCAAATCGTTTGTTGCAGGTCGGATTGCTCTCATCCATCGCCAGCAGACCTTTATCATCAACGACCAGCGCCCTCGCGGTGTCGATGAGTTGTTGGGTGTTCATCGTCCGGTGGCTCCTGAGATTGGCTGCGTCAATTGCGGTCGAGGCCGTAGCGCCAGGTCAAAGCTCATCACATAAATGTTCATCGCTGCGAACATCAGCATCACGCCGATCCAAAAGCGCCAATCCGTGTGGGCACGCTTCCAATAAGGAACGTGGGTGGAATGCGCTCCGCTGCCATCCGCAGCGTGTTGTTGGTGGTGATGATGGCTACTCACTCGCGGCCTGCTTTCCGGCGGGCACAGTCCACTTCCAGTTGCAGATCTTGGGCATGTCTTGCCCGTGCTTCTCTATGTAATGCTTGTGCTCGATTAGCTTGTCCTTGACCATTTGCTTCAGGTAGTCGCCTTTCGAGCCCAAGTGTGGCAGGCGATCCACCACGTCTTGCACGAGGTGGAAGCGGTCGAGGTCATTCTGAACCCGGATGTCGAAGGCGGTCTGTGATCGTGCCCTCTTCTTTGTAGCCTCGGACGTGCAGATTGCGATTCGTTCGGCGGTAAGTCAGCCGGTGGACCAGCCAAGGGTATCCGTGGAAGCCGAAGATGATGTGCTTGTCCTTGGTGAAGAGCGAATCGTAGTCCCTGTCGCTCAATCCGTGCGGATGTTCGCTCTCGGACTGCAGCCGCATCAGATCGACGACGTTGACCACTCGGATTTTCAGCTCGGGCAGATGCTCACGCAGGATGGAAACGGCCGCCAGAATCTCCAGCGTAGGCGTGTCTCCACAGCAGGCCATGACGACATCCGGTTCGGAATCTTGGTCATTACTGGCCCATTGCCAGATGCCGATACCCTCCGTGCAATGAATCACCGCGGCGTCCATGGTCAGCCATTGCGGGAGAGCATGTTTTTCCGCTTATGCCGCGCTCGGCATAACCGGTATTATGCCGCGTGCCGGATTATGCCGACTCCGCCGCCCGTTTCTTCTGATGGTGGCGTGATCCACGCGGCATACTCCGGCGGCGCACGCGGGTATGATCCGCGTGCATGATTACGTCATTCGCTCAACTGAAGACGGTCCGGGGTTTGGACTCTGGGCCATTGAACCCTTTCATCGAAAGATTATGTCGCAATGCTCCGCAGCCAGGGCTATCGGCCCGGTAGCATCCGAGGAGACCTCCGTCTCCTGGCCAAACTCAACGCGTGGCTCTCACAACATAACCTCGCCCTGTGCGAGATCGACGAGCATGCGCTCGAGCGGTTCGCCAGACGTCGCTTGTGCAGGCGAAAGAGTGTTGCAGGCGAGTCGTCCGCCTTGCTCCGGTTGCTGACCATTCTTCGCCGCGCTGGAGTGACGCCGCCTGCTCCCCCGATGTGGCCGACTGCTGTGCAAAGCCTCGCTGACAGCTATCGGCGTTCCTGCGCGAGGAACGCGGTTGTGGCGGAG
>CAWDWA010000024.1:0-229632 GCA_963805815.1 uncultured Verrucomicrobiae bacterium
AGCATGTCGGAGAGGAGTTTCTGCGCAACCTTCTGTTCACAGCGTTGCGTGTTTTCCTTCTGATCCATTACGGCCATCGCCACCGGCGAGCCGTCCTCGACATCGACCAGACTGACCATGCCGATGATGTCACGGATCATCTTGCCATCGAGGGCCAGCGCGCCCGGCAGACTGCCTGCCTGCTCGCAGAGCCAGTCGCTCAGAAGCGCGGCGAAAGGTTCGGGGTCCATGCGGGTAAGCACGTCGTAGAAGACGTCATAGCTGGGCACTTCGTAAAAGCGTCGCGTGCCCTTCCTGATCGGCAGCCGCAGTTCGGCGCGCTGATTGGGTTTAAGACGGTTGGCAAAGCGGGCAATTTCGGAGATCTGCCGCGCTCCGCACAAGAGCGCCATGGCGGTGATGGTCAGCACCGGGCCGATGCGGAAGCGGGTGTTTTTCGCCCTCGGATCTGGGGCCTGTCGCAACAACTCGAGCAGACTGCGGCGTTGCTTTTGATCGACGGGCAGCACCCCGTGGGCGGCAGCCACCATCGCGCCCGCGTGTTCGGGGGCCAGCGGCACCGCGCACGCCTTCTTCCGGGCGCCGGCTTCGAGCTCTTTGAGCCAGAGCCGCTTCGGGCGACCATTGGGAACAAAATAATCGGCCCGGTGCCGGCTGTTTCCATCGCTCATTCCCACCGGTTGCCATCCCCCGGCCTTGTAGCACGTGCCGGCGTAGGCTTCCGGATCGGTAAAACTTTCTGCCAGAAGCGGCCGATAGCCAAAGCGCTCCTGCCACTGTGCCGGCAGGGCCCGGCAGGCCGCGGCCAGCGCCTGGCTGGCCAGATTCGGTTCCCGGCCCTTATCGTGGGGCAGCAGATAGCGACGGTTCTGCACTACCAACTTGAGGCGTTCGGCTGCCAGAGCCGGGTTCCAGCCGATCCACTTCTCACGGTCCTTGAGCTTGAGGGCGGCCGGCCCCCAGACCAGAAGGGCGACCCATTGCTTGTCACGCACGACCACCTGGCGCAGGAAATCGCCCACAGAGGGCGCCCGTCCGAGGTAATGCTTCGCCGCCAGCAATTCGTCGAAGCGTTCCCGCTCCAACGCTGTAACGACCTCGACTTTCAGTGATTGATCGGCCCGTAAAAGGCCGCTCCCGGCTTCTAAATCATCGACAAGAGATTTCATCCCAAGCCCACCACAACCCAAAACCACCAAATTGTCTAGTCCCGATTTCCGATCCTCAGGTTCAACCAACTACAAAATCACTATCAAGAGCCCTGGCAGATGCAGGCGGCTGATTCTATTCGTAATCGACACGCTTTCGTTCAAGGTTTTTACGTCGGGCCAATCTCCCACCGCCACAATCCATGCACATCGTGATCCATTTGCCGAGGGAGTCGCATCTTTGCATAGAGGACGCCGTCAATGAACTCTCTCTTTATTAAACAAGAAGCCTTCAACCTACCTTCATCATGAAAGCTCGCTTTTGCCGGCACCCGGGCGGATTCAGGATTGCTCACGTAAACAGCAGCTTGAATCCGAACACGTTCGAAGCTTGGAAATCCCAAATTGGCAAATCACTATTGAATTCGATACGACCTCACAATCACGTGTCGATACGCAGCAGAGATGTAGTTAAATCCCGCGAAGTGCAAATCAGCAGATGCGGGGCAATTGTTCGCCGGAAAGCATGTCGACGATGCGGGTTCCACCGACACGCGTTTTCATGAGAATTCTTCCAATGGGCGCCGCGCTGACTTCGCCGATGATAGCAGCGGCTGCTCCCAGAGGATGTAAACGCATCGCATCGAGCACGCCATCCGCCGCTTCAGGCCGCACGATTGCAAGGAGCTTGCCTTCGTTAGCAACGTAAAGCGGATCGAGGCCTAGGATCTCGCACGCACCTTTCACCTCTTCGCTGATCGGGATGCACGATTCTTCAAGCAGGATTCCTACGCCTGCGCTTTGAGCGATTTCGGCGAGCGCACTGGTAACACCGCCCCGGGTCGGGTCGCGCAGGACGTGGACATCTGGGCATCTTTGCAGGATAGTGCCGACGAGCCCGTTCAACGGCGCGGTGTCGCTGGCGATTTGGGTCTCGAACTCGAGGCCTTCGCGCACAGACATGATTGCCATCCCGTGCAAAGCGATCTCGCCATTGATGAGGATCTTGTCTCCCGGTTCCGCGCGCTTCGGCGAGATATTTACATCGGCGGGAATGAGCCCTATCCCGGACGTATTGATGAAAATTCCGTCGGCCTTTCCACGATCGACCACCTTGGTGTCTCCGGTTACGAATGACACCCCTGCCCTACCCACTGCCTCGCGCATCGAATCGAGGATCCGCGCAAAGTCATCCATCGGTGTACCTTCTTCGAGAATGAATCCGGCGGAGAGATACATCGGCCGCGCACCGCACATCGCCAGATCGTTCACCGTTCCATGCACAGCCAGTTTTCCGATATCACCACCCGGAAAGAATAGCGGCTTAACCACGTACGAATCTGTGCTGAAGGCAATGCGCTCTCCCCCGATTGGAAAGATCGCTCCGTCATGAAGCGGTTCGAGCAGGGAATTCGTGAACTGCGGGATCACGTAGCTCTGGAGTAATTGTTGACTGAGTCGGCCACCGCTGCCGTGAGCGAGAATAATCTCTCGATAATCCGACTTCGGGAGCGGACACGCTCCCATAAGCGCGCCGGCGTCGCCGTCCTGTCCGTTCTCCGCCATGTTCACTTGGCGGTGGCGACTTCCGCAGCTTGTTCACTTTCGTTCAGATACCGGCCATATGCATAATAGGCGGCGCACGCGCCTTCGGCGGACACCATTGTCGCGCCCAGTGGACGATCTGGCGTGCATTCCTTCCCGAACGCGGGACAATCATGCGGTTTCTTAACCCCCTGAAGCACAAGTCCGCTGATACAAACGGAAGGTTCCTGCGTATCGATGGCGTCGACGTCGAACAGCCGCTCGGCGTCGTATCTCCGAAACTCTTCACGCAGCCTGTAACCGCTCCGCGGAATGGAGCCGACGCCGCGCCACTTGCGGTCGCACACTTCGAAGACCTTGCTAACCAGCTCGCGCGCGACCGGATTTCCTTTCCGTTTTACGACTCGAGGGTATTGGTTTTCCACTTTCGCCACGCCCGCTTCGAGCTGGCGCAGTGCCATGAGCACGCCCTGCAAGATGTCGAGCGGCTCAAAACCCGTGACCACAATCGGCACATGATATTTCTTGGCCAGAGGTTCGTATTCCTCATAGCCCATGACAGTGCAAACGTGACCGGGGCCCAGGAAACCCTGTACCCGATTCAGGGGCGACTCGAGAATCGCGGAAATCGCCGGTGGAACGAGAACGTGAGAAACGAGCACAGAAAAGTTCTCGACGCCCTGCTGCCAGGCCTGAAACGCCGCCATCGCGTTCGCCGGCGCGGTCGTCTCGAATCCGATCGCAAAAAAGACCACTTTCTTCCCGGGATTGGCGCGAGCGAGTTTGAGACAATCGATCGGCGAGTACACCACGCGAATATCGGCTCCGCGGGACTTTAGCGATAGCAGATCATCCCGTGAACCGGGCACGCGCAGCATGTCGCCAAAGGAGCAGAAAATAACGTCCGGACGCTTCGCGATAGCATGCGCCTTATCGATCATTTCGAGCGACGTCACGCAGACCGGGCAGCCGGGGCCGTGAACGAGCTCAACTTCTTCCGGAAGAAGCCGGTCGATCCCGTACTTCACGATGGAATGGGTCTGGCCTCCGCACACCTCCATCAGCACCCATGGACGCGTGACCGCGGCGCGGATCTCAGTGAGAAGCTTTTGCGCCAGCGCTTCGTCGCGATATTCGTCGATATATTTCATGACTGCCCGGCTGGCTGCGAGTTACTGGTTTCCCACGGAGGTTCCCCGACTTCCGGCGTCTCGAGCTCTTCCAGTTGCTCCATTTCGGCGAGAAGATTGAAGGTCCGCTCGGCCTCTTCTTCATCTACCGTATTCAAGGCAAATCCCACGTGAACGAGCACATAGTCTCCGGGCGAGGCGTCCGGCGTGTATTGCAGACAGACCTGCTTAACGATTCCTCCGAAACTCGCGCGCCCCATTTTGACACCGTGCGCGTCTTCGCTGATTTCAATGAGTTTCCCAGGAATGGCAAGGCACATAAGAAAGCTTCGTTCAGAGTTATACAAAGTCTGGGGGTTGCGTTGTTTCGTCCACCCGGTTGAGCGCAACCCCATCGCACACGAGGACATATTCGCCCACAACGGCATCCGTTACAAGATCAAGCGAAACGGACTTGATAGCTCCACGGACTCGGACTTTTCCAAAACGAATACCGTTCTCAAAATAAATCGTGACGATCTCACCAAAGCACAGGTTCATTCGACGCCCCCTGATTCGATTGTTTCGCGCCGCGCCGACGCGCCAGCAACCGCGATTTGTCCGAGCGCAATCCCACCGTCATTCGTTGGGACCCTCTGATGCCAGAACGGATGAAACCCGGCAGCCCGAAGTCTCTGAACACAACGTTCGGTGAGAATGGCATTCTGGAAACAACCGCCACTGAGAATCACATCCCGGACATTGAACCTACACGCCGATGCCAGGATCATTTCAGAGAGCGTATTATGAAATTTTGCGGAAATCAGCCCGACGCGCACACCTCGCCTCACCTCGTCGACAATGGCGCGGATCATCGGCTCCCAATCGACGACGACGGGCGCACGATCCCACAGTTCAAACGGATAAAAGTCCTCCACGTCGCACGCGGCGGCGAACTCGAGTTCCATCGCCGCCTGACCCTCGAAACTTGCCTTTTGTCGCAGGTCCACGATCGCTGCCACGGCATCGAAAAGCCTCCCCGCACTCGAGGTGAGCGGGGATCGGATTTTTCCACGTAGCATGCGGTCAATCAGCGCAAATTCTGATTTCGGAAAGCTGCGCAAAACGCTCAGCCGAAGATCCCGGAGTGTCATCGGATCGAAGATCTCGAAAAGCACACCCGCTGCGACACGCCGCGGTTCCCGTATCGCCGCATCCCCACCGGGCAACCGAAATTGACGAAGATGCGCCACCCGTTCGAAGCTACCACCGTAGATTTGAAGGAACTCGCCACCCCAGATCGTTCCGTCCGTTCCCAAACCCGTACCGTCCCAGGCCACACCGAGAGCCGGCGGCTCCACCTCATTCTCCGCCATGCACGCAGCGACATGCGCGAAATGATGTTGAACGGCGCACACAGGCAAATCCGATTCCGCCGCGAACTGTGTGGAGAGGTAATCTGGGTGCATGTCGCAGGCAATGACCTCCGGAGCGGCTTCGTAGAGTCGCGGCAGATCCCCGGCGATTTTGAGGAAGGCAACGTGTGACTGGGCTGTTTCAAGGTCTCCGATGTGCTGACTAAGGAAAACATTGGAGCCGACGCTTAATGCCACCGTGTTTTTCAAGTGCGCGCCAACCGCGAGAATCGACGGTTGAATTGCAGAGAGCCGGACCGGAAGCGGCGCGTAACCCCGAGCGCGGCGCATCACCATTTCACGTTCGCCCATGACTCGAGCCACAGAGTCGTCCACATGGCGAACAATCGGACGATTGTGAACCAACAGAAAATCCGCAATACCGCGTAATCGCTGCAGCGCATCCTCTTTATCGATGCAAATCGGCTCGTCACTAAGATTGCCACTGGTGGCAACGATCGGAAATTCGAGATCGGCGAGCAGAAGATGGTGGAGGGGAGAGTACGGAAGCATGACCCCGAGACTCGGATTCCCGGGGGCGACGGAAGGCGCGATCGCCCAGTGCAAATGTCCTCCCGTTTCTCTCTTACGCAGCAGGACAATGGGCGCTTCAGGCGATGCGAGAAGACGCTCCTCGAACTCCGAAATCTCGCAAAGCTCGCGTGCACTCCCGAGTGAATCCACCATCACAGCGAACGGTTTTTCTTCTCGATGCTTGCGATTGCGGAGACGCGTCACCACCTCTTCCGCGCGCGCATCGACCATGAGTTGAAAACCACCAATCCCTTTCAGCGCCAGAATGGATCCTTTCCGCAGAACGCCAACGGCTTCGCTCAGCGCCCTGTCACCTGAAGCCAGGACCTTTCCGGTTTCCGTCCACAATTCAATGCGCGGCCCACAACGCGGACAGGCGTTCGGCTGTGCGTGAAATCGCCTGTCACGGGGATCATCATATTCCCGCTGACAATCCGGGCACATCTTAAACCGCCGCATCGACGTGTGCGACCGATCGTACGGAAGAGATTCGATGATCGAAAAGCGCGGGCCGCAGTTGGTGCAATTCGTAAACGGATACCGATACCGGCGATCAGCAGGATCAAATATCTCACGGAGACAATCCTTGCACGTCGCAATGTCCGGCAAAATCAGCGTGCATTTCTCTCCAGATCCTTCGCTCTCCCGAATCTCGAACCCATCGTAACCCACGGATCGAAGAAACGACGTTTCGAGACTTTGAACCACTGCAAGCGTCGGCTTATCGGTTTCCAGTCGGAATAGAAAATTGCGCACCGATTTTGGTGTGCCTTCGATCTCCATAAACACACCCTGCGCGGAATTGAGCACCCAACCGGCAAGTTGCATCTCTATCGCAAGCCTATAGACAAACGGGCGGAATCCCACGCCCTGAACGGCGCCCCGCACGACAATCCGAGCCCGTTCCCTTTCGGCTGTTGATTGCGTTTGGAGACTCATGTCGAAACCTTCTCTCCCAGTGCCAACACGATATACGCGATTGTCTCCCATTCCGACGTGGCTCGCGGCGATCGTTCCCCTGGAGCCTCTCCTTCCTCTTCGAACCCCTGAACTTCAGGGCAAGCTCCTCCGAGGGTGCTGCGCACTGTCAGACTGAGCATGACCGCCAATGGCGAACAACTCGCGGCCACCCGCTGCAGAACCATTTGGCGGAAATCGTTCGATATAGCAAGCAAGTCCACTTCTAATCCATGACTGTGCATGCCGTACGGACTTTGTCCAGCGGCGCGCGGAGCCAACTCTCAAGCTTCGGATGGTGGAGGTCGCAGATCGGCTGTACATTCAGGATGAAAAAGATCGAATCCGGTAAACCAGCGCCTCCGCTTTCCGATGTGGTAGTTACTTGGGGAGCAGATCCGGTTTACGGGACCAACCTTTGCAACGCGCTGCGGTAACGTTGGCTTGTGCGCGCGTAACGTGAAGGCGACGCGCCTTCAATCCTCTCAGAGAGATCAGCCGCAAGCACCTCTCCTGATTTTCAAATCACGCTTCATGTTCCTCGAATTCTCGGAAATATCGTTTACGAGAATTCGTTATTCACGAAATCTCGCAGGAATCCACAGCATTGAAGATTCGTCACAAGTCATTGCAATTTAGAATCTAAACGTAATCAACGACCTGTTGGCATGTCCCCTGCAATTAGGGATTCCATTACTTTAGCCAGTCATCGCCCTCATTATGAAAACCGCAGCATACTCAGAACAACAGCCCAGTCCCTTGCGAGGTAGGCTCAAGCGAACCATTGCAGTCGTAGCCAGTGACATCCTAACGCTACTCGGCATAGCATACTTAATTCTGTCTCTCCAAATCGGGCAACAGTGATAAGCTTCAAAACGAACAACAAAGCAACGGGGCCAAATCCAAAGATCACCCTCTGGCGAACCGGGGAATTCCGCTGCGATCCCTGACCACTTGCCAGTATTTTTGACGAAGAACTTGCAGCGGGTAATTGCGTGAGCCTTCGAAACGCGAATCTTCCAGAAACTCCGCCCGAAATCCGGAAATTGAATCCATGCAGCCGCTTGCCTCCCCGACGCACTGCTCTTCTCTCCGGCAAAGCCCAAGGACGGACATCGTGAGGGCCCTTTAGGACATGCACTCCCACCCGTTCTTACATTCTGGGTATTCCAAAAGCAGGCAATCGAAACTTCCTGCGATAGTCTCCCGCTGTGACCCGAGTGATTCTCCGGAAGAGGCGCCGGAATGAGGCTGCGTCTTCGTATCCGACTTCATAACTGATCTCATCAATGGGTGTGTTGGTTCGTTCGAGTATTCGCTTCGCCTCCTCGACACGCAGATGCTGTACATAGTTGATCGGAGACATCCCGGTTGCATGAGTAAATCGACGTTTGATGGTCCTTTCCGGCAGTCCCGAGCGGCGCACCAACTCCTCAACCGGTCTGGCCACGGAATAATGTTTTTGAAGCCATTCCTGCAGTTGGCATACAATATCATCGCCATGATCGGTGGGCGGAGCAAAAGGCACGTAGGGCGCCTGCCCGTCACAATGCCATTGAAACAGCATGAATCTGGCGATCGCTTGCGCAGCAGCGGGACTAACTTCACGAGCGATCAAATACAGAACCAAGTCGTGCCACGAAGCCGAGGCGCCTGACATCACTATTTCCTGCCGGACGCCTGTGGCGATGAGCACTTCCTCGAGCCGAAGGCAAACGTTTGGGAAATTCCGCTGAAACGTTCGCGCGTATGCCCAATGCATCGTGGCATCCAAACCGTCTAGCAGACCAGTCTCCGCCAGGAGGAGAACTCCGGAGCAAGCGGAGCATAACATGGCGCCGCGAGCGTGCTGCCGTTTCAACCATTCGACCAATTCGGGATAGCGTCCGCATTTCCAGTCGGCGTTCTCAACCAACATCGAAGGCACGATGATGATGTTCGTATGTCGCACCTCACTTATGGTCTGCTCTGTGCTAATCGGCAGACCACTCGAAGTCATCGTGAATCCGGAATCCGGGGATACAATTTCGACCGTGAACGGAGAAACTTGGGGCACCGCATCCTCAAACGTGCCAAGAATCCCGAACATCTTGAACACATCATAAATACCGGTCAGCGACGAGATGGTTACATCCGGAAGGGCGATCAGGCTAACGTGAATCGGTTCTTGACCCGGCGGTGATGGTTCCCTGCGTGGCATAAATGAACCGGTTTCTGGCCAATATGCCTCTGACGCCCCTCAATCGCAAAAGCTATGGTTGTCAATTATGAAAAATACTTCAGAAGAAACAATCCATGAACGATTCAAGCAAGTTGACCAATCCAGACTCAATGCATTCGTCAATTGCGCGATTAGGGATCTTGCCGCAGGTTATTGCGGGATTATGGTGAGTCTTGGCCGGCAGTTGGGCCTCTACAGGGTGCTGGCGAACGCCGGGCCGCTGAGTTCACATGAGGTGGCTTCACGCGCAGGTTGCACTGAACGGTACGTGCGCGAATGGCTCGACAGTCAGGTGGCCGCCGGCTACGTGGCCTATCATCCAACCAGCCGGACTTACGAACTCCTCCCGGAACAGGCGCTTGTGCTCGCCGACGAAGACAGCGCAACGTACATCGCCCCTGCTTGGGAAGTTCCTGCGTCGATGTGGGCCGATCAATCCAAAACGATCAAAGCGTTTCGCACCGGGCAGGGTGTTCCCTGGAGTGATCATGACGGCCGACTTTACTGCGGCGTAGCGGCGTTCTACCGAAATGGCTATCGCAAACAACTTGTGCCCGAATGGCTGCCCGCATTGGACGGTGTAGTGGACCGCCTCGTTGCAGGAGCCACGGTTGCCGACATCGGCTGCGGTCACGGGCATTCAACAATCCTCATGGCTGAGGCATTTCCAAATTCGCAATTTTACGGTTACGACTCCCACAAGGGTTCAATTGCCGCAGCTGAGGAAAATGCGCGAAATGCAGGTGTTGAAGACCGCGTGCATTTCATGATCGGCACAGCAAAGACGTTCACCGAACGTGAGTTGGATCTCGTCTGTTTCTTCGACTGCCTCCATGACATGGGGGATCCGGTGGGGGCAGCCCGCCACGCGCAAAAGGCACTGGCAAAAGACGGCACCATCATGATCGTTGAGCCGTTAGCAGGGGACCACGTCGAGGAGAACATTAATCCGGTATCGCAAATTTACTACTCCGCTTCCACAGCGCTTTGCTGCGCCCACTCCCTTTCTGAGGAAGTGGGTCTGGCACTTGGCGCACAAGCAGGGCAGTCTCGTTTACAAAAGGTCTTCCGGGACGCAGGTTTCACTAGATTCCGCAAGGCAAAGGAGACACCGTTCAATCTGATCCTTGAGGTCCGACTGTGAACAATACAAAATGATTCCCTCAACCAGCAAAACAAACGAACAAGCCGAAAACGTCAAACGGGCTTTCGAGCGGAATGCTCAGGCCGTGAAGCTTCGTCCAGGCATTGGCAAACTAACCGGCAGAACAAAAGTCCGCCTTCCGACTGGAACAAAATGCGAGATCGATGCTGGAGACTGGAAGTTTACCTGCGATGTCGCGGAGAGTTCAGGAGGCACCAACGAAGGACCCGACCCCGGGCCATTCGGTCGGGGTGCGCTCGGCGCCTGCCTGGCGATCGGATATCGCACCCAGGCGGCAATTGAAGGAATCGATCTCGGGAAGATCGAGGTCGAAGTCGAGGCCGATCTTGACGCTGCCGGATACTACGGCGTAGCGGACGTCGCGCCAGGCTACCTCGCGGTGCGTTGCAACGTTGCCGTCGAGAGTCAGGCGAGCGAGGAAGAAATCAGAAAAGTGCTCGACGCAGCGGAAAAACACAGTCCATGGCTCGACAATTTCAAACGAGGAGTGGCGGTTGAGCGGAACCTGAAAATAAAGCCCACCGCCTGATGGACGCACGGCTTCAACGACGCGTTCAGCGCTATGGCTGGGACAAGGCCGCTGATTACTACGAGAATTACTGGCGCGAACAATTGGCTCCAGCTCAGAATCGGATGCTCGAATTGGCTGATCTCCAGCAAGGAGAGAAAGTCCTTGACGTCGCCTGCGGCACAGGCCTGGTCACATTCGATGCCGCGGAGGCCGTCGGGGAAAGTGGCGAAATTCTCGGAACGGACATTTCGGAAGCGATGGTCGAGAAGGCAACTCGGGCCGCAAAGGAGCGGGGATTGAGTCAGTGCCATTTTCTCCGATCCGATGCTGAAAAGCTCGATCTGCCTGACAACCAATTTGACGCGGTGCTCTGTGCGCTCGGGTTGATGTACTTTCCTGATCCGGAATCCTGTTTCCGCGAGATGCTCAGGGTCACGCGGCCAGGTGGGCGCGTAGCCGCCGCCGTATGGGGTGCGAGGAAGGGTTGTGGATGGGCTGAGATCTTTCCGATCGTGGATTCTCGCGTAGAATCCGACGTGTGCCCGATGTTCTTTTTGCTCGGCACCGGCAACGCGCTCCGGGATGAGGCCCTTCGGGCCGGATGGACAAATCCCGTCGTGGAGCGACTGAACACGGTGCTGGATTACCCATCCGCCGAGGAGGCCCTGGGTGCTGCGTTCGCGGGCGGCCCTGTTGCACTGGCTTATTCACGCTTCGACGAGAGTAAGAAATCCGAGGCTCATGCCGAATATCTGGCGAGCATCGAGGCCTTTCGGGATGACGATGGCTACCATGTGCCCGGCGAGTTCGTCGTGCTTCGGGCGGAGAAAGGCTGAGGGGTCCGAGAATCCCAAATGCTTCACGAGTTGCCGGGGTTGTGGATTTCTGATCCGGGACGTTTTCAGCGATCTTTTTCACGTTTCCAACCCCGACGCCCTCGACGAGAAAATTCTGGATGCGTTTTCGGCCCACGTTGACTGAACAACCCGACGGCCAAACATTTCATCACGTCCCCGTCTCACCAAAAAGGAGCAGCACGCGGGAGATGCGGAGGATCGGATTTGAACGTTAAAGGAATATATGACGGCGAAACGCCGGAGAAATCACTAAATGCCACAATGCGTCGCTGGCAACCATGGGTGTTGCTTTGCATCGCGGTTTTTTTTCTCATACGCAATCTGCCCTGGCATCTCGATAACTACGACCAGGCAAAACAGGCGTACGTGTCATTTGAGGTCGTCGAGAAAGGTGCGGTGCTTTACCAGCATGTGCCACGCGGTGGGGCAGCCACAAAACCGCCCCTGGCAGGATGGTTGTCCGTGTGTCTTCATTGGGTGACTGGTTGGGAAGCATCCTGGAGACTGGCAGCCCTGATTCCTGCCGCCGTTTTGCTCCTGTTATTGTGGAGCGAAGGTAATAAGATCATGGCGGGTGGTGGGGTTTTATCCGTCGCCGCCTTTGCTTTAAACCTTCTGGCGCCACGTCTCGCGACTCTCGTGAGAACAGACATGCTCCTGACTCTCTGGATCTTCCTGATCGGCTGGATGATCTATCGACGGCTCTTATCGCAAACGCCCTGGGGCGCGAAAGAGCGGTGGCTCGTATTTCTTTTCGCTGCGGCTGGGCTCATGACAAAAGGGCCTGTCGTGTATGCGTTCTTATGTCCGGGGATGATCGCGTATTGGTGGCTGGCAAGACGCTGGGATATTGCTGGCAAGATAAATCCCGGCTGGCGGGCTTTGTTCGTCGGACCGATGATTCTGTTCCTTGTCTGGGCTGTGGGCGGCATTCTCACCAGCCGCGACTTCTATGAACAGGTCGTAGTGAAGGAATTTGCGGGACGTTTCACTGTCGGTGAAGAAGCCGTACACACGAATCAGCCCGTTTATTACTATCTACCGCATCTTCTTCATAAATGGATGCCATGGAGCTTTCTTGTAATCGGCGTACCGTTTCTTATCCGTGGCCGATGGCAGTTGCGTAACAATGCCCCGCTGCTGTGGCTCGTTTGTTGGGCTGTGGGCGGTCTCGTGCTGATGTCTTTGGTTCCGTCAAAGCGGGTCGATCGCGTCTTTCCAGTGATACCGCCACTATGTCTGGCAATCCCGTATCTGATCAAAATCTGGTCTGAAGGTGGACGACGAAGGGAGTGGTTGCGCCCGGTAATAAATGGCGCACTTGCCATTAGTATCATAACCGCCGGAGGTTATTCAATCTATCGTGTAATCGATGGGTATTCGAAGGACGATGGATGGCTCGTAAATTTCGGCAGAGCAGCACGCAACTACGCTCGCGAAAACGATCTGAGGTATGCAGTTGTCAAAGGTGCTCCGGAGGGGACGCTTCTCTACGCAAGAATGCCGGATTATCTAGACTCTGATGATTCCGCCGAGGCCCTGCATAGTGGAAAAGTCGACCTGCTGCTCATGATGCGGAAGGAGCTTGAAAAAATTGAAAAGGAGATTACACCCTACGAGGTTGTGATGTCGGCCGGCGAGGAGCGCAAGAAGAAGGGCGCCGTACTCGTGAGGAAATCATCGAGCAATGCACCTGCCCCATAATTACAACTGAAGCGGGCGAGGCGAATGTCCGCAATGCCAAAAGTCGTCACCAAGCAAAAGAAAAGAATCTGGTACGCAACGCGTTAGTGAGACGCACTGACCGGCCGTGTCTCAAAGGCCCGGATGCCATTTGTGTTTGCAAGCGGCGAAAAAGCCAAGTTTGAGAGCGCGGTTATGCGACCCATCTCCCGGTTCAATAAAGCGTTCTCTGAACTGCCGCTTATAGAGTGAAAGCGTCCTCAATCAAAGCCCTCTGCTCCCTTTCGTGAATGGCTTTCGCGCCCACGGCCGCGCTGGAGCTGGCATTTCGACCGGCGTACCAAATCGAGTTGTTGAACAGCATTCTTAGCGTCGCGCCAAGGTAATTCCACGCACCCATATTCTGCGACTCTTCCTGGCACCACACGAACTTTTCCGCCTTTGGATATTTGCTCACTTCTGCCTGCAATTCGTCTAGCTTGAGCGGATATAGCTGCTCAACGCGAATCAGAGTGGCGTCCGAAATGTTGTTGGACTCCCTATATCGCAGAAGGTCGTAATAAACTTTACCGGAGCAAAGAATGATTCGTTTGATTTCTGAAGGATCGGCGGGAAGTGGCCCCGGAAGAATCTCTTCGAACTCTGCATTCGTGAAGTCTTCGATCGATGATACCGCGAGGTCCGAACGGAGCAGGCTCTTCGGCGTCATGACGACGAGCGGCTTGCGGAACGAACGTTTAACCTGCCGGCGAAGGAGATGAAAATATTGGCCGGGCGTCGTCGGATAACAAACCTGCATGTTATCCTCCGCACAAAGCTGCAGGAAGCGCTCGAGACGTGCGCTCGAATGCTCCGGGCCCTGTCCCTCATAGCCATGCGGGAGGAGCATAACAATGCCGCTGACCTGCTGCCACTTGGATTCCGCCGGTGCGATGAACTGGTCGATGATGACTTGTGCGCCATTGGCAAAATCGCCGAACTGCGCTTCCCACAAGCACAGCAGATCAGGAAACTCCAGCGAGTATCCATAGTCGAAACCAAGCACGGCCGCTTCCGAAAGCAGGCTGTTGTATACGCAGAATCGCGCCTGGTCCGGAGACAGGTTCATTAACGGGCTGTAGCGCTCGCGCGTCTCGCGATCGTAAAGCACCGAATGCCGCTGACTGAACGTGCCGCGCCGGCTGTCCTGCCCCGAAAGGCGCACCGGGACGCCTTCTATCAGAAGCGATGCGAACGCGAGCGTCTCCGCATATGACCAGTCGAAAGGTCCACCATTCTTGAAGATTTGCGCCCGCCTATCGAGCAGCATTCGCTTGATCTTCGGCAGGACGGCAAAATCCGAAGGTACTGTCGTCAGCGCCTTCACAATTTCTTCCATCCGATCCCAGCTGAGATTCGTGTCACCCTTGTCATGGGTAAACTCCGGCTGAAACACAGCCGTCGATTCCGCAAACTTCTGTTTGCGCCCACCCTCGGACTCCGCCTCCGCCTTCTTAAGCTCGTCAAGCGTAGCCTGGAGCGATTCCTCGAACTCTTCTTCGAGCTTTTCGGCTTCCTCCTTCTGCATCACCCCGGAATCAATGAGCTTCCTGGTAAAGATTCGGCGCACTGAGGGGTGGCGCTCGATCTCGCGGTACATCGATGGCTGGGTAAATAGCGGCTCGTCGCCTTCGTTATGTCCGTGGCGCCGATAGCAATACAAATCGATGACCACGTCCCGCTTGAATCGCTGACGGATTTCGAACGCAAGCTCGCTGACATAAACGCAGGCCAACGGGTCGTCGCCATTCACATGGAAAATTGGCGCCTCGATCATCTTGGCCACGTCAGTCGCATAAATAGTGGACCGCGCATCTGCTGGCAGAGTCGTAAAGCCGATCTGATTATTGACGATCACGTGGACCGTACCACCCGTCTTGTAACCGGGCAGCTGCGAAAGGTTCAGGGTTTCCGCCACGATACCCTGCCCGGCAAAGGCAGCGTCACCGTGCAATAACAATGGCAGGACTTTGCTTCTTTGCTCCGTGTCTTTAAGAATGCGCTGCCGGGCTCGCGCCATGCCCTGCACCACCGGGTTGACCGCCTCGAGATGGCTCGGATTCGCGGAAAGGAGCACCTCGATCTTGTTTCCTGCGACTGTCTCTCGCGTGGTGCGATAGCCGAGGTGGTATTTTACGTCGCCATCACCGGCAACCAGATCGGGGACGAAGTTTTCGGAGAACTCCGTGAAGATCACCTTTAGCGATTTTTTCATGAAGTTCGCGAGCACGTTCAGTCGCCCGCGATGAGCCATTCCCATCACGATCTCTTCCACACCACGCTCCGGGCACGATTGCAGAAGCGTATCGAGAATGACCATCAGGGATTCACCGCCCTCGAGAGAAAACCGTTTCTGACCCACATACTTCGTATGCAGAAAATGCTCGAATGTTTCTGCCTCGAGTAACAAGCGGAGGATGTGGTTCTTACGCTCGGGATCCAAACCTTCAGCCGTCGTCCGCACCTCAAGTCGCTCCCGCACCCAGTTCCGGACCCGGATATTCTGGATATGCATGAACTCCGCCGCAACGGAACCGGCATAGATTTTCTCCAGCGACGCTATCATTTCGCGGAGTTTCATCGGGCGCCCCCCTTTGAAGAACTTCGACGCGACAGTCAGATCCAAATCTCTCTCATCGAATCCGAACTCCTCGAGTTCGAGCAGAGGTTGCTCCGGCCGCTTGGTGTTAAGGGGATTGACCATCGCAATCGTATGCCCAAGCGTCCGGTATCCGTAGACGAGACCCTCCACACGTGTCTGAAGCGGAACCGCGTCCAAACTCTCGCCAGCCCCAGGCGGCGTAGCCGCGTCCGTCGAACTCCCCAGTTCGAAACCTTCAAAAAAAGCGGCCCAATAGGAGTCGACCGATTGGGGATCCCTGCTCCAAAGCGAGTAATTTTGATCAATCAGATCCGCGTTCAGACTATTGGCAAAGTTCGTGCTCATTGATTGTATTCCCACCTAACTCACGAGAATCATCTAAGGCCTCCAAGAAAAAAAAAAGCAAATACAGTCCCAAGAGAACTTCCAAAAAGAATCATCAAATTTCTTGGCTCCCCCGAAGGTCGCCGATACTCTCGCCCGGTTGGGCGGCAAGGAAGAATATCTGTGAATAACTTGTGAATAGACGTCAACTTTTCTGCCGTTCCCCCTTGAATATGACTGAAACCATGGACTCTCCGGAACAATCCGCCGCAAACTCACTCTTTGTTGATGCATTGCAGACTTTTTTTTCTAAGTTTCTAAATATAAACTTGTTGCGTTACGCGCTTTTTAGGAGTTGCACAGATTTCAGACTGATTAAGAACGGGGGAATCCGCTGGAATCCAAAGGCTTACACGGGGCGAACAAGCGCGGTCTGCAGCCGGTAAACAATTATTGGTGTAAGGGAACGATTCAGAGAATGGAACAACAGTTTGCCCAGATCTGGGAGAGCATTAGCGCCGGCCTCCGGCCGGAGGTGGGCACAGAAGCTTTTCAACGCTGGTTCGAGGCCGTTTCGCTAATTCGCGCGGACGAGACCCACCTCACACTACGCGTCCCAAACAACATCTATCAGCTTTGGATTGAGACGAATTACATGGCGGTCCTTCAAAACGCCATCATCAAAGTGCTCGGTTCTCCGAAGAAGATTCAATTTGAGTTCCGGAATTCCTCGGGAAACTCGGAAATCGAATCAGAAAAACCGTCGAAGGGCGGAACAATCGCGGAGACTATTTCCACGCCACGGGGAAAGGCATGTCGAGAGGAACGGCTTTCCAACGTCGATCAAAACGATAACGACGAGGCGACCGTTAATGGCATGCTCGTTCGCAACACGTTTCAGACATTCGTTGTGGGAACGGGAAATGATTTTGCGCATGCCGCGTGTCTCGCTGTCGCTCAATCTCCGGCACGGACTTACAACCCCCTTTTCATATATGGCGGCGTAGGACTTGGGAAAACCCACCTAATGCACGCAATAGGACAACATATTTACGGTAAAAGAAAATCGTCTCGTGTGTTCTACCTTTCGAGCGAGAAGTTCACGAACGAATTCATCGACGCAATCCAGAACAGTTCTCTAGTGAAGTTTCGAAAGCGCTACCGCCAGGCCGATGTGCTTCTGATCGACGATATCCAGTTTTTCGGTGGCAAAGAGCGCTCTCAGGAGGAGTTCTTCCACACCTTTAATACCCTGTTCGACGGGCACAAACAGATCGTAATGTCTAGCGATCGTCCACCGAGCGAGATCGCAAATCTCGAGCAGCGTCTTGTTTCCCGTTTCGAATGGGGTCTCACTGCAGAACTCACTCCGCCGGATGTTGAAACGCGTTTGGCAATCCTGAGAAAGAAGGCGCTGGCGCTGAAGGTCCGATTGTCAGACTCTGTCCTGGAGTTTCTCGCCGAACGCATCCGCACCAACGTGCGTCGCCTCGAAGGCGCTCTCATGCGTGTTGCCTCTTTCGCTTCGCTTTGCGGCAGCGAGCTCACAACCGAGCGAATCGAACATCTTCTTAAGGACATTCTCCAGGAAGAAGCGCGTCGGGCCGTGACCATTGACCAAATCCAACGGCGCGTGGCCGAGCACTACGATGTGCGCCTCGCGGACATGACGAGCAAGCGGCGCCCAAAAAACATTGCCTACCCGCGTCAGATCGCAATGTATCTCTCGCGAGAACTCACGAAGGCATCACTGAGTGAAATAGGAGAAGCTTTTGGCGGTCGCGATCACGGCACTGTCCTGCACGCGCACCGACTCGTGCGTTCTCAAATGGATAAGGATGAGAAAGTGCGACAAACAATCTCGATGCTGGATAGTCAGCTCCACCGCTGACTTACCAACGCTCAGCCTGTATCCGAAAACCAAGAACCGGACGCGACATAAATTCGTTTGGGCAACGGAATGATCAGGGGCTTTGTTCCTCCGATTTGCTGAGCTTTGCCAGCACACTGAAGTCTTCCAGCGTCGTCGTGTCACCCGTTACCCCGCCGCCAGCCGCAATTTCCTTAAGCAAGCGGCGCATAATCTTGCCGCTACGGGTCTTGGGCAATGCCTCGGCAAAGCGAATATCATCCGGTCGGGCGATCGCTCCGATGCAGTCAGCGACATGTTCCCGCAGTTGGTCACCGAGTCTTGAAGTGGGTTCTATCCCACCCTTGAGCGTAACGAATGCCACGATGGCCTGACCTTTGACATCGTCGGGGCGAGCAACAACGGCGGCTTCGGCAACGGAGGCATGACTCACAAGAGCGCTTTCGACCTCGGATGTCCCGAGACGATGTCCGGCAACGTTGAGTACATCGTCAATTCGGCCGACGATCCAGAAATAACCATCCTTATCGCGACGCGCGCCATCTCCCGCGAGGTATAATCCAGGGAATTCATTCCAATACGTCTTTTTATAACGCACCTTGTCTCCGTAAATCGTCCGAAGCATGGACGGCCACGGCTTTCGGATGATAAGTTTGCCTCCCTCGTTAACGCCCACTTCCTTCCCGGAATCATCTACCACAGCGGCGTCGATTCCAAAAAAAGGCAACGTGGCACTGCCAGGCTTGAGAGGCGTCGCTCCAGGGAGAGGAGTGATCATGATCGCACCGGTCTCAGTTTGCCACCATGTATCCACGATCGGACAGCGACCGCCACCGATGACTTCGTGATACCAGATCCAGGCTTCAGGGTTGATCGGCTCTCCGACAGTACCCGAGAAGACGTAGCGAAGACAGGTCGTGTTTCTTCACCCATTCGTCGCCCCATTTTATGAAAGCCCGAATTGCAGTCGGCGCTGTGTAAAGAATCGTTACTCCTAATTCTTCCACGATACTCCAGAAACGATCGGGATCGGGCCAGTTCGGCGCGCCCTCATACATCAGCGTGGTGGCGCCATTTGCCAGTGCGCCATAAACCACGTAACTGTGGCCTGTAACCCATCCTACATCTGCGGTACACCAATAGATATCCTCTTCCCGGAGATCGAAAACGTATTTTGCGGTAGCGTAGACACCCATAAGGTAGCCGCCGGTTGTGTGGAGAATTCCTTTCGGTTTTCCTGTGGATCCGCTGGTGTAAAGAATGTAGAGCGGGTGTTCACTATCCAGAGCCTCGGGCGGACAATCTGAGTCAACACATTGCATCTCGCTGTGCCACCAAACATCGCGGTTTGGCTCAATGTGAATTTCATTATTGCAGCGACGGAAAACGATAACCTTTTCGACGCTATGATCCCCCTTCAATGCATCGTCGATATTGCGCTTGAGGGGGATGATCTGTCCACGCCGGTAGCCCCCATCCGCCGTAATGATTGTCGTTGCTTTGCTATCAGCCAGGCGATCTGAGATGCTGTCAGCGCTGAAGCCACCAAAAACGACAGAATGAATGGCGCCGATCCGCGCGCAGGCGAGCATCGCAATTGCGATTTCGGGAATCATCGGCATGTAAATCAAGACTCGCTGCCCCTTCCCCACGCCATTACGTTTCAGAACGTTCGCAAATTTACAGATTTCCAAATGCAGCTGCTGATAGGTGAGCGTTCGTTTCTCGCCGGGTTCACCTTCCCAAATGATCGCCGCCTTGTTTCTGCGAGGACCGTTCAGATGCCGATCCACGCAATTCTCTGACACATTCAACTGCCCCCCAAGAAACCACTTCGCAAACGGAGCGTCCCATTCCAGCACCCGGTCCCACTTCTTCTGCCACGTCAGTTCTCCCGCCTCACGCGCCCAGAACTTCTCCGGCTCTTTGATCGACTCATCGTACATCGCGCGATATTCCTCGAGACTCTTAATCCGGGAACCTTTGGAAAAGTCTTTTGATGGATTGAAAACGCGGTTTTCAACGAGATACGATTCAATATTCTGGTTCATAATTGAAAGAAACCCGAAGCCTAACAGCCTCCCTCCGATCCCTCAATGGAAACTTACCTGTTTCGATAGCGTCGAAAGCAAAGTGCATTATGATTCGACGGCAAATGAAGTCATCCATCCTCTTTCTTCGGCTTTTTGGGGTCGCCTCTGTCCTGCTGCTGACGCCCGTCCAGGCCGAAATTCAAATTTCCAGAAAAACCGCCAGGGAGATAGGCCATCGTGTCTGGCAAAACGAATGCGGGGGTACCATTGACGGGCTGACATCATGGAACAAGGGGGAAGACTTTCCCTCGCTTGGGATTGGTCATTTCATCTGGTATCCGAAGGGCACCAGCGGTCCATTCGAAGAGAGCTTTCCGCAGTTGTTGCGCTTTATGGCAACCAGAGGCGTCGACATACCCAGCTGGCTCCGCAAAGCAAATGGAGCACCCTGGCCCACGCGAAAAAATTTCGTCGAGGAATTCAACAGCCCCCCGATGAGAGAACTGCGACGCTTTCTGGTCGACACGGTTCCCGTGCAAGCCGAATTCCTTGTGTTTCGTCTCGAAAAAGCACTGCCCAAAATGGAAGCGGCCACGTCAAAAAATGAGCGAACGAGGATCCGTGAGAATTTCTACCGGGTCGCGGAATCGCCTCAGGGAGCGTATGCGCTCATCGACTATGTGAATTTCAAAGGCGAAGGCATCAAGAAGTCGGAGCGCTATAAAGGTCAGGGATGGGGACTGCTTCAGGTGCTTTCAAATATGAAGCCGGAAGGCGACCCGGTGCACGCGTTCGCCAGGTCAGCAGACGAGGTTCTGACCCGCCGCGTGCGCAACTCCCCTCCCGCGAGAAATGAATCCAGATGGCTTGCCGGCTGGAAAAACAGAGTCCGGAGCTATGTGAACTGAATCGCTGAATGCGGTCAGTATTTTCGCCAGAGTGACGGGACGAAGAGCACAAGGATTGCAAACAATTCGAGGCGTCCGAGCGCCATTAGCAACGACATTAGAACATGCGTCGCCGACGAAAAATCCGCGAAGTTCGCCGTAGGTCCCACTCTCCCGAGACCCGGGCCAATGTTGAATAACACCGCGAAGACCGAGGAAAATCCCGTAACGATATCTGTTTCCGGTTCCAACAGACATACCAGAATTGTGCTGAAAGCGACTACAAGGCCGGTAAGCCCCATAAAGAATACGGTCTGAATCTTCAACGCATCACTTGCCGCGATTCCGTTGAGGCGAAGCGTAAAAACCTGATTGGGGCGGAAGGCCTGGATCAACTCTTCTCGGCTTATCTTGACGAAGAGAATCAGACGACTAACTTTCGTTCCTCCCGCCGTAGATCCGGCGCATCCGCCGATGTACATGAGGATGAGGAGCAAGACCTTTGACAACGCCGGCCACTGATCGTAATCGGCAGTTACAAATCCGGTCGTCGTCATAATCGAAACCACCTGAAAGAGCGACTCACGAAACGCATACCCAATCGATTGCGTGCTGCCGCGCCAGAGCAAGTCTCCAGCAATTACAGTGGTTGCACCGAAGAGTATGAGAAGATAGACTTTCGTCTCCTCCTCCGACTTCCAGCGACCCCAGTGCCCGGATAACAGTGACGCCAATAACACAAAGCTAACTCCACCGATAATCATGAAGATGATCAGCCAGAGCTCGATCCAAAAGTTGTCGTAATATCCGATCGAAGCATTCTCGGGGCTGAATCCTCCAGTCGAGATCGCGGCGAATGCATGCGTAACTGCGTCGAACACCGTCATGCCCAGGAACTTCAACCCGACTACACAAATGATTGTGAGTCCAAAGTAGATCTGCCAAAGCCGGCTGGCCATTGCACCGATTCTTCCAAAGGAGCCTTCCCCGGGGCGAGCAGAAGATTCATGACGAAATAGGGCCTTACTCCCGACTCCGAGATAAGAGAGGACGGCGACAAACAATACAAGAATTCCCATCCCGCCGAGCCATTGAGTCGTAGCGCGCCAGAGCTTAATGCTGTGCGGGAACGCATCGAGATCGCGGATTACCGTCGATCCAGTCGTGGTGAACCCTGACATGGATTCAAAAAAAGCGGCCGCCCAATTCAATTTCGTTTCGGCAAAAACGTAGGGAAGCGCTCCGAAAATTGCGCAAAGAATCCAGCCGAGTCCCACAATCGCAATGGCTTCTTTCCGGAGAATTTCATGACCCTCTTTGCGTCCCATCCAATACAGAATGAATCCCGCGGTGAAGGTGATCGACGTTGAAATCGATAGAGCCAGAGGCGCCCCGCCCTCGAAAAAACCGAACTCCACTTCCGCAAAGGATACCACCAGGCAACAAAGCATCGCCGCGCTGAGCAAAAGCAGCAGCAGGCCAAGCACTTTGCTGAGAAGCCGGAAATTCATGCCCGCGCGCGATCGCCAGCTCAGGACGAAATCAGCTTCACCATTGCCTTTTTCGATTCCTTTGAAACGAGCGCAAACAGCGTATCCCCCGGATTGATGACGTCTTCACCCGAAGGAACGATAGCGTGAGGCCCGTGCAGCAAAGCGACAAGACCACTCGCGTGCGGCCATTCCACTTCGGAAATCCGCTTGCCGGCAACCCGGCTTTTTGCACCGATTGCAGATTGGATCACCTCCGCATCATCATCGAGTTTCGCAACGAGATGATAGCGCGCCTCCGTCACGAATCGTAGCAGGTCGCGCTTGGACGCTTCGCGAGGGCTGACCGCGCCAAGGATTCCGATCTGGCGTCCCAGACGAGAAATTGCGTCCGCATAGTCGGCGCGGTGAATCATGGCCAGGCAGTATTTCGTTCCCAGATAATTCGCCTGAAGGCAGGTCATCACGTTGTCCTCGTCGTCATCCGTTACGGCGACAAAGAAGTCGGCATTGCCAACCCGCTCTTCACGTAGTTGATGGAGTGATGTAGCATCGGCATTAATGATCACAGTCGATTGGAGCTGCTCGGCCAGCATTTGACAGCGCTTGGCGTTTACGTCGAACACCCGGACTTTATACCGCGCCCCCGCCTCGAGCATCTGCGCAAGCGCGAAGCCAGCTTCAGTACCTCCAAAAATCACGACATTGCGCTCCTGCGCCGCGTCGTTCGACGGCTGAAGAGTGCTGATGACATCTGTAAGTCTTCTCGGCTCGCCAAATATGGTAACCACATCCCCGGGCAAGAGCATATCGGTTGCAGAGGGGATAAAGTTACCGCCATCGCGATTTATGAGTCCAATCCTGGTACGAGCCGGAAATTTCAAGTCTTCCAGAGTGCGGCCGACGCTTTTGCTCTTCGACGACACCTGCACTCGCTGAAGTTCAATGCGGCCCCGAGCGATCTCCTCAGCGAGGAGCGATTCAGGATTCCGAATGAACTTGGCCAGTTCAACTGCCGCAAGTCGCTCGGAGCTGAAAAGGTGATCAATCTGGAAATGCGACTTGTAGTCGAAAAGCCACTCCTCGCGCTGTACTCCGGCGTGCACGCGAGCAATGGTCATTTTGGCACCCAGTGCCTTCGCCATCGAAGCGGCGACGAAATTGGTATTGTCGTCATTGGTAAGCGAAAGCATGAGATCACATTGTGCAACGTCTGCTTCTTCCAGGGTATTCACCGAAGTACCTGTTCCAACCATTGCGCGCACATCCAACTTGTCGTTCAAGTTCTGAACATGTTGCTCGGACGATTCGATCACGCAGATGTTGTGACTCTTTCCGGAGAGTTCCTCTGCGAGATGCCACCCAACTTCTCCGGCTCCGACGATGATGATGTTCATAAATTCCAAAAATGTGAGCCCTGACGTTCTCACAGACAGCAGTTTCAACTGCTACGATACATGACTGCAAAGCGGAAACAGAAAAGCAGCTGTCCTGGAATCATGAGCGGTGCCCGATGAGGCGCAATCCCTCGAGAGTCAGATTCGGAATAACTTCCGATAACGATTCCCTGACGATTCCTGCGCCCCCGCCCGTACCGATCACTTGAACCGGAATTCCTTCGCAAATTTCGGCCCGAATGCGGTCAAGAATTCCCTGCACCATTCCGCGATAACCGTAAACAGCTCCGGCAAGCAGCGCCTCTGCCGTGGATTTACCGATCACCCGATCCGGCTCTCTCAATTCGATTTCCGGGAGAAGAGCCGTCCGCTCATGCAGATAACCGCTCATCAGATCCGGGCCGGGCGCGATAACACCGCCTACGAACCTTCTTTCCGGGAGAATCACATCGAACGTGGCTGCCGTACCGATATCGACAATCACCGCGGGCAGGTCGCACCTGGCAGCGGCGTAGGCAGCGTTAGCAAGCCGATCCGCACCTACTCCTTTGGGATCCGGGAGATCGATAGTCACTCCCAAATTTGCGTCCGCGTCAACTTGAATGATGCGAGTGTCTTGTGAAAAGTGCCGAATTGCTTCGTTTTTTGAGGGGACAACGGAACAAAAAACGCACACATTAAAGATTCTCGCGCCGACGATTGACCGAAGCGTCGTTTCGCAAAGATCTTTTGTCGCTATTCGTTTCACGTCGAATACTTGCGAAACTTCGTCGGTCATTGCGACCTTTGTGAAGGAATTACTGACGTCGATCAGCAGTAGGCGACGCAGGTAAAAGCTCATAATCGACACATATGATTCAGCATCGTTGGAACTGCGTCACGTTCAGAAATTTGTCACGACTTTCTCAATTTTAATGCTTTAACTTTCTCACTTTTGAAATATTCTCAGCTTCGAGAAAGCTTTCACTAACTATTTATGGCACGTATCGTAATTATCGACGACGAACCCGCAATGGTAGAGGTCATTGCGACTCTCTGCAGGGATAGAGGCCACCAGGTATTCCCCTACAATTCTGCAGAAAAAGCCATCGAGCAGATACCAAATCACGCTCCCCAGGTAGTAATCGCAGACGTCAAGATGCAGAAACTCGGAGGATTAGACGTACTCCGCGAGTGCCGTCAGCTTTCAAATCCACCGGCCGTGATCATGATCACCGGTTACGGATCCGTTGAGACAGCCGTCGAAGCAATGAAACTTGGAGCCTACGATTATATCACCAAGCCGTTTAAGATCGATGAGATGCAGCTCACGATCCAGAGAGCTCTGGATTTTAATGCCGCGGTTCGGGAAAACACCTATCTCAAAAAGGAGCTGAAGGAGCGTTACCGATTTGAAAATATCATCGGAACGAGTCCCAGCATGCAGCAAATTTATAATTTGATCGCGAAGGTTGCAGATACCGACAGCACAATCCTGATACAGGGGGAGAGCGGCACGGGAAAAGAACTCGTCGCGCGAGCGCTTCACTTTAACAGCAATCGGCAGCACCATCCGTTCGTCGCAATCAATTGCAGCGCTCTGCCCGAAAACCTCCTTGAATCGGAACTGTTCGGTCACAGAAAAGGAGCATTTACGGGCGCAGTGCAGGATAAGGTCGGCTTGTTTGAGGAAGCCGAGAGCGGTACCATTTTCCTCGACGAGATAAATTCGATGGCGCAGGCGTTGCAGACAAAGCTTCTGCGCGTATTGCAAGAACGTCAGATCCGGCGCGTCGGCGATACGAAGAGCTTACCCATCAACGTGAGAGTGCTTGCAGCCACAAACGAGTCGCTCTCCGACAAGATCAAGACCGGCGATTTTCGTGAAGATCTCTACTACCGGCTTGCTGTGATTCCGATTGAAATGCCGCCCCTGCGTGCGCGTCTGGAAGATATCCCCTTGCTGGTTAATCATTTCCTCCAAAAGAATGCGGCGCATATGGGTTCGGAGCCACGAAAGATCGAACAGGAAGCGCTCGAAATATTTGCTCGTTACGAATGGCCGGGAAACGTGAGGGAACTCGAGAATGCGGTCGAACGCGCGTGCGCCTTGTGTGAAGGAGGACGCATTGTTTGCGAAGATCTTCCTCCTCACGTCGTCCGTCATGCAAACACAGAAAAGTCTTCTTTCTCGGATTCTTCGCTGCCAGTGGGCCAGCGACTCGACGAATACATCAAGGACCAGGAACGTCGTTACATTGAAGAGACCATCAACTTCAATGATGGCTCTCGGGAAAGGGCTGCAAAAATGCTCGGGATCAGTATGGCCACGCTTTACCGGAAAATCGAAGTGAAAGCGTCAAGGGCAGAGGCCAGGAAACAGGATACTCCAGCGTTTCCACCGTTGACCCGACCGGTCTGAAAACGGCGTCGCGCCCAAAAGGTCTTTCCGCAACGCGAGCTCGGCAGGGCTGAGCCCTTAATCGAGCAGGCGATACCAGGTATTTCGCCGGTGTGCCTCGTATCCAGCATCGTGAACGAGCTGGCAAATCTCTTCAGCTTTCAGACAATACGTCGTACCGGCACTGCTGACGACGTTCTCTTCCATCATCACCGAACCGAAATCGTTCGCACCATACTTGAGCGCGATTTGACCGATCTTCGGACCCTGCGTCACCCAGGAACTCTGCACATTTTCAAAATTATCGAGAAAAATGCGAGAAAGCGCCTGCATCCGGAGATACTCGGAAGTTCCAACGGGCGTCGCGCGCAACCGAGTGTTCTCCGGCTGAAAGGTCCAACAGATAAACGCCGTAAAGCCGCCAGTCCTATCCTGCTGGTCACGAAGCCGTTGGAGGTGTTCGATTCGGTCTTCGATTGATTCGACATGTCCGAACATCATTGTGGCACTTGAACGCAGTCCCAGTTCATGCGCGTGGCCCATGACTTCGAGCCATTGATCGGACTTGCATTTTAGCGGCGCTATCCGGTTCCGCACCTGGTCAACGAGAATCTCGCCCCCTCCGCCGGGAATTGAACCTAGGCCAGCCTCCTTGAATTTTGCGATCACTTCGCGAAGCGGCATCTTGAACACCTCTGCGAAATGATTGAATTCTGGTGGGCTGAAGCCGTGCACATTGATCTGGGGAAATTTTTCCCGGATAAATGAAAGCATGTTCAGATAAAACTCCATCCCGAGTTTCGGATGGTGGCCACCCTGCAACAGAACCTGCACGCCACCGACTTCCGTCAGTTCCTCCAGTTTCCTGGCGATTTCATCCAGCGAAAGCACATAGTGATCGGCGTCCTTCTCCGTGCGATAGAAGGCGCAAAACTTACAATACACGTTGCAGACGTTCGTGTAGTTGACGTTCCGGTCTACGATATATGTAACGATTTCGTTGCCTCGGCCGTCGTATGCATCTCCCTTTGCGATCTGCCGCCGGACGTTGGCCAATTCACCAAGTTCGTTCAGTGGAAATTGATACAAAGCCAGCGCGTCTTCCACGCTGATGCGCTCACCGGCAACGACACGGTCCACGATGGAGTCTTCCAAAATCGGAGCAACCATAATGCCCATTTACTTAGCGCATTTGTGGCGCTCGTAAAGTCGCGACCGTCAAAGCGCCTCTGCAAGGTCCCTTACGAGCCTCGGTCCTTGAAAAATGAACCCCGTGTAGAGTTGAATCAGGACCGCTCCGGCATCGAGCTTTTCTTTCGCTGATTCCACATCAAAGATGCCCCCCACGCCGATCACGGGAACCCTGGTTCGACCGCACAAGAAACGCACGATTTCAGTCGAACGTTCACGGAGCGGCCGACCGCTCAGACCACCCTCAAACGCGTCTCCATTCGGCACCGAAGAATGATCGAGAGTGGTATTCGTCGCGATGATACCGGCAAGGGCATGCTGTTCCACCAGTTCCAAAATTTCTTCAATTTGAGCGAACTCGAGGTCCGGCGCGATTTTCAGGAGTAGCGGTTTCGGGACCGGCTTCGCTCGATTGGCCTCCTGGACACCACCGAGCAACGCGCCGAGCGCCGCTCTATCCTGAAGTTTTCGCAACCCCGGAGTATTTGGGGAGCTCACATTCAGCACGAAATAATCTGCGAGCTCGAACATTCGCTCGAACGAAATGAGATAGTCGCTCTTTGCTTCTTCAAGTGGAGCGACTCTGGATTTTCCGAGATTCAATCCAACCGGAATTCTTGGCCAGTGGCCCGACTTTTTCAGTGATTCGAGACGCTGCGCCACAACCTCTGCCCCGTCGTTATTGAATCCCATCCGGTTGATGATTGCCTTTTGCTGTGGAAAACGAAACAGACGCGGTGGGGCATTTCCGGGCTGCGGTTTTGCAGTCACCGTTCCGGCTTCGATAAATCCAAATCCCATGGCCTCCCATGCTGGCAAAGCCAGCGCATTCTTGTCGAATCCCGCCGCCAACCCGACGACATTCGGAAACTTCAACCCGAAGACCTCACATTCCCGAGCGTAGCGCGGCGCCCCCAACAGCCACTTCAACAAGTCAGGAAATTTCGCGCCAAGCTGCAGCCAGGACATTGTGAAGTGATGAACCCGTTCCGGATCCATTCGAAACAGAAATGGACGAACACAGCGTTCGTAAATGGCCTGGTTCATTTGCCGATACAGAATGTGCTGAAGATCTTTCCGAGCAATTCCTCTGTATCCGCGTGCCCGACCACGTCTCCGATCGCGTCCAGCGCTTCACGCACTTCGATTGCGATGAACTCCGCCGTCAATCCCTCGTGCATGGCTTTACGGGCGGCAGCGCAAAATTTCATTGCTGATTGAATGCAAGACTTGTGTCGGGCATTGATCGCAATCGAAGCGTCGCCGGAAAATCGTGTCCCACCCATTAGGCGATCGAAAATCGCATCCGCAAGCGCATCAAGCCCCGTTTCATCGCGGCAGGACATTCGAACGCCCGGGACGTCCGACCACGATGTATGTTCTCCGAGATCAGACTTGTTCAGGACAAGGAGCTCGTCGCCCCGTTCGTTGTCGCTCCTCACGCGTCTCTTCGTGCAATCGACCAAATGCACCACAAGATCGGCCGCTTCAATATGACGTCGGGTCCGCTCCATACCGGCTTTTTCAATCGCGTCCTCCGATTCACGCAATCCAGCCGTATCGATCAATCGCAAAGGAATTCCCTTCAGATTGATCACTTCCTCGATCGTATCCCGGGTTGTCCCGGGGATCTCACTCACAATGGCGCGCTCAAATCCAAGCAGAATGTTCAGGAGGCTGGACTTCCCTACGTTGGGTTCCCCATAGATCACAGTGCGAACTCCTTCGCGCAGAATTCGACCTTGCTCCGCCGTTCCGAGCAGACTTTTCGCAGTTCCCTCGACCCGTTCCAGAGTCGCCATCAGCTCCCTGCCCGTTTCTGGATCGATGTCCTCTTCGGGAAAATCGATGTACGCCTCGACATGCGCGAGCAGATTCAGGAGCTCTTCACGACATTCTCTGATCTTCTTCCCGAGGCGGCCTTCGAGCTGTTCGTTCGCGGCTCTCAACGCGAGATCGGTCTGAGCGGTAATTAAATCCATTACCGCTTCGGCCTGGGTGAGATCCATTTTCCCGTTCAAGAAAGCGCGTTGAGTAAATTCACCGGGCTCCGCAGAACGCGCCCCTGCGCCGAGAAGACATTGCAACACCCGCCGCGTCACAAGAATCCCCCCGTGACAACCGATCTCGACCAGATCCTCTCCCGTGTAACTGGCCGGGGAACGAAACACAGTGAGCAACACATCGTCGATCAAAACTCCGGCTTCGTCGACGAACCGGCCAAAATACTGCCTACGAGGACACATCACGCCGACCTCGACTCTGCCCCGAAAACACTTCGACGCAATATCCAGTGACTCCGGTCCGGAGATGCGCAGCACGGAAATGGCACCTTCGCCAAACGGTGTCGAAATAGCAACGATCGTGTCCTGCACGATCGCTCAGTTGTTCACGGGTTTAAGCAATGCTTTCAATTCCTGAACGAAGCGTACGTTCTGCCCAGGTGTTCCAATCGAAACTCTAATCCACTCTGGAAGTTTGTATCCTCGCATCGCGCGAACAATGATGCCTTTTTTCATCAGACCACTGAAAACAGCGTCACCATCCCCCACTTTCACAAGCACGAAATTTGCGTAGCTCGGAATGTATTCGAGGCACATCTGCTCAAACTCGGTTTGCAAAAAATTACGGCCCTCGATGGTTAAACGACTGGTTTTTGCTTGATGGTCGTCGTCGCCAATGCTCGCAAGCGCTGCCGCCTGCGCGATGCCATTAGCATTGAAAGGCTGCCGCGTCTTCTGCAACACACTGATTATTTCGGCATGGCCAAGTCCGTATCCGATTCGAAGCGAAGCCAGACCCTGGATTTTCGAGAATGTCCGAAGCACCACCAGGTTCTGACGGCCTTCCCTGACGAATTTCAATGTGTCGGGCGGTGTCTCCAGAAACTCATAGTAAGCCTCGTCAATTACGACGACCACGTGATCGGGAACGCGATCCATGAACCGTTCGATCTCGTCTTCGGACACGAGCGTGCCGGTCGGGTTGTTGGGGTTTGCGATGAAAAGTTCCCTCGTGCGCGGCGTGATCGCAGCACGCATCGCCTCCAAATCATGCTTGAATCCCGGGTCCGGCACTTCCACGGTCCTCGCTCCGAATAGCGTAGCCATGAGTTTATATACCACAAACGCGTGCTCAGCCGTCACGACCTCATCCCCGGGTTTCAGGAACGCATGTCCAACGAACTCGATAATCTCATTCGAACCGTTGCCTAGAATGACGTTATCCATTTCGAGCCCTGTCTTCTTAGCAATCGCTTCCCGGAGATAGTAACCGCCGCCGTCCGGATAATAGTGCGCGCGGGCAATGGCCTCCCGCATCGCCACCAGGGCCTTCGGTGATGGTCCGAGCGGGTTCTCATTCGACGCCAATTTGATAATCTCTGATGGCTCAAGACCGAGTTCACGCGCGACATCCTCGATCGGCTTGCCCGGCTCGTAGGAGACGAGATCTCTAAGCTGCGGGTTGGCCTGGTCCCAGATGGAAAACATAGGGTGGGCAAGGTAGTCACGCCCGCAGCCGATTTCCAGCCGGTTTCCGCTCGAAATATCTTCCCTCGATACGCTCACCGCCGTTTTTCGGGCGGATGGGCTGCCTTGAAACTCCTTCGAAATCGCCGGCTAACTCGATTCAGTCTAGCACGAGCGCAGAAATCTGCTCTATTCCAGCTCCTCCGCCGCGCTGATGCCGTCTCACTCGATCACCACCAGAGGTTTCTTTTTTCCGCGGTTGCTCAATGACATCGGACGTCGACTCGAGGCCACGGGGGTAATTTGTCTTCCTCTTGATCCCTCCGCATTGATCGAAGAGGCTAAACGAAGAACCGGTTTGACGGATTTCGGAGGGATGGAGTTTCTGGACCCATTAAACCGGCTCCTTTCCTCCTGCAGCGAGGAAGCCAACCTGAATTTTCTCGGACGGATAGCCATGCGCCGCGAAATTTTTCAAATTCTCGAAAACAGGCTTCTTATTACTGAAGAACGGCGAGTCAACCCGGCGAGCGCGAAAACACCAATCGAGAGCCCCCTCTTCATCCTCGGTCTTCCACGCACGGGAACGACGTTTCTCCACTCCCTCCTGGCTCAGGACCCGGACTCGCGGGCACCGCTAACCTGGGAGGCGATGTTTCCCTCAAGCCGGATGGGATCGCGTCGTCGGAGGATCGCGCGGACTCGCAGGAATCTCGCAATCTTCGCCAAGTTGTCACCCGGATTTGCGGCGATTCACAAAATGGACGCGTTGCTTCCTCAGGAATGCATCACTCTGATGAGTCACGCATTTCTGAGTGATGAGTTCGATAACATGTTCAATATCCCGTCCTACTCCTCATGGTTACAGAAACAAAACCTTAATCCCGCCTACGAATGGCATCGACGATTTCTGCAGCACCTTCAGAAAGGCATGACTGAGCGCTGGATTCTGAAAGCGCCCGCGCATTTAGCCTCATTCCATTCGCTACTCAAAACCTATCCCGATGCTCGTTTCATTCAGACTCATCGGTCACCTGCAGAGGTAATGCGGTCGCTCACCAGTATGACATCCGTCTTACGGTCGACATTCAGCGACACCCCAACTCTCGAACCAACGGGAGAAGAACTGGTTCACTACTGGGCAAGAACGCTGACAAAGTTCAATCAACAGAGAGAACAGATCGATCCGGCAAAGATTTGCGATGTTCAATTCACCGAGATTCAGCAAGACCCAATATCCGTCGCTCACAAAATTTATGCCCGTTTCGGAAAGACTCTCTCGCGCGCGGCAGAACAGCGTATGCAGAACTTCTTGATCAGAAATCGGAGAAAAATATCGGAGCCCCACTGGTATTCGATAGAATCCGTGCATTTCGATCCGGTCGAAAGCCGTCTATTCGCCGAGTACAGCGCACGGTATGGGGTTTAAGAGCCCGTTAAGTTAAGTCAAATATGTAATACTACCGTATGATGGACGCACTCTGGTGGACACTTACTTTGCTCTTGATGCTCGTTGGGCTCATAGGGACAGTTGTCCCGCTTATTCCCGGCAGCGTGCTGATCCTCTGCGGCGCAGTCCTCAACCATTTCACCCTCCAATCCATTGGGTGGCGCACCCTTATCGCGCTCACTATTCTGATGCTTATCGCCCAGGCGCTCGACATCCTCAGTGGATCACTCGGTGCAAAGTGGTTTGGGGCCACACGGTGGGGCGCAATCGGGGCATTGGTAGGTGGCGTAGTGGGCTTGTTTTTTGGTTTGGCGGGGATTTTGATCGGCCCACTTCTTGGCGCCCTCGTTGGTGAGCTTTTGGGCGGCAAGGGCATCCTCCCAGCCGGAAAGTCCAGCTGGGGAACCCTCGTCGGCACGACTGCCGGCATCATCGGAAAACTGGGCATCGGCTTGATCATGATCACCTGGTTTGTTGTTGCAGCGATAGCCGGGTGATTCGATTGCAGATGTCAGCTCCCCCCGCTTTCAGTTCAGCTCATGAGCATCCCAACTCCGTGCTTGGGCGTGCTCACACGCAGCGAGTGTAATTTCTTCGGCATCATTCATCCCAGCGTTCTCGCGAGGGGGCGTTGTGAACGCAACATTAAGGTGACATAAATGCCACGAATGTCTGCTTGCCGGGATGCCCGGGAATGCCGTTAATCGAACTCTTCGACCCCTCCCATGAAGTGCGACCTGCATATCCATTCTCGCCACAGTGATCGCGCCGCCGACTGGCTTTTCCGAAAACTGGAATTCCCCGACAGTTACACAGATCCCAAGCTGATCTACCACCGGTTACGCGAAATGGGCATGGATTTCGTGACACTCACCGATCACGACCGGATTACGGGCTGCCTCGAATTCGCCGATCAACCGGGGACCTTCATCAGCGAAGAAGTGACGGCAGTGTTTCCTGAGGACCGCTGCCAGGTGCATCTCCTGGTCTGGGGCATTGACGAAGCGACGCACGCGATGATCCAGGAGCTTCGGGAAAACATCTATGAACTTCAGCGTTTTCTGTCTGAAGGTGCCATTGCCCACGCGGTGGCGCACCCCCTCTACAATCTCGGCGATAGATTGACTCCTGCTCACGTCGAAAAGCTCATGCTGCTTTTCAAGAATTTCGAGGGCCTGAACGGGCTTCGCGATGCATTGCTCAGCGAGGTCGGGCGGTTCGTGCTGGAACGGTTGACCCCGGAAATCATTGACGAACTTGCGAACAAACATGGAATCGCACCAACGCATCCAGAGCCCTGGAAGAAGTTCTTCACCGCCGGATCGGACGATCACGGCGGAATGTTTCCGGGATCGGCATGGACCGAGACTCAGGTATATTGTGGAAACGCGAAGGAGTTTCTCTGGCACGTTCGCGCCGGGCATTGCGAAGCGCGGGGAAAGGGCGGCACGCCGCTCGTAGTGGCCCACGGCCTCTACAACACGATCCACAAGTTCATCGGCGCGAAGTTTGCCAAAGGAAACACCTCGGAATTTCTGGAACGCGCATTCTCACGGTTCATGGAAGGGCGGAACCCGACGGAGTTCACTCTTGCTGAAAAGCTTGGTTTCATTGCCCAGGGCATTGCCTCCGGTCAGATTTTCGAACTCGCCAAGCCACAAAACGCCTCTGTGTGGCGCCAGTTCGCCAGCTATTTCGCCCGAACGAACATCAAATCACTCGTTGAAAAAGAAACAGCGGGTGTGCAGGAACCGGAGCGGCGCGCCTTTCTGATGGCCAATCTTTTTTCGAATCAGCTCGCCTTCCGGTTTTTCACTCGCTTCGTAGACGATATTTCGTCTGGCCGAGTAATCGAGAGCATCCAGGACGTCGCGACATTCGCACCGATTGCGCTGGCATTGAGCCCCTACATCTATGCATTTCAAAGTCAATCGCCGTCACGCGATTGGTTGCGGGACGTTGCGACAACGACCGCGGGTCATGCGCCAGACTGTGTGCAAAACCACAAGCGAGCATGGTTCACCGATACGCTTGAAGACGTCAATGGCGTCGCGACGACGATTCGGAAAATGGCCGGCGCCGCCGTGGAGGAAGGGAAGGACCTGGTTGTGGTAACGTCCAGACAGCAGATCTTAATCAGCGGAATCCCCATCAAGAACTTTAAACCGATTGGCGAGTTCGAGCTGCCGGAATACGAACTGCAGAAACTGAGTTTTCCGCCCATTCTGCAGATGATCGACTACATCCAGAGGGAAAAATTCACCGAGGTGATTATCAGCACACCTGGACCAATCGGCGTCACTGCGCTCTTGGCCGCGAAGATGCTCAAATTGCGAACGAGCGGCATTTATCATACCGATTTTCCGCAATATGTTCGTATCCTTACGGACGATAATTTTCTCGAGACCCTGGCTTGGAATTACATGTGGTGGTTTTATTCGCAGCTCGATCTGATCTTCGTAAATTCGGAATACTACCGGCAGGCGTGGATCGATCGCGGTATCCCGGCAGAAAAGCTCCGCATATTCCCAAGGGGACTTGACCTGGATCTTTTCAATCCCGATCGGCGCAACGAGAGCCTTCGTCACAAATGGGGCGTGCCCGATGGACGCGCGGTCCTTCTTTACGTGGGGCGCGTCTCGAAGGAAAAAGACCTCGATGTACTCGCGGAGTCCTATGCATCGCTGAAAGACACCGCGCATTTTGTCATCGTGGGAGACGGTCCTTACGTAGCGGACTTGAAGGAACGGATGCCGGAGGCAAACTTCACCGGCTACCTCATCGGTGCCGATCTTGCAGCGGCATATGCTTCAGCAGATATTTTCGTCTTCCCAAGCACTACGGACACGTTCGGGAACGTTGTACTCGAAGCCATGGCGTGCGGTCTTCCAGGCGTGGTCTCCGACATGGGTGGTCCGAGGGAACTCGTTGACGACGGGCAGACCGGCTTCATTACGCGGAGCCTGGACGCCGCGGCTTTTACGGCGGCAACGAAAGTGCTGATCGACGACGAACCACTCCGCCGCAAAATGAGCGCGAATGCATGCCAGGCCGTACTGAACAGGAACTGGAGCAACGCGTTTCGCCGATTCTGGGCGATGTCGAGGGAGTAATAATTCGGCGCGCGGGCGGAGCGCCGCATCAAGAATCATCCATTTGCTACGTCATTTATTCACCGCAGAGCAAGTTCGGCATCCCTGCCAGCGGAGCGCAAGCTTCAGACGGCAAACTTTTAATTCCAATCAAGAATCACAACTTATGGATCATCCTTGCTCGGCAACGGACGCGACTGCAAGGTCCAGGCAAAAGCAAACCCCATCGGCTTCGCGTCGTCCGGAGACGGCACGAAGCCGCTTGGCGATCGCAAGATTGTTCGACAGTTTCGGCTCCTGGTACTGTGGGTTCTTTACGTACCAGTCTTCGCGCGGAAGTGAACCAACTCGCTCGCGGCTCATTTCGCCGGTGAATAGGCTGGAAGCCATCTGCAATTTAATCGCCGTCCGCAGCCCTTGCGCCGAAGTCAACCGGCATAATCCACGTTTCGGATTTCCAAGCGAATTTATCTTCTCAACTTCCTACTGCGGATTTTCTGAAGCAGTGGGAAAGGGATTCCGTTCGGCGAAGCCCGCTTGGTGCCAGTATGGATAGGTCATGGTCGCAGCGCTCGCGTCGTCGAGTTTCGCGATCTGTTCGGAGGTGAGACTCCAATCAGCAGCTTCAAGGTTCTGGCGGAGCTGCTCTTCGTTGCGCGCTCCGATGATCACGCTTGTTACGGTCGGCCGCTGCAGGAGCCAGTTAATGGCGGCCTGTGCAACGGTTTTCCCGGTCTCGGCGGCGACTGTGTCGAGCGAATCGACGACCCGATAGAGATATTCCTCCTCCACGGGGGGAGCGGCCTGCATGTTTTGCGCCCCCCTCAGGCGGCTTTTCTCGGGGAGAGGTTGGCCGCGACGAATTTTTCCGGTGAGGCGCCCCCAGCCGAGCGGGCTCCAAACGACAGCGCCAACTCCCTGGTCGATCGCAAGCGGCATGAGTTCCCATTCGTATTCGCGCCCGATGAGCGAATAGTAGGCCTGGTGAGCGACATAGCGAGGGAGGCCATGCCTTTCCGATACGGCGAGTGACTTCATGAGATGCCAGCCGGAGAAATTCGAGCAGCCGACATAACGAATTTTCCCGGCGCGAATGAAGCCGTCGAGTGTCTCCAGCACCTCTTCAATGGGCGTCATCGCGTCGAAACCGTGAAGCTGAAAGAGGTCGATGTAGTCCGTCCCGAGTCGACGCAGGCTGCTCTCGATCGCGTTCGTTAAATGAAAACGCGAGGAGCCGACATCATTGGGTCCCGGACCCGACCGGAAGGTTGCTTTCGTTGAGATGAGCACCCGATCGCGGCGGCCTTTGATTGCGGCGCCAAGCACCTCCTCCGCCTGACCCTCGGAATAGATGTCCGCAGAATCGAAGAAATTCATTCCTGCCTCGAGACAAATGTCCACGAGGCGCGTCGCTTCTTCAGGTCCAACCGATCCCCATTCCTTGAAGAATTCGTTAGCTCCACCGAAAGTTCCGGTACCTAGGCAGAGAACCGGGACATTCCATCCCGACCTGCCGAGTTGTCTGTATTCCATGATAATTCGATATTGTGTTTGTGATCCAAAACTAATCGAGGGCTCACCCTCCAATAGCCGTAGCAAATTTGTACCGTCGACCGCGCAAAACGTGCGCTTTGGAAAAAATCGAGGGTGTTTCCCGGGCATTCACACAGGCATTTCCGGGCATCGCGCACACAACATTCGCAGAACCCGGTCGTCCGCTGCGCTCACAGATCAGGACGGCGATATCGATTTGGATCCTTCACTTACACCGATACAAAACGCGAGACAGCCACCCCGATTCGCCCCTGCGTTTCTCGAACTGATTAAGAATAGCCACAACGCCTGCACAAATATGCTCACGTATATGCGAATGGGCGCGACTTGCGGCCAACCCGTCAGTAAGACCCCTCGTGAAGTCTCGCAAATATTTTGTGACGGAACGCTTTTTGCTTAGCCGTCGCGCGGATTTTGATGGCGTCAATGCGTAACCCTGACGAAGCCGCAAAGGCAATGGAGAGCGGAGTTTCTAACTGTGCTATCCTGATATTTTCTGGATACCACAGGATTTTCCATGTTGGATCGCAGCCATGGGAACCTCTGGCGGTGCCATTTATCACCACGATGAAGTCTGACTTCCATGATTCAGAACGCTCATTCGAACTGTCTGAAACAGGCGGGCGCGATATGAAAACAGCAATGTGGACGGGCACCTCAGGGCTGCGGACGAGCTTTCGAACAGTGAAATTAGCGGTGGGCAAGGCATGAGTGACCGTGGCGACCGTTCCGCAGGCGACAGACCCGACGACTTTCGGAAGTCTCTGCAGGGGCAAGCACATAGAAACGAGGAGACAATCGAAGCCTTGCGGCGGGCCGAGCAGAAATATCGCAGCATTTTCGAGCACGCGATCGAGGGCATTTTCCAAACGACGCCCGATGGCCGCTACCTCGACGCCAACCCGGCCCTTGCCCGTATGTATGGGTACGATTCGCCCGCCGAACTCATCGTCGCGCTGACCGACATAAATCACAACCTCTACGTCCATCCAAATCGCCGCCGCGAATTCATCAGCTTGATGCGCGAGCACGGAAGAGTCGCGGAGTTTGAATCGCAGATCTACCGTCGTGACGGGCACGTGATTTGGATTTCCGAGAATGCACGCCCCGTCTTCGACGAGATCACAGGCGAATTATTTTACTACGAAGGGATGGTGCAGGACATCACAAGGCGAAAACGCGACGAGGAAGCGCACCGGCAGGCTGAAGCGCGTAAAGCCGCTCAATACTCCGTAACGCGCACGCTTGCCGAGGGGCGCCATCTTCGTGAGGTAGCGGGAAAAATCCTGCGCGCCATCTGCGAGAGCGTTGGTTGGGATTTCGGTGATCTGTGGTTCGCGGACCCCCGTGCTGGTGTGTTGCGGTGTGTGGACATGTGGCATTTGCCGGAATTGAATGTCGCGGAATTTGCAGAAGCCACGAGCTCGATGACTTTCGATCGCGGCATCGGTCTGCCAGGCTGCGTCTGGCAAAGTGGGCAGCCGTCGTGGATCCCGGACGTGGTCATCGAGCCCGATTTCCTTCGAGTCGCTCATGCTGCCAAAAATGGACTGCATGGGGCTTGCGCGTTTCCGATTCCGCTGGGCGGCGAAATCGTCGGCGTCATGGAGTTTTTCAGCCGTGACGTACGTGAACCGGATGACGACTTGCTTGCTTTGATGGTCGCGTTAGGGACCCAAATCGGCCAGTTCATCGAGCGCAACCGTTTCGCCGATCAGCTCGCGCGCTACGCGGAGGAGCTGCGTGAAAAGAACGCACAGCTCGAGACCGATCTGGAAATGGCGCGTGACATCCAGCAGGTTTTTCTCACCCAAACCTATCCGAGCTTTCCGCCCGGCATGTCGCCCGAGAAAAGCTGGCTGCGTTTCTGTCATTGCTATCGACCTGCGCAAAGTGTGGGCGGCGATTTCTTCTCTGTGCGGTCGCTTTCAGGCAACGAGGCGGGCGTTTTCATCTGTGACGTTGTCGGCCATGGGCTGCGCGCCGCGCTCGTGACGGCGATTGTCCGAGGCCTCGTTGAAGAGCTCACTTCCGTCGCAAGCGACCCGGGGCATTTTCTCACGGAGGTCAACCGTAGTTTGTACGCTATCCTCAAGCGAACCGAAACGCCGATGCTTGCGTCCGCGTTTTACCTTATCCTGAACATCGACAATGGCCGTATGGCATATGCGAACGCTGGTCACCCGCATCCATTGCATGTGCGGCGAGAGGCTGGCGTCGTGGAAACCGTGGGATACAAAAAACTCCACGGACCGGTGCTTGGGATTTTCGAAGACACGATTTATCAGACGGGTTACCTGACAACCGTTGCGCAGGATCTGTTCGTGCTCTTCACAGACGGTTTGTACGAGGTCGAGATCGCGAACGACGAGTATTATGGCCAGAAACGATTGGTGGATGCGGTGCGTAATCGAATGCAGCTTCCAGTCGGCGAAATGTTCGACGAGATACTTGCCGAGATTCAAGCGTGCTGCCTCTTGCGGGAATTTGCCGATGACGTCTGCCTGGTCGGCATGGAAGTCACGTCTACCGGCGGTGCCAGTGACGGCCGAAGCGTCGCATGAACCGGAAACGGACATGCCCTGGAAAAACTGGATTCAGCCATCAGGTGAATAGCACTTTCCAAAAAGGTCGCTAATCCACATTTCGATCGGCCTTTCATGCAGATAAATGGAATCGCTCTTCGCGACCAGCGATTTCAATTTGAAACCGGATCTCGATGAGGCGCGGCAGATTCGGGCAACATCAGCAGCGAGCCGATCAGGAATCCAATCGCGCCGATCAATGTGAATGCGACTGAGAGTATTGTAGCATGGACGGTCGAACCCTGCGGAGGCACAAAGGCGAGCACTGCCGAAATCATGAATGCCACGCAACCCAGCAGATTGACGAACGTCACCCACCACGAAATGGTGCGCGGTTTCCACGCCCAATGCGCGTGGCACGTCTCGATAAAAGCCATGTGGCCGGACGCGAGAAAGAGGATCGATCCGGCAAAATCGGGTATCCACACCTCCAGATCCTGTTGTAGCCAGTCGAGGTCCGGCAGCAGGGCATCGAACGTGTTCAAATTAAAGAGCAGCGTTCCCGCGAACTGAAGCGCACAGCTCAGCCAGCCGATATCCTGCGGGCGCCAGCCGAACACAACGACGCGCTGCTGCGGCAAGTCTGTGTCCGGCGAAAACTCCTCCGCGTTGGCCGCCTGGAACAATTGCAGATACGCCGCCAGCGTAAAGGGGATCGATCCGGCAAAGAAAATCCCGTTAACTGCGGTGGCGTCGAGCGATGCGTCTGCAGCAAGTTTCGGTGCCAGGAAAAATACGCTTCCGATAAGAAAGAACAGCGAGCCAAGAGCGAATACGGCTCCAATCCACCAGTTCAAATTGCGCGGTTGCCAAAGACAGCGTCCCAGGAGTTCCCGGATAGCGATCAATTCCCCCGGACCGGCGCGGCGCAAGCCTTTCCGGTGATGACGCGAGCGCCACACCAACCGGCTGCCGTCAGGTCGACGGTAAATTCGCCATGTCACAAATGGCCACGGCCCTGCCTCCTCGAGCAGTATCAACCGATGTAAGTCTCTGCGAGTCTCTTTCAAAATCCCGAACGGGACTCCCGCAGTAAGACCCGAGCCTCTTCCATCATCAGTGATGAAACCCGGACGCTTCGGCGCTGCTCATCGGCACCTGAACAGGATGTTTCGCAAAAAAGCCGACGGCATTATTTATGTCTTCAAGCAGAAGCGAACCCAGGTCTCTGCTGACGCCGTGGCGCACCAGAATACGCTGGACGACCTGGTCATTACAATTCGCAGGCAGAGAGTAAGCCGGGACTTGCCACCCACGAACGCGAAGCCGGTCGGCAAGATCGTAAAGACTGAAACCGGGATCCGTTCCTTCCTTGATCTTCCAGCACAAAGCGGGTATTCCCTGCTCCGGTTCACCTCCATAAACCATCACGAACGGACCGAGTTCGCCGATTTCTCGAGCGAGGTATCGGGCCGTCTCATAACATGCCCCGTGGATCCTGGCATAACCTTCCCTGCCCAGGCGCAGGAAGTTGTAATACTGGCAGATCACCTGACCTCCCGGGCGCGAAAAATTTAGCGACAGATCACGCATATTGCCCCCGAGATAGTTCACCCAGAATACCAGGTCCTCCGGCAGGTCCTTTGATTCGCGCCAGATCACCCAGCCCACCCCCAGAGGTGCAAGGCCGAACTTATGCCCCGAGGCATTGATGGATTTAACGCGCGGAAGACGGAAATCCCAGACGAGATCAGGTGCGCAGAAAGGCGCGAGAAATCCACCGCTTGCGGCATCCACGTGAATTGGAATATCAAGACCACTTTCTCTCTGGTAGCGATCCAACGCCTCCGCCACGTCGCGGACCGGTTCGAACTGCCCGGTAAAGGTCACACCAAGCGTGGGCACCACGCCAATGGTATTCTCGTCACATCTCCGGATGACCTCTTCCGGCGTCATCAACAAGCGTTCCGGATCCATGGAAATCTCGCGGTGTTCGATGTCCCAGTAGCGAGTGAACTTATGCCAGCAAATCTGCACCGGACCGGTAATCAGGTTCGGTTTGTCGATCGGCTTTCCGGCCGCCCTGCGTTTTGCTTCCCAGCGGCGTTTCATTGCCATCCCGCCGAGCATGGCCGCTTCGCTGGACCCGATCGTCGAGCAGCCAACCGCATTGGCGCCTGCCGGCGAATTCCAGAGATCACTCACCATGTGGACGCAGCGGCTTTCGATTTCTGCGGTCTGCGGATACTCGTCTTTGTCCTCAATATTCTTGTCGACGCACTCGTCCAGAAGTCGGTGCACCTCAGGCTCCACCCACGTCTGGCAAAACGTTGCCAGATTTTGACGCGAGTTTCCATCGAGCATCAGTTCGTCGTGTACCACCGCGTAAGCATGACGCGGATCATGCTGCTTCAGGGGAAACTTGAACTTCGGCATACTTATCGAAAGGTCCACGGATGCGTAGACCTCATCGTCAATTTCGTTCTCTATCGATTTCTTGTCGTGAAGGGCCATGTCTTCTTTGGAGTGTGGTTTGAAAATTCGTCAGCGCTGTGAGATTGGGACGATCCAGAATTTATTGAAAGCGCTTTTCCGCGTGCGACCTGAGCAGGACAATTGTTGGTCAGACAAACAGAGGCGGTCAATCCTGTGCCGGGCTCTTAGTACCTGGCGTGGTGACGTTCGGTATTCACAATTCCGGACGGTCCGTGACACAATGCCGACAATCAGGCCGTCGCTCTTTCCGCCGCAGGCCGAAAAGGAACTGGCGTGAAGACGCGTAAATCCATGTCTAACTTACACACAGCAAACTACTTCCAGTTCTTGTTATGAGAGGACGATCCGTGAAAACGTTTGGCTTTTTGCATTCGGCAGCGCGGCGCCTATATTACCAATTCACATCATGTCTGATATCCTAGATCTTGTACGAAACAATGAGATTCGGCGCTTCAAAACTGGTGAAGTTATTCTCAAAGAGGGAACAAAGACCGAGGAGCTTTACATCCTTGTCGAAGGCGCCGTCGAGATTGTGAAGGACGGCGTACTGATTACGATGTCGTCGCAGCCGGGGGCCGTTTTCGGCGAAATAGCAGCCCTCCTCAGCTGCAGTCACACCGCAACGGTTCGCGCTCTGCAACCGTGCACTTTCTATGTGACAGGAAGCCCGCGCGAATTCGTCGAAGCCTCGACTGTGACCTGGAGGCACGTTTCGGAATCGCTCGCCCGAAGACTCGACGCGGTGAACACCTTTCTGGTGAAAGCAAAGCAGCAATTCGAGGGAACAGATCACATTGAAATACTGAATGGCGTGCTTGAGGCGCTCATGCAACGCGACCCGCCGACGGTCCATCGAGTTCCCCCTCGAGCCAACGCGGAACACGTCCGTAATTGAGAATATTTTGCCCGCTGGAAGCCAAGCCAACCGCTCGGCACTTCACACGCGGGACGCGAAATGTACGCCAGGCCTGAGAGCAGTGCTCTGGCTTCATTCAAGAATTATCCGAGCCGATGACCCGGAAAGCAGGGGAAGATTTGGGCCAAAAGCAGGCTACGACGCTGCTCTCAACTCCATTGCATAAGATACTTTCCTCGAAAAACCGCGACCCCAATAGCGCGGCAATGATGACGGCGAGTAAAAAAACAGCCCATTCCCTTCGTGATCTTCGGGATGCCAGCTCGCAGCATGGAACATTGAAGCAGGAAAAAGTTCCCCCATGAGTTCCGGAAAAAGCTTGCGATTTGCGATCAAATACGCTCCAGAAAGCGCCATGACTTTTGAGCTTAACGTCCTACGCCCACTGTTGAAAGCCATGTTTGCTGCTGCCTCGCTTCTCGCTCTCAGCGCGGGCGAGACCCGTGCCGGCATAGAAAGCATAGAAAGTAAAGAAATCGCTCCACCGGCTCCCGAACCGCCGTATGAAGCGGGCCGCGGATTGCTCACTCTCCAGGGTCCCACGGGTATGTTCATCAACCCGACTTCCGCCACGCTTCCCCAAGGCTCGTTTACCATCCAGTATTGCAATATTTACGTCAACACCCGCAGCGAAGTCGTGGGCCACGGTTGGCTGGCTTCTTACGGAATCACCGACTGGCTCGAACTTGGCGGACTGGCTAATGTGGTCCAGGTCCCGGGTAACCGCAACCTGGGCCTGGGCGGACCGCTGCTTCGCGTCCGCCTGCTGCGCGACAAGGAGTGGTGGCCGCAACTCAGCATCGGTTTCTATGGCAAGTACGGAACGAATGCTCTCCAGCAGTCGACAGTGTTCCTGGCCGCCTACAAGCGTATACCGATCGACGAGGATGGCTTCTTTAAATCGTTCGCCCTGCATGTCGGCATTCGCGAATCCTGGTATAAGAAAGATTTCGCGAAAAACGATTCGTTTAATGCTTATGGCGGTGCCGAATTGCAGTTACCGTATCGTGTCTACCTCATCGGCGAGATCGGAACCAAGGGCAATACTCCCGCAGGAAGCGATTCGGAGGTGCCTTACGCCTTCGGTCTTCAGTGGCGCCTGGGAGCCGTGAACATCAGCTTATCTGGCATTCAGGATGGCACGATGGACCGACTCAGCATCTTCTATGGTGTCGGCACAATGATCCCCTTTTAAGCTCCGACACGTCGAGTATTGTATGTCATGAAGGGGTACGTTTCCTGCATCGCTGCGCTGACGATTGCGTTGATGGTCGCCGGCTGCGGTGGCGGCAGTGGAGTGCGTTTTTCCGACCTGTTCGACGAATCGGCCGCCGCAGAAGGCACCGGCATTCAAGGATTCGGTCTGGTGCGTGCCGTGGTGATTCTGGCGACGCACGAAGCTACGGCACGCCAGCGTCAGGTCGCTGAACAGAATGGGCGGCGCGCGGTTGCGCAAATCAAGGCACGCCTGGCTGCGGAAGAAAAGGAAGCACCAGTGCGGACTTCGGAACCGGGCCGCAAGAAAAAACCGGTCGCGTCAACGACAAAGCCGTCGCAAAAAACTGCAGAAGCCGCTTCGACCCCTACAGTCGTTTCTGAGCCGGAAGTAGAACCCACCCCGAAACCGAAGGCGCGGAAGGAAATTCCCCGGATCATCGCAGTCACCACGGAGAAGAACGAAAAGACCGACGAGAAAGCGGCCCAGGCTGTCATGCTCTTCGACACCTACTCGCAGGAAATTGTCGGTAACAAAGTTTACGACATCGAGCGCGAGCCGAAGCAAGGCGAAGCGGTGCGTTTCGAGACCTACTCGTCGATTTACGTCGGGGCGTCGCTTTGATCGACGCATCCGGTTCAACGAAACCTCGCGGCGTAGCTGCACCTTGAGTGCTGATCCAATGGCGCTTCTACCTCCTCTCTTATAGATTGCCGGACCAACACCCAATCCACCTTCCTTTTTTTCAACTTTGACGAAGTTCGGTACGAACAGACGCAGCAACGCGGGCTATACGAGATCGATTCGGTCGAGGGTGCGTGGAACACGGCGGAATCGAGGAGCCGAAACCTGGGTATAAGCCGAGTTTCAAGGGAGGCTACTTTCCGGTCAGTCCTACCGATTCCTACCAGGACCTGCGCGGCGAAATGGTCTACGAGATGATGAAAGTCGGCATCGTAGTCGAGGAGCACCACCATGAAGTGGCTACCGCGGGTCAGAGCGAGATAGACATGAAATTCCAGCCCCTGCTGGCGATGGGAAATCAGTTCATGTGGCACAAATACATCGCCAGGAACGTTGCGCGCCGGAATGGCAAGACGGTAACTTTTACGCCGAAGCCGGTGTTCGAAAACAACGGCAGCGGGATGCACACGCACCTGTCTTTTTGGAAGGACGGCAAGCCCTAGTTCGGCGGCGATCAGTACGCCGGGCTCTCTCAATTGGCGCTACATGGAATCGGTGGGTTGCTGGCTCATGCGTCGGCGATTCTCGCGTTTGCCGCGCCAACGACCAATTCGTACCGCCGGTTGGTACCGGGCTTCGAGGCAACGGTGAATCTGGTATTTTCCGCCCGCAACCGTTCGGCCGCAGTCCGAATCCCGATATATAGCAAGAGCCCAAAGGCCAAGCGGCTCGAGTTCCGCTGCTCCGACCCCTCCTGCAATGGCTATCTAATGTTCACTGCGATGATGATCGCCGTCCTCGACGGGGTGGAGAAACGGATCGATCCCCGCGAACCACTCGATTGCGATATCTACGAGATGAGCCCCGAGGAATTGGCTCAGACACCAATGGTTCCCGCCTCGCTCGAAGAAGCGTTAACGGGCGTTGGAAAACGATCACGGTTTCCTGACCAAAGGCAGCGTCTTTACCGACGACCTCATCCGCACATGGATCGACTACAAGCGCGACAACGAACTGGCCCCGCTGGCGTTGCGTCCGCATCCTTACGAATTTCAGCTTTACTACGACAGCTAGACGAATTGGAAGGAGGCGGGGCCGCTGTAAAGTCACATGCGGTTCTTTGCATTCGTTTGGCGACGCTCGAAACCTGCCAAAGGAACCGATAGACGAGGAAATAAGCATATTTAACGTTTGGATTTGCCCCGTTTTTCCGGACAGGTCGGCGTGGAAGCGTTTGTGGATTTGAAGGATGTCTGCCGCGATTGGGCTTGATGGCCACAAAAGTTTCTGCTCATTTCATGTCAGAGGAGACCTACGACAATGATTACACCCAATCCGTCGACGCCGACTCGGCCATGGTGGCGTGGCGCGGTGATCTACCAGGTCTATCCACGAAGCTTTCTCGATTCGAATGGCGATGGCATCGGCGACCTGCCGGGCATCTATTCTAAGCTCGACTATATCGCCGGGCTCGGGGTCGATGCCTTGTGGATTTCGCCGTTTTTCAAGTCGCCGATGAAGGACTACGGCTACGACGTATCCGATTATCGGACCGTCGACCCCATGTTTGGCAGCAACGCGGATTGCGAGCAATTGATCGAAGCGGCTCACCAGCGTGGGCTCAAGATCATGGTAGACATGGGTACTGGCGCACACTTCGGATCAGCATCCATGGTTTCAGGAGAGTCGTCAAAGCCGCACCAACCCTAAAGCCGACTGGTACGTATGGGCAGAGGCCAAGCCCGACGGCACGCCACCCAACAACTGGATGGCGGTGTTCGGGGGGCCATCGTGGAAGTGGGAACCGCGTCGTCGCCAGTATTACTTCCACAATTTCCTGGAGGCACAACCGAACCTCAACTGGCACAACCATGAGCTTGTCGAAGCCATGCTCGGCGAGGTCGAGTTCTGGTTGAAACGCGGAGTCGATGGGCTCCGATTGGATGCCATTACGACGCTCGTTCACGATCCCGAGCTTCGCGACAACCCCCCGGTGAGCGATAACACGGCCGGCGATTCGACCGCGTCCAGGGACATGCCCTTCGCCTACCAGCAGCATCTGTACGACCGGGACCATCCCGACATCATGAAGCGGTTCGCCTCGCTGCGGGCTTTGGTCAATCGCTATCCGGATCGCTTCATGCTGGGCGAGATCGCCGAAGTGGACACCGTCTCCGCAACCGCCCGCTACACCCAGGGCGAGCAAGCTTTGCATACCGGTTATACCTTCCAGCTTCTCAAGGACGAGCTCGATCTTGAAAAAATGCGTGCGGTAATCGGTCGATTTGAGAACGAGATTGGTAGTGGCTGGGTAACCCATGCCTTCGGCAACCATGATTGTAAGCGGGTGGTTAGCCGTTGGGGAAGGATCGCGGGACTGGAAGGTGACCAGCCGGCGCTTGCAAAGCTGCTCATGGCTTGTCTGCTGTCCCTGCGCGGCAGTATCTGCATTTATCAGGGCGAGGAGCTTTGTCTCACCGAGGCCACCCTCCCATTTGAGGCTCTGAGAGATCCTTGGGGGATTGAGTTTTATCCCATGTTTCAAGGGCGTGACGGCTGTCGTACGCCGATGCCGTGGACCGACGACCCCGCTGGGGCCGGCTTTACCAGCGGCACTCCCTGGTTACCTGTTGCCCCCGAGCACCTAGAATTGTGCGTGGAACAGCAGGAAGCCAACCCCGATTCCGTTCTCAATGCCTACCGCAGATTTCTGGCATGGCGCAAGCAGCATCCAGCATTGGTCTACGGGGAAAAGCTGCTCATGGAAACCGCCGACCCCATCTATGCCTTCGAACGGAGCCATTCGAGCGATCGATTATTGTGTGTCTTCAATTTCTCCAATGAGCCTGCCCGGTTGGAGCTTGCAGAGGATTGGAAGGAGATCCAGGGACACGGATTTGATGCCACCATCGACAAGGCAACCATATCGCTCCCGCCTTTCGGCGCTTTCTTTGGTAGAGCCGACCGGGTAATCCGGTTTCGATAGTTCCCCTGACCCACCGGGTAAGAGAATGCCGCTTCGTGTTTGTTGCAATTGATAGCGCCGTTCAAAACATATTTGTTCCGGTGTGTGAAGGGCTTGGAACAGCCCTGGTCATGTATGAACCATTATGTTTATTACACGTAATCGCTTGACACAATCGGGCCGAAGAGCTGCAATGCACCTAGAAAGGGCTAGATGAATCCGACAAGATCCCTTCCCCCGCCCCCTGCCGCCGTTGCCGCATCGACGCTTGGTCGCTGAATCCAATTTCCTATCAACTGAGAAGCGATTACAGTTCCATAAGCCTTAAGCGGCATAGAGTTACAACCACTAGTCTTCCGGGAGAAATTATTCTCATCGGTCACCGCATATTATGATCAAGACTTCAAAGATCGCCATAGAGAAACGTTTGGAAAACCTGGAAAAACATCTTGATCAGGAAAATCCAGTCCTGCTTAAGGTCGTACAGAGTTTTCGCAACCTCGACAAGGTCGCCTACCGGCTGGGCTTCCTCTCCAAAGATGAGTCCTACGCCACCAGAGTGCCTTGGTGGCCGCTGGTCTCTGTCCTGGGTACTTTCTCCTCGGGGAAGTCGACCTTTATCAACAGCCAACTCGGGCAAAAACTGCAACGCACAGGCAACCAGGCGGTAGACGATAAATTCACGGTGGTCTCCTATAGCAAGGAGGACAAATACCACACCCTGCCCGGCCTGGCGCTGGACGCCGATCCCCGTTTCCCCTTCTACCAGATCAGCCAGTCCATCGAGGAAGTCGCCGCAGGCGAGGGCCGCCGCATCGACACCTATCTGCAACTCAAGACGTGCCGTTCGGAAGCCGTACGCAACAAGATCTTGATTGACTCTCCGGGCTTTGACGCCGACGCCCAGCGCACTTCCACCCTCCGCATCACCGACCGCATCATCGACCTTTCCGACCTGGTGCTGATCTTCTTCGACGCGCGCCATCCGGAACCGGGCTCCATGCAGGACACCTTGGAGCACCTGGTGTCGGGGGCGATCCACCGCCACGACGCCAACAAGTTCCTCTTCGTCCTCAATCAGATCGACTGCGCCGCCAAGGAGGATAATCCGGAGGATGTGGTCGCGGCCTGGCAGCGCGCGCTTGCCACTACCGGGCTGACAGCGGGCCGCTTTTACCAGATTTACAATGAGGAGGCCGCTAGCCCCATTGAGGATGAGACCCTCGCCAACCGCTTCCGCACCAAGCGCGACGAGGATATGGCCGAGATCCAGCAACGCCTGGGGCAGGTGGAGGTGGATCGCGCGTATCGCATTATTGGAGAACTGGAGCATCGGGCCAAAAAACTGGCCGGTGAGATGGTGCCGAATCTGCGATCCTTCCTCACCGCATTGCGCAAACGAGTGTTGATCGGTAGCGGTCTGCTGCTGCTGCTCTTTGTGGTGCTGGGCGCGTATGCTTATTCCGCGGGACTCCTCCCGACCCTGGAGACACTCAAGACGTCGCCGCTCATAAGTGGTGCGGTAATTGGTGTCGTGGTGGTAGCGTTTCTCTATCTCCACAGCCTGATTCGCCGTTTCTTCACCAGGCGTGTTCTGCGCAAGATCGCCGCGGAAATCAAAGATTCAGAGGATCTGGAGGCCTACCAACTCGCCTTCACCAAGAACACCAAACCCTGGTGGCGCAGCTGCCTGTTGGTCAATCCGACGGGGTGGGGCCGCAGCATCCAAAATCGCTTGAGTGAGATCCTGTCCGACGCGGATCAGTACGTGCAAAAGCTCAACGACGTGTTCGCCAACCCTTCCGGCAACGGCAAGCAGCCAACCGTCTCCCCCCGTCCAGGCGAGGACGGGGCCGATCAGACGCCGCGGGGGGCGACCAAGGAATTACAGTCCGCTTCGTAAACCTCTCCAAACCGCGCGCGTTATCCCGCAGATTTTGCGATTGAGCGGTTCGCTGCCGCCGTTTTCGTCTTACCGACCTCTTGACGCATTGGCTGCTGATGCTGATTTTCCCATGCCGCCTCCTGACTTCGCCGAGTTCCCTCCTGATTTAGCGGAGTTGCTTCCTGATTTCGCGGAGCGGCTTCCTGATTTCGCGGAGTGGCTTCCTGATTTGGCGGAATGAATTCCTGATTTGGCGGAGCGGCCTCCTGATTTGGCGGAGCGGCCTCCTGATTTGGCGGAGCGGCCTCCTGATTTGGCGGAGCGGTCTTCCGATTTGGCGGAGTGGCCTCCTGATTTTGCGGAGCGGCCTTCTGAGTTCGCGGAGTGACTTCCTGATTTAGCCATGCGGCTTCCCTTTTGCGACGGCCCCTTTCTACCTGCTGTCGCTGATCTGTCTGCCCTGCTTTTCCCCGCTGCCGTTTTTATCACACGCGCCTGCTGACGCGTTACATGCGCGGGACGTTTTCTTGCGACCTCTTGATTCCGCCGGACGACCTCTTCTCCGCGACGGCCACTTTCCAAATGCTGTCGCCGACTTTTCCGCTCTGCTTTGTAGCGCTCCCGTTTTTTCTGACGAGCCTCTTCACGCTCCGCGTAGTCCTTGCGTTTTCTTTCGGCTTTCTGGTTCCGCCGGGCGACTCTCTTCTCGCGACGATCCCGTTCTATCTCCCGGCGCCGACGTTGCTTCTCTGCTTTTTCCAACTGTCGTATCTCACGGGCCTGTCGAAGTCTCGCCAGCTCCTGGCTTTGGCTTGTGCCCCCAACCCTCCACCAGTAGTATCCCGGGTACGGTTCCACCTGCTGAACTTCGCCAAAACGCCTGTAATCGCTCGAGACACAACCCGACAGAACAAAAACAAGTGACAAGATAAGTATTCGAGACACGATCTCAATAACTGACGTGCAGCTTGTCCGTAAAATTCAGTGTTTCTGCACAGAATACTGCCAAAGTCGCGGTGCCGGGAATCCAGACCTGCCGCGCCTTCAGGGCTCGACTCCCAGGGGGGAAGTGGTGCATTCTTACCGGCACTTTCAAGAACTGGAACCGTTCACCACTCAATCTGGCGACCATCCCCCTTGCTACGTTCACCGCGCATCGCAATTCTTCACAGTATTTACGGCTAGTGCAAGCGGAAGGCACGACATGGTTTCCTCTGGCTCTGGCGTGCGCCCTGTCACTGGCCTCCGCGGACGCCGTTATCAAGTACTTTTTCCGTAACACTCCCGCGCTCGACCTGCTCGCAGTGCGGATGGTGACAACAGCGGCCCTGCTGATGCCTCTCGTCCTGTTGCAGCCCCTGCCGTCCGTCCCGCCCGTTTTCTGGGGCTGGCTGGCGGTGCTTGTGCCGCTGGAGCTAGTGGCCATGTTTCTCTACCTGCTTGCGATCCGCGACAATCCGTTACATCTCACCCTGCCCTTTCTGGCGTTTACGCCAGTATTCAACGTGGTGACGGGGTATGCGGTGCTTCGCGAATCTGTATCCCCCGGCGGCATGGTAGGGATACTGCTTGTGGTTTTCGGTGCCTATCTGTTGAACCTGAAACGGCTGCATGACTGGCGTTCCTGGTTTGCGCCCCTCGCGGCCATCGTCCGTGAACCCGGGCCACGGCTGATGCTCGCCGTGGCGGCAATTTACAGTATTACCTCGGTGGGCGGAAAGGCCGCCATGGGCTACACGACACCGCAGATCTTCGGTCCGTTTTATTACGTGATGATTGGATCCGCGCTCCTGGTGGGCTTGCTGATATTACGCCCGTCGAGCTTTGGCGCATTGTACTGGCGTCCCTGGGCCAGCTTTTTGACCGGGCTTCTCATGGCCGTGATGATTGTGACGCATTTCCTGGGCATCGCCCGCGTCGAGGTGGCGTATTTCATATCAGTCAAACGCACGAGCCTGCTGTTTGGGATTGTTTACGGAGCCGTGCTGTTCGGTGAGCGCGACTTCATTCGCCACTTCCTCTCCGGTGCACTGATGGTGGCGGGTGTGGCGCTGATTGTCGGAAGCGGAGCGTGATATCGCATCGGGAAAGACCAAGAGGTCCGCGCACAAACCTGATAAAGGATTTAAATTCTACCCCGTCTGGATGCTTTTGATTTTCCTCTATCCTTCTTAACGAGCAGGTTCTCTGATTCTCTCGAACGATAGCCCATGGTCCGGCGGGCTCACGATCCATGAGTCTCCCAGCACCATGAGACAGGGAAAGAAGCTCATTTCTCTGCCAGATTCACAAAGAACCGCAGAGGCAAAGGCGACCTACTTCCCCTCTCACGGAGATTCCAGCCAGAGGTGGATGCGGGGTAATTCCAAAGTCTCCATATACCAACATGGCACGGCAGGTGCTATCCGAGCTCCAAAACTACAGGAGGATTAGTGAAATGATTCGCACCGGCAAATACAAATCTCCCTTGGACGGGTGGTGTAAGGTTTGTGAAGTCTATGCACTGAAGATCCCGTATTTCGATCTCGATCTCAACGGCCCTGTTTGCGAAGACTGTCTGCACCCGGTATCAATTGCCGAGATCACACTGAAGTCGAATCAGCTCTACACTCCACCGGACGAGTTGATTACCGAGAACCCGTGATTCTCTGAATGCTGCAATGCTTCCCACCGACACTCGTTAAAAAGGAAACATTTTGTTCATTTATGCCCATTATCCCCGGATAAAAGGAGCCACACGCAGTTCAGTCGTCGACCACGGTGAAGGCTCTCGGATGAACCAGGACTAACAACGGTGGAGGCAATAGCGTAAACTCCGCGCAACTCATGCAGCACGTGAGTCAGCGGAACGACGCAGGCCTTGCCATCTGCGGTCTTGGATGAACGCATGCTGGGATTTTGGGCCCTTCTGCTCACAAGTTGGGTCCGAGTTGGTTTGTCTCTTGCGGCAATCGCTTTTCTCCTATGGCCTCGCCCCAGAGCCGAGACGTCTTCGGCGCCTCGCGCCGCACTATCGTGTGCCGAGTGTCTCGCGACACGGATGCTTCGCAATAGGCATCGGGCGGCAGGGCGAGGTAAAGGTCAGTTGGAATCCCGAGTTCCTGGCAGACTTCAAGGAATAATATGTCTCCACCGCTCGCGTCTCCCGCCAGACCGCGAGGCGCACTTCTCTCGATGTGCTTGAGCCGTTCCTGCAACTTCTCTTTAATAAGCTCGCGTGCAATGCCTTCTTTATCCGATGGAAAACTGGGGTTCCTTCCGGCCCGGCGCATCGATGCGGAGCCCGGTGAAGATAATGACGTGCAGCGGCGTAAAGGAATCGGAGCCAAGCTCGGAGACGGTCGGTTCGCCCCAGTTTGGCAGGGCGAAGGCGGCATCGACATTGGCGGTCAGCAAGCTGAGTTGTTTTGACCACCGGTTGGAAGGACGATTCGAGTGCACCCCTGGCAGCCGCCACACTCCACGCGTCAGCCATCCGAGCCGGTGGCGATTACACGGCAGCGCTGGTCGACGCCCTGAAAACTGCTTCGACCGGCACCCCTATTCTGGGATTGGACGAACTTTTCCGGCGTCACACTGCCGGCTTTCAGCCCATCAAGACCTTCATCGGCGCGATGGTTGATATTCAATCTCCTGCGAACATCCCGCAACCACCACTGTGCCACATTGATGTTTTCGCTTACGTTATTCTCAAAGGCGCCAAAAATTTCGATTTTCTGCTGCCGCTGGACTGTCACGCCAACGTTGTTTTCCAACGTACTCGGGGCGCCTGGTCCAACGCCCTGACAGCACTCGAGAACTTCGAACGGCTCGGTGAACCGTTGCCCGGTTCCATCGGTGCCTCCGTCAACCAGTATTTGGCCCTGCGCAACATCGTTTCCAGGGCTTCGGCCCGCGATGAGCGCCGGGTGCTGGCCACGCTGCTGGTCAGTGGACCGTCGACGCTTGAACAGATTTTGAAGGAACTGGGCCTGAACTACTCGCTTGGACAACGGATCCTTTCGACGTTCGAAGACATGAGCGTGGTCGAGCGCCGCACTGTCACCCGCTCGGACGCCCCGGTCTTCGCCGTCTCCGAATCCGCGCTGCCGCTTAGCGTGTTCTGCCTGCGCGAGACCATCGGGCTGGATTTATCAAGCACACTGCCAACGGAGACCTGAGCCGTGAGCGATACTGCCGAGACCTTTCTTAACCCCTGGATTGTGGAACGAGGCACTCAATTCCGCCAATGTCGGCGCACGCGCCTCCCTGTGCGTCATGCACTTTTATCTGGCCTCCTTCGTTAGCGCCGGGCAGCGCCAGACTGCGGAAAACACGATCTGGGAGCCATCCAGGCATTGTTCTATTTCGATTCCACCCGGTCGGCGCAGATTTATCTGCGCCGGAATCCGGACTCGATTCAACTCACTGCCAAAGCCTACGTGGCTTATACTTACTATGAGCCACTGTTCGTCAGTGACGTAACCCGGGCGTTTATCGATTTCGCCTCCGAAACGCGCATCCCACTCGCATCGCCATCCTTGAGGAAGTCCGTGGTCAACCTCCCGGCAGAGCCAGCAAAGTAAAATTCTAAATATCGTCAGAGAGTGTTTGCCGGTTATGGGGCATGTCTTGCAAAGGCGCTCTTCGCGCAGGGTGAACGGTTGACTGCAAAGCGACTGAAAGCCGCTTCTTGACGAATTCTCCTGCTTTCTCGACGGCGCCGGTTGAAACGCGCGAGCTTACCTCCCCGACAAGCCGCCCACCGGCCGGGTGCACATTTTCAAATAATAAACATCATTTTGTTGACATCCAATGTGCAATTTTCGTTAACGAGGGCGTCAATCTGGGAAAAAGAACAGGAGGCATCATGTCTATTTCATTTAGACCGTTCTTCGGGCGTGGAGTGGTTTGCCCGGCGTCAATACATTACATTACCGCTGTATTCAGCCTGGTATTCGGTTTCACGCTCGCAGATGCGGGCGAAATCCACGTGGCGAAGTCAGCCGCATCGGAGGAAGACCGATACGGAGCACACATCGATAAGGAGAGCTGGGTCCACTTTGGCGTATTTGCTCCAGAGGCGGAATCTGTGGAACTGTTGCTTTACGATAAGCCTGATGCCACGGAGCCTGCTGAAGTGGTTTCGATGGAAAAGAGCGGCGACACGGATTGGCGAATCAAAGTCAGGGGCAAAGGCATCGGCCATGGCCTCGTCTATCTTTACCGGGCGACCGGACAGCGGGATGTTTCGTTGGGGGATCAGTTCGGGCATTTTTTCAATCCGACGTATCCGCTGAACGATCCGTATGCGTACGATACGCAGAACGTTTCCTTTTCCGAGTTTTTCTCGGGCATACCCCTGGTCGACGCAACAGACTCCCTGTACGCGGGAGGTGGAAAAAGCATCGTTTATGATCATTCAAAGGACGATCACCCCGGACACGTCTCGGTGAAGCCCGAGGATCTCATCGTCTATGAACTGCATATTCAGGATTACACCGCCAGGATCCCCTCGCTGGACCCGTCGAAACGGGGCACCTATGTGGGGTTGGCGACACCGGGTTTAAAAACACCCGGCGGACTGGCTGCGGGCATCGATCACCTCGTCGACCTGGGAGTCACCGCCGTCGAACTCATGCCCGTGATGGAATACGACGAAGAAACGGGCAATGCAGAGGATCGTTTGAATCACTGGGGATACATGACGACCAATTTCTTCGCACCCGAGACGCGATATGCCTCGGATCCCGGCAAAGACATCGTCGAGTTGAAGCAACTCATCAAGGCTTTCCACGATCGCGGAATCGCCGTGATCATTGATGTAGTTTACAATCATACCGCCGAGGGCAGCCCCTGGGTGCATAACGACCAACTGGCGGCGAAGTATTACAACTTCCGCGGCCTGTGCAATCGGAGCATTTACAAGGCTACCGGCGACGACCGTTATTATTCAAACAACACCGGCACCGGCAACGACGTCAATTTTGCCGGTTCGGACGAAATCTTTACCAAGCGTTGGGCTACGGATTCGCTGGGGCTCTGGTACGACGTCTATGGCGTAGACGGCTTCCGCTTCGACCTCGCACGCGTCCTGGCCGACGGATCGAATAATGCGGCGGACTGGGTGGACAACGATCCGGACTTTGTCGGAGCGCATCTTCACGCCGAACCGTGGGATCTCGGGGGTGCCTGGTTCGATTTCATGGATAACTATGGGTTCGACAATCGAAACAATCGCTGGGCAAAGTGGATCGGCCGCTACCGCGACGGTATCCGCCAGTTCTCGAAATCGTCGCTGGACAACCGCACCCGGTTCAAGCTGCTCATCGAGGGACGTGGCGACGCCGGAAACGGCGGGCCCGCTTCGACACGTCCGTGGCGTTCCGTCAATTTTGCAGCCGTACATGACGGATACACGCTGCGGGATTCTGTCTCGTTTAACGACGATGGCGGATCGCACAACGCCTGGGATAGCGGCGGTGACGAAAATCTGCGGCGGGAACGGCAGAAACTGATGCTCGGCGTGCTTCTGACCTCTCAGGGAGTCCCTCTGATCCTCCAGGGTGACGAGTTTGGCCGGACCAAATCGGGTGCGACCTCACAGGCCGAAGTGCACAATACCTACAACTACGAATCCGAATCGGGCAACGCGGCGATCGATAATGTCAATTGGATCGACTGGCGGTTGAAGGACGGCGACAACAGCGAGTCGCCGGGCGGTCCGGCTTATGGCGGGGAGTTGTTCCGCTGGACTCAGAACCTGATTGCGCTTCGCAGCAAGTGGAGCCATTTCCGAAACTCTGATTTTCCCGGGTATGCGGGGCAGGCTGCCAACGGCGGCGCAGATGCTGGAGCGGGCAATGACGGCCGTTTCACCTATTCGTGGGAAGGACCTGAGGATGGACAGCCAACGCAGTTGGCTGTCATCTGGTGGGGCGAGGAGAACGAACCGGACCTGATGGTGATCTACAATGAAAACTCCGAGCCCTTCACGGTGAACAATCTGGCCGACTGGTCGCAGGGCGACTGGCGCGTGCTGGCACGGTCGTGGTTCGGCGACGACCAAGATTTCGCCGATCTCGATACTTGGGAAGCTGAAGCCCCGGAAGCAGGCAACGCGCTCGAAGTTAAGGGCCGTTCCGTGACAATCCTCATCAGCGACAATGATTGAGAAAAAGCCTCCGGTTCCGGCGCTCGCAGAGCGGCGGTCTATGACCGTCGATATTTCGGAAGATTATATTGAGAAACGATCTAGCTTGCGCGAACTGCTCTATACGCGCTTTTCCACCGGACTCATCCCCCTACAGGAGCCAGAAAAAAACCATCTCGAGGGCTTCAGACGGGAGATGTTTCATGCGGGTTCAGGTTACTGCATTTCTTGCTGCTGATACACGTCTACTGTTTTCTTCATTTCGGTAAATGCTTCCGAATTTCGGTCTGCTTCGGGAAGAATTTCCGTGAGCTGATGCCGGCGAAAGTCAGCACTCCGGGTGCGATTGTCTTATTTTCCGCATCCACTCTCAGTCAGCGAATCAACGTTGCAGCCGCTTTCCTGCGCACTTCCGGTTCGACTACTTCAGGAAGCATTAACATTACTCCTTTCCGATTCTTGGCTCAACGATCATCCCAGAGCAGCTCGGATTCGGGCGCATTCCGTTGAATCATTTCGATGTGACAATCCTCAGGCACATTCAGAAAGCCGAGCTCGAGGGTGGTTCCGATAATCTCGCGGCCATACATTTTGTGCCAGTTGCCGGTTAGATAAGTGGCGAGATCCGGCGGATTCAGGATCGATTTAACGTTCCAAAGCTTGATGTTGGTGTCGTAGCTGCCGCTGGCCAGGGTCCTGCCATCGCGGCTAAACGCGACACTCCAGACGAACCCTTTCCGGTCACAAAAAAGCCACCGTCTTCTTTGAAGCCGTGTGTTGCGGGTGAGAAGCTCGATGTAAAGTTCCCTGACAACAGCCTGATCGGCGTCTGCCGGCGCAAACTCGAATCCGGCTCCGATTGCTCAAGCTTGCGGCGCGCTGTAGCGCATACCGGCGGTAACTCTGCGACAAGGACTCTACGCGCTCAGAAAGGGAATCGACATCAGCTTGAATTGCAGCAACCACGATTGCAGCAACCACGCGAATTTGCTGCGTCGCCGTCACGATTTCAGAAACTGAACACGCCTGTCAGCAATCCTCCCACCAAAATATCAGGCTTTTCGGTTGACGAGTAACGCAACGAATCGCAAACGTGACTTCTGTTTCCAATCGCACGCTCCATGGTTCGATTCGTGCGAGAAAGAACAGGATGAGAATCGAAACAATCCGCTTCGCAAATGGCGCCATGTCTAAAGTCGTTCGGGTTTCCCGCGAAACGGATCCGGCAGCGATCATTGCTGCCCTGGGAATTTCAACGCCTCGGGCAATCGTCTGCTTGAACGGCGGAACCGCGAAACTGAAAAAAAGCCTTTCCTCGCACCTCGAGTCTCTTCTTGCTGATGGCGTTGCGCGCATCGCTGCCGAGGAATCGCTAGCGATAATTACCGGAGCCACTGATGCAGGGATTATTTCTCTCCTTGGACGCGGCGTGGAAAAGTGGAGGCTAAACGCGCCCCTAATTGGAGTGGCGCCAGACAAGCTCGTCACGTGGCCTGGCCGGAAAGAGGGCGACACCCCGCTTGAGCCTCATCACTCCCATTTCGTTCTGGTCGAAGGCGAGGATTGGGGTGACGAAACGAAAACGATGTACGCCCTGGCCGGTGAACTCAGCGAGAGCTGCCCGTCCCTTGCCGTTTATGCGGGCGGAGGCAATGTCGCGGGAAACGAGATGCAGGCAAACGTCAATCAGGGCCGACAGATGATTCTGATTGATGGGAGCGGACGGAAAACTGACGCTGTCCTGGCTGCTCGCCGAGGCGGAGCTCTCGATGATGAGAGCGTTCAGCAAATTGCAGCAAAAGGCAGGATCGTTCCCTTTGATATCCACGCGGAGCCGCAAGCGCTCGCGGGCTTGATCCGGAACCTCCTGTTCGGCGCACCGGCAAGCTTGGCGAAAGCGTAACCGGACCACTTCTAGAGCGGTTCTCATGAGAATCTTCGGAATGTCGACGGTCATAGACCGCCGCTACAGGCGTTGTTCCTGCGCACTGCGAGCGCCGGAAACGAAAACCCGGCCATTGGTCACTGCGGTGAACCAAAGCCGCCAAGGGAAGGCCCGCACAGTTCATTGCGCTGATTTTGCGCGAAGTGCAGGATCAAGCAGCACACCCCACACGCGATTGTAGGGATGAACGGAAGTCGCTGGCTTGCCGCCGCGTTCGATGGCACGGCCTTCATTTGCCCACCGGAAAATCGAGCCGCGCAAATTGAATACGTCACCGCGCCCGTCCTTCAGCAGCGCTGCTGCCGCTTTTGACGAACGCAATCCCACCGAGCAATAGAGAACCACGGCACGTTTCGGCGGAACTTTATGGAGTGCCGCGCGAATCTGCTCAGGGCTCTCCGCCCAAACCGCGCCGGGAAGATGACTAACCGCGTATTCCTTCCATGTCCGGGTGTCAATTAGCACTGGCGGCTCGTCCTCCGTGGCAATTCGGACCGCCAACTCATTCGTGCTCATCTGGGGCACGTTGGGCCATTCGCGCTGTATCCACGCAAACACCAATTCCCAGGTCAGCTTGCCGCCCGGAATACCGACATTCGCGCATTCGACGTAGAAGCAAATCGCAGCGGCACAGGCGAAGAGTCCAAGCAATCCAATACAAAGCGGACGAATTTTGAGATCGGTCATTGCATCGGACGCACTCTCCATGGCGACATGGCCTGCTGTCGAACGATCGCCGTGCAACTCATCAGTTCCGCCAAGGGATCATAAGGCGAACCTGAACGGAATCATCGGTCCGCTGCGCCGCTCGAATCATCAGGTCTTCATTCACATGAGCTGGGCTATAGGTTTCCGCATCTTTGACGTTCAAAAACGGCCAAATTTCGGTCGGCGCTATGATTATCGGCCTTTCGAAAGTTTCTTTTGAGAACTGATCAAGACGGTCATCCGGGGGCCGCGAGCCGACAGCGATCCAAGACGATACGTCGGCCAGATCGAAACGCACGAGCAGGACTTTTTAATGTAAACTTTGAGCACATTGCAGCCTGGGTATATCCGGGTCGCCAGTCCGGCAGGTCCGAATAGTCCGTGTGGAGGTGGATGGATCTCCGCAAACGGAGTTCCAATTCTATTCAGAGGCCAGTTCATGGATCGTTGATAACAATCCCTCGACAACACGCGCCATGTGGTCGTAGTTCAGCTTGTCAGGAGTGTCCTGCAAAGAGTGGTATTGCGGATAACGGAAGGGTGCCGTGTCGGTGACCATGATGGCTGGATACCCCTTCTGCCAAAAGGACCAATGGTCCGACCAACCCACCCCGGGAACGGACTCCGGCAGCGCCGCCCCTTCGGAGGGAAACTGAGCGTCCTTCCGAAATGTGCCCAGGGCTTTTCGCACGAGTTGCGCGGAATCCAGATTCCCGACGAATGCAATAAAGTTCCCGGTGTCCGGATAAATCGCGCCGAGTCCGCGGATTGGAAAGGCCTGGCTGCCAGGCACGTCGGAGTAATACCCAATCGTCTCCAGGCTGAGCATTGCTACGATGTTTTCGCCGCGTTCCTTGCAGCGCTTAGCGTAGACAAGACTGCCCATATTTTGGCTTTGAAAATAAAAAGGTTCCTCATTAACGAAAGCCACAAAGCGCAGCGTCCGCTCGGGAGCCGAACCGACAAACCGGCGTGCCAATGCCAACAGACCGGCGACACCGCTGCCATTGTCGTTCGCTCCAGGACTCCCCGGGACCGTGTCGTAGTGGGCGCCGACGACCACAATTTCCTCGCGATTTCGCCCACCGGTCAGCTCGGCGATCAGGTTTTGATAAATTCGCCGATCCATTTCATAACTTTGCCGTTCAACTTCATACCCGGCGTCGTTCAGAGCCTTGGCAATGAATGCCCCAGCCTGTTGGAGCTCGTCATAGCGCTCGAGATTGCGTTCGCCGATTTCGCCCGCCAACGCACGAACGGCGTGCTCCAGTTCACGCGCGAGCTTCGTTTCGTCCGCGTCCAGCGGCGGCAGTTCTCCCGAAAAGTTGCGGCCTGGCATTCGGAACATGTTCCACCAGCCCAGAATGCCGACCGCTGCGATCGCAAAAGCAGCGAGTCCGATCGACAACAGCCCCGTGCGGGTAAAAAAAAGCATTCTATTCAAGTTGATGACCTTGTCGAACCAGCGACATTTGACCGTGTTAATAACTGCTACTTGAAAGCGAACGACCTCTACGAAACGAGCGTGAAAGGCGTCTTTGCAACAGGCGACATCATCGGGCCACCGTGGCTCGGCACGTCGCGAGCTTCGAGGCCGTGCAGGGGATGTTTGATCCAAAGTTCAAGCCGAAGAAAGCCACCATCCACGCGCATCCAACCTTGAGCGAAGGCGTAAAGGAAAGCCGCCGAAGTGGCTGCCAGCTACGCAATTCATGTTTGATCCCGGAGAACGGTACGAACGGACGCGAGGACGCGGTCAAATACCTGGCTACTTTATCTCAGGAGCGGAGACTCCAGTCCGGAATGCTCATGACTTCCGGCGCATTGTAGGCCGCGTGGTCGAAGACATGGAGTTGGAAGAACAGGTCGGTCCATCCAGCAAAGCGGTAGGTTTGCCCGACGTGATGCTTCAAGCCATAAATCTGGCCGATCTGGCGATCCTCATGGCTGGCGTTGAACTCATTGATGGCCGCCCACTCACCGGTGGTGGTGGTGTAAGGGTAGCCGAGGAGATCATCGAAATACATCGCGACTCGCGGGAGAAGCCGATCAGTAGCGAGATCAAGAAGATGGAAGCTATCGCGCGTGCTGGTGTAGAGATCGAGGTCGTTTGAGATAAAGCCGATGGGTGGAAAATCCTCGGAGGTAAAGCTGCGAACGGTGTCTGCCACTTCGCCGAGACGAAGCTGGGCGCTCGTGAGTCGCGCGCGGAGCTTTGCTTCATCCATTTTGAACTCGCCGCCCTGAAACGCGAACGGACAATCGCAAGGGTCGGTCCGCGGCGGAAGGCCGGTGGACATATCAAACCCGACGACGTGGACGGAAATGTTCCAGTGCTTTGCAACGCCAGCAGCATGCTGCTCCATGGCGACCAATCCGTTACCGCTGGCAACCCCAAACTCAATAGAGGTAAACCGGTCGGCGCCAATGGCGCGGGCGGTCCGGGCTGCGCAATGCAGTCCGTAAAAATATTGAGGGTAACCGATGCGCCGGACGTCAGATCGGAATTGATCGAGCAACCGCGCCGCCTCGTCCCACGCAACCGGCCCTTCCGACACTGAGCGGAGCGCAGCTGCCGCTTTATCGATGGCTGCCAGCTTCCATTTCAAGAATTCTGGCAGTGCCGCCCTCAGCCGCTGTTTCAGAGAGTTTTGTGTCATGGCGCAATAACGCTGAAATATCCGCTTGATGGGGATTACATTGCTGCATTTGCTGAGAACAAGTATTTTCCCCTTCGAAGATATCTGAATGACTCTAACTAAAAAACATGCCAGGAGTGCGGACCTCCTTCGAAACAGCACCAATTTTTGACCGCAAAATTCCCACTGCCCCGAATGGAATCAAGACAAGTTAAGAGGTGCCAGAGTCTTCCGTGCATGTCGTCTGGAGACTCAACAATCGCCTGACGGCCGCGGCGGGCGAAAGTTTACTTTCAAGCACTTCCCGTTCGATCGAGGGAAGCGCCTCGTTGACACCCGGATCCGCTTCAAATGCGCGCCACAACTCCTGCTGCAGCAATTCATACATCCATCCGATCACCTGATTGCGACGGCGTTTAAGGAGTGAGCCAGATTTCCGTCCGATCTCGCAGAAGTCTTCGACGATCTTCCACACTTCGGCAATCCCGATCCGCTCCACACTCGAGCAAGTTCGGACAACCGGACGCCATTCACGTGAAACGGGTGTCAGAAGGTGAAGCACCCGAGAAAGTTCGACACGGGCTGCCTCGGCTCGCGTTTTGTTCTCGCCATCCGCCTTCGTGACGACGAGCGCGTCCGCGAGTTCGATTATTCCTTTTTTGATCCCCTGCAGCTCGTCTCCGGCACCTGCCAGCATGAGAACGAGGAAAAAATCCACCATCGAGCGGACCGTGGTTTCACTCTGCCCGACGCCGACCGTTTCAACGATCACCGCGTCGAAACCCGCCGCTTCACATAGCAGGATCGTCTCGCGACTTTTTCGCGTCACACCCCCCAGGGTCCCGCCTGCCGGGCTAGGGCGAATGAAAGCGTTCGGCTGCTGCCCGAGCTCTTCCATCCGTGTCTTGTCACCCAGAATGCTGCCATGCGTCACGCTACTGCTGGGATCAACAGTGAGCACCGCCACCTTTCTACCTTGTTCGCATAGCGCACACCCCAGAGCCTCGATGAAAGTGCTCTTCCCTACCCCGGGAACACCGGTAATTCCCACTCGAATCGAGCGGCCGCTACGCGGCTGAATTGCATGGATAACTTTCTCCGCGACAGCCGCATGTTTTCGGGCGTTGCTCTCAACGAGCGTGATCGCCCGCGCCAGAATGGTGCGATCACTCGCGAGAACTCCGTCGATATAGCGTTGTGCTTCGATCACGCATTCGCTCCCTCTCGGAGCGTGTTGATATATCCAGCCATGGCCGACTATATCAACAGACTCCCAACTGCTTGTTCAACTCTACGAGCATCTTTTCCGCAGCATCCGGGATGACTGTTCCCGGCCCGAATACTGCCGACGCACCGTTGGAAAGCAGAAAATCATAATCCTGAGCCGGAATGACGCCCCCCACCACAATCATAATGTCTTCGCGACCGAGTTTTTTAAGTTCTTCGCTGAGTTGCGGCACCAGCGTCTTGTGGCCGGCAGCGAGGGAACTGACGCCCACAACATGAACATCGTTTTCGACTGCCTGTTTCGCCACTTCCTCCGGCGTCTGAAACAGCGGCCCAATATCGACGTCGAATCCAAGATCTGCATAGGCTGTCGCCACGACCTTCGCTCCGCGGTCATGGCCATCCTGCCCCATCTTTGCAATCATGATTCGAGGACGCCGGCCTTCCACTTCGGCAAAATCATCCGTCATCCGGCGGACACGCGTGACCTCTTCCACTTCACCAAACTCGCCCCCATAGACGTTGCTGATAGAACGAATGACCGCTTTGTGCCTGCCATAGACTTTCTCGAGCGCGTATGAGATCTCTCCCAACGTAGCGCGCGCCCGTGCAGCCTCGACCGCAAGCTCAAGCAGGTTCCCGGACTCTTTCTCCGCGGCCTCAGTCAGCGCATCCAAGGCCGCCCGAGCGCGCGTGTTGTCGCGCTCCGCTTTGATCTGATGCAACTGCCGGATCTGTGAATCCCGCACGGCAGTGTTGCCAACTTCCAGGATTTCAATCGCTTCCTCCTTATCCAGCCGGTATTTATTCATTCCCACAATCGTTTCGCGTTTGGAGTCGATCAGCGCCTGACGCCTGGCGGCCGCTTCTTCGATGCGCATTTTCGGGACTCCCTGTTCGATGGCCTTCGTCATTCCTCCGAGGCTTTCGACCTCCTGAATATGCGCCCATCCGCGCTCAAGCAGTTCTTTTGTGAGACTTTCGAGGTAATAGGAACCGCCCCATGGATCGACAACCCGACAGATCCCGGTTTCCTCCTGTAAAAAGAGCTGGGTGTTACGCGCGATCCGCGCCGAGAAATCGGTCGGAAGCGCGATCGCCTCATCGAGCGAGTTGGTATGGAGCGACTGGGTGCCGCCGAAAGCAGCGGCCATCGCTTCGATGCAGGTCCGAACCACATTGTTAAACGGATCCTGTTCAGTGAGACTCCAGCCGGATGTCTGGGAGTGGGTTCGAAGTGCCATCGACTTCGGATTCCTGGGATTGAATTGCTTGATCAGCTTCGCCCAGAGCAAGCGCGCAGCGCGCAACTTGGCTATCTCCATGAACAGATTTTTTCCTTGCGCCCAAAAGAACGAAAGTCGAGGCGCAAAGGCGTCGATATCGATGCCGGCCGCCAGGCCGGTTCGGACGTATTCAAGCCCGTCGGCAAGTGTGTAGGCCATCTCGAGATCCGCAGTCGCTCCAGCCTCCTGCATATGATACCCGGAGATAGAGATGCTGTTGAACTTCGGCATTTTCTGCGAAGTGAACGTAAAGATGTCAGCAATGATCCGCATCGAAGGAGCGGGCGGGTAAATATAAGTGTTCCGCACCATGTACTCCTTCAGAATGTCATTCTGAATGGTGCCACTCAGCTTCGCAGCCTCCACCCCCTGCTCCTCTGCAGTGACGATGTAGAATGCCATGACTGGAAGCACCGCACCGTTCATCGTCATGGAAACGGAGATGCGATCGAGAGGAATTCTCTCGAAAAGCGCCTTCATATCCAGAACGGAATCGATGGCGACACCCGCCTTTCCGACATCACCCATCACGCGGGGGTGATCGGAGTCATACCCTCTATGCGTTGCGAGATCGAATGCGACAGAAAGACCCTGCTGCCCGGCGGCGATATTGCGACGATAAAACGCATTGCTTTCCGCAGCCGTGGAGAAACCGGCATACTGTCGAACGGTCCACGGTCGCTGCACATACATGCTCGCATAAGGTCCCCGCAGAAACGGCGCGATGCCCGAGGTGAAATCAATGTGCGTGCATTTCTCAAGATCGTCCGACGTGTAGAGAGGCTTTACGTCGATCTTTTCCATCGCCGGCCATACCAGATCTGCGAGTGGACAGCCCACGTCGTGTTCGGCGCGCTCCTGCCAATCACTGAGACTTGCGGCCTGGCAGGCGGAAGAGTAATCGATTTCGGCAAAATTCGGGATAGTGCTCATGAAAGTATGCCCAGGTTTTTAGCGATCTTGCTCAGGACTTCGTAGCAATTCGCACGGATGTGAATGAAGTCATCGATGCCGGCTTCCTTGAAGCTCTCAATTTGCGGTTCCGGATATCCCGCTACAATGACAATATTATCCGGCTTCCCTTGCTTAATGCTCTTCGCAAGCGCGGGCACGATGTCCGGATAGGTGTCGTCTGTGGAACAAATCACGATCACCGGTGCGCCGGACTCCAACGCAGCTTCCGCCGCTGCTTCCGCCGTTGGGAATCCTGGGTTGTTCAAGACCTCGAAACCACCGGCGTGGAAGAACGAGGTCGTAAAATCGGCCCGGATCTTGTGTTGACGGATTGGCCCCATGTTCGCGAGAAAAACCTTACCGGCAGGATTGGCGGAGACAGCGGCGCGCAACTCCTCGAACGGCGCTGTTCCACGCTTCAGACTGAGCGGCGTGACATTAGGAATCGCCTCCTCTCCACGGTGCAGGGTGCGCCAAATCTCACCAAGCGTTGCTCCACAAATCGCCGCATCGATCGCAGCATCTACGATCTGGTCGGGATCGCTTTCGATCAACCGACCCAGCTTTTCAAGGAGCGTCGTCTGCTCAACATGTCCTCCTACGGTCCGATAATTCTCAACTTCGGCAGCGCGTTTCTTCTGAAGCCCCGCGAGTTTCCAGTCACGCTGCTCAAGCGGTTTCTCGAGAGGATTCGCATAAACATTTGTGCCCACAAAGCTCATCCGCCGTTGCGCGATCGATTTCGCTTTGGCTTCGCCAATTTTTGTCACCTGTTCCTGAGGAGCGCCGGCAAGTATCGCCTTAACCATTCCGCCTTGGCCCTCGATCTCCTGGAAGAGCTTCCAAGCCTTGCGTCCGAGCTGATCGGTTAACGACTCGATAAGCCAGGATCCCCCTGCCGGATCGATCATGCGATCGAGCCGACATTCCTCTCGGAGAATGATCTGCGTGTTGCGGGCAATTCGGCGTGAGAACTCATCCGGCGGCCGAATGACTTCGTCAAAGGCTCCCACCTGGATACTGTCGCAGCCAGCCAGGACTGCCGCACATCCCTCCGTAGTATTCCGAAGCATGTTCACATAGGGATCAAACACCGTCTTGTTCCAAAGCGCCGTCCGCGCGTGGATCCGCATTTTCTGCGAGTCTCCATTTCCGCCACATTCCGCGACAACTCGCTGCCAAAGCGCCCGCGCGGCGCGCAGCTTTGCGATAGCCATGAAAAAGTCCCCACCGATCAGGAAGTTGAAACGCATGCGGGAAGCAACCTGGTCAACGGACAGGCCGCGGGCTGTCATCTCGCGCAGATACTCCACACCGGTCGCGAGTGCGAAGCCCAGTTCCTGCACCGAATCGCCACCCGCATCACTGTAGGCTTCGGTCCGGACACAAATCGTATCCAGCTTTGGCATATGCTCCTGCGCCCATTGTGTTACCAACGCCATTTGGTCGAAAGAGGCGCCCAGAGATTGCGGAAGGGTTCCATCCGAAACGAGTTCTCCAATAGGATCCTGCTCGAGAACGCCCCGGACGGAATCCGTGTTCTTCTCCTGCCGACGAAAAGCGGCAACCAGCAATGCCAAAATCGGCAACCCGCTTGAGCCCGGCTGAAGATGAAGCGGGAGCCCGTCGAGACCTTTCAATGCCACCTTTAGATCGTCAGTCGTTGCTATGGAAGTTCCGCAAAATCCTACGTCTCCACCCTTCGCCAGATCCGGATCGCGCCCAAGCCGCCCGGCGCGATCAAGCGAAAGACGCACCGCGGTTTGGCCCTTGGCCACATCGTGCAGCGCCGCCGCATTAAACTCTTTCGCACTTCCGTAGGGAAGCGCCTGACAAATCTCCCACGGTGCGGAAAAATAACCGCCAGCACTTGTGCTGCGAACGAAGGGAGTGAATCCGGGATAGGTATCCTTTGCCTGAATATCCGAGATATCGGATTGATTGTAAATCGGCTGAAGATCGATGCCTTCAAACGTCTTGCTCACGAGCTTCTTCTCGAAAGGCGCTCCCTTCAGAGCCCTTTCTGCTTCAGCTCGCCAGGTCGCGTAATCGGCTTTTTGAAATTCGTCGAGGGATAGCGGCTCGAACTGCGAGATATCTGCACTCATTGCGGAAAACAAATCTGCCCGAACGCCCCTGCCGACTCCAACCTGAAATTGTCCATTCCTTAGCACAGATTGCGGCGCAACGCTTCCCAAGCTGAGATAACACCGATGCTGTACGCTTTCTTTAGCCGGAATTTAGCCGGAAAACAATCGCGAGTGAAAAAGGCGCGCTCTTCGGCATGAGACTAGCAGTCGCTAGAGGGGTTTATTTTTCCTGAAAGGCGCATCGCTATTACTGCAATATTAAGGAGAACCACGAAGAAGCTGCCAACAGCATTCCGATAAAGATGGCGAGCAAGAAAACCCCTTTTGGAGCGCGAATAATGGCGAGAATGGGCATGGAGGCTCTGACCGCATGTTGCGGAGAGATCAACGCAACTTGCCATCAACCACAGAGTTCTGAGGCGCTCGCGTCGCGAGTTCCGAACAAGCGATGAAAAATAAATCACAACGGCGGGTTAGGCAGAAGAATCCAGCCGATGCATTATTTAAGTATTTATTATGCGACCACTGTGAATGTCTCGGCTCCAAAACGGAAGATAGGTCGTATCGCGTCGACACGAACCATGGCAAACATGCAACCTCAGGAAACGCGTTCTGTCTGCAGAGGCAATCGCACCATTTTTGGCTACCCACGCGATTTCCTGGAAAATCAGTTCGTCTATCTCACGGTTTCGCCAAGCGCACGCGGGCTGGCCGTCGGGATTAACGTCAACCCCGCTTCGACTGCTCCGCCGCTTGATCTTGATCAGATGATGGAGGAGTTGATTCACACGCTACATCTCGTTCATTCCGGCACCCTCTATTCACTCTCCGCCTATCAAGATTTCCCGGCCGATCTTCGGGAATTGAGGCACGTCGCACTAAGTGGAGATCGAGAACCCACCAAGGCACCCGCCTTTGCCGATGCAATCAGCGTGGCGAAGCACGTGCGTGCCGTAAGCGATCATTCCTTTTTCAAGATCGCTCTCGTAACGAACGGCACCCTTCTCCATTTGCCGAGAGTTAGAACGGGAATCAAGCGCCTGACCTTGTATGACGAAATCTGGGTGCAATTGGATGCCGGGACCCAGACATACTACGAACGCTTGCATGGCAACGCCCACTCGTTGAGACGAGTCGTGCAAAATATTCGCGAAGTGGGGAGTGAACGCCCCGTGGTCATTCAAAGTCTCTTTACATTTCTGGACGCTGAGGCGCCGCCGGAATCAGAAATCGCGGCCTACCTGGATTCATTAAGGGATCTCATCGCCGCGGGCACGTCGATCTCCCGGGTCCAGATCTATTCCGTACCCGGTTTTCGAACTTCCGCGGATGCAAGCCACCTTCCGCTGCATGAACTCTCGGCGATTGCAGCGAGAGTCAATGCCGAAACCGGGCTGCCGGCTGAGGTATTTTAAGAGACAGTCCTCTGCATTGCGGGACGTTTCTTGCTGAGCCGTGATCATTCAAGACCGGGTGGAACGCAGCAGCGCCCCCCTGGAGACAGTCGATGTCATCCGCTTCTGACCCGGTTGGCGTATTTCTGGCGGGCAATTTCCCTCAAGTGGACGTGTCTCTCTCGTATAAGGTGTTCCCTTATTTCCTATAAGCGGGCGCACCACTTCACGTATAGTACGGCGCCCAATTGTGGCAAAATATGGTGAGCGTAAATTGTCATCCGAAAGACAAAAACCGATCAGCCCTCGCAACGATCATGAAACCTGACGACAATAAAAACCTCATCTCAGCGCTCACCGAATCCGACGTTTACCGCGAATATGCAAAGGCCTTCCGCGATACAACCGGACTGCCCGTTGATTTCCGACCGCTCGAGTCCTGGCAGCTTCCCCACCATGGACAGGAAAACCAGGCGACATTTTGCGCGATGGTCGCAGAAAAGAGCCGCGCCTGTGCTGCCTGTCTCCAGGTACAGCAAGAACTCTCCGAAACAGCCACGACCAGCGCCAAAACCGTCACTTGTCCCTACGGACTGTGCGACACCGCCGTACCGGTACGCCTCGGAGATAAGTTAATTGGCTTTCTGATCACGGGGCAGATTTTAACCAAGAAGCCTAATGCGGCGCAGTTCGAGAAAATCGTAAAACTGGCGCAGGAATGGAAGCTCGGATTTGCTCCTGAACGACTGAAGCAGACCTTCTATGAGACCCAGGTGATCCCCGCCCGCCGTTACGATTCAATCGTCAAGTTGCTCTGCATTTTCGCTCAACATTTGTCGATCATCAGCAACCAGATCGTTGTGCAGCGCGCGAGCGAGGAACCACCAATGATTGCGAAGGCCCGCCAGTACATCGAATCACACAAAACAGAGCCTGTCTCACTCGGGCAGGTCGCGAGAGCCGTAAACATGAGCACGTTCTACTTCTGCAAGATGTTCAAGCGATTCACAGGAATGAATTTCACCGAGTATTTGTCCCGTGTGCGGCTCGAGAAGGCCAAGAATCTCCTGCTGAATCGCAATCTGAACGTCAGTGAAATTGCCTACGAGGTGGGATTCCAGTCGCTCACGCACTTCAATCGCGTGTTCAAAAAGTTCGTCGGCCAGTCGCCCACGGAGTTCCGCCGCAGACTTCCGGCCGTGTAGGAGGCATTGTCACATCTGCGCGGGATATTTTAGTATTCCTATGTGAACAAATATTCACGGCTGACGAAGGAAGAGCTCGCAGAACGCCCGGAGACGCTTGAGGAACGCGGGAAACGCCCGAATACGGTCGAGAAACAAATCGCCGCGGCGGCCCTGCGAGACAGCGAAGAACGGCTCCGCGGAATCGTCGAGACCGCCGTTGAGGGTATTGTGACGATTGATGCGCTGGGCATAATCGCTTCTGTGAATCCCGCGGCGGAAAAAATGTTCGGGTATCGCGCCAAAGAACTGATCGGTCGAAACGTGAATTTGCTGATGCCGTCGCCCTTTCGGGAGCAGCACGACAGCTACATTGCCCGCTACCTGCAGACAGGTCAGGCCCATATCATCGGGATCGGCCGCGAAGTCGTCGGACGGCGCAAAGACGGATCGGTCTTTTCGATAGATCTATCGGTTGGTGAGTTCCGGCTCGCTTCGGGAAAAATGTTTGCCGGAATCATCCGCGACGTTTCCGAGCGGAAACGACTGGAAAAACAGGTGATTGAAATCAGAGATCGGGAGCAGCAGCGGATTGGACAGGATCTGCATGATGGGCTCTGCCAGCAGCTCGCCGGTATTGAACTGATATGCCAGACGCTGGAGGAGGAACTTCTCGACGAAGCGCCTTCACTGGCAGGCCGGGCGAAAGAAATCGGCCGTCACGTGCGCGACGCCATCACGCAAACACGCAGCCTCGCGCGCGGTCTGTCTCCGGTTAATCTGGATACAGACAGCTTCCATTTCGCTTTCAGAGAATTGGGGAAGCAAGTTGAAACTCTGTTCCACGTGGAGTGCAAGGTAAAGACCGACGAGAAAATCAAGATTCGCGATAGCGGAGTCGCAACGCACCTTTACCGGATTACTCAGGAAGCGATCAATAACGCCATCCGCCATGGAAAAGCAGAAAAGCTAACGATTCGCCTCGGTGCAAAAGGGGGTCGGGCGGAACTCGCGATTTACGACGACGGCTGCGGAATGCCCACCCGGCTAAATAAGAAGCGCGGCATGGGACTGCAGATCATGCAATTTCGCGCAGGTATGATCGAAGGAATACTTGACATCCGCTCCGGCAAGAAAGGCACCGAGGTCCGGTGCGAGTTCCCTTCCCCCCGATGAACACAGAATCCGGGAAGAAGGCTCACAAATGGCGCATCTTTATCGTCGATGACCATCCAATGATGCGCGAAGGGCTTACCATGCGCATCGAACGGGAACCGGACATCACGGTATGTGGAGAAGCCGGCACGGCGGCGGAAGCACTACGGCTCGTGTTGTCGCTGAGACCGGACCTGGCAGTCGTGGATATTACTCTGCCCGACAAGAACGGCCTCGATCTGATCAAAGATATTCGCGCGGTGTCGCCCGATACACTGATCCTCGCGCTATCCATGCACGACGAGACAATTTATGCGGAACGCGTGCTGCGCGCAGGTGGCCGAGGTTACATCATGAAGCAGGAGGGCGGCAAACGCATCATGGAAGCCATCCGCACGGTTCTGGATGGTCGCGTCTTTACGAGCACCGCAGTCTCCGAGAAAATTCTCGATATTTTCGCCGGGCGTTGCGCGAACTTCGAGGATTCTCCGGTCTCGCGCCTATCCGATCGCGAGTTCGAGGTATTTCAATTGATCGGACAGGGCAAAAGCACACGCCAGATGGCCGCCGCGCTCAATCTCAGCGTAAAAACGGTCGAAGTCCATCGGTTACACATCAAGGAGAAGCTTGGCATAAAAACAGTACCGCAACTCGTATCTTACGCTGCGCGCTGGCTGGAAAACTGAGATTCCCCCGTTCCATTATTCATGTTTTACGAATTGTTACGCCGTGTTTCCAAAAGATCAGTGCACGCATTGTGGCAATGGATTCTCAAAAACTCTGGCAGGCATCTACGGGCGATTTTTTCGATCGGTTTAGGATCACACCGCACCGTGAGAAGGACTTTCTTTTGACTCCGCCGCTGGGTCTCCCTATCTTGCGAATACTGACACATGTGCGGGGGAGCCTTCCGGCTGAGAGTCCCGGTTGTCGTGAGACGACCGGGTGACCCCTTGAACCTGATTCGGGTCATACCGCCGAAGGGAGCGAGGAAGTCGATTCACTGCCAAAATGCTTCGCCGCGTATGGCAGTTTATTTATATCCGAGAGACTAAGACTTCCTGCCATGATTGCTTCCAAAGACTCCATCGAACCGCAGAGCACCGATTCCTTCCCCAACAGCCGTAGGGTTTATGTCGAGGGAAATCTGAATGAAGGCGTAAAAGTCCCGTTTCGCGAGATCAGCCTCGCAAAGACGAGGTCGTTCAACGGAGCTGTCTTGGAAAACGAACCCGTTCGCGTCTATGACACTAGCGGTCCCTGGGGTGATCCGGTTTTCGATGGCGATGTAAAGCAGGGCCTTCCCCAACTCCGCCGCGAATGGATTCTTGGTCGGAACGACGTCGAGGAGTACGACGGCCGCAAAGTCCAACCGATGGACAATGGTTACCTCAGCGGAAAACATGCGGAGTACGCCAGCCAGGCCGAACGCAACCGCCTGGTCGAGTTTCCGCGCCTCGAGCGCAACCCTCTCCGTGCCAGCACCGGCCATCCTGTCACCCAACTCTGGTATGCGCGACAGGGCATTATTACACCGGAGATGGAGTTCATCGCCATCCGCGAGAACATGCGCCGTGCAGAAATCGCCGATCTCTCGGCCGATCAGGATCGCTCTAATCTGGACAAACAGCACATCGGAGCCGAGGGCCAGAGATACGTTCCTCAGATTTTCCGCCAGTTTCCCCAGCGCATTCCGGAGCAAATTACACCGGAATTCGTCCGCGCCGAAGTCGCTGCCGGTCGCGCCATCATTCCCGCGAACATCAATCACCCCGAAAGCGAACCGATGATCATCGGCCGCAATTTCCTGGTGAAAATTAATGCCAACATTGGCAACAGCGCGGTTGCGTCGTCGATCGACGAGGAAGTCGAAAAAATGCGCTGGGCCACGAAGTGGGGCGCAGATACCGTTATGGACCTCAGCACGGGCAAGAACATTCATGCCACCCGTGAATGGATCCTGCGCAACAGCCCCGTCCCGATCGGCACCGTACCAATCTACCAGGCACTCGAAAAGGTGAACGGCAAAGCCGAAGAACTCACGTGGGAACTTTACCGGGACACCCTCATCGAGCAGGCCGAGCAGGGTGTCGATTACTTCACGATTCATGCCGGAGTCCTTCTGCGCTTTATTCCATGGACCGCGCGCCGCATGACCGGCATCGTCTCGCGTGGGGGCAGCATTATGGCAAAATGGTGCCTCGCCCATCACCGGGAAAGCTTCCTCTATACAAATTGGGACGAGATCTGCGAAATCATGGCCGCCTATGATGTCAGCTTCTCGATCGGCGACGGCTTACGTCCGGGCTCCATCGCCGACGCCAATGACGACGCGCAATTCGCCGAACTCCAGGTCCAGGGCGAACTCACGCGCCGCGCCTGGGAGCACGGCGTTCAGGTGATGAATGAAGGCCCCGGTCACGTTCCCATGCACATGATCGAGGAAAACATGGCCAAACAGCTCGAGTGGTGCGGTGAAGCGCCATTCTACACTCTTGGACCCCTAACTACCGACATCGCGCCCGGATACGACCACATCACCAGCGGGATCGGCGCCGCGATGATCGGCTGGTATGGCTGCGCCATGCTCTGCTATGTCACGCCCAAAGAACACCTCGGACTGCCCAACAAGCAGGATGTCAAAGAAGGCGTGATCACCTACAAGATTGCCGCCCATGCCGCCGACCTTGCGAAGGGCCATCCCGGCGCCCAGTACCGCGACAACGCATTGAGCAAAGCACGGTTCGAATTCCGCTGGGAAGACCAGTTTAATCTGGGTCTCGATCCGGAACGCGCGCAGGAGTATCACGATGAAACGCTCCCGCAGGAAGGCGCGAAAACCGCGCACTTCTGCAGCATGTGTGGCCCCCATTTTTGCAGCATGAAGATCACGGAGGATGTGCGGCGGTATGCGGAAGAAAAAGGCATCGCCGCCGAGGAAGCGCTCGCGGAAGGCATGCTCGAGAAGTCGAAAGAGTTCGTTGATGCCGGGGCAGAGGTCTACAAGCCGGCGTAATCTGCATGCCTTTGATTCGGCAAGAAGCGCATCCAGAGCACGCTCATCAGGGTGAAGAAGGAAAAGCCCCCAGGTGGATAAGTCAGCAGGCGGGGGTCACATTTCGAAGTCTGACATCGGAGTTCGGGCTTCTTGGAGGATGATTACCCGGCGTAAAAATGCCCGTTTGAGCGGCTGCGAGCGCAGGGATAGCCATTTGGCCACTGATCTTCTACTACCCTGGAGCGCGGCAACGCGGCGTTGCCGAATCCCGGCACATGTAGCGTGACTTGTTCTTGTACTTTTCCCTTTAAGTAATGATGTCTTCCAGGTCCCCTGCTACCGAGAATTATCTCAAACCGGTTTCCAGGGAAGCTGCTGCGGCAGCCGGCCGGTTCCTTCAGTTGCTTTCTGAAGATCAGAGGAAGCAAGCGCACCTTGTTGTCGCCAGGAAAGAGTGTCATTTCTTCCTTATAGACAAGGTTCGGCATGTGCGTCTGCGCCCTGGTATGGGCGAGGTCTTCCCGTGTCAGTTCGTGCGCGATAAATTGCACGCCATCGCCCGAAAAAACCTCGCCTCCGTAGACATGGTCGGGATGATTGCGGCTGTAAATCACGTATCGGATGGGCACATCGAATCGACGCTCCAGTTCCTCTTTCAGCCACATGGCGGATTCCGCGCTGACAGGATCGATCACGACAATCCCCTCGGTTGTGACCATGAAGACGGAACGATAACGCCCGGTCGAGAAACGGTAAACATTCTCGCGAACTCGATCGATGTGAAACTCCTGCGCCACCGCGCAGACCGGAATGAACATAAGCAGAAGCAGCCGGATGATACCCACGTTTTCTTAACGCTGCCGCGCAATGGGCGCATCTCCGAAAGTTGCAAAAAAATGCTGGACTACAATTTCGCTTGAGAGCAAGAAGAGGCCATGCAATGGCCGATCGTGATTCAGGGACGGGAAGTGGATGGGGAAAAAGTACGGTGGCTCCGCGGGTGGATTGCGGAGCGCCCGCACTGGAGTCGGCGGAAGTTGGCCGGGGAGTTGTGCGTGCTTTGGGATTGGCGGGACGCAAGCGGGCGGCCCAAGGATTTGGCCGCCCGCAGTTTGCTGCTCAAGATCGAGCGGCGGGGTTGGATCGTTCTGCCGCCCTTGAGGGAAGCCTACCGCAAGCCACGAGCAGGCATTCGATTGCCGGCAAGCCTCCCGCAGGAGGAGAGCCTGGAGGCGGGTTTCAAGGAGGTGGGTCCGGCAACCTTGGAGGTCGTCCGGGCCGGGAGCCAGGCGCATCGGCGATGGGCGTGACTATCTGTCGCGCCACCATTATCTGGGACTTCGGGTGGTGGGACAGAACATCGGGTATCTGGCCAGGGATCGTTGCGGACGGGAAGTGGCGGCCTTGCTTTTCGGGGCTCCCGCCTGGCGCTGCGCAGACCGCGACGGCTATCTGCAGGAGCGGGGATTTTGCCGCGAGCAGGGCTTGGCAAGGATCGCCAACAACACCCGGTTCCTGGTTTTTCCGTGGGTGCGGGTTCCCCATCTGGCCAGCCATATCCTGGGAGCGGCGGCACGGCGCATCGACGGCGATTGGCGGGAAAAATACGGGCAGGGTCTGGAGTGGCTGGAGACCTTTGTGGAACGGGGACGCTTCGCCGGCACATGCTACCGGGCGGCCAACTGGGTGCATGTCGGCGGCACCCGCGGACGCGGACGCCAGGATCGCGGGCACACCGCTGCCGTGGCCGAAAAGGACGTGTATCTCTTCGGGCTCAGAGCATGAGTGCGACACTCCTGGCGATGGAGAAGGAAGTGCTCGAAGAGGGGCGCGAGTGGACGAGGGCGCGTCTCCAGGAGCGGCTCCAGCATGCGGCCGATGCGATCCCGCCGATGTGCGCCCGAAGTGGCTCCTGCTCCAGCGCCAGCAAAAGACGGGCTTCACGCTGATGACGGTATCGGGCATCGTGAGCATCAGTGCGATCCGGGGCCATTCGAAGGCAACGGGAAGCTGGCACTGTCCGGTGCGCGAGCAGTGGGGGCTGGGCAAATGGGCCCGTCTGAGCCCGGAGTTCGAGCAGCGACTCGCCTACAATGCCGCCGCCGCCGGTTCCTTCGAGAAAGGCGCGGAACTGGCCACCCGCTGGGGCTCTCCGATAAGCGACGACGCCATTCATGCGCTCGTGGGGCGTATCGCCGGGCGCAACGAAGGCGTGGATTTGCCCGCACCTCCGCCCCCGAAGCCGCAGGAGCCGGCGTTCAGTCTGGTCGTCATGATCGATGGCTGGCTGGTTCGCCAGAGAGGGGTGGACTGGGGCGCCCAGCCGGGACCTCCCGCCCTGGAAAGAGTCTCCTGGAAGGAAGTCAAAAGCGCGATCGTCTACCGCCTCGAAGACCGGGCGGCCAACGCTTCCGGGCGTGGCATGCTCATTGAGAAAAAGGTCGTCGCCGTCCCTCCGGATACCGATGCCGTCGATCTCGGGGCCATGATCCAGGCGCAGGCGATGCGGTGCGGCCTGGCTTGGGCCAGGGAAGTCTTCGTCCTCGCCGATGGAGCCATCTGGATATGGAATCTGATCGAGGACCGCTTCGCCCGGGCGACCAAGACCCTGGACTTCTATCATGGCAGCGAGCACCTCTGGAGCCTCGCCCACCATCTTCACCCCGGGAGCCCCGAGCAGGCGGCTGCCTGGGTCAAGCCCCTGCTCCATCAACTCCGCCACACCCCCGGCCATCGCGTGATCCACACCCTCGAAGAACTCTTGGCCAAGAACACCACCGATCCGATCGTCAATCGGGAAGTCAACTACTTCCGGAACCACCGCGAACACCTCGACTATGCCGACCTGGCCGCCCGCAACGCCCCGATTGGATCCGGCTCGATGGAATCCGCCTGCAGCCAGTTCCAGAACCGTTTGAAGCGTCGTGGCCAGTTCTGGTCTCCGCGCGGTCTGGCCCACATGCTCGCCATCGACGTCGCCGTCAAAAACGACACCCTTCAGTTCCTTTGGAACTGATTCGTGCAACTTTCGGAGATGCGCCCCCGCGCAATGCTTCGGTTGCTTCTTACTGACCGCCGAATCAGGCTGTCTACGAGATCCATCGTTTAAACCCCACCATTCTTCAGGAGCGCGGAATTGGCACCGAAGAACTCTTATTTCAACAGGCAACAGATCCTCGAACGTTCGCAGGAGAGTCGAGGGCGGCTCTCGATTTTCCTTGGCCGGACTGAGGCACGGCCACGCCGCAGTTGCCCTGAGAGGACGACAAGCGTGTAGCCGGTCGGTTGAGCGCAAAGGATACCACCGGACAATCAAGCATTTTGCAAGCGGAGACGACCGGAGGAACGTCATTAAGCCCGCAACTCCATCGTCGATACCGGCATTTCGTTTCGCGCTTCTGGCCGCCGGGTTCGCATCGAGTCCTTTTCAAGGATGCTCTGTTTCTCCCAAGCCTACCTCTGTAGTGCTATCGGCAAAAATGGCGCATCTGAGATTGTGCGCTGCGCCAGGGTCAGCAAGAATCGCGGGATGAGCGAGCAAGATGTCCAGATTTCCTATGGTGAACGATTCGAGCCGCTGCTCGAGGTGCTCGCCCGCGCCCGCCGGCCGGGAAGTTGGTATACCAGCGGTGTGCTCGAGACTCCGATGCCGACCGTCGAAGTCGCCGGCGTCGGGATGCTTTCCTTTCCCGTGCCGCCCGCCCAGGCGCTGCAGTTGATCACGAGCGCCGCCGAACGTGCGCCCTATGGCAGGGGCGACCAGACGTTGGTGGATGAGAGCGTCCGCAAGGTGTGGCAGGTCGGTGCCGAGAAAGTAACGATCAGCGGAAAAGGCTGGTCATCTGCCTTCGATGACCTGGTATGGAAGATCGGCGAGGATCTGGGTTGCGACGGCCTTGCGGTAGAGGCGCAGTTTTACAAGCTGCTCGTCTATGAAGAAGGCGGCTTCTTTGTCTCCCATCGCGATACGGAGAAGGCAGGCGGTATGTTTGGCACGCTCGTGGTGTCTCTTCCTTCCGCGCACGCGGGAGGCGAACGAATCGAAGTAGTCGCGGAATGGATGGCGTGAACTTCCTTCCGCGCACGCGGGAGGCGAACTCGTCGTCCGCCACGCCGAACGCGAGTCGATGCTCGATCTGCGCGGCAGCTTGCCCTCGCAAATCCAGTTCGCGGCGTTTTACGCGGATTGCGAGCATGAGGTGAGACCGGTTCGCTCCGGATACCGGGTTTGCCTCGTCTATAATCTCGTCCAGAAAACGAAAAAGAAACCGCTCGAACCGCCGGACCATCGCAACGCGATCGCCGGGGCAGCACCACTGCTCTCGCGATGGGCATCCGGCGGGGAAGAGCCGGACAAGATTGTTTATTTGCTCGAACATCAATACACCGAGGCGACGCTCTCCTTTTCCTCGCTGAAGGGCGCCGACGCAGCGCTTGCGCAGGTGCTGGTTCCAGCGGCGGCTCAGGCGGGTTGCGCGGCGCACCTCGGCATAGTCCACATCGAGGAATCCGGCTGGGCCGAGCATACCGGCGGCGGTTATTATGGCCGTTCACGATGGGATGATGAGGACGACGAAGACGACAGCGAGGACTTCGACATCGGCGAGGTGTGCGATGGCAGCTATTACATCGATCAATGGCGCGGGGCCGATGATGTCCCGGTCAACTTCAGCAAGATCCCGATCGGCGACGGTGAAATCCTGCCTCCGGGCGCGCTCGATGGCGAATCACCGGACGAAAGCCACTTTTCCGAGGCGACAGGGAACGAAGGCGCCTCGTTCGAGCGGACCTATCTGCGTGCGGCGTTGGTGATCTGGCCGGAAGATCGCTTTGACCGCATCTGCGCCTCCGCCGGACCGGATGCCGCCCTCGCCCGCCCGGCGTGTTCCGATATAGGCCTTGCCGTTCCGGCTCGAATAATACCGGCGAAAGGTGTAGCTCAGGAAGTCGAACTTCTCGTGCTCACTCCTCCCGCTAACCGCGGCATGATCAGCGAAGCGACTTCATTTGTCACGGGTGCTTCGGGGGCCGTCTCCGGCGTTGCTCCTCCCGACTGCTAATCAGCGTGTTAATTCAGCTTATAAGAGCTGGCATCGCCTCGACCGGGTCTCCCACAGTCACTCGTTTGTGGGCCGCCATTTCCGCCTCATGCAGAGCAAATGCGCTCTGAATGAACGCCAGGTGTGAAAATGCCTGCGGGAAGTTTCCCAGCATTTCATTGCTTTTTGTATCGTATTCCTCGCTGAACAAACCGAGATCGTTGGCGTAGCCCCGCAACGTCTCAAACAGCGACCGGGCTTTGGCGATCTCGCCCAGCATCACCAGGCATTGTACCATCCAGAAGCTGCAAATGATGAAGGTTCCTTCGCCACCGGCCAGCCCGTCATCGAAGCCCAGGTAGCGATACACCAACCCTTCCGGTGAGGTCAGATCGCGCTCAATCGCCTCAATCGTGGACTTCATGTACGGATGATCAGCTTCGATGAATCCTACCAGGGGTAGCATCAACGCGGATGCATCGAGCGTGCGGCTGCCGTAGGACTGCACGAAGGCTCCGATGGTCTTGTCGTACCCCACGGCAAGGACTTCGTCCTTGATCTCCTGCCGAACCTGGATCCAGCGTTTGAGGTCTTTCTGCAGGTGCTGATTGCCCGGGTCGGTCCAAAGCAAAGCTTCCGTGAGTTTGCAGCCACGGTCCAGCGCGGTCCAGCACTGCACCTTAGAATAGACGAAGTGGCGGTCGCCACCACGGGACTCCCAGATACCGGCATCAGGATCGCGCCAGCGATTCGCCGCGTACTCGACCACGTCGTGCAGCAGGCCCTGGTAATCAGGGTCCGGTAACTTTCCGGTCATCTCGAAATAAATCAGTGCCGAGTCCATCAGTTCGCCGTATATGTCCAGCTGAAACTGCTTGGCGGCGCCATTCCCCACGCGTACTGGCGCCGACCACGAGTAACCTTCGAGCGGCAGTGTCCGCTCTTCCAGGTAGCGCTCACCGCGAATGCCGTACATCAACTGCAGGTCTTCTGGATAGGCCGTCGTCCATTCGAGCCAGTCTTTGAACCCCTCAGCCTCCTCGGTGAGGCCGAGCGCATAGAAGGCTTTGAGCGAGAAGGATGCGTCGCGGATCCAGGTGAAACGGTAGTCCCAGTTGCGTTCTCCGCCCAAACCCTCCGGCAGCGATGTAGTTGCCGCGGCCAGGATAGCTCCGGAAGGCTCGTAAACCAGCGACTTGAGCGCCAGCGCGCTTCGGAGCATGTCATCGGCGTACTCGCCTTCGACTTTGACATTGCTTGACCAGGCTTCCCAGTACGCGATGGTGCGTTCCAGGGCGTAATCAATAGCTGCCGGGCTTACCCACGCATCGCTCCTCGAGAAATCGGTGGTGAAGTGCATGAGGCTCGCGCAGGCGGCGTAGGCCTTTTCCCCCGAATTGAGGGTTCCTCTCGACACAAAGTCGCCATTCTGGATTTTCAGCGCGTTTGAACTGTATACCAGCAGGGCATTGGCGCCGCCGTGGGCGAGCCCATGGGTGTTGTCGCCGTTGTCCAGGGTACATCGCGGCATGATCGTCCCGTAGTCGAACCGCGGCGAAACCACCACATCGAATTCCACCTGGCCGCTGACGCATTCAAGCACCCGAATGATTTTCTCCTCAAAGCGAACCTCAAAGGGCTCGGTTACGTCCTCTCCTGTCAGCGTGATGCTCGGTGAGACGTCGGTTGTGCGGGGATGCTTGAGCCGGTGAGATACGTGCGGAGCGGCGCCGCGGCGTCCACTACCGAGCTCAATGCGGGAGTGGGACGGAGGATGGACGGGCATGAAGTCAGTCAGCCTGGCAACGCCTGTCTCGGTTTCAAAGGTAGTTTCCAGGACGTTCGTCCCGGGGAGATATCGGCGGGCCGTGTTCTTGATCCGGCGGGGAGTCATGGCGAAGTAGCCGCCCTTCCGCCAATCGAGGATTCGTCCGAAGGTCGATGGACTATCGAAACTCGGGAGACAAGCCCAATCAATTGATCCCTGTTTGGATATCAACGCACAAGAATGCATGTCGCCGATGAGTCCATAGTCGGCAATGGGAGAGTAATGAGACGTGTTTGGCATGTAAACGGGCGTTCCTTCTGTCAGCGGTGTTCTGAATTTTCGAATAAATTGGGCGGCGTGAAGCATCAGTGCGGAAAACGTTCTTGTTCGCCCATCTTCACCAAGAAACTCTTCTTCTCGCGCGTTTTCCACTGTGAGCTGCTTGGCGACCGCCAACGCAGCATGCCCCGTACCCAAATTCACTTAGGTGTTCAAACCAACCGATTTGTCCGGTCTTCACGCCGACATTCCCCCTTCCTCCGGGTTTCGTAACTGCTGTCTCAATCTGTCTCGATCGCCGAGCAGATGGGCGAGATCGGCATTGTCATCCTGATTTTTGCGTAGAACTGCACTTCTTGGTGCGGACCTTGCTGACGTGGCCCTTTTTATGAACTTGGACGAGACGTTAGGACTGTTGGATGAGATCGCAATTGTGCTCGCCTTCGCGTGGGTCGGAGGCTTTATTGCGAGCCGTCTCAGAATTCCTCCGATTGTGGGGTATATCGCAGCTGGAATTGCCGTGGGGCCCTTCACGCCGGGTTTCGTGGCGGATGTCTCACTCGCCGAGCAGATGGGTGAGATCGGCATTGTCATCCTGATGTTTGGCGTGGGACTGCACTTTTCCGTGCGGGAATTGCTCGCTGTAAAGAACATTGCCATACCGGGCGCGGTTATCCAGAGTCTGATCACGACGGCGCTGGGTATAGGGGCGGCGCTTGCTTTTGGCTGGAGTTTCGGCGCCGGTCTCGTGCTTGGGCTTGCGCTGTCGGTAGCGAGTACCTATGGTTCTCGTACGGGCACTTATGGCTCGGAACGCCCTGGATACCGAAAATGGACGGATTGCCGTCGGCTGGCTCATTGTCGAAGACATGTTCTCGGTGCTGGTGCTGGTGCTGCTGCCAATTCTTGCAGTCTCTTTGGGAGGGAGCGCTGCCGGAACCCATGGTCCCAAAGAAACCCTGATGGACGCGTTGCTGCATCAGGGTGACAGTGTCCTTTCGTTTGGGCTCCGCAGCATAGGGTTGTATGAAGGCCCGCTGCAGATTACAGCGATCGCCTTCATCAACGTTGGGCTGCTTGCGGTCATGATCCTGTTTTTGGGCAAGCGGTTGGTGTCCTTGATGCTGGATGAGGTTGAGCATCTGCGTTCGGAAGAAATGTTTACCCTTTCCACCGTAGTGGTTGCGCTTTTCATTGCGGTGGTTTCCAAGGCGGTGTTTGGTCTTTCCGATGCTTTGGGGGCCTTTCTGGCGGGCGTAATGCTAGGAGACTACCGGCTGAGCCATCGCGTAGCTGCAGACATTCGCCCGATGCGGGATGTCTTCGGCATCATCTTTTTCGCCGCGGTGGGCATGCTGCTCAACCCGCAGGCGATTGTGGACGCCCCCCTCCAGGTTGTGGCGGTAGCGTTTATCATCATGGTCGCAAAGCCGCTGATTGCGGCAGCCATCGTCAAGTTCTTCCGTCAGTCCACCAGCACCGTTGCGATCATCTCGCCAGCCCTTGGTCAGGTCGGTGAGTTCTCATTCATCCTGGCTGTGCTGGGCCGCTCGCTCGATCTGTTGCCGGAACAGGGGTATCAGCTGATCATCTCAGGTTCGATCATTTCGATCGCTCTGAATCCTCTGCTGTTCTATGTAACCGAGCGTTTGACCGGCGCGAGTCGGGATCCTGAACCTGCCTTGGCCACAGAACCCAGCAGCGGCTGAGGACTTCCGAAATCTAGAATCTGGCGGACTGGGAACTAGCCCGTTGGGAGACTTTGACCGGCATCTTGCGAAGATAGCAGGGTGAACACCTAACCCATTCAGGGCTAAAAGCGCCATGTTTTTCATCAACAGCTTCTAGAGTGATTCTCAAAAGAAGTTTCCGAAAAAAACTGTTACATTCACAAGATATGGTATTCGAGCGGTAGTTGTTGTCGCGCCCTGAGAGCAAAATCCACTTTGAGAACGCTATCGAAGAGGAACTTCGATAGCTATGGAGACTGCACCCCAACAGGCGCAGTGATCGGATGCTGCGTCTGTGAATCAATCGCTTCAATGAAGGCGGCATTGATGCCCTGGCGAGTCGGCCCCGCAGTGGCCAGCCTCCCAAAGTGAGACGGCAAAGGCTTCACGACCTGGTGATTCCGATATTGTAGAATCCTTCCATGGCCGGAGAATTACTCTGGAGCGGAGTGAAGCTCCACGGGTGGCTCAAAGAACAACTCGCTCTGGAGCGGGGATATAGCACCACGATTCGTTATCTCCATGAATTGGGTATAGTCGGCGAGTTCCGCAGCTCTGGCCGGAGCGTCAGAAGGAAAAGGAGCGAGCGGACTTCCGGCATTGGCAGAACGACTCAGAGATAGAAATCTGGTTATCCGACAAATGCGGTGACGCGGGCGATCCGCGTCACCGCCGATGGGTGGCCCGGAGGGTCGGCGGACAGCGCCCTATCTGGGCGATCACATCCGTACCAATGTAATCGGCTGCGCCGTCTGCCCGCGGAGTGGGGAAAACTTCACCATGATATTAGAAGGCGTCGACACCGACGTCTTTCAATGCTTTCTCGATCGGCGTTACTCTGCCGCCGCCCGCCTGCTGGGGCTCACCACCATCAAATTCTTAATGACGCGAAAAAAGGTCCACGTCGGGCCGGACTTCTGCGAGATGGATAGGACGGCTTAACTAACGCCTTTATGCTTTCAGTGCGAAAATGCTCTTGCTAGTCAGTCTTTGAGTGGAAACAGAGATAAGATTATTTGAGGTAACAGTGAAAGCGTTTCCGCAGTAATCGCGAAGCGCCAAAGGTTAGACCGTCCCCTGACAACAGAATAAGGAGCATGACCCTCGTCCGTCACACTCCGGTCGCCTCGCGCAGGTAAGCGCGGGCCTTTTTGGCGTAGACGAGAGGCGTGGCTTTGGCCGGGTTTTGCTCTGCCTCGACCACCATCCAACCTGCATAGTCGTGCTCGGCAAGAACCTGGAAAACAGGACCGAAATCGATGCAGCCCTCAGGGTCGCCCGGAACAGTGAAGATGCCGGCCATGATCGCCTCCTTGAAAGAGAGGTTTTGTTCGATTGCCTTCTCCATGATCGGGCGCCGGATGTTCTTCAGGTGGACGTGCTTTATGCGAGTGGCATAGGCCTCGGTAAGGCAGAGCACATCATCGCCGGAAAAGGTAATGTGGCCCGTATCCAGCAGAAGATGAACCAGTTCCGGGTCCGTCGAAGCCATGAGACGGTCCACCTGTTCGCGAGTCTGAACACCGGTGCCCATATGATGGTGGTAGCAAAGACGCATGCCCTCGTCCTTGGCGATCCTGCCAAGCTGATTTAGTCCGGACGTCAAGGCCTCCCATTGGGAATCGTCAAAGATCGGACGATTGGGAAGCAACGCCACCGGGCGTTGGTGAACGGAGGAACCGAGTTCGGCGACGACAATATCCGTGCCGCCCATTGCTTTGATGAACTCTAATGATTGGCGAAAATCGGCCACGGTCTTGTCCGACATCGCCTTTTGGGTAAAAAACGTGCTCGTCCAAGGCTCCGAGACGCGCAGATCCCGAAGGTTAAGCTCCCTCTTCAGCACTTCGATTTCGGCGGGATATTTGTGGCCAACGCTGCAGCCTTGATAGCCGGCGAGGGCCATCTCGCTCACACACTGCTCAAACGGAATGCCAATATCAATATCGAGGAAATCATCATTCCACCAAGAAGTGGGTGTGATTCCAATCCATACCTTCTCCGGGTTCATTCGTCGGTGTTTTTGGCTCATGAGTGTGGTGTTCAGTTGCTGCATTGATGTAATAGTTCTGCGACCAATCCAGTCCAACCGGTCTGATGCGACGCACCGATCCCAGCGCCATTGTCTCCGTGAAAATACTCGTAGAAATTCACCAGATTCTGCCATTTCGGATTGCTCTGAAAAACCTGATTTCCACCGTAGACTGGACGGCGTCCGTTTGAATCTTTCTCGAAGACCGAAATTAATCGGCGAGCGAGATCATCTGCGATTTCGGACAGGTTCTTCCTGACGCCGGAGTGTGTTGGATATTCGATCTTGAAATCGACGCCGAGAAAGCGGTGGTAGATTCTAAGTTTCTCGATGAGAATAAAATTGATGGGGAACCAGACGGGGCCGCGCCAATTCGAGTTGCCGCCGAAGGTTCCGTCCGTGGACTCGGCGGGAGTGTAACGCTCCGTCAGAATCGCCCCGTTGATCCTTAAGGTAAACGGTTGATCGCGGTAAACCCGGGAAATACCGCGGATGCCGTGCGGGCTAAGAAATTCCATTTCATCGAATACCCTGGTAAGGATTCTGACCAACCGGTCCGGATTGGTGTACGAGAGAAGCACATGATCTTTGCTGTCGGTCTTCCGGGTACAGACGAAATCCATGAGTTCCGGATGCTTCCGCATGAACCAATCCATCCGCTCACGCAGCGCCAGGACACAATCGGGCTCGAGTTTCTTCGAGTCGAACGCCGAAACCGGGAAAAGCGCGATGATTCCCACGAGGGAGCGCAGGTCGACCGAAACATATTGATCCGGATTTCCCCACACCTTGAGAAAATCATAGTAGAAGCCATCGTCTTCATTCCACATCTGGACCGGATCCTGAGAGCGGCGCCCGACATTATTGAGCGCGTCGGCGATAAAGACGAAATGCTGGAAGAATTTGACTGCAAGGCCGGTGTAATTTTTTCTCCCAAGAGAAACCAATGTCAGCGCAATCTCCATCATGTTCAGGCAGAACATGCCCATCCAGCTGGTCCCGTCCGATTGGAACAGCGTTATGCGTCGCCCCAATTGGTTTTCGAAATCCTGGAGGTTGCTTCGGTTGATAACTGAGATGTTATCCAACCCGAGAAAACCGCCTTCGAAGAGGCTGTTGTTTTCCTGATCCTCGCGATTGGCCCACCAGTTGAAATTGATCAGGCAATGACGGAAAATGGATTCAAGAAAATCGACATCGCCATCTCCGTTGGTCATTTCCCTCTCTATCTCAAAGATGCGTTGCGCGGCCCATGCATGGAGTGGTGGGTTGACGTCGCTGAACGACCATTCGTAAGCGGGGATTGCGCCGCCGGGTGACATATACCATTCGTGAGCGAGAACTTGCAGTTGTTGCTTGGCGAACTGCGGGTCGAGTCTGGCGAATGCGACAGTGTGGAAGCACAGATCCCACGCTGCAAACCACGGGTATTCCCACTTATCGGGCATCGAGAGCACTTCGGCGGCGTATAGATGCCGCCAATCGGCGTTTCGTCGACGTTCCGGAGGCGGCGGTCCCGCAGGATCACCATCGAGCCAATCATTCACGATATAGTAGAAGAATTGCTTGCTCCAGAGCATGCCCGCATAGGCCTGCCTCTGAATGATACGTTGCTCTGCGGTTAGCGAGGCGGGAGCAAGAGCGTCGTAGAAAGCGTCTGCCTCAGCGATGCGGGCGGTGAATGTCGACTCAAACTCCTGACAAAATGGGCCTTGGAGGTTCCCATCCGGCGACAAGCGCAGACAAAGTTCCCTGCTTTCACCGGCAGTCAACTGGAGCACATACATAGCGCTCGCTTTCGTGCCCGTGAGTTGGGGATTTACTGTCGCCGAGCCGTGAATGACGTGTTCGTTGATCCCATCCTTTGGATAAGGCGTCTGGTTCGGGGTTCTCCAGAGCCGTTCGTTATTCGTTTCGTTCTCGACAAACAGGAGCTTAACCGGAGATTGGCAATAAAGCTTCATCTCCGGAGAACCATCCGCAGGAAAGGCCTGAATCGTGGCAAAAGTCTCTCCGTCCGGGACCCTCCCGGCCAGGTGAGGCCGTGGGGTGTCCAGGAACCACGACCAGGTATTCCGAAACCACAGGGTGGGCAGAACCGTCAGCGCCGCCGATTCCGGCCCCTGATTCGTGATCGTGATTTTGACGAGGATATCGAACGGCGAAGCTTTCGCATATTCGACCTGAACATCGAAGAATCGGTCCTGATTGAATACGCCGGTGTCGATGAGTTCGTATTCAAAGGCGGCAGAATCCGTCTGTTTGCGCCGGCGATTCTCGTCAATGAGATTTTGATAAGGATAGGCTTGTTGCGGATATTTATACAGCCACTTCATGTAGCTATGAGTGGGAGTGTTATCCAGATAATAGTAATACTCCTTAACATCCTCGCCGTGATTGCCCTCGCTGTTGGTCAATCCGAATAGGCGCTCCTTCAGGATAGGATCTCGACCGTTCCACAATGCAATGGAGAAGCAGAGCTTCTGCTCCCGGTCGCAGATCCCTGCCAAACCGTCCTCACCCCAGCGATAGGCGCGGGAACGAGACTGATCGTGCGAAAAGTAATCCCAGGCGTTCCCTTCTGCGCTGTAATCCTCGCGGACCGTGCCCCACTGCCTTTCTGAAAGATAGGGACCCCATTGAAGCCATGGGGTTGGGTTCTCGTGCGCATAAGTCTCGCGCAAACGTGCCGCTTCAATTCCTTTGGACTGGCTCATAAAGGTGTTCCGTTGTACTCGCCTGATCGCTAACGAGATATTGAGTTGAATTAACGGGAAGGAGCGTCCGCAAATCGGTTGTAGAATACATTGACCTGCGGAAGATCGCAGAGGAAAAATCCAGGCGTGTAATAGCTGGTAGTGGCGAAATCGAGACGTCCATCGCCATCGAAATCACCAACCGCAATCATAGAGGCGGATACTGTGGACACGCGCCATCGCTCGATCAACCCCAGCTCAAGGTCGATCACTTTGTAGTAGAAGACACCCTGGTGAGGCATAGGCCCTCGCAAAGCGACCAGGAATTCGTCTTCGCCGTCGCCATCGAAATCGGCGGCAACAATATGATGGCCGGTGCTTTGATGTTTGGGCGTGAACTCCCCAAATGTATCCAGCACAGTGCGCTTCCAGGGTTCATCTGTGAGGGTTTTGCCTTTGGTTCGCGAGAGCAGGGCGATCACGTTGCCGTGGAAGGGGTCGATCGTCACCATATAGGCGAATGGGTCATCTCCGATTCGGCCGGGTACGGCGTTGCTACACCCCTTAAATCCAACGTCGGCGTAGGTCTGGTCGCCGTCCGTAATGTGGAACATCTCAAACTGACCGCTCTCAGGATGGAAGTAGTACCAGTTGACCCCCTCCGCGCTGGAAAATAGCAAAGAGTCGAAATGTTCCCCGTTGCCGTGACCCGGGAACTTGCCGCGCAGCACATCATGCACAAGGGCGAAACTCTCATTATCAATGAGGCGTCCTTTCCATGGCTTATTGGTGCAGATATCCTCGGGCGCGTCGAACAAGGTCAGGGCGACCGGCTTGAGCACGCCCTCACCGTAAGGTTGGCAGCCTACTACCGGGATCGCAAAGAGTTCCAGTTTGTCGTTCCGGGTGAAGTGGCCCAGCTTCACGCGATGCGTGGCCACCAGGTCGCCAATCGGTCTGATTGTCCATGGCTTGTCATCCTCATACTTGCCCGGGTTCTCGAGCCACGAGATTTTGCCGTCGTTCGGGCCGCAATTGAATGCGCAGCCTCCGAAATCGTGCGACAGCACGAGATCGTTCCGGCCATTTCCGGCGATATCACCGTGGTCAATTGCGACCGGCGCCGGAAACTCGGCGATTACTCGTTTTTTCCAGGTTGGATTCTCGTACCAAACGATCTTGCCTCGGCCCAAACCCGAGGTAATCAGATCGAGCTTGCCGTCGCCATTGATATCAACGGCGCTCATCCAATATCCATCGTCGCTTTTTTCTTCGAGCGTGTCCTTTTCGAAGAAGGGCACCGGCGTCGATGCATCATTTAAATACGTGTAGATATTCCGCTTACTCTCGTGACTCATATTTTTTCCTGATTAGTTAGCACCCGATGAGGGTAGTTAAGCGATTTTCAGCAACCGGTCTGCTTCCGGAATCACGGGCGCTTCAGTCCATGTGCCGTAACCGGGAGCCTTGGCACCCGGAGGATGTGCGCCGATCGCCGTCCACAGGAGACCTTCGACATAGGACTGTGGCGAAGGAATGAACGTTCTGTGTTTGCCCACGACGCCAAAGCGTTCGCACCAGGAACCCGGGAGTTGATACCATGTGCCGATGTACCAAAGCTTGATAAGGTTCCGCGTGATCGGACCAAGTTTCTCGTCGCTAAGGATGAGAATGCGCATTTTTTCATCGAATCGGTCCGGATCGTTCTGAGCCTCGCTCTGAACCGTCCGAAACGCCTCCAGCAACTCGCCCATAACACCTTCGCCGACGATTTCGCTCGTCGTCTTGTAATAAAGCTCTGCCTGGCCCGTTCCGCGCAGCTGAAATTCCGAAAAATCGGTCAGGACGGACGATAGCTTTAGAAAGTCCTGTAATTTCATTGGATCGATGTTGGTTATCATAGGTTGCCTCCGTTAGACTGATTCCATTTCGAAAGTTGGAGCGGCATGCAGTCCATCACTGCCGGGAATCGGGTTGCGAATGAGCTGGCAAGCTTTCTCCTTGATCTGAAACATGCCGCCGACAGCCGGAAGCAGGCACTGGGGCTGCCCGTCGAAAGCCGCGGTCAGGCTGTAAAGAAAATCCTTGTAAGTCCGATTGAACTCAATCGCTGCCCGATAGACGTCCGAGCCTTCGGGAAGATCTGCGAGCTTCACATTCGTCTTGATGGGGTAGACCGCATCCCAGTTTACGTTCACGGGATCACCGGTCGGCTTGTCGTGAACATCGCCCGCGCGATAGTAGCGCCCTTTCGCGATCTGATCGAAGCGATAGTAGTGCGAGATTTCGCCCTCGTAGTCGGTGATTGCGCTCTCGAATCCCTCGCCCTGCTCGGAGATCAGCCGGATGGCCGCTTTGGCTGAAGCCAGATCATATACGGGAATGATCTCACCGCCACCCGAGTAGTAATACTCCGGCGTCACTTGTCTGGAGCGGTCACCACTGAACACTTTCGTTTCGCCCAACTCCTCGCACAGATGTTCGATGCCCAGTTGAATAGCGTGATAGAACTCGCCGATGCTGTAGAAATGCAGATCTTCCCCCTCGTCTGTCTTGTGGGTTGGGAAGATATGCACACGACGCGCTTCGGATTTTACGAAACGGCGACCATGATCTTCTGCTTTGGCCGGGCGTTCGATTTTTAGGAAGGTCTCCATGGCGCTTCTGGAAAAGCGTTCCCGATTCACCTGGAAATCCATCTCGCCGTCAGGCAAGTACGTCGGAAAGTCAGGCACGAACCCGCGTTGCGTGAGATCCACCTTGCCGCCAACGGCGTTCAGGATGTTGGCGGAAAGCGTCATGTGCAGCATCTCTTCGACCGCCACAACACGCAGAACCTGGACTGCGTCGAGGTTGGTACCGGGGTGAATTGAATAAGCGGTGGTGAGATAAGTGGGGATCGTAGCGTGTTCTAGCTGAATAGCCGCATAAAGGTAGTCATGCAGCGTCTCAAGGCTTTGAATGGGTCTAAGCGACATAGTAGCAGTTTCCTTTCTGGATAGCTTGTTTGTGGAGTTCTGCGGCGATGGTCTCCGCACTCTTGAAGCAGAGCGCGGCCAACGTCAGCGTCGTATTGGAAGTGCCAATCGTGGGCATGCTGCCCGGCCCCGCGAGATAAAGATTTTCGTGGTCCCAGGAACGCTGGCTGGAATTTACAACGGAATTGCTCGGAGCCGTGCCCATGATGTGAGTGCCCGCCAGATGGTTTCCGCCCCGAAGCGCGAATCCTTCGCCGTTATAGCTGACATAGCCGGGATCCAATGGATCGGAGGTCGAGAAATCTTCGGCGCCGATTCGCTGGAAGATGCGCCGGGACAGATCGCGCGCGAATGCGACGCCGTTCATGGTGTAGTCAGGAAGGTTGAACGAGATCACGGGACGCATGTTCCCCAGAGCGTCAGTGTATTTTGAGTCAACAGTGACACGATTCCCGGGGTCTGGGAGCAGCTCGACCATGAATGCGAGCAGAACCTGACGTGAGATCTGTTGCACCAGCTCGGCGCGAAGCTCTGCACCAAACTTATTAAGATTGTCGACGATGTTGAGGAGGTTTGTGCCAGGAGAGCCAGTCGCCCAACCCCAACCATCGTTATGGATATCCACCGCAAACGCCGCTTGCTTTCTACGGAACGAACCGCGACGAAGGTTAGAGATCCCTGAAGTACATATCGTGCCGCGCATCGTTCCAACGACGTCAGGCATCAATCCCCACGCCAGCAGGTAAGGGTGATCCATCAGGTATCGCCCCATCAAATCGCTGCTTCCCGTGAGCCCGGAAGCCAACATGAGTCTAGCGTTCTCGATCGCATTGGCTGCCAGAACGAAGAAACGGGCATTGACGCTCCCTGTTAAATATTCTGTAGAATTAGGGGAGTCATAGCTCTTATAGTCAATTTGCGTGACGCGTCCCGAAACCGCATCGATATGAACCTTCGTCGCCACAGTTTGCGACAATAAGTGGACATGCCCGGTTTGCAGCGCCTTCGCCAGCGTTTTGCGCGCATCATATTTGGCCTGGACCGGACAAATAGGCGTGCAATTGGTGTTTCCCTGGCAACGTCCACCAATGTCCGCCTGGTTGCGGCTGACGGCTCCCACCGGAACGTAATCTTTGCCGCCATTGAACGCTCTGTATTGCTCGTTAGGAATGCCATTGCGCCCCTGTGGATATGTGGAGATATTTAACGTGTATTGATCGCCATCCAATTCCACTACGGTTCCATTCACATTTTTAGCTACCTTCTTATCCAGGTAAGTGGGGGGCATTTCCTTCATTGGAAACACATAGTTCGGTTCGAACTCGATACCAAGGGTCTTCTGGCCTTCGACATCACCGGAGACTCCGATCTCAAATTCCGCCCGGTTGTAGTAAGGCATGAGATCGCTGTAGCTGATGGGCCAATCGAGACCGACTCCATGCCGTGTCCGCATCTCGAAATCTTCGGGTAGCATCCGAGGCGTTTTGGACTCAAAGTGATTGGTCGTTCCGCCAAGAACACGCGCATAGCTGCTGTCGGTGACAAAGGGTCCATTTTGGACGAGGTAACTATCGTCATTCGCCATGCCCGGTTGGAGCCGGCGGACTTCAGTGCTGCGGGGCATCGGTGCGTTGCGGTTCAGCCCATAGGGCGCGTTGTTATCCTTCGATGTCGCCCGGTAGAAGCGTTCGAGATAGTTGGCGTAACCGGGAATGCTAAGATCGTGGCCCGGCCCCGCTTCCAGGATGAGAATCCGAAAGCCCTGTTGGCTCAGCTCATTGGCTATAATCGAGCCGCTGACGCCAGAGCCAACGATGACGACATCGTATGTCGTATTGGCCGCGGTTTTGTGGTCGACATTCTGCACGATTTTTCCGTCCGAATGACTCATATCAACTATTTCTTTGGTTAAGGCGTCGGGGCATTGGCTGCCAGAGAGACGGTCGATGCCTCTGTTATATCTTTCGCGATCGTTTCTGCCGTTGAAAAGCAGAGCGCCGAAAGGGTCAGCGTGGGGTTCGATGTCCCGATACTGGGCATGCTACCGGATCCCACCAGGAACAGATTTTCGTGATCCCATGAGCGCTGTTTGACGTCCACCACCGACGTTCCTGGCTCTGCGCCCATGATGTGTGTGCCCGAGAAGTGATTTCCGCCGTTGAGGGTCAAGCCTTGCCCGTTGTAGAACACATAGCCGTAGTCCAGCGGATTGTAGACAGTGTAATCCTCGACGCCGAGCCTTTGGAAGATGCGGCGGGAGACTTCGCGGGCGAAGGCCGCGCCCGCGACGGTATACTCCGAAAGGCCGTAGGAGATAACCGGGCGAAGGTTTCCCAGCGCATCGGTGTATCTTCGATCGACAGCGACGCGATTGTTGGAATCCGCCGGCACGTCGACCACGAAGGCGAGCAGTAGTTGGCGGGATATTCTCTCTACCAATTCACGCCGCAGGGCCGGACCAAACTTGTTAAGGTTGTCGACCAGATGAATCAGATCCGTGTACGGAGCGCCGGTGGCATAGGTCCAGCCGTTATTGATGATGTCGATGTGGAACGAAGCGTGGCTCTTTCGGAAGCCCCCGCCTCGCAATTCTTCAATGCCGGAAGTGCCCAGCGTGCCGCGCATGGCTCCGGCGATCTTTGGCATCAGACCCCAGGCGAAAAGATAGACGTGATTCATTAAACACCGGCCGACCAGACCGCTACCGCCGGTGAGCCCGGAAGCCAGCATCAGCCGAGCGTTTTCGATGGCGTTTGCAGCAAGGATGTAGACATTCCCGCACGCGGTTCCGGCTGTATTCGCGGAGGAATCGGGATTCGGATAACACTGAAAGTCAATCCCGGTGACCCGACCAGATGCTGGGTCGATTCGGACCTTCGAGGCTACGGATTGCGGTAGCAAATGAACACGCCCGGTCCGCAACGCTTTCGCGAGCGTGCGGCGCGCGTCATATTTGGCCTGAACCGGACAGATCGGTGTACAATTGGTATTCCCTTGGCAACGCATTCCGGTCTCATCCTGATGCGCGCTGACAGATCCATTTGGATGGTAGCCCCGACCATGATCGTATTGCGGATTGGGGATGCCATTTCTTGCCTGAGGGATGCCCCGGAGCGATAGGCGATATCGCTCGCCACCGGCGCCAATCTCTGCACCGTCCAACCCGGTGCCGACGAGGGTGTCAAGATAGGTGGGCGGCATTTTCCGCATGGGATAAACGTAACCGGGTTCGAACGCGATACCGGTATAGCTCTGCTCACCCACATCGGCCGATACTCCGAGTTCAAGCTCTGCCCTGCGATAGTAGGGCATAAGTTCTTTGTAGCTGGTAGGCCAATCGAGGCCGTGCCCGAAGCGGGAATGCATTTCGAAGTCTTCAGGCAGCATACGAGGCACATTGCCTTGCCAGTGCATGGTCGTTCCGCCGGTGACCCGAGCGTAGGTCCCGTCCAGAACAGTTGGACCACGCTGGACGATGTAGCCGTCCGAATCAGTGTGACCATAGAGAAGCCGTCGGAAGTCGGTTTCGTTCGGCATGTTCGCATTAGGATTCGCGCGATACGGCGAATTAGCTCCTTTGAAAACGGCAGAGTGAAACCGGGTGATGTATGAATCGTAGCCACCGATGGTTAGATCATCGCCGCTGCCAGCCTCGAGGACGAGAACACGGATGTTCTTCAGATTCTGAACTAACTCATTCGCGATGATAGCGCCGCTAACTCCGGCGCCGACGATGACCGCATCGTAGTGGATCTGAGAAGCGGTCTGTGGATCGACCACGTAGACTGAGTTTCTGTCACCGCTTGAATAGTTCATTTACAGCGCTCCATGAAAGAAAAATAGTTAAAGGTTAATTAAGATGCGTTCGTAATATCGTTAAGCAGCTCGACGCGAAGCAGCGGGGGTGTCTCAAGAATTGTCAGGAAGTATGGCAGTGGAGGACTTGAGGGCCACGCGCGCATGAACCCGAGCATCATTCCCACGCCGTCTCTGATTTACTTACGATTCGGCAGTTATTTCCGCAGCGCCAATTAACTGCATACCAACTGCCGGCACCAGCATAACTTGCATCTTATTGGATTGCAATTCTTGCATGCTGGCTAAATAAGAAGCGATAGAAAATTTTCTCCGGTTCGGGCGTCAATCCGGCGCCGATGAAGGCAAACTGTCGGGCTTGGGGTATTTTGCATTCCATGAAATTCCATCTTAGCATTTACCTATCTATTAGTGAACTTATCTATTACTTAATGCAGCAACTGTAGTTATTGAAGTGGGATTTAATAAGGTCCGACAGCATCGAAGAACCGCGTAGCGCGGATTCCGATTTTCGAAGCGGGTTTTCATCCCGGACGCGGTGCCCACCAAACAGTGAACGCCGAGTGAGAAAGCAGCTTGAATGCCAAGATCGAGATGGTAATCGCCAATTTAGCGCAACAATTCGACACGATCGGACATCCCAAGCTGATATGGCACGTGACGCAACGAGAGTGTGATGGAGCGATTCTAAAACTCATTGATTCGAGGCCAGATGAGAAAGCAGCTTGTACGCCAAGAACGGGGCAGTTTACGCCAACATTGCACCATCATTCGACAACGCTCGCGCTTCTCCAGCTGAAGTTTGTCCGCAAAATGCGGTCTTTTTCAGCGAACAGGCCGAATAATTATATCTGGGGTATGCACGTGACTCGTGAACACAGGTGTGACGCGCCGCAATAATATGGGGAATCTGGTTGGGCGGATTCCGCAATAATCTCGGCCATTCCGGCGGTATATCAGGAAGTCTTTGTTCAGAGTCAGAATGACCGATTCCTCGAACAGTTCGCTCATCCTGACCAAACAGGCATCTGCCAGTGACATCGGCACATCGTGATACCGCTTCAACAATTTGCGAACAGGCGGCAGTTCGGGTTGAAGCTGGAGGTCGAGGATTGCCACTCCGCGGTCGAGAAACTCCATGAGGCGGTCTACGCCGGATTCCGTCTTACGAAAGCAGAAAGCAAACTTCCGAAATGACGGCGTCGCACGTGTGCAGCGGCGGACGGATTGAGCTGAGCTTTTCCCGACTCCAGGCGTGGCAATGATCGTCAGCCTTGCAGTAAGCGACGAGCGGCCCGGCATCAACGATGGACCGCTGGTCACTCGCCGCAGCCTTCCAGATGCTTCTCGTTGCTGGAGAGATCACGCGGCCCACCCGTCGCAGAGCCGCACAGGTCACTCGTGAGATCGAAAACCGTCGTTTCGGCAGCTATTTCTTCAGGCGCAAAAGCCCGCTCTAAAGCCTCACGGATGAGGCGGGATTTGCTAACACCCCGCCGGCTCGACTCGCTTTCCATCCGGAGCTTCAGCTTCTCTGTACCAAGCAACAAAGCAGTTCGGCTCCCGCCTCGGAATACTTGAATGCGGTCGGAAAGTGAGACTGCATCCATGCTCAGGGGCAAGATCAAAGGAATCTTGGTGAGACGTGTATTGGTGCGGGAAGCGGGTGAATAGCCGAAGCAGCTTGGTATCGCTCGAAACAGGAGACTACCCGGAGGCCGTTCAACGGGCGCAAGAGATCAGGGAACGCCCCGAGTTGCAGCTCGGCGGCGGTTCCTTGCCAGAAGTCGGGCCGTCCCGCCCTGATTGAATCGGAACTTTCTTTCGAGAGTTTCTCCAGTAATCCGGTCTGTCTCATTTATTCTCGTCAAGGCTTCGTTCGGTTCGCCTGCACACGAAGAATCGCGTCAAGGACGTCATCCAATCGGGTGCCGACATCCTCCACCAGAAAGCGCATGACATAATAGCCATGCTCTTGCAGGAGCTGGTCTTTGGTCCGGTCCCTACGATATGCCTCGATGTCACCAATGTGCTTAGGGCCGTCCAACTCGATGGCAATCTTCGCCGTGTCATCGACGAGATCCACCTCCATGTTGCTGAAACCCTCGAACGGGATTGGAAGGTCCCGATTTAGAATGAAGCGATCTTTCGTTGCCTCGAGAGTCTGCAGCCTCCGATAGAGAAAGGCTTCGCAGGCGCTCCGGGCCCGCATTGCTCCTTCCGCATGAGGACTGAAAGTTCTGGCGGTGTGGTAGAAGAGATCGCCCAATGGCGTGTCGACTCCGTCCCGGATCAACCTGCGAACGCTCGCTGCGTAGTCCCGCTTCCATTGCGGATCGGCAGGAAGCTGCACCTCCAAAGGCCATCCCGGCAAGGCGCTGGAGTGCAGCAGGATGGTGTACCCAACCGCCTCGTATCCGCGGCACCTCCGATCGAACATCCGCGACAGCAACGGGACGTTCAAGTCGGCGTAGTCGTAAATTCGCACCTCACTCTTTCCTTCATGGAGGCGATGCAATCTGCCTGCGTACTGAGCGATCGTTCCCTTCCATGAGACTGGAAGCGCGAGGAACAATGTATCCAACCTGGGGTGATCGAACCCTTCGCCAACGAATCGGCCCGTGGCGACTACGACAACCGGGTGATCCGCAACTTCCGCGGCCAGCTTTTCCAGAGAACGTTTCAGAGTTTTCCTGCCCATTCCGCCCTGAAGAGTGACAACTTCGGCTCCTCCCTGGCGCAATGCACCCGCGAGAAGCTCCACGTAACTCGTCCGCTCCGTGAGCACCAGCACGGATCGCTTTTCACAAAGTGCAGCCCGGACATCTTCGCAGATCATTCCGTTGCGCCTCTCATCCTTTACCAAACGGTCGAAGAGCATCTGCAACTCGAGCGTCGATCAATTTCGGGTGCGTCGATTCCAGGAATGGCCGTCGGGCGGACGATGACCTGCAGGCTAAACGCACGAATGTCAGCTTGTTGTCTCGCATCCACGCGGTATCGAACCGGGCCGCAGTGCATGAAGATGATGGGATGATGCCCGTCCTTGCGAGTCACTGTCGCCGACAATCCGAGGACGAATTTTGCCTTCGCTCTTCGCACCACGAGTTCGAAGCTTCGCGCCGATATGTGGTGACATTCGTCCACGATCAAGTGCCCGTAGTCGGCGATCCGGTCATCGACAATTCCTTTTCGAACCATGCTTTGCAGCAAAGCGATATCGATTCTCCCTTTCAGTTTTCGTTTTCCAGCGCCAAATCTCCCGATCTCGGAGGCAGTCAGTCCGAGGAACGAAGAGAGCCGTTCAGCCCATTGTTCCATCAACTGCTGCCGGTGCACGAGGATCAGCGCGTTGACGCCTCGCGCGGCGATCATCCAGGCCGCCAGAACCGTCTTTCCAAACGCCGTGGTCGCAGCCAGCACTCCGATGTCATGCTCGAGGAGCGCATTGGCCGCCATACGTTGCTCCGGGCGCAGTTCGCCACGAAAATCAAGGTCCAACGGTGTCCCGCTGAATCGTTCGTCCCGGATCCCCAGCGAGATGCCATTCGCCTCGAGAAGATCGCTGAGTTCCGGCAGGCAGCCGCGAGGCAAACCTATGTGTTTCGGCCGGTCCTCGGCACAACCGATGATCCTCGGCTTGTCGTAGGTGGGCAGCCGCATGGCTTCCGCCCGGTAGAATTCGGGATTCTGGAATGCGGCAAGCCGCACCACGCGGTTCCTGAGCGGTGGCGTCATCGCATCCTTCTCCAGATAAATCTGATCGCCAAGGACCACGTCGATTCTGTCGGGCAGCGGCCCAAAGATCTGATTTTTCGGTTGGCGGGAAGGAGGCGATTGCCACGGCGCGTCGGCATGCTCATCGGACGGCACACATTGAACGCCCAGAATGCGGCCCTTGCGCGAAGCCTCCTTCGTCAACTCTTCGGCTCGCGCGCACGAGATTCTTTCAACATTGGAAAGAAAACGCCACTGGTCCGAATAGGCATGCAGAGTTTCGTCAATGAATACGCTGTTGCTATGGTCTCTCTGCGCCCGCTGAAGTGGCAGCGCAATGAGGTTGCAGAATCCGCCTTTCGGAAGTGTGTCCTGATTCGGAAAGAAACGATCATACGAGCCAAACTCGATATCGGGCCTGCGGTCCGCCGTTTCGGTCAGCACATAGGACCCGAGTTTTCGGGCGAGTTGTGCAGGCAGCGCCTGGGCAAAAAAGAACCATACATGTGCGCCGTTCCCCGAGCGTGACCTTTCGAGGGCAACCGGGAGATCGAGTCTCAGACAGGTCTCGCAATAAGCCTGCGCATCCTCACCCCATTTTTCTCCGTCGAAATCGACTGCCAGAAAGTGGCAGCGCTCATCGAGAAGCATTGGATAAACACCCATGACGAACGGCTGATTCGCATCATCGCAGCCCTGCAGATGCCAGCGCACGACTTCGTCTGTCACCGCAAGGAAACGGCGATTCGAGCAGGCGGCGCATTTGATACGCGGTTTCTCGCAAACTCCGGGCACCCATTCGTTGGCACACGCAGGCGCGTACCCGGCCTTCCCGGTCCGCCGATTCTCGAATCGCCGCGGATACACGTCTTCGCGTCCAATAAATAGCGATCGGAACAGCCGGATCTTTGCCTCTGGCGGGGACTGGTTGGTTACCGTCTCCATGCAAACCTCTCCCAAGTGGTCGGCAACACGCGAGGCACCACTCAAATTCGAGCTATGGTCTGCATTTCAGTCCAGCCCCGGTCCCTGCTTTGCGCTGTGTGAAATCGAAGCTCAGAAATTCCGTCGCTTCCAGCGAAGAAGCAATTCCAAGATAAAGGAGATCTGTCGCCCGCAGCCCGGTCAATTCGGTCTGCATTTCTCCGATTCGTTCCGCCTCGCGAAACGCATTGGTCCACGCCACGGGCTGATGTGTCAGGAACCGTTCCTTCAGATCCGAATCGATGAAGCGAAAGATTTTCCGCCTTTGTATAGCATCGAGTTCTTTGCGCCGAACTGCCAGACGGATGGCGTTCCGCAGCTCATGACGATGCAGCGGCGTGAGCGGCAGCGGATCTGCCTGGCGCTTCATCCATGCGTTCGCTTTGTCGATGTGTGCGTCCACCACGTAGAGCGATACCAGAAAACTGGTGTCGGCATACGTTTTCAATGCAGCCCCTTATTGTGCGAGAGAATCGCCGCGGTGTCGATTTCCAGGTCGCCACATACACTCCGGGCGCGCGCCGCAAAATCGGGCTTCGCCCGCATGGAGGCTGCCTTGGCCCGGTCGGGAATGATTCGCCCGAGCACGCGTCCGCGCTTGGTCACTTCAATTTCCTCTCCGCCGGAAAGCCAAGCTTCGACCTGGGGAAAATTGTAGCGCAGATCACGAACAGTCACTGTTTTCACGTGATGCATTTTATTGCATCATTAAATCTGTTCAACCAATTCATCCTCTGTTGGAAATGCCTCTCGATCCGAAACTCGAGGTGCAGTCACGGGTGGGGAATCGCGCTCTTCTGAGCCTTCCCTCCCAACCGTCAGACCATCCGATGTCGTTCGAAAGTCCGTTCGCGTAGTAGAGTAGTCGTCGGTCACTCTCCGACAATGAAACAAGCGGATCTGCCGAAGAAACGGTCTCTGCCGCCGCCTCGATCTCTTCAAGCGTGCTCACAGTGATTAAGATAGCAACCGTAGCCATTATGCCAGAGAGAGACCGACTTCGGCGGCGAAATGGTGAAGTCAAAGAACACTCGGCGATTCGCTGTTTCAGCGCCCAAATCTTTCTCCCTATGCGTTGTCTTCTGCCGCTAAGTCAATCTCTTGTCGGAAAAGTATGTGCATAGCGTGCTGATGAGGCGCTTGTCTTGCGAGTTCCTTACAAAGGACACACATATCGTCTCCCGTTTGTAGAAACACCCGCTGCGAAAAGCCTCACTACCTCATTTTTGTTTGGTGCGAACGTTATCGGGATCAGCTCGGGTTCATGCACAAAGCGCTACGATCGTGCCCGGAACCGGAAACCGGGTTATCGGCCGACGCTCGGGAGCGAATGAAAACGGCACTCCGACATTCCGGGAGAAACGGCCCATCTCAGTCGAATTAATCTCGTACAGATAGGGCGCGATGCCCCGTCTCCGCGTTCCCGCGCGGAAAATACTCCAACGGCGATATTGGGAATGAAAGCTTTCCCTGCGTACCGCCGACCAATATATGCCAAATGGGCGAAGCTGAAAAACAAGAAGCGCAACTGGTTCTGAGGTTAAATTGTCGCAAAGTCGCTAATAGCATGGCCGCATAACAAGCGTGTGGCGGGAAAGACGATCGTACGCATTATGTTCGCGCAATGAACGAGCATGGATAGATGCATGAACCCTGAGGGGATCAGGCGCCTGACGGGCGCAATGTTTAAACCATGTCCAGACACGGACCGCGACCTGAAATAACTAGTTACCACATTTCATGAACCACAATTTCACAATTTGCAGAACAAATGTGTATCACAGGCGCGAACCTGACGATCGACGGCGGAGGCAGGTAACTCATCATTGATGACCTGCTTCCGGCCGATTCGATCTAATAATCTACATAATGAATGCGCGATGAGAATTTCCGAGGGAAGCGACAGCTGGCACGGGTCGGCTTCATTGTTCTGCACCAAAACTCTTTTCGGTAAAGGCGGCGCACCCGATTTTCAACGTGCTTTTCCTAAGGCGACTCCCTAGATTGTTTTGAGGCATGCGTGACCAGGTATTCGTCAGCTACAGCCATCGTGACGCGCGCTGGCTCGAGGAACTGAAGATCCATCTCGCGCCATTCGAACGTCACTGCGGCCTTTCGGTCTGGAGCGACCATCGCATTTCAGCAGGTTCCATATGGCGGGAGGAGATCGAGACGGCGCTCCAGCGCGCGCGAGTCGCCGTCCTGCTCGTGAGCCCGCATTTCCTTGCTTCGGAATTCATCGCGCAACACGAGTTGCCTCCGCTGCTCGAAGCAGCCCGCAATGACGGTGCCACGATTCTCTGGATTCCGGTGAGCAATTCGGCCTATCAGGTGACGGAGATTGGCGATTACCAGGCGGCAATTGACCCGACGCGGCCGCTGGACTGCATGAGCGGGCCATCTGAGCGCAATAAAGCTTACGTGCGCATCTGTTGCATGATCCAGAAGGCCTCTTCAGGAAATCAAGCGGAGGAGACTCAATCCAGCTTTCCGCCCGGAGCCGCCCACCGCTCGAAAACCAGACCGCGCCACACCGACCCGCAGGCGCGTAACGTTTCCGCGGGCGATGGCGGCGTGGCGGTTGGCGGAGATGTGCACGGTGACATCCGCATCGGCGGCGACCATCCGGCCAAAAGAAAACGCCGCTCGACATAATCGACACCTGACGAGGAGACGATCCATGAAATGTCCAGAGTGCGGCCACAGCAATCGAGTCGGCGCCAATTTCTGCGATAAATGCGGAAAGTCTCTCCGCAGCGTATCGAAGCGGGCCCGCAGAACCACCAATACCGGCTCCGGAGCGGTGGCCACGGAGCGCGGCGTGGCCGCTGGGAAAGGCGGCGCCGCCGTCGGACATGATGTCCATGGCGGCGTCCACGTCACAAACGTCACCAAAGTTGTTGGCGACAAAAGAGCCTCGAAACGTTCATCCGACACACGGCGCGCCTATCTCGATTTGGTCGTAAAGGACTGCCGTCCGCTGCGGCTCAAAAACATCGACCAGAGCGCAGCCCGTCCGAATGCCGAGCCGCTCGAACTTGCCAGCGTTTATGTAGACCTCAATTTGGACCTGCGCATCCCGATAGACACCTCGCTCGCCGCGTTCCTGAGGAAACTCCAAAGAGCGGAACGCGAGGACACGGAACGCATGAAGAAAACCCGCGAGACATGTCTCGTCCCGGTTCTGGAGGCGCTCGCCTACGATCCCATATTCGTCCTGCTCGGCGCGCCAGGCTCTGGAAAATCCACCTTGGGCCAGTTCGTGGCGCTGAGCCTTGCCGATGCCTGTCTGGGCAAGAAGAAAGCGCTTGGTCATCTCGGCAAATGGTGGGCCTTCGGCGCATTGTTGCCCATCCGCGTGGAGCTGCGGAAGTTTGCAGCCGCTTTAAGCGAAGAAGGCGTAAGACGCACCCCGGCACGTGCGAAAGATCTGTGGAACTTCATCGCCGGCGAACTGGCCGGAGCCGGACTCGCCGACGATGCCTGCGAGTTGCTCAAGGCGGAATCGCAGAAGTCGGGCGCCTTGTTCCTTCTCGACGGACTCGATGAGACGAAAGATCCCGCGGTGCGCGCGCGTGTCTGCGAGTCGGTGGCGGAGTTTGTGCGGACGAGCGGCGACAAGTGCCGTTTTCTCCTGACCTCGCGCCCCTACGCGTGGGAAGAGATGGAGCAGAGCCAGCAGGACGAACACTGCCCGGCGGCGTTGCGCGACGAGAAGGCCGCCTTTGGCGCGCTGTTGTCCGGAATGCCCGCCCGCTATTCTCTGGCCGAATTCGAGCCGGAACAGACCGACCTCTTTATCCAGCGCTGGTATCGCGCCCTGATCAAGCGCGGATGGGTGGCCGCCCGTGATGCCAAATCCAAGACCGACGAGTTGCAGGCGGCCGTACGGCGAGAGGATCTGCGTCCGCTTGGCCGGAATCCCCTTCTTCTCACTCTCATGGCCACGGTGCACAGCAACCGCGCCAAGCTGCCGGACGACCGGGCGGACCTCTACAATGAAGTCGTCGAGCTGCTTCTCCAACGCTGGAACGAAAACATCGGCGCCGATCGCGGTCTGCTCGACGAGCTGCAAATCCCAACCCTCAAGCTCGACGACCTGCGCCATGTCATCGAGAGGCTGGCCTTCGAAGCGCACGCCGCCCATGCCGGCCGGGAAGGCGTCGCCGACATCCCCGAGGGCGATCTGATCGCCGCGCTAAAACCGTTGCTGCATGATGACGCTGGCAAAGCCACAATCGTGATCGAATACATCGAGAGACGCGCCGGCCTGCTGCTGGGCCAGGGCAGCCGCGGCCGCCAGCGCCAGTTCACCTTGCCGCATCGCACATTCCAGGAATTTCTCGCCGGCTGTCATCTCGCAAGTTGCCGCGACTTCGAGAAGAGGGTCGTCGAGCTGGCCGAGGAGAACCCGAGTCACTGGCGCGAGGTCTTGAAGTTTGCCGCACGCCGGGCCACGGCAAGCCGCGGCATTCCCGCCTGCGATGTGCTGATGTGTCATCAGGACGTCGAGGATTGGTTGGAAAGAAACGCCGCTTCCGAAATTGCCTGGCGCAAGGCCGTCCTCGCCGCCGAACAAATGCTCGAAATCGGCCTCGCTGCCGTTGCAAGCGACCGCGAGCATACAATCATCCGCAAACGAATCGCCGGTTGGCTACAAGCGCTGATCGAGCGCGGCGCGCTGCCGCCGCCCGAGCGAGCCAGGGCCGGCATCCTGCTGGCGAAAGTCGGCGATCCACGCCCAGGCGTCGCGCCTGGGGTTCTCGAGGATCTCGGTGCCATGGAGTTCTGCTACGTCCCTGCTGGCCCTTTCATCGCCGGTGAAGGCGAAAAGCGGCGTGAGAATGACTCGATGACGCGCGGCTACTGGATCGCACGTTTCCCTGTCACAACTGGCCAGTTCGCTCTCTTCGTTCAAGATGGCGGCTATCGCCACGAGACGCTCTGGGCGGAAGCCGAAAAGGCAGGGCTCTGGAAGGATGGGAAGTTCAAGGGCAGCTACGAAGAGGAGTTCAGTAAAGGACCGCTTCCCCGGCCAGAGCCATTCAGTCTGGCCAATCATCCGGTTGCCGGTGTGAGCTGGTATGAGGCAATGGCGTTCTGTGGCTGGCTGAACCTGCGTTTCGCCGATCATATCCCCTCCGGACACGAGTTCACTCTGCCTTCGGAATGGGAATGGGAAAAGGCTGCGCGGGGCGGCCTTGAACTTCCGGACACTTTGCCCATCAAAACTCTCGCCAGCAGCCTCGCAGCGTCGCGAGGTCTCGCTGCCGTCCCCAACCCATCCCCTGAACGGGTGTACCCATGGGAGGGCGATTTCGGTGCAGACAGGGCCAACACGACCGAGGCAAAGATCGGAGCTACCAGCGCCGTGGGCAGCTTCCCGCGCGGTGCCAGCCCATACGGCGTTGAGGAACTGGGCGGCAACGTGTTGGAATGGACTCGCTCAGGAGAAGGCAGGGAATTCCGTGTTCTGCGGGGCGGCTCGTTTGCCAACACTCATGACCTCGCGCGCTGCGCCTTCTGGGGCAGGTTCTTCCCAGACAGCCGTGAAGGGCGCCTCGGGTTTCGGGTGATGTTGTCGGCGTCCCCATTTTCCTGACTCTGTAATCTGACCCTCTGGACTTTGATTCTCTGAACTCTGCCGAAGGGTGGGGAAATCAGGATGGCAAGAATACCGCCGAAGGCGGTGGCGATTTTTTTTCAAATTTTGTGCAGCGTCGAAAAAGGCTGGCAAACTCGGCAGCGCTATGAGCCAACCCGAGATGGTGATCTTCACGCGCACATTCGACTTTCTGACCTGGCTGCTACCGAGCACGAACAACTTCCCGCGCGCCCACCGGCACACGTTCACTCGGCGGCTGTTGGATGCAGCGTTTGACATGCGCGAACGAATCGAGGAAGCCAACCTGCGTCAGGGAGCCCGGCGCACCGAACGCCTGCGTCAGGCCGACGAGGCGCTGGCGCGGATGCATGTGCGTCTCGCAGCGCGCTGGGGCTGGTATTCAAAAGGTCAATATGGCCACGCCTCTGCGATGATGGTGGAGATCAGGAGGTGATCGAGTTTGTTTTAGTGTCCCGCAGGGAACACCGGATATTAGCCGGCGGTGGAGCAAGGAACGGGCGCAACCGCCGGAAACCCAGTCAAAAAACCCATTCGCCCCGGCAGGGGCGCCGGATTGGGACGACGTCACCAAAGATACCGCTCGTCGTATTCCACACCGCCACGATTGAGGAATTCCTTGTATTCCTCTTCGAACGTGTGGTTGCGATGATGTTCTTCCTGCTGCGCGATGTATTCCCGAACCGCAGCACACTGCGGCGCGCCGACGGTGAAGGCGCCGTAGCCTTCCTGCCAGGAAAAGGATTTCACCCCTATTTCTTCATGCACCCAACGCGAGGAGACAGATTTGATTTCACGCATGACGTCAGCCAGCCGGTGCGTTGCCTTGAGACCGACCAGCATATGTACGTGGTCTGCGACACCGCCCACGCTCTCCGGGATGCCGTCAACCTGCTTGATTGCACCGCCAAGATACGCGTGAAGCCGACCGCGCCAGGTTTGAGCCAGGATGGGTGCGCGGTTCCTGGTGCTGAAGACGATGTGATAGTGCAAGGAAAGATGGGTCGAAGGCATGTTTGCCATAGGGTTCCCGCGCCCCTGCCGGGGCGCAACCGCTGCGGGCATGGATTCCGGTGGCTTGCGCCACCGGCTAAAGTCCGATCACGCCTCCGGCGTATGTGTTCGGCAAGCACAAAGCGGCACTCTGGCTTTGGAAAGACGCCGTCCTCGAACGTTTTGAACGTCTCCGCCTGACCATTCATGCCCACGCCCAGCCGCGCCCGGTGAAAGAAGGTATCCCGTTTCTCGGTTTCATCGTGGCGCCGCATCGCCCGCGGATGAAGCAGCGCAAAGGCATGCATTTCCGGCGGAAGCTCCGCGCGCAAGCTGCGGCGGTTCAGGACGGGCATGTTACCATTGAAAAGCTCACCGCCAGTGTGCGTGGCTGGATCAACCACGCCAGCCATGCCAATACCTTTGGCCTGCGCAAGGCGGTGCTGGGAGAGTTGAGAGTTTCTCCGCTGCGACCGGTGGACATGGCGAAGCCCACGGTCGCTGGCAAACTTCGCTCGCCTTAAACGCAGCTTGGCGTTTGCAGAAGCCGTCCTGTAACGTCGGGCGAATAGTCGCAATCCCAGCGGAATAAAAAAGGCACATGGACCCAGTCACACTCATCACCACCGCCCTGGCGGCGGGCGCGGCCGCTGCGGCGAAGAACGGCATAAGCGAGGCAGTCAAGGACGGCTATGCCGCGCTCAAACGCCGAATTATTGAGCGATTTGGCACTAAAGCCGATGTTGCGTCCGCCATCGGGCAGGTCGAACAAAAGCCCAACTCAACGGCTCGCCAATCCGTGCTCGACGAGGAAGTGCGCTTGTCGGGTGCTCATGAAGACGCGGACCTCGCAGGCGAAGCCCAGGCCCTGCTCACTCCCCATTTTTCTGACTCTGTAATCTGAACCTCTGGACTCTGATTCTTTGACCTCTGTGGGAGAGTGGAGGCGGAGCGCGAGGAAGAGAACCGCCGAAGGCGGTCGAGATTTTTTGGGAAAGTGGAGCCCGAATTGCGCGTGGCCGCGTGGCTCAAATTCCGCTCCTGCGGCGGCCATTCACTCTCTCCGGTGTGTCCTTTAAGGGGATTTTTTCCTGTGGGAGTGTTCCAAACCCACACTGTTCGGACATTGCGAACCACGAGTCGTCGCGAGCTCTTCCCGCTCACGCTGTCTTCGATTTCACGTCTCAGTTACATCAGTCATCCCATCGCGACCAATGTTCAATTCCTCCTGGAGCGTTTCCACTTCTTTTACCAGTCGAAGGAACTTTCTTCCAAAGTCCGTCAGGTGATACTCAACGCGCGGAGGAATTTCCGGAAACGCCACCCGTTCGAAAATTCCTGCGCGCGTGAAATGCTTCAGGCGGTCGCTGAGCACCTTGGCGCTGATGCCTTCAATGTGACGCTCAAGCGCTCCTGGGCGATTCACGCCGGAAGCTACAGCGCGCAGCACGCTGATCGTCCAACGGCAACCGATGACATCTTCGAGCAGCATATCCACGCGGCGAGAGTCCAACTTTGGCATCGCGGCCAAAATTTTTTCGTCGTTCGTCTTCATCAATTTGCACCGGTTTGTAGGTAGCCCACCTGATTGTGCCTGCTTTCGAATTTCTGGCAACCGCGCGATCTTCGAGCACGTCTCTATCATTACTTATGGCCAAACGATTTATGCAAACGGTGCTCACGCCGACGGTGCGAAAGGCTCAAGAGCATTACTTCGGAAAGTCTCAGCATGTCGAGGGCGCGCCGGAACGCGATGCACTTACCGGGGATGAAACCGTGTTTATCGAATCGCGTGACAGCTTCTACATGGCGACAGTCACCGAGAACGGCTGGCCGTATGTACAGCATCGCGGCGGTCCGCCGGGTTTCCTGCGTGTCGTCGGTCCGAATGCGCTGGCCTTCGCCGATTATAGGGGAAACCGTCAGTTGATCTCGACGGGCAACCTTGCCGTTTCCGATCGGGTGGCGCTTTTTCTCATGGATTATCCGCATCGAACCCGGCTCAAGATCCTCGGCCACGCGCGGGTCGAGGACGCGCGTGAGCACCCGGACCTTGTTACGCAAATCGCGGATCCCAAGGCACAGCGGTTTGTCGAGCGGTTGTTTTTCATTGACGTTGTCTCCTACGATTGGAATTGCCCGAAATACATCACGCCGCGTTACACCGTCGATGAGATCGAGGATCTCGTCGAGCCCCTGCGCCGCCGCATTGCCGAGCTTGAAGGCGAACTCGGAAAACGCGATTGATTCACACGATTGGAATCGCGAGCGTGTGAAGGGGTATTTGCGCAACTCAACGGCTCGACCCACGAGAAGACCTATCCCGGGAGCGATTGGCACCGGGTTCACACAAGAAGATTTATTTCCGTCCAGTTGAAACGGACTGACAGCACGAAGGGCGTAAATCCGTAGACAACCGGTTCACCTTAGAGAGCTGACCTCAAGCCGGCCTTCATCCAGATCGATAAATTCAAACATCGTCTGCACTGTCCCGGGCGGCAATCCCATCTCGGCCAGGCGCTCATTCAGCCGCTGCGTTCCGGCATCACGCCAGCCACGCTTGGTCATGAACGCATTCCACACTTCGATTTCGTCCTCGCTCGGCCGACGACCGTTCGCAAACGCCCAGGCTAGCAGTTCCTCGTCGGTTTTCTCACCCTTGAGCGTTTCCGCTTCCAATGCAGCATAGTCAATTTGCAAAAACCGGCAGCAGCGCCAGTCAAAGCTTCCCTTCATCGTGTCCCCTCGCGCCGCCTGCCACCCTTCGGGCAATTTTCCGCCCGCATAAAGCCGGATTTTGTCCAGCATTCTACCAAAATAAACCAGGCCGTTGACTTGATCGAAAGGGCTGCGGAGTCCGGGAATGAGAGTTGAATAAGGAAGCGCCATGCGCGAGAAGAACATTCCCGAAGCGCATCCGCAAGCGAACCTTGCCCGGGCCCTTGCGCACTGAGTCACATTCCACGAGGTGGCGCGGCGCGGAAGGGGCTACAGCGGAAACATAATCAAAAAAAGCCATAATCCTTACTCTCACCTCCGACACTGCGCGGCAGCGCTGCGCGCTGGTCGGCTCAATGCCACGTTAAAGTGATTCGAACCTGACAATACGATCATTACCGCCTCCGAATATGCCGCATACGCCGCTTGCAAAACTCCTCCGTCACGCCGCGTCTGCGGCAGCTCACGCCGCTACCCGCAAAACCGAAACACAGCGCGTGCTCGAAGAGCGTGCGCAGTCGCGTCGCGCGTTTCTCCGCACCATCACCTCTGCCGCCACCGGGGTGGCGCTCGCGCCATCACTGTTTGCTGCCAAACCGGTAACATCCAGCGCGCGAGTCGTCGTGGTAGGGGCCGGTCTTTCAGGATTGACGTGCGCCTACCGCCTCAAGAAGGCGGGAATCGATGCAACGGTTTATGAGGCCAACACGCGGCTTGGTGGCCGTTGTTGGACACGGCGCGGCGATTTCGCGGAAGGGCAGGTCGCCGAGCATGGCGGAGAACTCATCGATCAGTCGCACACTAAAATCCGCCAGCTCGCTCAGGAGCTCGGCCTGCCGCTCGATAATCTTCTGACCGCGGAGCCAAACGGTTCCGAGGTCTTCTTGCACTTCGACGGATTCGATTATCCGTACGCCGACGCCGTGGATGATTTGAAAGAAATCTGGCAGTCGCTTCATCGCGATCTCTCCGAGGCGGGTTACCCAACGCTTTACAACAACCTTACTGAGCGCGGCGCACAGCTCGACCAGATGTCGATCATCGATTGGATCGAAGACACTGTTCCCGGCGGAATGAGCTCGCCGCTTGGCCAGCTGCTGGACGTGGCCTATAATATCGAATACGGCGCCGAATGTGACAACCAGAGCGCACTCAACCTCCTTTATCTTCTCGGCTACAACAGCCCTGGACTGTTCATCCTTTTCTTAGAAACCGTGAGGTGAAGGGTTTTGCTTGCGAATTGGTCAGCTCGGCAACAGGCAAACACTGCACACCCGACCGAATCTGAACAGGACTGAATTACCAAATGGCGAGAATCAACGTGGAATGCGGCTGGCTCCTCGTTCGTCGTCGATTTGATCACTAAAGCCGCTTTTCAATACGCAGATAGGTTCTGTGGAAACTCACCCAACGATTGCAAAACGAACAATGAAGTCTCAAATCATGATTTTCGCGCCTGTACTATACTCACTATCGGTATTCGCTACCGATGTTGCCGCTAATATCCCGGCGCTGGCTGGAAAATCCAAATCGGAAGTAGCAACCATGCTTGGAGAGCCCAGCAACTCACACCGTAACCACGATTTTGCCGATCTGCTGATTGCTCTCCAGATAACGGTGCGCCTCGACGATCTGGTCCAGGCCTGAGAACGTTTTTGCGATCACCGGCTTCAGCTTCCCCGAAGCGAGACCGTCGACAACAAAATGCTTGGCCGCCTCCATTCGCTTGGGATTGCCTGTAATCTCGAAAAGGATGTATCCGCGCACTGTGAGGCATTTGCCCAATACTTCCATCAGCGGCAATGGGGTCGGCTCTGTGCTGAGCGCACCGTATTCGAAAAGGATTCCGTGATCGGCGGTCGCCGAGGCCAGTTTGGCGAAGGTTGGACCCGCGACCGGATCGAATACCACGCGTGCCCCTTTTCCGTTTGTTAGGTTATTCACCTCGGCCACCAGGTCCTGTTCTTCCGTCGCAATCACATGTGCCGCACCCGCGTCAAGGAGCGCCTGACGTTTCGCGTGCGTCCGGGTCAGGGCTATTGGCGTTGCGCCGACCAGATTTGCTATCTGAATCGCCGCCAGTCCCACGCTACTTGAGGCCGCGGGAATGAGCACCACGTCACTATCATTCAAGTGCCCGATGTCGATCAAAGCTCCATATGCCGTGGTAAACTGCATCCAGATCGCAGCGGCTTCTTCCCAGGAAAGAAACGGCGGATGCTTCGCCACGGCTGCCGCCGGCGCTAACGCGACCTCTCCGTATACCCCGTAATCGTTCTGCATGAATGCCGGGATCGTACTCACGGCATCTCCCGGCTGTATGCCCTCGACCCCTTCGCCGACTGCTTCGACCGTCCCAGACGCTTCGTAGCCCAGCCGGGCCGGGAAACGCGGTTCCTCGAGGTACTGCCCCGAGCGGAACATCGACTCCGCCCGATTCAACCCGAGCGCCTTTACTGCGATCCGGACTTCACCTGCGTTTGGCGGCCGCACATCTACCTCATCGATCCGCAATACTTCGGGACCGCCGGTCTCATGAAAACGAACAATACGTGACATGGAGCAAGATACCTTTCCTGCTGTTCGGTATTCAAGTTGAAAGAAATGCTGCGTTGAATATGACTGCCACCTTCCGCGAGTTCGCTTGGGGTTCCTAGCGTGTTGCGGCTACGGATTGCTCCGGAGCGGCCCCTTACCAGGATCCGCGTAAATTATCGTCTGAGCCGTGAAGGCTTGTAGTTTGTTATCCAGATGCCTGAAATGGACGGATATGAGGCAACCCGGGCGATCCGCCGACGCCCCGAGTTCGCAAACCTGCCGATTGTGGCCATGACGGCCAATGCCATGGCGGGCGACCGCGAGAAGGCTTTGAGTGCGGGCATGAACGATCACGTGGCCAAGCCGATCGACCCGGCAAAGGTGTACGATACAATTCGCCGATGGTTCAAGGCTCGGCAAACCGAAGAACCAGCCGCCGGCGCGGAGAAAAAGCATGTCGTCGCGCCACCCGAAACAATCGCCGGGAAACTGCCGGAGCAAATGGATGGCATTGACGTGGCCGCCGGGCTGCAGAGGGTGGCCGGCAACCGGAGACTCTATCGCAACCTGCTGTTGAAGTTCTGTCACATTTTCCAAAACGTGTTTCTCCCTATGCGACCCCCAGGTGCGAACCCCCATTATTGAATGGCTCGGTGAGCACCCGGATGCTCCTTTCGTCAAAAGCGGAATCTGGAATCAGGCCACGCATGACAGCGACGACCGGCGGGAGAAGAAACAGTTCCCGCACGAGATCCGGAACTTCAGAGGGCAGTGAGTCATATCGAAAATGCGCGACGTCCTTTGGGCGCCCGGCAAGGTGTTCTGCGATTAATGGCCACCGCAGGCAGATTACTGTCCAGCCGGCGATCTGGATTGCGGGAACGTCTGCTCCCGACTGGGAAATCATCAATCGCATGATATTGTAAGCGTTTAGAAACCGCTTCATGGCGCGTGGGTTCTGGTCGAGGATGCGCCCCAACCCGAGGTAGTTCGCTTCATCGAGCGACATCCGCACAATCGAATGTTCGCGCCCGTCCCCGGGCCGCTCCTCCTCCCCCGTGACCAGAGTTCGCCAATACCGTGTCGCGTAGCGGACTTGAACGCGGGGCAATGAAACAGATAGCTGAAACATTCGTGAGAGCATCTGGTACCCAACCGAGCGTCCTGGTTCCCTGGTGGCCCGCATCGCGGGTGAATGCGATTCGAGAGTTGCCAACAACCAACGGCGATCGGCTGCAACCACGACAGCCACCGGCAGATTTCTGAAAAGGAAATCACAGGTTTTCAGGAGCCCCGAAGCTGCGGCGTCTTCGCACTGCTCAAGATCGTCTATAAATACCGCGATCTTTGCGCTGCAGCGGCGAAACAAAGCCCCGAGATGCTCCGAAACATCTTCGAGGTCAACGTCCCCACCTGCCCCATCAGGTCGAGGTCGAGCGAGGAGTGATTCTCGAAAACCAATATGGAGCGCCCCGATGGCGATTAATGCGATAACAAGCTGAAGTACGATCGGGACCTTTAACTCGCCACTCATCGGAAGAATGAGAAGTAAAATCATTGCCAGAGAAATTCCGAGGTAAAGCGCACCATGGCTGGCGGACAATCGCCAGACGAATTCGAACCACCGAATACCTGAAACACGCGAGGACTGCGGGGTGCGTGCCGTCGCCAGAACACCTCGGAATACGGCATCCATTACCGACCACCAGAGGGGACCGTTCGCCGAGACGCGCGGTGCGTTGATCCGCACGATATTCCACTCCGCTGATTCCGCCGAGTGACCGGTGAGTTCCTTTTGGAGGATATCGAGGAACGAAGACTTTCCTGAACCGGAAACGCCGTCGATGTGTAGGAAGAAAGCGCCATCTTTCTCCGACAACTCGCAAATCTGGGAAGCAAGGCATTCGGCCAGCAGACGACGCCCCAGTTGATCCGTTCCGTGGGGACGATCGGGAGAAAGGGTTGGCGTAGGTTCAGGCAGCAGATCCGGCTGAGTCTCGGGTTGGGCTGCCGGAGGTTCCACGGGTTCGGCCGCCGGAGGCTTGCGTGCGGTCTCTGTAAGTGTGCGCTTCGGCCATGGCATTCTCATTGAATAAAGGAGATTGCCGTTCATGAAAAGCGGGATACTGGAGCGCACACTTTGCAAACTGGTCAGGCGTGCTAAGTTTTCGCCCTTTTTCTTTTATGGCTACCAGCATTATCGACGCTTCACGGCTCGAGAGAATCGAGTTTAGCAATGACGAGATCGCGCGCTATTCCCGGCATCTCATCATGCCAGAGGTGACCCTGGAAGGACAGAAACGCCTCAAGGCAGCAAGTATTCTTTGCATCGGCACCGGCGGGCTGGGCTCTCCGATTGCTCTCTATCTGGCGGCGGCGGGTATCGGCCGACTTGGACTCGTGGATGGCGACGTGGTGGATTTCTCGAATCTTCAGCGGCAGATCCTGCATGGAACCAAGGATGTGGGCCGCAAAAAACTGAATTCGGCACGAGACCGGATCCGTGAGGTCAATCCGAACGTACACATTGAGTTGTACGATGCGATGTTCACAAGCGCAAATGCAATGGAGATCGCACGGAACTACGACGTCGTAATCGATGGAACGGATAATTTTCCAACCCGTTATCTCTCGAACGACGTTTGTGTCTTCCTGAATAAACCAAACATTTACGGCTCAATCTTCCGATTTGACGGGCAGGCGACAACCTTCGCGCCTCATTTGGGCGGTCCGTGCTATCGCTGCATGTTTCCCGAGCCCCCTCCTCCTGGAATGGTCCCGAGTTGCGCGGAAGGTGGCGTTCTGGGCGTTCTTCCCGGAATAATCGGCGTAATTCAGGCAATCGAAGCGATCAAGCTCATCGTCGGTATAGGTGAACCGTTGATTGGCCGACTAGTGAGTTTCGATGCTCTGAAATTGAAATTCCGGGAGTTCAAAATTCGTAAGGATCCTAACTGCCCGGTGTGCAGTGAGAACCCAACGATTACCGAACTCATCGACTACGAACAATTCTGCGGGATTCCGCAGGCAGACGAGGCTGAGGCGGCGGAGGCATCGCTGCCGACCATCACCGTGCAGGATTTGAAACGGAGGCTTGATGAAAATGAAGATTTTGTGCTCCTGGACGTGCGTGAGCAGTTCGAGTACGACATCTGCAGCATTCCGGGTTCGAAATTGATTCCGCTCGGCGAATTGCCTTCGCGGATGAGCGAACTTGACAGTGCAGATGAGATCGTCCTGCACTGCAAGATGGGGGGACGAAGCGCCAAGGCTCTGCGACTACTGCAAGAAGCTGGTTTTGCCAAGCTGACCAACGTCGAGGGAGGAATTGAAGCCTGGGCGAAAGAAATCGATTCTTCCGTTCCGACCTACTGAGCGTGGCCGCCCGCGATCGTATCGCTCCCGCACTGGGCAAGATTCCAAGCGGCATCTTCGTTGCCACGGCAGTCGTGGAGAATGTCCCGATCGGAATGCTCTGCAGTTTTGTAGAACAGGCCGGGTTCGAGCCTCCGATGATCTCGATTGCCCTGGGACTGGACCGTCCGTTGCGCGCTGTACTCGAACGCGGCGAGCTCTTTGGCCTGAACATCCTTAGCAAGCAGAATGGCGCCCTCGTAAAGCCATTCTCGCGCAGCGACATCGCAAATCCCTTCGATGGGCTCGCCGTCGTTGAGAACGAATTCGGCGTACCGCAGCTCGCGGCTGCCCTGGCGTTTTTGATTTGCGAGCCGGCGGGAAGCTTGCCGGCAGGAGATCATTTACTGTTTCTCGCACGTGTGCTGGATGGTCTACTACAACAGGAAAAACAGGAAGCGATGATCCGCGTGCGCCAGAACGGGTTTGCCTATTGAACCGGGCGCAGGCGTCGATCGACAACAAATGATGGATTCTGCCCTAGTCGAGATTTTGCGGTGCCCCGAAAGCGGCCAGCGTGTGGCTTTGGCACCACTCGACCTTGTGAAGCGTCTGGAATCCCTTCGCCTGGACGGAGTCTTGTTGAACAAAAGCAACGCCCCCCTGAAAGGAGCGATCCAAAGCGGATTGATCCGGCAAGACGGGGCGCGCTTTTTCCCAATCCGCGAGGGTATTCCTGTGATGCTCCAAGAAGAATCGATCGAGATACCGCAGTAGTTCGGGCACTGGCTTGAAGTATCGATGTCGCCTCGCTACAAGGGGCGCGCAATGCCCACGAACAACAAGGAATCCAAACGGATGATTCTGGATGCGCTGAATCACAAGTCGATCGACGAATCCGATTACAAATCCAGGCTGAAGGGTTTCCAACTACGTTTGCTCGAAATGCAGCTTACGCTGGCTGAGAAAAAGCGAGCTATCATCATTGTGTTCGAAGGCCCGGATGCCGCGGGCAAGGGCGGAGTAATAAAGAGGGTGGTCGAACGTCTGGATCCCCGACTTGCTCGGGTCTATTCGGTTGTAAAACCGACCGCCGAGGAGTATGCGCATCACTATCTCTGGCGATTCTGGAGAAAGCTCCCGCATTACGGCCAACTTGCAATTTTTGACCGCTCCTGGTACGGCCGGGTGCTGGTGGAACGGGTAGAGGGGTTCGCCACCAATGACGAATGGATGCGGGCCTATGAGGAGATCAGTGACTTTGAGCGCATGCTGTACGACGATGGTGCGATCATCTTAAAGTTTTACCTGCAAATCTCCAAGGAGGAGCAACTCTTCCGCTTCAAACGGCGTGAGTCAGATCCGTATAAGCACTGGAAAATCAATGAGGAAGATTGGCGGAATCGCAAGAAATGGAAAGAACACAATCGGGCAGCCGAGGAAATGTTCGAAAAGACCTCCTCGCCTTTCGCACCATGGACGGTTATCGGAGCAAATTACAAATGGTATGCTCGAACCAAAGTATTGAAAACGATCGTCGAAAGATTGGAGAAATCGATCAAGTGATTGCGCGACTGCTTTTTTACCTACGTCTCCTGATCTGCGCCACACCACTGCTATTCGCAGCGGGATGCAGTGACATTTTCACACCTGGCCCCAGAAGGCTTATAAAGCAGGGAGAAAAAAAATACGATGAGGGTCAATACCGCGAAGCCATTCGGTTTTACGAACGCGCAATCGATGGGACCCTGGAAACCGCGGACATTCACTATAGGCTTGGGCTCATTTATGATGATCGCCTGAAAAGCCCGCTCGACGCGCTACATCATTTCGGGCGTTATATTGAGCTTGCACCGGAAGGCGCCTATGCAAAAGAAGCGCGTGACCGGATTAAGGAAACAGAGCTGGAAGCGATTACGATGATGGCTAAAGGCGCTCCATTGACTCAAAGGGAAGGAGCCAGGTTGAGAAATGAAAACCTCGAACTTCGGAAGCAGATTATCGAATTGCGCAGTAATAATTCTGAATTCAGGGAACAAATCGCGGATCTGCGAAGGGAAAAGATTGCCGCCCTGAAAAGGGCCGGGGTCGATACCACAAAAGTCACGCGCAAACCAATTCCAGAGGGAGCACGGACCTATATGGTGGAGCCTGGCGACACGCTCGCAGCAATCTCCAGAAAATTCTACAAGACCTCGGCCCGTTGGAAAGACATTCAAGATGCCAATTTCAACACGCTCGAAGGAACGGTGCATCTTAAACCGGGTCAGGTTCTGATCATCCCGAATTAATCACTTTCAACGGACAAACCTCATCGTTCCGCCGGTGGTTAAAGTAGTGACCAGTGCTACGTTAGCGTTTCTACGCTTATGCTAAACGAGGACAATTTTCAGTACGCGCTTGAAAACACGCGTGTGATTGTAGAGCCACAGTCTCGGATTCAGACGTTCGGCCACACCAGTTTCAGGTTCTATCTCGTGAGTGAGCTCATGGATTCCGTGGATCATGTGCGTGTTCGCGACGGGCGTCTGCATGCGGACCGCCCGCAAATCCTTGCGCCCGGTCATCTTGCAGCTCTTATGCTCGAAGGGTTCGGAGAGAAGGCCCAGGAGTTTGCGCGATGGTTACAGGACAATCGCAATCACTTCTCCGTCCTGAAATACGGGTTTAATTTTAGGAAAACCGATGTCGTGGAGAGCGTCGTGCATAGCCCGGTGCTGCAGGTGGTCGACAAGATTCGCGCAAAAATAGACGCGGATAACGACCCGCTAAGCACTGTCATTCAGGGCGTCGATGATGCCTGGGAGGTTTGCCTGTTGAAGTTCACGATCGAAATGATTCAAAAGTCGGCCGGCGGGAATCTCGGGGATTTCCGTCGGGACGGCCTCTTCTAGATCTCGAGCAAGTCTGCGAAGAATCGATGATTGATCAATCATCAATCGGGGCTCAACATCCACACTACGACCTATTTCCCGGGGGATTGGCATGATTAAAGCCCTCATAATTATTATTCTCGCTCTCGTGATTTTCGGCACTGGCGGATATTTTACCTACGATCTCATCTTTCGCCCGAAACTCGAGCTCGAAGCCGAGAGGAATGCGCCTCCTACGCCAACACCGACGCCTCCTCCGGATCACAGCGTTCCCGAATATCGCAAGATCCGGATGATGAAAGAGAGCGGAGATCTCGTCGCAGCTCGAAAAGCCTACCTGGATTTTCTCGAGACAAACCCGTACTCCACAGTTGCCAACGATGCGAAGAAGGACCTTGGCGAGATCAACACCGACATCATCTTCTCCCAGTACGAAGATCCGGAAAAGGTGGAATATATGGTAAAATCCGGGGACACTTTGAATCGGATCGCTTCCCGGACTGATTCAACCACAGAGCTGATCATGCGTTCGAACAATCTGGAGACGGTTATGATCAACATTGGCGAACGCTTTTTGATTCCGCAGCTGGATTTTTCGGTGGCTGTCGATCGTGAAAATCAGACGGTGACTCTTTACAATAAAGACAGATTCTTCAAAGAGTACGCGGTCCAGCAATGGAAGCTGCCCTTACAGCGGGGTAATGCGCCTTCCCGGGGTGAGGTACGGGAAAAAATCGCGTGGAAAAGTGGTAAACGTCTTCGCATTGGGGATCCGGAATATGCGGGAAGCGCTCGTTGGGTAATGACGTCACTACCCGGTTTAACGCTTTATTCTGCACCGGACGAAGGAACGGAAGTCCCGACAAGAGATATTCCACCAGCCGGACTTGGCTTGAAATTCCGCGACATGGATGAAATTGCTGTGCTTGTAAGCCGCGGCACGCCAGTCACACTCGAGTAGAATAATCGATATGACAGTCCACCCCCTCGACTTCGAAAAACCAATCGCCGATCTCGAACGCAAACTCGAGGATCTTCGCAAAAGCACGAACGCCAATAATCTGGATCTGGATTCGGAGGTGAAACGGATGGAGGAGAAGATCGACGAAATGAAGAAGGAGATTTATCGCGGGCTGACAGCATGGCAGCGTGTGCAAATTGCCCGCCACTCCGGCCGCCCATTTGCTCTCGATTACATTCGCGATGCCTTCACGGACTTCGTCGAATTACACGGAGACCGCCTTTACGGAGACGATCCCGCCATGCCCGGCGGATTCGCGAGAATTGGCGATTTCAAATGCATCGTGATTGGTCATCAGAAGGGCCGGGATGTAAAAGAAAACCTTAAGCGAAATTTCGGGAGCGCCCACCCCGAGGGTTACCGGAAGGCGCTCCGCCTTATGCGTCTGGCAGAGAGATTCAAGCTGCCGGTGATTTGCTTGATCGACACGCCTGGTGCCTACCCCGGAATCGGAGCTGAAGAACGTCACATTTCTGAATCCATTGCGGTGAACATTCGGGAAATGATGGTCCTCAAAACACAGGTTATATCGGTCGTTATCGGAGAGGGTGGATCCGGAGGCGCTCTAGCTATCGGTGTGGCCGATGCGGTTCTAATGATGGAAAACGCGTATTATTCGGTCATCAGCCCTGAAGGTTGCGCCGCGATCCTGTGGAAACATCGTAAGCATGCCCCGGAAGCCGCAGAGGCTCTAAAGCTAACCGCAAACGATCTGCAGAAACTCGGACTTATCGACGGCGTGGTTCCGGAGCCGGTTGGCGGTGCTCATCGGGCACCTGAAGAAGCGGCGGCCAGTCTCCGCGAAGCGATTGTGACGAATCTGGAGCGGATCACCAAAATTCCGCTGAACGATCTTTTGTCGGAACGATACAAGAAGTTCCGTGGCATTGGGGAATTTCTCGAGTCGCCTTGAACACCGATCTCGGTTGGTTTTTTTTGATTATCAATTGCCAAGCGATCGCAATCGTCTAAATTCATAGCCGCTTATGGCAAAAAAGAGCTGGATTGAAAGAGAGAAACATCGCGCTGCAACGGTAGAAAAATATGCCGGGATTCGCGCGGATTTAAAGAGGAACAAAGACTACGTGGGCCTCAGCGAGCTTCCGCGCAATGCAAGTCCGACCCGGCTCACCAATCGCTGCCAGGCCAGCGGAAGGCGACGCGCTTTCATGCGCCGTTTCCAACTCTCGCGCATTGCATTTCGCGAGCTGGCGTCGGCTGGATTGATCCCCGGAGTAACCAAATCGAGCTGGTAATTTCGTTGAGGGATAATTGATTTTTCGGCTCGCAGGCGCTGTCTGCGAGCCGCTTTTTTTCCCTGGAAATCACGAAGATGAACACGCTGCTTTTCCTTGCTGCAAGCGAGGAACTGGCAACCGAATGGGCCTCTGGCGAAGTGATCTTTCTACAGATCGTCGCCATATTTTTTCTCGTATTCCTCAACGGATTTTTCGTCGCCTCAGAATTTGCGATCGTAAAAGTGCGCTCGAGTCAGCTCGAAGCGCTCATTGAGGAAGGAAACAGAAAGGCCGAATTCGCGCGGCATGTAACGACACATCTAGACGCATATCTCTCGGCCACGCAGCTGGGAATCACCCTCGCAAGCCTTGGGCTCGGCTGGTTGGGAGAACCATTTCTGGCCGCTATGGTATCTCCAATGTTCGTCAGATTGGACATAGATAACCCGGCGCTGCTTCATGCGATTTGTTTCGTCATCGCTTTCTCCACGATCACTTTCCTGCACATTGTGCTGGGCGAACTCACTCCGAAATCCCTGGCAATCAGGAAATCGGTAGGAACGACCCTGTGGGTGAGCCGTCCGCTGGAATGGTTTTACGTCGTATTTAAGCCCGCCATCTGGGTATTGAACGGGACCGCCAATAAAGTGTTGAAATACTTCTTCCGCATCGATCCGGTCAGCGAGACTGAGCTTGCTCATTCTGAAGAGGAACTTCGCGTCATTCTTACTGAAAGTGAACAGGCCGAGGAAGTGTCCCCCCTGGGGCGTGAAATTCTAATGAACGCCCTGGATATGAAGCGCCGCGTTGTTCGCGATATCATGACCCCGCGTGGGGATGTTGTTTACCTCAACACCGAAGACACTTTCGAGGAAAATCTCGAACTCGCTCAGAGGTCGCGCCATACTCGCTTCCCTCTTTCCGAAGGGCATCTCGACAACACGATCGGCCTTGTCCATATCAAGGATATCCTCACGCTGGTACGCGAAGAGAACCCAAGCCTCGCCGACATCAGGCGAGAGCTTCTCCCAGTTCCGGAAATGATGCCCTTGGAGAGATTGTTGTCGTTCTTCCTTTCGAAGCATGCCCACATCGCTCTGGTGGTCGACGAGTATGGCGGAACCGTGGGCATGGTCACATTGGACAACGTTCTCGAGGAACTGGTAGGAGACATTCAGGATGAATTCGACGCCGAGAAGCCGGAATACAGGAAAATCACTGAAGATGAGTTCGTGGTAGACGGCCTCCTGGGACTCTATGAACTAAAGGATCTCGTCGGTCTCGACATCGAAAGTCCCGACGTGAGCACGGTCGGTGGTTATGTGACCCATTTGCTGGGGCATCTCCCGAAACAGGGCGAGCAGACACGAATCGAGGACTATCTGGTCACAATTACACAAACCGACGGACGGAGGATCGCGCAGTTGCACTTCAGAAAGGACGCAGAAAGCCCTTCTGACGATCAACAGGAGGCCGCCTGAGTCCGCCCGATGGCTGGAATTTCATCATCCTGCCCGCGCTCAACTTAGAGCTTGCGTATTAGCGGGCTAGCAACCACATTCTGCATCGTTTCGCGGGCATAGCTTAATGGTAAAGCTCCAGCCTTCCAAGCTGGCTATGCGGGTTCGATTCCCGCTGCCCGCTCTCTGAAATAGGTGTCCTACGAGGAGGGAGCTCGGAAGAACCCAATTTCGATGCTCCGCCTTCGCCGCAACCGTCGGGCATTATGATGAATTCCGACAAGGTTTCAGATCAAAGAAAGCATGCCTGTTCGAGATTCGATACCGAGCATTGAAATATTGCTACCGCGAGTTCTCGCTATTTGAGCGAATCCGCTCCAGTTCCTCCCATCGCGAGTAAAGTCGCGCGACCGTATCACGGCTAGAAGCGAGTTCCGCCTCCAGTTCCCTCCACTCATGCCCGTGTTTTTCGTAAAAATCGGGAGAGGCGAACGTTTCTTGGAGTCTGGCCACTTCGGATTCCGCCTTCAGAATCCTGTCCTCCATACTTTCCAGTTCTCGTTCTTCCTTCCATTTCAGTTTTCGAACTTTTCCAGAATCCGTTATAACCGGTAACTTCGAAGGCGGCTTCGATTTCTCCTTCGTCGAAAATTCCGGAACATTCTCCAAGGGTCTTTCCGCTCTCTTTTCGAGGTAATAATCGTAATCCCCCGGAAAACGCTCAATGCCGTGCTGTCCCTCGAAAGCCAATATGCTGGTGCAGACTCGATTCAGAAAATAACGGTCGTGACTGACAACGAGAAGGCTTCCCCGAAACGCCGCGAGCGCCTCCTCGAGCACACGCAGCGTGTTCAGGTCCAAATCGTTTGTCGGCTCGTCCAGAATAATAACGTTGCCAGCGCGTTTCAGTATTTTGGCAAGCACTACCCTACTTCGCTCTCCTCCGCTCAATGTGGAAATTCTCGAATTTATGCGCTCGTCCGTAAACAGGAAACGCTTGAGGTAGCTTCGCAAGGTAACGGTTTCTTTTCCAATCCGCACAGCTTCTCTCCCCTCACCGACTTCCTCGTAGACAGTCTTCTCGTCATCGAGGATTAACCGCCCTTGGTCGACGTAATTTATCCGGGTGCGCGGTCCGAGCTGAACGGTTCCTGATTCAACATCCAGTTCACCCAGGACGACACGCAAAAGCGTCGTTTTTCCACAGCCATTGCGACCGACGATCCCGATCCGGTCCCCTTCTCCAACACTTAAATCCAGACCATCGATGAGGGTTGTTTCCCCGACTTTGACAGTAATACCTTTTAGATCGATGACTCGATTTGCAGGGCGCGGCGCCGGTGGGATAATCAGATCGACGTCCAGCTCTTTCTCAATGCCAGATTCCCCGGTCAACGCACGAAATCGATTTATCCGATCGCGGGACTTCGTCCGTCGAGCCTTTGGCCCTTGCCGTATCCATTCCAATTCCCTGCTGATCAGTTTTCTTCGTTTCCTCTCGGCGCGGTCTTCCTGCTCGATTTCCGCCTCTCGCGCCGCCAAATAGGCGCTGTAATTTCCCGGATGCGATACAAACCTTCCCCGGATCAGTTCAACGATTCGTGTTGCGACGCGATCCAAAAAATATCGATCGTGCGTAACGAACAAGCAGGTGCCTGTGTATTGCTTCAGGAAGTTTTCCAGCCACTCAATGGAGCCGGTATCCAGGTGGTTCGTGGGTTCGTCAAGGATTAGCACTTCCGGACGGGCGATCAGCGCACGGCAAAGGGCCACTCTTCGCTTCTCTCCTCCTGACAGGGCGGAAACCACGCGCTCCTCATCCGGAGCGTGGAGATTAGAAATCAGACCGCGGATCCGATGTTCCAGGTTCCAACCGTCGGCGTGGGTGATCTTATCTAGAAGCTCAGCACTCCGCTTCGACTCGGGCTCTGATGATTCGTACTCCGCGAGCAGCCTCAGAACATCCTGCGCTCCGTTCCGGACGTTCTCGTGCACCGTCGCAGACTCGTCAAGGTCGAACACTTGCGGCAGGAAACCGATTCCCACATTGCCCCGGCGGGTAACAGTGCCTCTATCCGGCTGGATTTCACCCGCCGCAATGCGGAGAAAGGACGACTTACCAGAACCGTTTCTTCCGAAAAGACCCACCCGTTCCGCTTCGTTGATCGCAAGGGTAGCCTCGTCGAGAAGGACCTGCGTACCAAAGGCCAGGCTTAGATTCGTCGCGCTGATGACCGCAGTGGTTGAAATCTCCGACATACTGAATCAACGAGTCAAGTTTGCCGGGCACACACAATATGTGGCCCTAATATTCCTGTTTACCGTAACCGATCTTCGTGTCATACATTTCGGTTCCCTTTTCAGCGGGGTTCACCTGAGAGGAGTAGAGTCGAAGTCATGGATAACCTCATCGCAACTCGAGACGTTCAGATCGAGCGCAAACATTTTATCATCGAATTTCGTGAAAATGAACGCGGGCGATTCGTGCGGATCACGGAGGAAGCACATGGACGTCGAAATGCAGTGATCATTCCAAGCACCGGATTGGACGAATTCGTTGAGGCATTTGATTTCGTCGTGAGATCGAGCCCCGAAGCCTCTTCCCAATAGCGTAATCCTCTTTCTTCAGTCAATTAAGACAACCTCTAACCGATTCAACCTATGGCCACAGATACTAAGAAGACCAAGTCCGCCTCCCTCAACAAGCAATCACAAAAAGAAAAACTCGTTTACAGGTGGGGCAACGGCAAAGCCGATGGAAACGGAAAGATGAAACCGCTCCTTGGCGGCAAAGGCGCAAACCTTGCCGAGATGACGCGGATCGATCTTCCCGTTCCTCCCGGATTTACGATCACAACGGAAGTCTGCACCTATTTCTACAAACACAAGCGAACGTATCCGAAGACGCTCCAAGATGAGATTGAGGCGGGCATTAGAAATATGGAGCGAATCATGGGCCACAAATTCGGCGACTCGAAGGAATTCCCCCTTCTTGTCGCCGTCCGTTCGGGTGCCCGCGATTCCATGCCCGGTATGATGGACACGATCCTGAACCTCGGCCTGAACGACGCCACCGTACAGTCGCTTGAACGTGCCACCGGAAATTCACGTTTTGCTTACGACTGCTACCGTCGGTTCGTCCAGATGTACGGCGACGTCGTGCTCGGCGTGCAAAAAATGCCTAGCGAAGATCACGAACCCTTCGAGGCCGTTATTGAGGATTTTAAACACGAAAAGTACCACAAGGATTTCAAGGACACCGAACTCAACGTTGATGATCTCAAAGAGATCATCTCGCGTTTCAAAACACTAGTGAAAGAGCGCACAGGGCATGATTTCCCCGAAAGTCCCTGGGACCAACTCGACGGTGCTATTAGTGCGGTATTCGGTTCCTGGATGACCGATCGTGCGATTGTATACCGCCGCAAATACCACATTCCCGCCGAATGGGGTACTGCAGTAAACGTGCAGGCCATGGTGTTCGGAAACACCGGTGAAACCTCCGGGTCGGGGGTGGCTTTCACCCGAAACCCGGCTAATGGTGTGAAGGAGTTCTACGGAGAGTATCTCGTGAACGCCCAGGGAGAGGACGTCGTCGCGGGCGTTAGAACACCGGAACCCGTGACGGACATGAAGAAAGTCATGCCCAAGTGCTACAAGGAGCTGGATCGAATCCGTAATACTCTCGAATCGCACTTCAAGGACGTCCAGGACTTTGAATTCACGATTCAGGACGGCAAGGTCTTCATGCTTCAGACACGAAACGGAAAACGCACTGCAATGGCTGCGCTGAAGTTCTCCATGGACATGTACAAGGAGGGCCTCATCGACTGGAAGACGGCGCTGAAGCAGAATCCTGCCAATCAACTTGATCAACTTCTCGCCCCCGTCTTCGATCCCGCGGAAATCGAAAAGGCAGTGCCCATTGCAACCGGTCTTCCTGCAGGGCCGGGCGCGGCAACTGGAAAAATCTATCTGAACGCTGACCGGGCCGCGGCCGCAGAGGATAAAGGTGAAAAGGTGATTCTCGTTCGCACTGAGACATCTCCGGAAGACTTGCGTGGCATGATCGCTGCAGAAGGCATTTTGACCTCCCGCGGCGGCGTTTCGTCGCATGCGGCACTCGTCGCGAGACAGATGGGCAAAGTATGCATCTGCGGCGCTTCCGCTATTGAAGTTGATTACGCCAATCGGGAAATTAGAGCCGGTGGTCAAACCTTTGCTGAGGGGGACTTTATTTCCATCGACGGCACAACCGGGACGGTCTACGGCGGTGAGATCAATACGACTCCGTCCGAAATCATCACCGGTCTGTTAAACAATGACAAAGAGGCCCGCAAGACTCAGAAGTTCAAAATGTTCAACCAGCTCATGAAATGGTGCACCGAAGCGACCAGGCTGGGGGTTCGTACGAACGCCGATACTCCTGAACAGGTTGAAGTTGCGCTTGCCTTCGGTGCTCAGGGAATCGGTCTGACCCGCACGGAACACATGTTCTTTGAAGGTGATCGAATCGACGCGATGCGCGAAATGATCCTGGCAGCGAACATCGAGGATCGCAAAGCGGCACTGGCAAAACTTCTTCCATACCAACGGGAAGATTTCCGTGGCATTTTCGAGAAGTTGCAGGGACTCCCGGCCACAATCCGCCTTCTGGATCCCCCGCTGCATGAATTCCTTCCTCAGACGTACGAGCAGCAGAATGATCTCGCCGAGAAACTTGGAATCGCAATAGAGAAAATCGCCCAAAGGGTCAGTGAGCTTCACGAGTTCAACCCGATGCTCGGCCATCGCGGCTGTCGTCTCGCCATTTCCTATCCGGAGATCGCCGAGATGCAGGCGCGTGCGATTTTTGAGGCAGCGGCAGAATGCGTCAAGGCGCGCGTTCCAGTAAAGCCCGAGGTCATGGTCCCTCTGGTGGGCTACGCGAGAGAACTCGAGTTGCAGTCCGAAATTATCCATCGCGTGGCAGCCGAAGTCATGGAGGAGACAGGGGCCAAGTTTGAGTATCTTGTTGGAACTATGATCGAAGTTCCTCGCGGCGCGCTGACTGCGGACGAGATTGCAGCCTACGCGCAGTTCTTTAGCTTCGGTACAAACGATCTCACCCAAACGGCGTTAGGAGTGAGCCGTGACGATATGGGCTCTTTCCTAAACTCCTACCGGGAGAACGAAATTTATTCCAAGAATCCCTTCGCAACCTTGGATCAAGACGGAGTGGGTCAATTGATGGAGATTGCAATCGACAAAGCCCGTAAAGTCAAAAAGGACATCAAGCTCGGCATTTGCGGCGAGCACGGCGGTGACCCGTCTTCGGTCGTTTACTGTCACAAGCTTGGTCTCGACTATGTGAGTTGCAGTCCGTTCCGTGTGCCGGTTGCCCGTTTGGCAGCAGCACAAGCGGCTTTGGAGTAGCCCGTCGGCCTAAATCACAGTAACTAATCAGCGGAAAGGTCGTTCGGAAAACCCGGACGACCTTTTCTTTCTTGGCACACTCGGTTTCGGCATGATCATTCTCGAGCGAGAGACAGCCGAAATGCACCCGGGTCGATGTCAATAGATTCTAGCCTTGTATCGCAGGAATGGCGATAACTCTGGAAATCGATCCAGTTCCTCGACTGGGAGAGCCTCAATGACCTGTTCAACGACGCACCACGCCCGCTAAGCCCGTCCGCCTCGAGCATAGAGTTGCGCATTCTCGTCCAGATCCTTTATCACCGTGCAAAGATATACAGGTTCAGGATACATGTCCCTGTATTTTGTAATCTCTGATTTGTTCAGGACCTTGAATCCGTAGCGCTCAAACATTCGAGTTCCTCGACGGCTTTCGAAGACAATCATCTGTCCAAACACTCTTTTCTCCCCATGCGCATGAAGATAGTCGAGATAGGCATCCATTAGCGCTCGAGTCGACGCAACATTGCGGACTTCCGGGAGCAGATTGATGTGAAAGTGCGCGGTGCGGCGCGGAGCCGCAGGAACTTCTTTCCAACCCTGAAAAAGTATCCAGTGAACGAACTTCTTCGATGCCGCGTTGTAGCGTGCATAACGGAATAAACCGCGAGAAAAAAGACTGAGGTTCTGATAAAAGCTGTGCACCTGCTGCCTAAACGGGTGCCGCGAACCAAGCAGATATCCTTTTACTTCTCCGTCCAGTTCGATCACAAACGAAGACTCGGGCTCCCAGTCGGTGTAATACGCAGTCAGATAATCTGCAAATAACTCGCGATCCTCAAACACGGGATCTATCGGGTTACCGAGATAGCCCGTATCACAGCAAAGCCGACGGACGATTCGGCGGTCGCCAGGAAGTAATTTCCGGATTTCGCGAATTGGTTCGGGCATAACGGTGTCGATATTGCAACGTTCGCGCGCTTTGGCAAGCCCGTGATTCTCTGTTCAGAACTCAAGCAACGTCACCAGAAGAAAGAAGGAGTTCGTCGCTCCGCCTCGATTTACCGCAGACTCCGCCTGCGACGAATGACCTTGGCTCTCACTTCCGCTGAACAGGCGTGCAGGGGACTCGAACCCCCAGGTGGGTGCGCCCTGGCAGGCGCCCAAAGAAGAAGCGCCGTGATCTTTCGACCACGGCGCTTTTGATTAAATGCGGAGATTTACCCGCTGTAAGCGTTAGAATACGACACGCAGACCTGCGCGAAGCTGCGCAGTGTCATTGGTTTCCGCCCAATTGTAACGACCTTCGGTGAAGAGACCCACGCTATGCGGAACAACACGCCACTCGAGTCCACCACCCACAAACCAGAGGCCTTCGCCAGTACCATCAACCTGATAACCGCCACCTCCGAGAGCATACGGAGCCACGCAGGCGCTGTCGATCGGGTAACGAAGGATCAAGTAACCGGTACTCTGCCAAACGCCATTTGCGCCACCGGAAAACAGGTTCGTATCCGCACCGATACCAAAGTAGCGCGCGAAGATGAAATTCGCGGCGACACCGCCACCGGCATTGTCGTGGTACGCGTTAGGATTAATGGTCCAGTTGTATGTCCCGAAGAAATCGAGCTGAAACTCGGTATCCGAGAAGCAGGTCGGAGGAGGAGGCGGGACTATCTCCTTCATTTCCTTCATCGGTTCATACGACCCGGCGAAGGCTGTGCCGGCAAGCGCCAGACACGCAACAGCAGCTAATACTGTCTTTTTCATTGTTATACTTACTCCTTTATGTTGGTTGTGTTTTTTTCCTCAAGCACGCCAATTATCTGGCTGCTTCCAGTGCGGATCTTCACATAACGAATCGATAACACAACAATTTTTTTAGCTCCGCTGCGATAAATTCTTCACCATGGAGAATGATACTGAAAACGATTTCATTTAGACGACTGGATCAGCCCCGTAAGTCTCCGTGACGAGTTTCCCCTCTTTGATGACAACCACCTTTTCCGCAAGCGACTCGATGAAAGGTTTCTCGTGGCTGACTACGACCATTGCAAGCGGTAACCTCCTCAGAATAGAGAGGATGCGTCCGGAAGCCGCTTCATCCAGTCCACTTGTCGGTTCATCGAGAAGAAGGACCCTGGGCTCCATACTCAAGACGCAGGCCAGGGAAACAAGCCGTTTCTGCCCAACGGAAAGACGGTAGGTGACCCGGTCCTCGAACCCTGAAAGCCCGACCTGATTTAGAGTCTTCAACCCGATCTCGCGTGCCTCTTCAGGGGAGCGACCCAGATTCAACGGTCCGAAGACCACATCATCGAGAACCGTGGGACAGAACAGTTGGTCATCTGATTCTTGAAATACGAGACCCACACGGGCGCGAACCTCGACGAAATCTCGCTCGTCCCTTCTGACAGAGCCGAAGGCAATTATCTCGCCTTGAGAGGGTTTCAATAGCCCAACCATTATTCGCAGCAGCGTAGTTTTTCCACAGCCATTCGCACCGACCAGACCGACACGCTCACCTTCGCGTATGGCGAGGTTTACCCCTGAAAAAAGCGGCACTTGCGATTGATGCCGGAAACCGATGCCCCGCAATTCCAGCAACGGAGGCGAACAAAAAAGAGAGCCTGAATCTGGTCTGACGCCCACAACAGTTCGGTCAGTTACCGGTAGACGCGGGACAAACCGATTTCAGGAGTCTTGTTGGCTATATGAGACAGCAAGTCCCCCTGCGGACCATCGAGCGCGATAATCGCCAAGAAAACCGCTGTGGAAAGCGCCAAAAACGCGGCATCCCGCCGTTCGAATCGAAATGGGAAGAGAACATGAAAACGCCCATGGAAACCGCGGCACTTCATCGCATCCTGGATGCGGTCCGCACGGTCAAAACTGCGCACCAGCAGCATTCCTATAAGATACCCGTAGGTTCGCAGCGTATGCCGATTCCACCGCGGACGGAACCCGCGTACCGCGATCGCATCCCGTAGACGATGGTATTTCGCGTGGATCACCTCAATGTATCGGATCATGAAAAGAAACGTCTGCGTAAATCGGAATGGGACACGCAGTTGATCCATTGCCAAACCAAGATGAGCCGGCTCCATGGTTCCCAGCAGGGCGGCAATCGCGAGCAGAATCGCGTTCGTCCGCGCGGCGATAGCAGCACCAAGCTCGAGGCCCTCACGGCTCAGAAAAGCTTCACCACTCGTTAGAAAAGGATCGAGCGAAAGACCAGTCGTTAAGAAGAGAAGGAAGAAATTCACCGTAACCAGCACCTTGCCCATTCGCCGCCAATCCACGCGCGCGACATACGCAGCCGAAATCGCAACGACGAACGCAGCGCCCAATGCCACCGGTTGCAGCGAGAACGAAACCGTGAGCGCGAATGCCAGCGCGACGATGAGTCTCGTTCTCGGATCGAGACGACTTATCACGCTCGCCGGTGCTTTGTGAAAGACGATCATTCCTGGCTCCGCTGCCTCCTTCCTCGCAAACAGCAGGCAACTCCAGCAATGCCAATCAGGTAACCGATGCCTCCCACAATGTCCCGCCATCTGATCTCATTGCGGAAACGTTCGAATTCTTCGTTCCTCCGGGTGAACTGAGCTTCCAATGGTCTCAATTCTTCCCGAATCATCCTACGCAGCTCCAGATTTCCATTTTTACCATTGGCCAAAGTCGGATCGGAATGGCCTTCTTTCCAGACAGTTGGATCCGGCAGGGATTCGGGTATTTCATTCGCCCTCACACTCCATTCCGCCCGGTGCCCATCCTTCGTGTCTGCTACAACGGTGAGATCCATTCCCTGATTCGCCGTAAATCGAAACACGCCTTCCTGGTTCGTCCGTGTTTGCAGAATCAACTCTCCCTCGTTGGTGAAAACCTTGACGTTCGCGTCGCGCACCCGTCCCCCGTCGGAGAAATAGACGTAGCCTGAGATTTCCGTCCCCTCATTTCCTGCAAAAATTTGAATATTGTGACCGAACGACTCGGCCGTCACGCAAGCGATTAGCAGCAGGAGCAGAACTTGAATTTTCATAACGTCATGGAACGACCATAAAGCGTTTCGGGGCGGACCTGGGCGAGGAAGCGGACGGCGGCGCCTGTGACGAAAGCCTCCGCCAGCATGATCGGAATATGGGTCGCGAAGACTGCCGAAGCAGGAATAGCGAACCTTCCTCCACTTGCGAGCAACGACAGACTGATCATGACCCCTGTTCCCAGCACCGAGAACGCGCCTGCGCAAGCAGCGAAAAAGAAAATCATCTTGTAGCTGCTCGCCTTCCGGATTCGCGAGGCAAACAGGTAATAACAGAGCACGGCGGGGAGGCTCGCATTCAGCGTATTTGCTCCGAGAGACACGAGTCCGCCAAAGTGAAAAAGGATAGCCTGCAGGAATAATGCGGCACAGATCGCCGGAAATGCCCCCCAACCAAGGAGCAGACCGGCAATTCCATTCATCAGCAAGTGAGCACTGGAGAATCCCACAGGGACGTGAATCAGAGACGCGATGAAAAAGACAGCGGCGAGCATCCCCACCTTTGGCATCTCATCGGGATCCAGAGACTTCAATCCGATGCCAACCCCGGCGGCAGCGATAAGAGCTGAACCGACAGCGACAGGGGCAGTGAGAATTCCATCAGCTATATGCACAGAGCTTAAAGAGGCGGGCGGCTCAAGAACGATCGCTTCGGTCGGGGCACAATCAGGATTATTGAAAACGACACTCAGCGCTTAGATCCGACGCAGGTCAAGCGCTATTGTAGGAATTTTGAAAAATTCGTAGTACCCACTAATGTCTTACGACGCGCTTCCCGCGAAGGTCGAAACCAGCTAGCGTCACAACCATGAAAACCGCGGCACGTCCGGTCAAACAAGGGACTTCCGATTCTTCGGACCTCGTCCGCACGAGCATCTCCCTGGAAAAGGAGCTTTTCGACCAACTCGAGGCTCTGGTTGCACGGAGCGAATACAGCAATCGCTCGGAGTTTCTCCGGGATCTGATTCGCGCAAGGCTCGTTCAGGAAAGCTGGGATTCGAACCGGCAGGTGGTCGGAACGATCACGCTTGTCTACGATCATCACAAGAGGCAACTCGCTGATCGGCTCACCCATCTCCAGCATCATTTTCACAACGTCGTCCAAGCCACGGTGCACATTCATCTCGACGCCGATCTCTGTGCGGAAGCGATTCTGGTAAAAGGCCAGGCAAAAGTGATCCAGGAACTCGCAAACCTGCTTCAGCGCGAAAAAGGCGTCCTGCACTCTGAGCTCGGAATTGCCGCCGCACCTGCTTAAGCGGAGAATGGCACCCGTTCCTTTCCTTCGTTCGTATACCTGCTAGCATCTCCGATTTCCATGCGAAGGAGTTACGACGTTGTCATCATCGGCGGAGGCCCGGCGGGCAGCACTGCAGCGACATTTCTGGCTCGGAAAGGCCATAGTGTACTGATTGTAGAACGGGAGAAATTTCCGCGTTTCCACATTGGGGAGTCGCTTCTGCCGTTTAGCATGTCGGCCTTCGATCGCCTCGGAATTCTGGACAGACTGGAGGGTCGCTTTTTAAAAAAATTTGGCGGTGAAATTGTGACGAGCTGCGGAACGCGACGAGTGAACTTTCGTTTTGAAAAGGCGTTCAAGAAAACAGCGCCCTACACGTTTCAGGTTCGCCGATCGGAATTTGACCAAATCCTTCTGGATAATGCCCGCAAGAACGGGGCAGAGCTGGCAGAGGAAGTCACGGTTCAAAAAGTAAGTTTCAGCGAAGCCGGAGCGCTTCTCACAATTACCACGAATTCCGGTGAGATCGCCGATTTACGAGCAGCCTACGTAATCGACGGCAGCGGACGACATTCCGTGTTGGGCAATCACTTTAAGATCAAGCGCCCGATCGAACACCTGCAGAAGTTTTCCCTGTATGCGCATTTCACCGGTTTGCCCCAATCGGGCGAAGAGGACAGGCAACTAATTCGGCTGATCCGCGGCGCAAGCGCCTGGTACCTGGTACATCCCCGTTTCAGAAACGACGACAAGCATCGGGATGGTTATGAACACAAAGGACTTCCGATCCTTGAAGAAATCGCGGGAAGCGATTCTCGAGGAATTTCTAACCGCAGAACCGGCAACTCGCGGACTCATGGGTAACGCCCCCCAGCGCGTAAGCGAGGTTTACGGGGCCGGTGATTATTCCTACACAATGGACCGGATGACCGGTGATCGGTGGATGCTTGCGGGAGACGCGGCCGGGTTCATCGATCCAATCTTCAGCACCGGTGTGTTTCTCGCCATCCATTCAGGAGAGGAATGCGCCAACGCCATTCAGGTTGCATTGGAGAACCCTGCACGCCGGGCCGCTCTTTTCTCGCGCTATGAGCGAAACATCCGTCGCGTGATGCGGAAGTATCAGCGCTTCGTGAATGCGTGGTACAGCCAGGAATTCATTGAAGTATTCACTAATCCAGAGGGAGGCCCCCTCGATCTCGTACCCGCGATCAATTCCGTGCTTTCAGGGGACCTGCGGCATAGCTTTGGAGTCTGGTGGCGGTTGCAGATATTTTATCTTGTCGTGTTTATTCAGAAATTCTATCCGCTCGTGCCTCGTATCACACTGACACCGCCTGTCTTGAAGACCACGTGAAGATTCCGACGCCCGCTTTTCTTATTCTCACTACGCTTCTTTCGTTTACTGCGTGTCAGACATCCCCGGAAATCACTCAGCCTATCGGCCGAAGCGTCACTTATCATGGGCAATTGCGCTATTCCGGTGCCGTAAATCCTATCATCGGGGAAGTAATCGTTCGCTCAGCGACGGCGGAGCATCTCCAGATAGAATTCTTCAGCGGACCGGGATTTCCCCTAATGCGTCTGCGCGTAGGCGGCGATCGAGGCACCGCAGAAGGCATGATCGCTCGCGGCCGTTGGCAGGGGGCGACAGAGAAAGCCCCCGCGGGAATCGCCGGATGGTTTGTTCTGCCGGAAGTTTTTGCAGCGGCTACGGTGGAATCTGGAGTTCTCCAAGGTGAAACCTGGACGGCGAACTCGATTCATTCTGGCGGGCGATTAACCCGCCTCGAGGTACGGGTTGCGGATTCGGACGAAACCTTCGCGTTCCATTTCGGAGCGTAGTCGGAACGGATGTTGAATCTATCGCCCGGCGCTTTGCGTTTCATCCAATGACGTCGTTACCTGTCTCCGAAAGGGTCGCCCGTGTCGTCTGTCGCCGCCAGAGGCTAATTCACGGGGTGGTTCTCGCGATCGCTATCGGATCCGCGCTCGTGATCGTTTTTCTGCTTCGCTTCGACTCGGAGGTGCTCAACCTGCTACCGCGCCACTTCAATTCCGTGCAGGCGCTAAAGCTATTCAATGATGAGTTTGCACAGTCCCGGGAACTCACTTTCGTAGTGCTCGATGATTCCGGTAAGAGCGCTCTGGATGATTTTGTCGTTCATTTTGCGGATCTTGCGAGGCAGCAACCCTGGGTGAGTCGGGTCATGGCCGAAATGCCGAACGAAACTCCGGAAGGCTTTGCCGGCTTGCAGGATCTCTCGTTGCCGCTCCTTTTGAATCTTCCGCCGGAACAATTTGATCGGGCTCTGGCGAAGCTTTCCCCGGATGCGATCGAGGATCGCATGGCTCGTCTGCGTACCGAGATCGGTGCAGGTTCTCCGAAAGCGGAGATGGAGCTGAGCTTCGACCCGCTCGGGATCGTAGGGCTGGCGCTCGCGCCTCTCGCTCAAACATCGACGCTCGAGCAGAATGAACCGCTGAGTTCTCCCGACGGCACGCTGCGAATCATTCCGGTAATTACCAATCAGGAAGATCTGGGCACGCAATCGTGCCGGGAGATGATGAAAAAAGTCGAGGCGTTTATCGATTCAGTCCGCACTACGTGGGCGGATGGCGACCCACCACAGGTGTTGGTCACCGGACGCACTCCGTACGTCGCGGAAATGTCGGCCACAATGCTCTTCGATGTTGTTTCTACCCTTTTGAGCTCCCTCGTGATCGTCGCCATAATCTTTGCGATCGGATTCCGGCGTTTGCGACCTCTTTTCGCGATTATTCATGTCTTGCTTTTCGCATGCCTCGCGGCGATTGCAGTAGGAGGGGTGTTTCTCGGTGAGCTGAATCTCATCACGATTGGATTCTGCTCCATCCTGGTTGGCCTGGGTGTGGATTTCGGCATGCTGCTCTTCGGGAACTACCAGAACTGTCGCGACCACGGAGAAAGTCACGAACAAGCGGTCGCGCATTCGCTGCAGCGTCTCTCGAGCGCTGTGTTTTTCGGAGCCATCACGACGGCTGCCGCATTTCTCTGTCTCCTGCGCAGCGATACCGCGGGATTTGCGCAACTCGGCGTATTGATTGCGGTCGGCATCTGCTTCGCGGCGGCGCTGATGATGACCGCCTTTTTTACGTTTATCGGAGACAAACACAGACCGGTAAGAATGGATCCTCTCCGGGCGGCGACACTCGGACTCGTTGATTTTCTTCTACTGCGTTCTCGGGCGGTTCTATTCTTTTCCTCCGCAGTGCTGACCGCGTTGACGAGCATGGCGTTTCTGCCGATTGGATATCTACATTTCGATGTGGATCCAAAATCGCTTGAGCCTGAGCAGAGCCAGGCAGGCAAGGCGCTAAAGGCTATTAGGTCAAAGATCCCGGCGGCGGAAATTGAGCCAATTCTACTCATCGTCAATGCTCCCGATGCTGAAACCGCCAGTTCACGTTGGGCCGCGCTCGACACGCATTGGAAGAATCTCGTCGAGCGCGGGGTGATCCGCAGCTTTACCACACCTTCAGCATTTGCTGTTTCGAATAAGCGGCAAAAGCAAAACGCGGCCAAACTGCAACTTGCCTCTCTCGATACAACTGAGAGGGCGTTTGCGAATACTTTGGACAGGCATGGGTTCAGCAAAGAAGGTTTCCTGCCTGCGTTCGATCTTATCGACGGAATGAAATCCGTCGCCACCGGCGACGAGACGGCGCTCGACTGGCGAACGACTCTCGCTCCTTCGTCAACCTGGTGGTTTGTGCTTGACCGTTTTTTTTCGGATCGGCCGGGCGTGGCAGCAGCCTTCGTGGTGCCCGCGAAAGCAATCACGACAGCGGAAGACAAGGAGGCACTGCGCAAGGAACTCGAACTGCCAGGCACGCCGGTGTACATTTCCGGATGGACCTACACCCTGGCGGATTTGGTTCCCTGGTCGAAGGGGAAGCTAGTTGAGTTGAGTTTGTTGATGCTCGGAATCAACGTGGTTCTACTAATTTTCCATGTGAGACATGCGGCATATTTAGCAGTCCTGATCATCAGCCAGTTTGCAGCCGTTGCCGCACTCGTCACCCTCCTGAAGCTGATGGAGACATCGATCAATCTCTTTAACGTCCTCGCATTTCCCCTCGTCTTGGGCGTCGGCGTCGATTACGGCATTTATGTCATGCTGGCGGTTAAAGAACCCGGCGATATCCGGCGCAACCTCCTTGCGATCCTGAAGCCTGTATTTCTCAGCGGACTGACGACGGTCGGAGGGTTCGGATCCTTGACGCTGGCTCACCATCCTGCTTTGCGTGGGCTCGGTGTGGTGTGCGGGTTCGGAATTGCGTCCTGCCTTCTGGTAACGCTTTTCTTTACTCTCCCTGCTTATCTGCGACTCGCGAAGAAATGACACGCAATCCTCTCTACTGCCTTCGTGCCTTCAAAGCGGGATTGAGAGTTGCTCGCTGCCTCCCTGGCCCGCTTCGTCATGAAATTGGCGCGGGAATAGCGCGTGTCAGCTATGCGCTCGACTTCAGCCGACAAAGCGCCTTGCGCAGGAACCTGTCGCTGGTCACGGGAAAAACGGGCGTTGAACTTGATGATCTCTGCAAGCGAAACGTCTCAAATTTCGGTCGTATGCTTGGTGATTATTTCTACTCCGCGGGAAGCGGGCCGAATGTCGTGCTCAATTTGCTCGAACAGTGGCGCGGCTATGAAAATATCGAGCGTGCAAGGGCCGGAGGAAAAGGCGTGATCGTTGTGACCGCTCATTTGGGAAACTGGGAACTGGGCGGATTGATCCTCGCCAGTGCGGGATTGCCGCTCAACATCGTTACGCTGCGTGAACCTTCGAGAGAGCTTTCCGAATGGCGGGAGAATTACCGAAAACAGCTCGGCATCCGTACGATCACGGTAGGCGAGGATCGATTTGCTTTTGTTGAAATGATGCGCGCGCTTCGCGATAATGAATTCGTCGCGATGCTCGTCGATCGTCCTTACGAGGGGTCCGGAATTCCGGTTCGATTCTTCGGCCGCGAGACACTGTTTTCTTCCGGTCCAGCCCTGCTCTGGCAGCATACGGAAGCAGCCGTATTGCCGGCATTTGTTCTCCAGCGCGCCAGCGGACGCTATTTTTCATTTGCTGACCCTATTATCGATTTGGAGAAGTCCAGCAACCGCGATGCGGATATCGCCTCCAATACGCAGCGAATCGCGAGCGTATTTGAAACCATCATCCGCCAACACCCCGATCAATGGTATAACTATGTCTCGATTTGGCATGCCTAAGTTCCTCCTCGTTATCTTACTCTTCATCGCTGCGCATCCAGTCTCTGCCGCAGACGCTCTCTCGGCCAGTGAGCGCTCGACTGTGCTCGCGCGACTGGCCGCGATCCATCGCAGAAATCCCGGGATGACCGCTTCTTTCGTCGAAAAGAAAACGTCACGTCTGCTCAAAGATCCGCTGGTTACCAGCGGAACGATTGCATTTAAAGCGCCCGATAAGTTCAGGAGAAACGTAACTGGCAATAGCCCCAGTCTCTCCGTGTGCGACGGAAGAACTCTGTGGATCTATTACCCGAAATTCAAAGAAGCGGAACGATACGAACTCGGATCCCGAGGATTTTTCGATGACGCGCTTGCAGCGCTTACCGTGGGATTGAGCTTTGAGGACGTGGAGGATTATTACCGGCTTCAGGCCTACCCCGATCGAGCTGGTTATCGCATGGTCCTAACGCCGCGCAGCCGCAAATTACGTCGAGTAATAACGCAGCTAACCATCTATTTGAACTCCGATATGCAGGTTCGTCGTACCGACGCAATCCTTCCGAAACAAGATACGGTTGTGACAGATTATCGAAACGTTCAGCGTCGATCGATTCCCGATTCCACCTTCAAATTCCATCCTCCGGCGGGCACGAACGTCACCCGTCCGTTGGGAAAGTGAAATTCCGCTTTTCCCTATCGGAATGACTTGAGAGACTCCGAAATGGGATGAAGGATGTCTCGTGCCGCGCGATCAGAAAGCTCACCCAAAAGGCAGGATCTCTTGGGATTGACACGGATGAGCTTCTGTCCAATCTCGGATTCGATCGCGAATATCTCATTAGCGGTTTCAATCACGTAGACTGGGCCACTTTTGATGCCTTCACGAGGAGGCTCCAGCAGGTGGCCGGCGGCCAGCAGGCAATGATGGAAATCTGCGCGGCCAGAACGGCAGAGCCCATCGGTCCACGATTGGCAGCATTGCTCGGCTGGGTGATTTCACCGCGGCTGCTGTTTCGATTTTTGGGGTCCGTAGTGCTTCCCCTGAACTATCCGTGCGTGAAAGCCACATATCGAAAAATCGGCGATGGGCACATGCAATTTCGGATGCGCTGCCCCGGGGGAGATTGCCTCCCCGCCCTGCATCTCGGCGTAGGTTGCCTTCGCATCGTACCGCGGTGGATTGGCGGTTCCGACGCGGAAGTCGAGCCGGAGTTCCGCGATAGCGAAGCGGTCTACACCGTAAAACTTCCTCCAAACCGCACGTTCTTTGCACGCATTGCCCGCTCAATTTCCATCCTGTTTTCAGGTAAGATTGCAGTGAAAATCTTGAGTGCACAGGCGATGGAATTGAAAAAGGACTACTTCCACCTCGAGCGTGTACAGCAGGAACTTGAACGAAGAGTCGCTACAGCGACCCATGAAGAGCAAAAACGAATTGCTGCAGACCTGCAGGAGCAACTTGGCGGAAAATTGCGAGAAATTTCCCAGGGCTTTGCCTCTTTGAGGAGTCGTCTTTTGCACATATCGCCCGTAGGGATGGCAGACGCTGCCGAGATTTGTGGTCACTTACGCGACGCGATTCTTATGACAAAAGACCTCGCTGGCGGACTTGATCCAATTTCATTACATGGCGGAAGTCTGAAGCAAGCGCTCAATCATCTGGCGATTCAGACGCAAAATCTCTGCGGAGTCGCGTGCGAATTCCACGACATCGGCTCGAGCTTCGAGTTCGATCACGCCTCGTCAGTAAATCTTTATCGGCTAACTCAGGAGGCTATAAACAATGCGATCAAACATGGAATGGCACGACGGATTCAAATTCTGATGGCATCGGCTGACGACATGGTGTCTCTCACAATCACGGATGATGGGGGTGGCATCAAAGAACTGCCCAAACTTCATGAAGGGCGCGGGACGAAGATCATGCAGTATCGCGCGAAAATGGTTGGAGGGGAATTAAGACTGGAATCCGAACCGGGCCGTAGCACCTCCGTTTCATGCATGGTAAAACGCACCAAAGATCCGGAATCTTATCTCAGTAACACGCTTGAAAGCTTCCTCCCTCCGGGCGGAGCTGTCACTTCACGACGTATCGATGTATGACGGAGATCCTGGTAGTCGATGATCACCCCATACTCCGTAGCGGGCTTGTCGGTCTGATAAACAGCCAAAAAGACATGCACGTCTGTGGAGAGGCTGACCGGGAAGAGGATGCGACCGTGGCTGTCCAAAAGCTGAAACCGGACGTCGTCGTGCTGGATCTTATGTTGCAACAAAGAGACGGAATCGAAACGATCCGCAAATGGAATACGTTATTTCCGAAGGTAATGGTGCTCGTTCTCTCCGCGCAGGACGAAAACTTGTATGCTGAGCGAGTGATTCGAGCCGGTGGACGCGGCTTTATCGATAAGAATCAGGCGGTGGAAGAGGTGCTCACCGCAATTCGTCTCGTTAACTCTGGTAAGATTTATGTAAGTCGCCGGGTCGCAGCGCGCACTTTTGCGCACAAACTGGAGGCAACAAAAGCTGCTGATCGGGACATTTCGAGACTGACCAATCGGGAACTACATGTATTCCAACTTATCGGCTCCGGATTGGAGAATCGGAAGATCGCCGTCAAACTGAACGTGAGCGTAAAGACGGTGGAAACGCACCGCGAAAACATTAAGAATAAGTTGAGCCTGTCTGATTCCGCGGCACTGAACGCACGTGCACTCCGCTGGGTTCAAGAAGGACGGTAGACAAGACTCATCCAACAGAAAGCTCATGCGGGAAGTCACTTACTCTGCGGTTCAATTCGCGGTGGATCATGCGAGAACCCGCTTTGGCATCGATCCGGAGTGGCTTCTCCGACCGTATTTGGCCGAGGCGGATTCCCTTGCTCGCAATCCCATTGATCGTATTTCCTGGCTTGCATTCGCAGGGATTGTCGATCGTCTGGAGGGTGCTGTTGGCGGACGTGCTGCGATGCTGTCCTTCTTCGATACCGGCGACCTCTGGGTTGAACGCGGCTTGAAAGGTGGCATTCAAGGTCTATTCAAGGACAGCCGCGATCTTTATCGTTACATAGCCACCGCGGTCGTTCCGAGTCAGTTTGCAAATATCGAGTGCATCTGCTCAGAGAACCGAGACGGGAGCATGACGTTCGAGGCGTGGCTGCCAATCGAATTTCGCGATTCCTCGCCCTTCTGGTGGGCGGCTGCAAGTCTTTTACGGATCCTACCGGGATATATCGGACAGTCTGATGCGTTGGTCGACTCACAGATCAGCGATCGTCATGCAATTTACCGAATTACTCCCCCTCCCCCGTTCACGATTGCCGCCAGGGTCCGAAACAGCTTCAAGGGATTCTTCGCCCTCCAGTCGGCGGCCGAATTGGCCGCCGGACAGGGCAAGGAATTAGCGCAGGTGCACAAAACGCTTGTCGAAACCCGCCGGCAACTCGAGCGAGAGATCAGCGATGCAAGTCGACAGGAACAGCAACGGATCGCACGCGAACTTCATGACGGGTTGGGACAACAATTGACGGCCATTTCTTTGCAGGCGAAGTTGATGGAAGGGACTCTGGAAAACGACGCACCGGAATTCGCCCGGGAAGTCACACAACTTCTCAAAGAAATCAAAGCAGCCGCAATTCTAGCGAGAAAGCTGTCACACGGTCTCGATAAGATAGGATCGCGTGTTCGCAATCAATCATTCCGTTGAGGCACCAACGGCGCGGAAGCAAGCAGGATCTCTTTTTCCCCTTCACTCCGCCCGATCACTACGGCACCGCAGGAATCGGAAAAAATATTCACGCTCGTGCGACACATATCGAGTATCCGATCGGTCGCGAACAGCAACCCGATCGCTTCCTCGGGAAGTCCCACTGATTTCATGATTACCAGGATCGCGACAAGACTGGCTTGTGGAATTCCCGCCACGCCGATGCTGGTAAGTAGCGCCAGCAGCACGACAGTAAACTGTTGCGCGAAACTGAGCTCGATCCCAAGCACCTGTGCGATGAACATTGCGGCGACGCATTCGTAGAGCGCGGTTCCGTCCATGTTAATCGTCGCACCGAGCGGCAGTACAAAGCTGGTCACGCGATTCGAGACACCTGCCCGCTTTTCTACGCATTCCATGCTGAGCGGCAATGTCGCGGAGGATGAAGCGGTGGAGAAAGCCGTCAGAATTGCAGGAAACATTGCCTCGTAATGTCTCCATGGCCGAACGCGTCCCAGAAAGATTAATAGCAACGGAAGGGTGACGAAGGTATGGATTCCGAGTGCCAACATTACTGTCACAAAGAACTTGAGCACGTCTCCAAAGACATCGAATCCCGTCGTCGCAAAAACTTTTGCGACAAGAGCAAACACTCCTATCGGCGCAAATCTCATTATAAATTCCGTCACCCCTAGCATGATCTCATAGATGCCTTGCCATACATTGACGGCCGTAACTCGAATCGAGTCGTTACTCACTTGGGTCATGAAATAGCCAAACAGCAGGCTAAAGAAAATGAGTCCGAGGAGCTGACCGTCCGCCGCCGCTCGCACGACGTTCGGCGGAATCAAACGCAGAAAGACTTTCGCGACATCATCCGCACCTCGATCCTCCACCTGCAAGAGCGTTTCTTGCGTGTCTGCTGCGGAGCTTTGCAATAACTCTGCCTGGCCACCCCCTCGTCCCGGGCCGATAAGATTCACGAGCACCAGGCCAAGAACGATAGCAAGAAAACTGGTGAACAGATAATAGCCCATCGTTTTCAACCCGAGCCTTCCAAAACCCTCGACGTTCCCGATGCCAGCAATACCACTGATGATCGACGAAGCCACTAGCGGCACAATCAGCATCTTCAGCGCGTTCAGAAAAAGCGTGCCAAGAAAATCGAACGCACCGATGGCGGTAATCCCAAAAATGCCAATCCGAATCCCTTGCGCTTCGAAATGCCTGACGAGAACGCCAACGACGAGTGCCAGCGCGAGAGCAATCAAAACCTGCCAGTGCAGCGCAAATTTCTTCATCCGGGTCTTCTACCCGAAACAATGAGGCCTGCACAATCCCCGTCTCAACTCGCTGTCAATGTCCGCTGGTCAGATGCGGAACTGCGTCGGTCAAGCGCGCAATAATAAGCTTCCCTCGATTAGTAACCCATGTGTTGCCCGTCAGCACGTCGGCGCTCCGCATCCTCCGCCCATTCCTTGATGAAACCCGGTCGATTTGCTTCATCTCCATAATCGACCCTGGATTTCGCCTCTTCAGCCTTTTTCTCCGTCCCCACTCAGGCGAACAAACATAGTGTGGAAGCGACCGCCAGGAGTTTAGGGTTCACTGGTCAAGTTATCGCTGCGACTCGAAAACGAAATCCATCGACCGCGGGAAACTTTCACAAGCCGTTCCCCTGACATGTCTATCCAAAAGCTTTCTTTCACACCTTCAAACCTTCAGGGCGACCGTAGCCCAAAAGCAATCATGGCGTTACCGCCCCCTAATCCCGGCTCTCCTCGGTGCGCGGCCGTGACCGACTCCATGGGAAGCAAATGCTTTCCCCTACTCACGCCCCCGAGCGGGAATTCACGTTTCCCTCAGAAAATAATCAACCTCGAATCCTGGAACTTCACCGACGCTGTTCATGCGAACCAGGGCGATGCGCGAATGGTCACTGAAGTGTCCCTGGATCTCCCACACCTGTCCGGGCGTGGGTTGGCCCCCATAGTTACCAACTGGCGTCCGGGTGAAACGTGTGCCATCACCGAGCATGATATCATCTGAATTGAAGTGAGCTGCTTCCATATGTGGTATCCTCCGATGCGGCGAGGCGCAGCATCACTTATGCCATCAAGGCAGCACTTGTGGACTCTGCAGCACCCCCATAAAACTCAGCCCCCAAAAACGATCCGACAACTTCAATAAAAAAAACGTCAAATTCGGAGGATTCTTTGCGCAACACCCTCGTTGATTGGCAGTAACAGATCTCGTTCTGAAATTGCCCCACTTAACTACCAGCCTTGCGAGAGAATCTGCGGGAGAATCAGTTCGATCTTATCTCGAATAAAAAGGGCCGGGAAATCCCCAAAAATGTTCAGAGATCAACAGAAAGTTCGGTAGAAAATCTACCAGAGTGAGGCTTTTTAAGCAGGACCGCCACTTTCCGGTTCAATTCGCAATGCAATAGTCGCTTACCTCAAGTCGAACTCCTTTGCAGAAGTGTGAGATGTTCCCGATACCCGACATTGGATAAAAATACAACCTATCGTCTGCGAAACAGCCGCTGGAAGAGCCCCACCCGACTATGGGGCCGCGATCGGATCGACTCCGCCCTCCGGACCTTGATCCGTCCATACTTATCGGGTCTCGGCCGGATCGTTGGGGTGGCGATTCTGCTTCGACTCCCTGAGGCCGAATTCGCGGTTTGCGAGGGAGCTCCCGCGGCAGCCACGCTTGGGGTTCCTCCCTTGAAACTGACCGATTCGATAAACCGAAACGGATCATCCGATTCCGCAGGCTCGAGTCGAGCGAGTCGAAGCGGTTCGGTCCGCGGCTTATCGAGTTTCAGGGTATCTTCCAGAATCTTCGCAACGATCGGTGCAGCGACGGCTCCACCTCCCTTGCCCCCCTCAACCATCACGCAAACCGTATAGCGCGGCTTTTCGGACGGAGCGAATCCGACGAACCAGGCGATCGTGTCATCCAACCCGTTGCGCTTGTTCTGCGCAGTCCCGGTCTTGCCCGATACGATATGGCCGGGCAGTCGCGCCCTGCGCGCCGTGCCGCCATCTTCGTTCACCACACGCCAGAGCGCATGGCGAAGCAGTGCGATGTCTTCGCTGCGGACACCGATGTTCTGCAGCCGACCGCGAATGATTTTCTTGTCAGCTAGAACGGAAACGCCGTCCTCGCCGAGAAAGGGTTTCCCATCTTTTTTCAGGACTCGGCGGACAAGTCGGGGACTATAGACGGTACCACCGTTTGCAACGGCAGCATAACTCATTGCCAGTTGAAGCGGCGAAACAAGAACATAACCTTGACCAATAGAAACGTTTGCCGTGTAGGCTGAGGTCCAGCGTTCTCTCGGATGATTGAACCTCATCCACTCGGGGCCCGGAAGAATGCCTGGCTGCTCGCCCGTGAGTGGAACTCCCGAAGATTGGCCAAGACCGAGTAGGTTCCCCACGATATCGATCGACTCGATCCCGGCAGCGTTGCCGTATTGGTAAAAGAAAGCGTTGCAAGACACTTTGATCGCGTCACTGACCCTAAGCACCCCGTGAGTTCTCCCCTTCGCGGCGATCCAACATCTGAAATAATGATTCCCGTAACTTACTCCTCCGTAGCACGGGAAGGATTTTTCCGCCAGCCCTACGCGTAGTCCGGCCAGCGCGGTGATGAGCTTGAAGGTGGAGCCCGAGGGAAAGGTTGAGATCGCGCGATTGATCAGCGGGTCGGCTTCGGCCGAAGTCAGTTTCTCCCAGTCGTCCGCCGCGATGCTGGGAATGAAGACGTTGGGATCGTACGACGGGACACTGGCCATTGCCAGGATCTCTCCGCTATTCGGATCTATAACGACCGCCGCGCCGCGCCCCACAGCCCGAAGCGCCCTTTCCGCGATGAACTGTATCCGGGCGTCTATCGTGAGTTCTACGTTTGCGCCTGGAGTGGCTGGCGACACACTCAGCTCGTCGTCAATCACGCCCTTGAGGTTGCGCCGCATCAGTCGCACGCCCGCGGTGCCGCGCAAGTATTTGTCCATGAAGAACTCGACGTCGGTCTTGCCAACGGCGTTCGCCTCGTAGAAATCGAAGTCATCCACGTCGGGTTCCTCTCCGATCTCCTCGGGTTGGCCGACATAACCGAGCACTTGTGCGGCCAGTGCCCCATATGGATAGATGCGCACCGGCGTGGCCGCGATCTGCACACCTGAAACGCCGACGTTGTGTTCCGAGAATTTTGCGATGGTCGGAAAATCAAGATCTTCGCGGTAGGTGAAAGGCACTTCCGAATCAACGCGGAAGTGTCGGGCAAGCTGCTTCGCATTGTAATCCTCAGCGAGATTCAATTCTACCAACCGCGGCATGACCGTCGTGTTGACAATTCGCACGATGTCGGGTTCCTCGAGATCTTTCATCATGCCGTGCACGCGCCCGCGGTATTGAACTTTTGGGACATACCCATCGTTAAGTTCCCGAAACGAACGGACCACATCAGGAAGATAGAAACTGACTTGGTAGCTTGCACGGTTCGAAGCCAGAACCACTCCATTCCGATCACGGATCTCCCCGCGAACCGGCGGAATACGGACCCGCACCTCACCGCGCTTCGCCATCCGCTCGGCATATATCTCGCCATCCACGATCTGAATATTCCACAACCGCAAGCCGATTGCCGTCATTCCGGCCATCATCACCACGGCCATGAAAAGCAATCGTCTGTTGATGTTCGCGTGATAGTAGTAACTCATCGCGCAGAATCAGCCCGGATACCGGACGAACGCTTCCGCGTTCAAACTACTATCAAGTTTTAGAATTTCCAGCACACAATACAGCATGACGTCTTGGAATCCGGCGTGAACAACCGCACCGAGTCCGTCGCCAAGTTCAGGAGTCCTCGTCTAATTGAATGCTTCAGGATGCGCAGCTTCCAAAAGCGAAACCCGACTTATCCCCCAGCTTGGAGCATGCGTTGAGTAAAATCACAATGGGGAGCGATCCAGGCCGACGCGAACAGTATGGTAATTTTTTGCCCGGGTTCCGGGAGCGAACACGGCTTTTCGACGCAAAGCCTCTTTCGAAAGACGCGGCGGATATGTACGAACCACGCAAGCGTTTCGGCGTCAATTCATTCTTCCTGCGGTCTCGGCAGATGTTAAGATTCGCCATGCGCTGTGTGTAGTGGCCACTGATTGTGTTGTCTCGTCACGACAGATGGACATGGGGCGACGCTGCTGGTTAGATTCCCCTCCCGGATTGAAAACCGGGAAAGGTGCAAATGAACGCCATCATCGATTTTCTTAACACGATCTTCTGGGGTTATGTGCTTATCTACGGCCTGCTGGCAGTGGGCCTCTTTTTCACGATCCGGCTCAGCTTCCCACAGATCAAGCACTTTGGCGAAATGTTCCGGGTGATCCTTTTGGCGCCCGACACGGACAAGGAGGGCATCTCGCCCTTTCAAGCACTTTGCACCAGTCTCGCGAGCCGGGTCGGCACCGGAAACATCGCCGGCGTCGCCGTGGCGCTCAGCCTGGGTGGACCCGGTGCCATCTTCTGGATGTGGATCGTCGCGCTGGTTGGCATAGCCACCGCCTACTCGGAATCGACGCTCGCCCAACTTTACAAAGTACCACGGGCCTTCGGGGCTCTACCGCGGCGGCCCCGCCTTCTACATTGCGAAGGGACTCAAGACACCCTGGCTCGGCTCGGTGTTTTCGGTCTGCCTGGTCATCTCTTTCGGCCTCGTCTTCAACGCAGTGCAGGCCAATTCGATCGCCGACGCCATGAGCGGTGCCTTCGGAATGCCGAAACTCGCCACCGGTCTCGTGCTTGCGCTGATCGCCGGGATTGTCATCTTCGGCGGCATTCGGCAGATTGCCACCGTAGCGGAATTCGTCGTGCCCTTTATGGCCGGCAGTTACCTGCTGGTAGCGCTTTACGTTCTGGTGACACACTTTACGCTGGTTCCCGGCATGCTTGGCCATATCGTCGGTTCTGCCTTCGGGCTGGAGGAGGCTGCGGGCGGCATCACTGGTGGCATCGCGGCAGCAATGCTTAACGGCGTTAAGCGAGGTCTCTTTTCGAATGAGGCCGGCATGGGCTCGGCACCAAATATCGCCGCAGCCGCGACCCCGATGCCGCATCATCCCTCGAGTCAGGGTTTCGTACAGGCCCTGGGCGTATTCATCGATACACTCGTCATCTGCTCCTGCACCGCGTTAATGATTCTCCTCTCGGACGTCTACGTGCAGGGGGGCGAGCTCACCGGCACGCAACTCACCCAGGCCGCGATGGGCGCGCATATCGGCGCCGCCGGGCCTTTCTTTATTGCGGTAGCAATCTTCTTCTTCGCCTTCACCTCCATCATTGGCAATTATTCCTACTCGGAAATGGCGATGGTCTATCTCGGCTTCGGTAACCGGACCGGCCTTCTGGTCCTGCGCTGCGCAGTGCTTGCGATTGTGATTTGGGGCGCCCTTCAGGCGGTGGCCACAGTATTCAACACAGCCGACGCTTCGATGGGCCTGATGGCGACGATTAACCTGATTGCCATCGTGGCGCTTTCCGGCACCGTAGTGAAGCTGACAAAGGACTACTTCGCCCAGCGCAAGGCTGGAATCGAGCCACGCTTCCACGGCCGTGATTATCCCGAGCTTGGCGACGCGATTGATCACACGATTTGGACTCGGGAATAGGCTGTGCCGATTCTATCCAGCGCTGTGGCCTTTCGCTTGTTTCGGCCCAGTTTTCGGTTCCGCAATGCCGAACAGCGAATCTGTGGGCTAAAGAATCGCTACTACTTAAGCAGCGCGACGGGCCGTCCTCATGGAGAGGCAGTAGCGACGCGGTTGCTAACCTCCTGATTGGAGGCGCTGCAATGAACGCTGATCGAATGAAAATCGCCATTCGCTTGAAACGGACCAGGTCCAATCGGCAGTGCCCGGAAATCTCGCGGATCGTCCGAGTCGTTGGCAAGAATCCACGCCTCATAGTCCCTTGGGTCCAATATGAAGCCGTCATGTCATTTACCTTTTATAATGACGAGAAGGACCAAATTAACGAAAGCTCCTTGCGGCATTCAGTGCGTTTTCAACTTGGCCCTTACAGAACTGACGACTCATTCAGCTGAGTCTCCTTCTCATCGAACCCGACGTGCGGATTTCCCGCATCCGGCTCCCGGAGACTGTTAAGCGGTCTGATCTCCGAGCGAGAGGCGTCCGGGCTGGAGGCGGCAAACCTGCTCCCGGCGGGAGGCAAGGGAGAAGGAAAAATGCTTTCCTTCTCCCTTGCTGGACAGGCGATTGGTTACGCGCATCCTTGTTGATAAGCCTGTTTTCACTGACCTTGAGCTCCACGACCGCTTCATTGTCGCTGAACTCGAGCCAGAATCCCTTGTTTTTTAAGCCGATCGCTCGACTATCGCGAGCCGCTACAAGCACCAAAAATCGCGGGATTGACTCGGTTCAACCAGGCTATTTTTTTCAATGATTATTGTCCCATTTGTCTCTTTTGCCGCGCTTGCGATGTGTGTGTCCATTATCCTCACGGAAGCGTATCGCGGCACCCCCACTTCGGGCGAGCTGCAGATTGAGCACGTCCCCTTTTTTGACGGACTTTTCCGTGATCATTATACCACTCGGATTCCTCTCGTAGTCAGCCCCCGCTCCATCGCTGTATATCTCGGCAATGTATTTCTTGTGGGCAGTCAGGAAATCCAGCGGCACTTTCAGGTGGCGTCTATTTTCATCCGTGAGGGCACCCAGGTACCAGTCAGAACCCCCGCGCTCCTGGCGGGCAACAACCACATAATCGCCCACTTCTCCGGCAATTCCGATGCTCTCTTCCCAATCGGTGGGGACATCGACGATGAATTGGAAACCCGGGAGCGGATCTCCGTTCGCGTCCACATAGTTTTCCGGCAGATCGGCCGCCATTTGTATGGGGCTGTAGATCACCACATACTCTGCCAGCTGTTTCGCCCGGGTAGTCTTGGGACGGATTTCACCCCTGGTCTGCAATGCGTAGGTCTGTTCGAAAATACCCGGAGTGAAGTCCATTGGGCCCGCCAGCATACGGGTAAAGGCCAGCATGGGGATGTGCTCCGGCGGATTGATCGGTCCCTCCCAGGCGGAATTATATTCCTGTCCGCGGGCACCCTCCCGGGCAATCCAGTTGGGGTAGGTTCGGCGGAGCCCCGTGTCCTTGACGGGTTCATGGGAGTTGATGCTGATCTTCCGCTTGCTGGCCTCGATCACACTACGCAGATACTCCTGGACCATGGGCTGACTGTCCTGCCCCTCAAAACGGACAATGCCATGCTCGTCCAAAAGCTTGTTGCCGATATCTACAGTGACATAACCGGTTTTTACCTGAGTGACCCCCAATCTCTTGTAGAAATCAAAGGCATCCGCCATCTGTTCATTATAGCAATAAACACAGCTGGCGGTTTCGTGATGGCCAACCAGCTTTACAGGCGGGTCCAAGCTCGCGCCGTAAGCCGTCACCGCCTCGATATCAAAATCAGGGTAGGGCTGGGTGAAGTTGAAGTCCTCTCCATTCGCCCACCACTTGCCATCCCACCCCACGTTCCAGCCTTCAACTAACACGCCATCAAAACCGTATTCCGTGTCTTTCGAACACTTCGAGGCAAAATCCATATAGTCCATGGTCCTCTCTGTGGTAGCGCCGTGGTTCGGACCGGAGCCCCAGGTGAATTTGTTGAGGTGCATGCCCCACCAAATGCCTATGTATTTGCCGGGCTTTACCCAGGACACATCCCCCAGCTTGTTCGGTTCGTTGAGATTAAGAATCAGATCTGTAGAATTCAATAGACCTACGGCATCATCGCTGATCTGAATGGTACGCCACGGAGAATTGAACGGTGCTTCTGTCTTGACCTTGACACCATCATGCCAGCTCGCCAGATCCGCTTTCAGCTTGCTCACGTCATGAATACCCAAAGACATGCCGGAATAATCCACGAGTGCAGCCTCATGGATACTGATATAGGTGCCGTTCGGGAGGCGCATCGTCAGTGGAGTATGGGCCCAGTCAATATCAGTCAGCGGGGTGACCCGAGTGAGCTGTTCATAATAGGGATTGCCGATTCCACGCCTGGGTGTCCACCAGGCGGTTGTCTCGCTGCCCCCTTCGACAGCAAATTCGGTGTGTTCATCGGCAATTTCGACGAGTTGACCCAGGCCGGCTTGCCCGGGAACCTCATAGCGGAAACCAATTCCGTAATCGAAAACCCGAATCCTGACGCTGAATTGACCCGAGGGGCCCGAGAAATCCACCCGCAGTTCGTTGTGATGATCCTTTACATACCGGCGTTCACCCCACGGTTGCTCCCACACGGAATTTACGCTGGAGCGATCACTGCCGGAAATTTTGAAGCCCTTGCCGAAATCTTCGACGTCGTTCTTGAAGGTCATACCCAGCTTTGAGGGGTTGATTATCGGATCTCCGCGGTAGGTAACCCAATACCGGACAAATTCCTCATCGAGTTCCGCCAGCTTTTCATCGCTGACGCTGAACACGATCTGGCCGTTGGGGGAAGCCACATCCAGGGCGGCAGCGAGAGCCACCTGAGGGCTCAGCAAGGGAAACAACAGGGCTAAAAGAAAATAGCTGCGACGCCTCAGTGATTCTGAGACGCTTGCTATAATTTTTCTAGCTGCTGGAGCTATATATATATTGTGTTTAAACATACTGCTTTTCTAATTATTAAATAAACTACTACTGATAAACGTTGACCGCTCGGCAAATGCCGGACGGATTAAAATGCGGATACGGGGTGTGATAGGTGTGAATATTAGTAAATATTAATAGAATAATTATAATTGAGCTTTCCCAGGGGGTTACGGGGATCCGGGGATACGATTTTGTCAATTGTGCATCTAGCCACGCACCCAATCGAATACGAGGGGAATCACAAAGACTCAATTGCGAGGCTATGTAAGAAAAAAAATGTTTGCAACGTTATTTTAGAGAAAATTGAAATAAGTAAAGAACCCCGGAGCAAGCTCCGAAACATTAAGAACAGAAGAATAGATTCGAAGCGAAGCAAGCTTCGAGGTATCAGACCCGATAGGAAATGAAACTTGCTATTAAAAACACAAGGTTTACCCTTAATTATGATAAGCGCAGGACTATTCATAGTTACTAGCGAAGGTCTCGAAATTGGTTAATTCAGCCGATTTGAAAATCGGATGTCTCAGGGAGACAGGTATGTATTTAGCGCCAAAGGCGTCTTTCATGTTAGCCTGGGGCAACGCCCCAGGAATCCAAGCCCAGAAAGCCCTCAGCGCTGAAAGCGCGATTCAGTTGGTTCGTAATCAGGTAAATAACTTTTCAATCCCATACGTAGCGCTCGTCAAACTCAACGCCGTGCTTCTTCAGAAAATCCCGGTATTCCTCCTGAAAGCTTCGAACCCGGTGATGCTCTTCCTGATTGTCGACGTAAGCGAGGGCCGCATCGAGTTGGCTGGGGCTGACCGAAAACGCGCCATAACCACGTTTCCAGAAAAACCCGCGATATTCGGGCCCGAGGCTCTTGATCCATTTTGATGGGGTCTTCTTCACCTGCTCGACCATCTGCGCTTGTGAAAGTGTGCGCGGCAGAGTCGTGATGATGTGAACATGATCCGCTACGCCGCCGACACGGTGGGCTTGTGCACCTAGGTCGCGGCAAATGGTTGCCAGATACGCGTGAATACGCTGGAGGACTTTGCGGTCCAGCCACGATTCACGGTCCTTGGTGCTGAAGATAAGATGAACAATGACCTTGCTGAGCGACTGCGGCATAGACTTGATAATGCACCAATTCGTGCCCGGATGAATCGCGCTTTCAGCGCTGGAGCGTCTTGTTCGACCTTTACTGGGGCGTTGCCCCAGGCTCTAATGCTAACCGCGCCTTCGGCGCTAAACAGATGCGGGAGACAGCTTCTTTCCACAAGGCGAGCGAGACGCGAAGTCGGTGGCGTGGACGCCAGATCGGATTTCTTCGTTCGCGGCCACGACAACTTGGGCACCGTGCCCGATGTTCCGCCGCTATCCCACGAGGCGCCGCAGCATTATAGCTCGGGCCGGCTGCTTTCGCTCTCCGCACGCGAGCTGAGAAGCAGTTTAGCTCATTGGACGGAGTCCGCCCAAGCGGCGAAGATGAAGTGCTGGTGCAGAGTAGGCGACTTCGCAAACGATTGCGAAACATTTCGATCTCGCCGGCGCTCCGGAGTGGGCCGCGGTCTGGTGAGTGAAACCAGGTTGGCAACATCGTCCGAAGGGGTCGGGCTTCGGATGCCCATCCAGACATTTCTGAAGATGAGCCGCGGACTCAGAAAGCGTTCCGGTCTCCCGCGCGTCCTGCCCACGATGAGTCACCTGTGTTCACGGGACAAAATCCACGTCTCTATCAGTCAGTTTCGGCGATCAGTTCATCTGCTTGCGTGACCCGCACGACTTCCTCGATCGTGGTTTGCCCCGCTATCACGCGCCGCCAACCGTCTTCCCGCAGGGTGCTCATGCCATCCCGGATTGCCCGTTGCTTAAGCTCCGTGCCGGAAGCCTTGTGAATGATCAGACGGCGCAGCCCCTCGCTGATGCGACAAATCTCGAAGATAGCCAACCGTCCCTGATACCCCGTCTGGCGGCAAGAGTCACAGCCGGCACCGCGGTAGAATTTCATATCGGCTGGCAATTCCGCGCCGATTTCGATGAGATAATCGATTGGGTAACCTGTCTCTGTTTTACATTTTGGGCAAATTGTACGCACGAGACGCTGGGCGATGAATACCCGGACCACCGAGGCCAGCAGGAACGGCTCGACCCCCATGTCCAATAGACGCGTGATACCCCCAACAGCATCATTCGTATGAAGGGTCGAAAACACAAGATGTCCGGTCATTGCCGAGCGGATAGCGATCTCGGCTGTCTCGAAATCACGAATCTCTCCGACCATGATTACGTTTGGATCCTGCCGCAGAATGCTCCGCAGACCATTTGCAAACGTAAGATTGATCTCCGGTTTCACGTCAATCTGCGAAACGCCTTTCAGACGATATTCCACCGGTTCTTCGATTGTGATGATGCGGCGCTGCACCGAATTGATACTCGAGAGAAATGAGTAAAGTGACGTCGATTTGCCGGACCCGGTCGGTCCGGTAACGAGAATGATGCCATTCGGCTGCTGCAGGAATTCGCGCACCAGTTTTTCCTGGGCAGGACTCAGGTCGAGGAGATCGAAATCGAACTGCTGCTCCGATCGGGTGAGCAGACGGAGGCTAATGCTCTCGCCGTTAACAGTCGGGATGGTCGACACCCGAACATCGATATCTGCTCCGCCGGATTGCAGATTGATGCGCCCATCCTGCGGAAGGCGGCGTTCTGCGATATCCATATGTGCCATTACTTTGAGGCGCGAAATGATTGCCGATTGCAGCAAGCGCAATTGCGGGGGGACCGCCACCTCATGGAGGATGCCGTCGATGCGGTATCGAATTCGCAAATCGTGTTCGAGCGGCTCGACATGGATGTCCGTCGCCCGTTCCTGGATCGCCTCCCGGATAATTTGATTGACGAACTTCACCACCGACGCCTCCGCTTGGTCGGCACTGATGTCCATGCTCACGCTCGCTTCATCCACTTCATCGAAAGCCCTGCTGGACTTCAGGATCTCGTCAAATGTCTCGGCACCGACCCCGTACACGGACTTGATGGTTCGCAAGAGAGGCGTTCTCGGCGCGAGCACCCATTCGATGGGTCGATTGAGCAACTGCTCCGCCATCCTGCGAGCAGCAGTATTGAACACGTCGTACGTCGCGAGCTTCACTGTCTCGCCATTCTGCGAAATCGGGACGATGTGATGGGTGAAAACGAAGCGACTTGGCAACAAGGTGAGGCTCTTTCGATCAATCTCCTCCACGGTAAAGTCGCGAAACGGCGTGCAAAACAAATTTCCCAGTTCGCGTGTGAACTCCCATTCGTTAACCTTCCCACTGTTCAATACTTCGACCGTCCACGTGTGCTCCGCCGGCGTGATCGAAGCCAGCGTCTCTGCCTCACCACGATCCGTGCATCCACTGGCGAGTAGAACGTTGACGAGATTCTTGCGAAGGAAAGACATCAGACAGAGGGGCTCAGGTATTCAGCGCGAGGGCATTTCCGGTGGTCGCAACATGCTCCTCCCCGGCGCGACGCGACGTTCCCCTTTCGGATACAACGTCTCATCCAGATCAGGCTCAATGTACATCATTTCCTCCTCCTTTTCGCGTAGAACCGCCAATTCCTGCGGTCCGCGCGTCACTTCCGGTCGCAAGAGCACGATGAGTTCGCTCCGGGTTTCATCCTTTGTTTCAGTTCGGAAAAGCCGCCCAAGCAGAGGGATTCTGCTAAGGTATGGAATACCCGATTCTCCCTCTTGTACGTTCAATGTGATGAGGCCGCCGAGATAAACGACGCCGCGATCCGGCACGAGAACGTTGGTACGGATGTATCGCGTCGAAATCGTCGGGATGCGGTTGCCGTCGATCATACTTTCACCCGAAATACTGTCCACTTTTTGAAGGATATCGAGGGAGACATCCCCACGGTCGTTAATGAGGGGCACAACTTCGAGTTGAAGCGCAATGCTTTTGAACTGAATGGAAGATTGCACTGTGGGAACTCCGGGCGTCGTCTGAAAGGTGGAGACACTACTCACAGGTACCGCGACTTCCTGACCGGAAACAATGATTGCTTTTTTGTTGTTGCTTGTGAAGACCGTCGGTCGCGAAGTGACGCGGAACCGATTCGTCGCCTGCAAAGCGCGAAGAATTATCTGCAATTCGTCAATCGGCGCGAGGTATGCCGTCAAACCGCCGAGTGGTGTCCCGAATGCCGCCGCGCTCCCTACGGCCGCCGCGTCCAGCAAAGGAGCCGTGGTATTACGCGAAATAGCTGCAAATGCGCTCCCGAGAGCCGTCGACACCGGATTTGTAACTACAGTACCATTGCCGTTGGTAGTCGTGGAGGGCTGAGGCGCGGGAACAATCGAATTCTCCGACCGGTAAAGATAGTCCACGCCAAGCTCGAAATTTTCCCCGAGACTCAATTCGCCGATCACTGTATTCAAAAGCACCTGTGGCGCGCGAACGTCGATTTCGTCGATCAGTTGAAAGACCTTCTCCTTCACGTCGTTATTGGCGATGACAATGATCGCATTCGACCTGCGGTCGGCAATGATCCTGGAATTTCCAACCGTGACTGCCAGCGGAGTCGTATCGGTCGGTTCCGTCGAAAGTCCTTCCGAAACATTGAGCCCGCCACTTGAACTGCCGGTTGTTCCGCCAAGGCTCGTGTTCAGACTTTGATTTGCTTCGGGTTGGCGAGAAGCGGTGGATCCAGTTGCGCCAACCTCGCCCTCTGCTTCCATCCCTTTCTCGGAAATGGCCTGAACGATCATGTCGAGAATGTCGCCTGCCGAAACATACCGCAGAGGGCGCGCCGTGGGCTGACCAAAAGACACCTCAGAATCAAATTGCCATATCAAATCGCGTACAAACGGCATGTTGATAGGACGAGTGACAACGTGAATTCGATTGGTCCGCACATCTGCCGTAAGCAGAATTTTCCCAACAATAAGCGAATCTTCGTTGGGTTGAGTCGCAGCAATCTCTATCATAGCACCCCGGCTCCCTTCCGCTCCCCGATCCGCCTGTCCGGGAGCGGCTGGCGTCGCGCTTGCAATCGCGAGTCGATTCGGCGCAGGAACGGTGCGGCTCCGCCCCGGAGTTTCTTCCGGAGTGAAAATATTTCGGAGCTTTTCAATCACATCTTCGGCATCGGCTCGATGCAACGCAATAAACTCACTCGTGACGTCCGCGGGCGGTACATCCACTTGACGAATGATTTTACGGATTCCGGAAAGGACGCTGGTGTTTTCAGTGATAAGAATTGACTGTGATTTCACCAGCGGGACGACAGATGTCCAGGCCTGCGGCGCAATATACTGGCTGAGCAACTGAGCCAATTCATCCGGAGCCGCATACCGGAGTTTGAAGAGCATCGAAACGACCTGGTCTCCCTCCGGCAACTCTTCGTCGCTGTTATAGATCGGTACTCCTGCAGACCTGGGGTTCTTGCTAATGCCAAGCACCTTCACAATGTCGCCCTCCGCCGGGACAAGAGAAAAACCATTCAGGATGAGATTGATTTCGATGATCCTGATCGCCTCTTCTTTCGTCACTGGCGTGCTGATGACAATATTTACCTGCCCCTGTACCGTCTTGTCGTAAACGAGTTTCTTCCCGGTGAGCTCCTCGTAGATGCGCAGAATCGAGAGCACATCGGCGTTTGGATATTCAAGTTTCGGAATTGTGTAATTGTCCCGGTCGTTACGAGGCGCTATCGCTCGATCCTGCGATCGACTTCGAGTCACGGGAGGACTCGAAGTTTGAGCGGGCAGGAATTCGATCAAACTAAAACCGAAAAAGGACACGAGTGCGAGTAACAGCGGGAGCCGTTGCATCGTGGATATGTAGTCGCTTGATTTCCAGACTTCAAGAACGAGCTCCAATAGAATTACAAAAACAAGGCACGGCGCAGGAGATCGATAGCCGTCTGCGAGGCCATCCACTTGAACGTCTCGCGATCCGTATTGAAAAGTCGGTGATGCACGTCGCATCCCTCCGCAGATGCGATTCCAAAATACACGGTGCCCACCGGCTTATCCGTTGTCCCTCCACCCGGTCCCGCAACTCCGGTTGTGGAAATCGCGAAGTCGGCTTGCGCATTTCTTCTCGCCCCGATTGCCATCGCGGCGGCGACTTCACGGCTGACCGCACCATGTCGCTCGATCAATACGGCGTCGACTCCGAGGGTTCGCGTCTTTGCTTCATTTGCATAGGTTACAAATCCCTGCACGAATACTTCCGAGGCGCCGGGAACGTTGGTCAGTCGATGAGCAATGAATCCACCGGTACAGGATTCCGCGGTAGCGATCTTAGCCTTCTTTTCGACCAGCAGCTCAATAAGCACCTGCTCGAGGGAACGGTTGTCACGCGTTGCAATGTATTCGCCCAATGCCGAGTCGATTACCCCTTCGGCCTGCGCGAGAACAGCACGGGACCCAATACAACGCAAGTCCACTTCACCGGGACGGGCACAGTAACCGAGCTCCAAGCCATCTATTTCTTCCAAGGCCTCGCCCACCAGCGCTTCCACCTGCGATTCTCCGATACCCACAACTCGGAACAGCTGCTCAACGACTTCCTCTCCCGAAGGAGGAAGGATCTTCCGCAGCCGCGGAATCACCTCATCAAGGAACATCGGCTGGAGTTCCCGGGGTGGTCCCGGCAGAAGAAATGTATGTGGATTGGCACCACCAGCAGGGAGATAGAGCCCGGGGGCAGTGCCGTTGCGGTTCGGCAGGACTATTGCGCCGGCAGGAACGAGCGCTTGACGCATAACCCGATCCGTCATCGCAAGGCCGCGCGAGCGAAAACGTTCTTCGATCGCCTTCTGGACAGCAGGATCAAGCCGTAACTCGCGATCTGTGATTTTCGCTGCGATCTCGCGAGTGACGTCGTCGGATGTTGGGCCCAACCCCCCGGTCACCAACACGATGTTTGCGCTGGCAAAGGAATCGATCAGTGCCTTGCGAATGCTGTCTCCATCGGGCACGGTTACCTGCCTCGCGATGCGAAGCCCGAGCGGGAACAGTTCCCAACCAAAGAACGCCAGGTGCGTATTCAGCACGCTTCCGAGAAGGAGCTCTGTCCCGGTGTTGACAATTTCGACCTCTATAGAGGCTTTCCGAATTGGAGTCAGCTGCACCGATCAAAAGCCGAGAAGCCACGTCAGTTCGCCATATTCCGGATTCACACGCCCGGAGGGATAATTTCCATCGCCTTTAAGTATCCAGGAAACGAGCTCCTGTTTGTCTCGCCCGCCGCTAACGAGAATACAGACATGCCGCGCCGCATTGATCAATGGAAACGTAAACGTGATCCGATAGGCCGAAAACTTGGGGACGTAATTCGCAATCACGTTCCGCTCTTTCTCACTTAGACCATCGGTTTCTGGAAACAATGACGCCGTGTGCCCGTCGTCACCCATGCCAAGAAGAATGAGATCGTGCACATATCTAGGCTCCCTGCTCTCGGCTGCCCATTCTGCAAGTTTCGATTCGTATTCCTCAGCCGCCTCAGCAGGATCGATCTCTCCGCGCATTCGAAGAATATTTTCCGGAGGAATCGCAGCATGATCCAGGAGCGACTCCTTCGCCATGCGGTAGTTACTCATCGGATCGTCGGGCGCGACGCATCGCTCGTCGCCAAACGTGATAAACACCTTGTCCCAGGCTAGCTTTACCCCCTCCTCAGCGAAGCCCTTGTAAATCGGTCGAGGGGTATTTCCGCCCGACAGCGCTAGTCGGAAACATCCCCGCTTTTCGATAGCCTGGCGCGCCTCATCAAGAATCACCTCAGTCGCGTCATCGACGAATGAATTGGTATGGATCACTCTCCGCTTCATCGAGGCATCAATTTCACCGGGATTGAAAATTGAAGGATACCCTGAGCCGGTTTCAATTCAAGAATATCGATAGCTGTCAGCGAAGCTTTTCGCAGTCGCAGCCGCTCTCGATCTGGCATCCCCAGAAGCGAGGCCACCAGGCTACTGAAATCCGGTTCGTGTCCGACGATCATCACACTCGCAATTTCCTGATACTCTTCCAATCCGTCGATCGCCTGTTCGGGTGTCATGCCAGATCTCAAAAATTCGACCGCCAGAATGCGCTTCACATTGGTCTCAACCGAAAATAATTCGGCGGTCTCCTGGGCCCTGCGAACGGGGCTTGTCAAAACGATCGCCGGCAACAATTCATTTTTTGCGCAGATACCTGCAACCCTCTTAACCTGTGCCATTCCCTTTTTCGAGAGTGGCCGTTCATTGTCATTCGCCGCCTCAGAGAGAGCGTCGGCATGGCGGAAAACATAAAGCAGCATGGTATTTTCCAGTTCGGAGTTCTTGGTTTCTACATTGCCATTCCGCCATCAACCGCCAGAACCTGGCCCGTGATAAACTTCGCCTCCGGGCTCACCAGAAAAGCGACGGCACCGGCAATATCGTCCACTTCTCCGAAATGCCCCATAGGGATTCCCGGCAGAACCGCCTTCTTCGCCTCATCCGACAGCGCGCCGGTCATGTCGGTCACAATAAAACCGGGAGCTACGACATTCACGGTTATGTTACGGGTGGCAAGTTCCCTGGCGAGAGATTTCGATAACCCGATCAAACCGGCTTTACTGGCGGCGTAGTTGGCTTGTCCCGCATTGCCCATGATACCTGATACGGAGCTGATGTTGATAATCCGGCCGGATCGCTGCTTGATCATCGTCCGCATTAGCGCCTGCGAAAAATTGAAAGCCCCTTTAAGATTCGTGTCCAAAACAATATCCCAATCTTCCTCAGACATGCGCATCGTCAAACCGTCACGCGTGAGTCCGGCGTTATTCACCAAAATGTCAGCGCGCCCGAAATCTTTGAGGATTTTTGCTGTCACTTCCGAGACAGCGCCGTGGTCGGCGACATCGACCGCATAGGGTTTTGCCGCTCCTTCAGTCATTGCATTGATTGCATCGGCGACCGCGGCAGAGTTTTGCTCCGTTCGACTCACCACTGCGACTTTTGCACCCTCGGCGGCAAGGCGCAGCGCAATGGCTTTCCCGATTCCCCGGCCTGCGCCGGTAACGATGGCAACTTGATCTTGTAAACGCATAACTAGTGATTCTGATATATTCGCTGTGGAACTCGGTAGTCTGTCATCTCAAACGCTCACCCACTGTCGCGTTTTAGAACTCTCTTCAACGGCAGCCAGGACCTTCTCGTTCGCCAGTCCGTCGGCGAATGTGGGTTGTACGCTCTTTCCGGAAACAACCGCCTTTACGAAGTCCGCGAACGTATTCACAAAAGTGTGCTCGTACCCGAGGATGTGTCCGGGGGGCCACCAGTTTCCGGCATAAGGATGATTCGCCTCGGTCACAAGGATGTCCCGGAATCCCTGTTTTTCTAGAGGATCCGCGGCACTGAAATATTTCAACCGGTTCATGTCCTCAAAATCGAAAACGAGCGAGCCTCCGCTGCCGTTCACCTCGAGCGTAATGTGATTCTTCCTTCCGTGCGCCAACCGCGTCGCTTCGAAGTTGGCGATCGCACCGTTCTTGAATCGGCCGATCCATGACACAGCATCGTCCACAGTAACATTTCCCATCTTCCTGGTGCCATTGGAAGATCCCGCTTTATCCCGGTCATCCACGATCGGACGCTTCTTGATGAAAGTTTCCATCAAACCGCATACCTCCCTGACTTCACCGACCAGAAAGCGGCCGAGATCGATAATGTGCGCATCGATATCGCCATGCGATCCCGACCCGGCAATCTTCGATTGTAACCGCCAGACAAGGGGAAACTCGGGATCCGTGATCCAGTCCTGCGCATATCGCGCGCGAAAATGATAGAGGCGATCGCCTAGATCTCCGCTCTCGATCATCTCTCTTGCCAGCGCAATCGCAGGAACACGCCGATAATTGTGACACACCATATTCACAACCTTGGCCTTCTTAACGGCGGCGACCATCTCCTCACATTGAGCAACATCCAGCGCAAGGGGTTTTTCACAGAGAATTGCCTTACCTGACGCCGCAGCCGCAATCGCGATTTCGGCATGACTGTCATTCGGCGTCGTGATATCGATCACATCGATCTCTGGATCCTCTACCACCGCGCGCCAGTCGGTCGATGTCCGCTCCCAACCCAGCCGGTTTGCCGCACCCTCTACGGCTGAAGCGGTCCGCCCGCATATCGTGTGCAGTCGAACGACCGCAGGAAGATCGAAGAATCGGCCCACTTGGCGCCACGCATTAGAATGAGCGCGCCCCATAAATGCATAGCCGATCATTCCAATATTGAGGACGTCTTTCTTCATCGAAACGGTGAAGGATTTCTAAGGGAGGTGAGTGACAACCATCGCAAGACAAACCGAAGCTGCCAAGCTTTTACAGCTCTTCGCCGCTATTGTGCTTTTCACAACCCAACTCAAGGAGAACCCAGACGGGGCGCGACCGTAGCCGCAGGGGCCGAAGGAGGGGAAGTGACCGGAGCCGGAGGCAGCGCCAGCGCGGGAGAGGGATGCATATCCGGAGTCGGAGACGAGTACGAAGCAGGAGTCGCCGGAACAGTCACGCTGGGTGGCACCAGGTCAGCTTCGGGATCTTCATCCGGCTGATCGATTTTTACCGTCATCCCCTTGGTAATCATCTCTGCAAAGCGAATGGCATCCCAGTTTGCAAGGCGAATGCAGCCATGACTCCCTGACCTCCCAATCGTATTTGGAGAATTGGTTCCGTGAATACCAATGCCCGATTTGCTGAGCGCGGCCCAAAGCACCCCAACGGGATTGTTCGGCCCAGCCGGAATTAGATAATATTCGTCGCTGCGCACCCCGTGCTTTAACATTGACTCGTCCCTACGGAACCAGGGCAGCACTGTTATCCCGACGATTTTCCACGTACCGGGAGGAGCCGGCAAGGAACTGGAACCGGGCGTGATCGGAAACGTTGAGAGGATCTTCCCATTCTCCATCAACCTCAGTATTTTCGTTCTGGTGTTGATCCGAATCTCGCGGTTCATCAATTCCGGCCGCTCTGGAAGTTTCGCGATCTCCTTCACCTCTTCAATCTTGAACGGATTCACGTTCGGCACCCGCACCGTGTCTCCCACTTTCAGATCGTCGAGATTCATGCCAGTGTTTAATTTCCGGAGAAAGTCCGGATCGGAATGAAACCGTTCACTGAGAAACTCCAGCAACGAGGTGTAAGGCATGACCTTTTTCTTGGCCTGCTCCGCATAGGACCTCGGAATCGAACCAATCTGCTTCAAGTCCTCGGCAGCGATCGTATAAGTAGTGTAGATTGGGTAAACATCTTCAATGGGAAGGTGGTTCCCAACCTCGGCCCAGGAGGTGATCACTGTCGTAAATGGAAGTCCGTTGACTTTTTCATAGTAGTTGAGCGCCTTGCCGGTAAACTCTCCCCAACGGCCATCGATTTTCCCGGGACCAAAGTGTTTCTGATCCAGAAAGATCTGAAGCTGGGCTATGGCTTCACGCTCATTCACCACACCTGCTCGCGGCGCATTGATCATCACTTCCACCGGCGGATTTTCAGTAGGCGCGGTGGGAGAAGACAACGGCAGCGCGCGAATGACGGGCTGCGCAGGCGATGTCGACATGATCGGCACCGATTGCTCAGCACCGGCCACACAAAAAGCGGAGAAACTGAGTCCTATGAAAAGCAAACGCTTCATCCCTGGAATGGACTAGGAAAATGCCCTAACGAGCAATGAAATTCTGGCCGTATTCAGGCAAGGATTCGTTCGACATCGCGGTTTGAGCAGAAAAAGTCCAAAAGCGCTCTCTGACGATCGGCTTTTTTCCGTTGATCTCCTGAATGCTCCGTGCTCTTTTGCCCCTAGCTCGAATGGGGCAATTTACGGCCTGAAAAGAGCGAAACTTCTTGAAGAATAGCTTCCAAGTGCCTCGTGGTGTAATGGTAGCACGACAGATTCTGGATCTGTTTGTCAAGGTTCGAGTCCTTGCGAGGCAGCCATTCCTGAAAGAACCGCGCAGACTGGCAAGTTTGCGAGTTTAAACCTGTTGAATCTGTCTCGGCCGGGATGCAGATTAAGGACGTGCCCGGATTTAACCACTGGCGCATCCGTGACGCCGAAGGCCTGTTTCATGCTTTCTCATCCCGGAACAATTGTATGAAGCCTTTTCTATCGCGAAAACTCTGGTTATTGATTGCCGTCCTGGTGATTGATTCGCTTTCTGCACAGGCTGCGACAGGTTGGGAAATTATTCGCGAGGATGGCCGTGACTACGTGACGCTGCAGAATATTTCCGATTTTTACAAATTTGGGGTCACAGTGCCAGCCCCCTCTCAGGTTGCCCCGGAATCGTCAACAACTCCGCTCGCCCGGAAAGTTTCTCTCGTGGATGGAGTCAGACGCCTGGATGTCACCACCACCAGCCGGATTATTGAAATCAACGGCGTCAAACACTGGATGTCGTTTCCGGCGCTGATCAGGGATGATAAAATTCTGGTGAGTCGACTCGACCTTTCGAAGACAATCGAGCCAGCTCTGCGTCCCCAGGCGGTTTCGGGCTATTCGCCCGTCAAGACGGTCGTTCTAGACCCTGGGCATGGCGGCCACGATAAGGGCGCACAATGCGCTTACGGTTATGAGAAAAACTTCGCACTCGATGTTGCCCGCCGCGCGAAGTCGCTACTCGAGCAGCAGGGCTATCGTGTCGTGATGACGCGCGATCGCGACGAATTCATCCCGCTACGTACCCGTGCTGAAATCGCGAACAATTACAATAAAAGGAACGCCGTCTTCGTCAGCATTCACTTCAACTCCTCGCTGCAGAATCGGCTGGCCAGCGGGTTCGAGGTTTTTTCCTGCACACCTCGCGGCGGTCTTTCGACGAACGACGATAAACTCACCAGACGCGATCTTGCGTCTGAAAATGGAAATACCAACGATGTAGTGAGCGCGGTCCTGGCAACGGCTGTGCACAACGCAGCCCTTGGAATGATTCCGGTCGTCGATAGGGGAGTGAAAGATGCCCGCTTCGCTGTGCTGAGGCTTTCGAAAATTCCGGCGATTCTGTTCGAGGGTGGATTCGTCAGCAATGCGATCGAGAGCAGGAAGATTGCCTCAGAGGCCTGGCGCTCTTCGCTCGCGCGCGCGATTGTAACCGGGGTCTCCGAATACAAAAAAGTGGCGGAGACTCGCATCCCACCGAGGAGCATCGCTGATTACCGGCATCCATCCAAAACCCGGATGGCTTCGCGGGGCGGTGCTCCAACTGTCCTCACCAGCGCTAAGAGCTCGAAGAAGCTGGAACCGACGGTGGTTCTGCCCACAACGCAGTAAAGACGTTGCTTCGCTATACCAGCGCCCGATCAGGCGGCTACCATTTCCCGTAAAAATTCAGGAGGGATAACGCAGAGCCTTCGACTGCTACTTCAACTACGCGAGAAGTTCACGGAGGACATAGGGCAAGATGCCTCCGTGCCGATAATAATCGATCTCGATGCCAGTATCGATTCGGAGTTTCAATGTCACAGAATCGCTCGAACCATCGGCGCGGTTGATTGTCATTTCAACCGCCTGTCCAGGCTTGATCTCGCCGCTGAGGCCGGCGAAATCGAACGTTTCTGAGCCGTCCAGTTTCAGCGACTGCGGCGTCACGCCCTCGGGAAACTGCAGTGGCAAAACCCCCATTCCGACAAGATTGGAACGGTGGATCCGTTCGTAACTGCACGCAACAACCGCGCGGACTCCGAGGAGTTTCGTTCCTTTTGCTGCCCAGTCGCGGCTGGAACCTGTCCCGTATTCCTGGCCGGCGAGAATCACGAGCGGTGTCCCTTCCTCCGCATACTTCAACGCGGCATCGTAAATCGACATTTGTTCGCCACCGGGAAAGTATCTCGTCACACCGCCTTCAATGCCGGGGACCATCAGATTCTTGATTCGCACGTTGGCGAAAGTGCCACGGGTCATGACCCGATCGTTGCCGCGTCGGCTGCCGTAGCTGTTGAAATCGTGCTGCTCCACACCGTGATCCTGCAGGTATTTCCCCGCAGGGGAAGTGGCTTTGATCGCGCCCGCGGGCGATATATGGTCTGTCGTAACCGAATCGCCGAAGATACCGAGCGGACGAGCGCCTTTGATTCCTTCCAATGCGACGGGTTCCATCGAGAAATCCTCAAAAAACGGCGGTTCCTGTATATAGGTGCTGTCCCCGTCCCATTCGTAAATAGAACCAACGGACGAAGGAATTTCGTTCCACTTCGGATTCTGCTCAGCGAAGTCGGTGTAAAGCTTGCGAAACACCTCAGGCGACAGTGCGCTTGTCATCGCGTCGCGAATTTCGGCCAGACTCGGCCAGATATCGCGCAGGTAAACTTCGGAGCCATCGCTCCCCATTCCAAGCGCATCCGAGCTGAGGTCGATGTCGACTGTACCCGCAAGGGCGAATGCCACGACAAGCGGCGGCGACATGAGAAAGTTTGCCTTAATATTCTGGTGAACTCGTGCCTCGAAGTTGCGATTACCCGAAAGCACGCTGGCCGCCACCAGATCGTTATCAGTGATGACATCTTCAAGAGCTGGATGTAACGGTCCGGAATTCCCGATGCACGTTGTGCAACCGTAGCCAACGGTCTGGAATCCGAGCTGATCGAGATAATTCTGCAGCCCCGTCTTGTTAAGGTAGTCTGTCACGACTCGGGAACCCGGACCTAGTGATGTCTTCACCGCGGGATTGACCTTCAATCCTTTTTCGACGGCTTTTTTCGCAAGGAGTCCAGCCCCAAGCATGACGCTTGGATTGCTGGTATTCGTGCAACTGGTAATCGCTGCAATGAGCACCGCTCCGTGGCCAATCTCAACATCGGCAGGCTTGTAAAAGCTGGAAACCCCTTCCTCCAACTCGTCGGGCGTCGGCCGATTCGTCACCATCTCCGCCGAATTCATCGGCTCACCCGCTGAAATGGTCGGCATCGTGTGCTCGTGCTCTTCGTGCGGAGATGTGCCGTTGATATGAACGCTAAACCTCTTTTCCAGCAGGTCGGGCGTTTTTCCGAACCCCCCTTCGGGAACCGGTTTACTGAAAAGTTCCTCGAATTTTGTGCCGAGTTCGGGTAGCGCGATACGATCCTGTGGCCGTTTTGGCCCTGCTACACTTGGTTTGACAGTGGCAATGTCTAGTTCGAGATCAACACTGTATTCGACCTGTCCCTTGTCCGGAATGCCCCAGAGGCCCTGAGCTTTGTAGTATTTCTCGTAGGTCTGAACCAATTCCTCGCTACGGCCGGTGCCTGCGAGATAACGGGTGGTCTCCTCATCGACTCCGAAGAAGCCCATCGTCGCTCCGTACTCAGGCGCCATATTGGCGATCGTTGCACGGTCCACCACCGGCAGAGATTTTGCGCCGGGACCGTAAAACTCGACAAACTTGCCAACGACCTTCGCGGCGCGCAGCATCTCGGTAACCTTCAAAACAAGGTCGGTCGCGGTCACCCCTTCACTGAGTGACCCGGTGAGATAGACACCGACGACTTCCGGCGTGAGAAAGTACACAGGCTGACCGAGCATGCCGGCCTCGGCTTCAATGCCTCCAACGCCCCAACCCACGACTCCAAGACCGTTGATCATCGTCGTGTGCGAATCGGTACCGACGAGGGTATCCGGATAATAGACTCCCTTCTTTTCGAGGACTCCCTTCGCGAGATACTCGAGGTTGACCTGGTGCACGATTCCAATCCCCGGAGGCACAACACCAAATGTCTTGAAAGCCTGCTGCCCCCATTTCAAAAGCTGATATCGCTCCCGGTTGCGCTTGAACTCGAGATCAAGATTCATCCGCATCGCATCGGCCGATCCGAAGAAGTCGACCTGCACGGAGTGATCCACAACGAGATCGACCGGCACCAGCGGCTCGATGATTCCGGAATCTTTTCCAAGACGATCCACGGCGCTGCGCATCGCAGCCAGATCAACAAGGAGCGGCACACCGGTAAAATCCTGCAAGACAATGCGCGCGACGACGAACGGAATTTCTACCGGAGTGGGCTGCTTCGCATTCCAGTTCGCCAACGTGCTGACGTCTTCCTCGGACACTTTTTTCCCGTCACAGTTACGAAGCACCGACTCGAGCACGATCCGGATAGAGATCGGAAGTTTCGAGATTTGACCGACACCCGCGGATTCCAACGCAGGAAGCGAATAGTAACTGCCGGTTTTCCCATTGCCGAGATCAAACTCGGAGAGTGTCTTAAAAGGATCTGTCATGATTTCGTTTGATTCGTTGCGCACCCGGGTTCGTCTCGGAAGCGCTGGTGGCGGGTTACTCGTTACTGCAGTTCTGCCAGCTTGGCATTAATGGCTTCAAAGCTTGGAATTTGCTTCGGGTTGTCGCTGCTTTCAGCATATTGGATCACGCCATTCTTATCGATGACGAACGCTGAACGCTTTGGCACACCGGCAATACCGACCGGAGGGAAAAACGATTCATAAGCCACATCGTAGGCCTTCGTGACTTTGTGATCATAATCACTAAGCAAAGTGACGGTGATGTTATTTGCTTTTGCCCACGCTTCCAGCGCGTAAGGGCTGTCACCGCTGATCCCGTAGACTTCGGCGTTCAGGCCCGAGTATTCCGCCAGTCCATTCGAAAAGTCACACATCTCCTGAGTGCAAACACTCGAAAAAGCCCACGGAAAAAACAGCAGGACCGTGTTCTTACTTCCGAAATTGTCGCTGAGCCGAATCTTTTTCGGACCATCCGCGGTCTTAGTTCCCAGTGAGAAGTCAGGAGCTTTCGTGCCGGTTTCTAGTGCCATGGTAAAATTGTTTCGATTTTCGATTAGGATCTGAACCCTTTGTCGGCGGTTCGGTGCGTCATCATAGAAACCGTCTCGAACCGGTCAATACTTATGGATGGCGAAAAGCAATTTGGAATTTGGTCCGGTCGAAACAGGCCGAATATTACGCAGCCTCGAGTGTCGCTGCTGCTCTTTCATGCCCCGTTATGAGGCGATTGCACACCCATGCAGCAGCCTTCGGCCTTTCTTTCCCATCTCGAGAGTGTATCCGGTTTGGCGCTTCGCGCTCTACTTGAAACCGTCAGCACAGCCATTCAAGAGGAGCGAATTTCACCACAGGGTGTCCAGCCCGACCTGCTCCTCAACCAATAGCTTGTTTTCCAGCCCACGCACTTCGAGCGACATCATAACCGGCTTCGTCCCTCAGTCTGAAGCGCTCTACCGACAGCACACCGAGCTTGCACCGCGCGGACGAACACCGATTATAGCCGCCTCATGGAAGAAACCAGCGACCTTCTGGCACTACGCCGGCAGAAACTCGAGAAGTTGCGCGAAAAAGGAGTGCAACCGTTTGGCGCCGCCTTTCCCGTCACCGGCACGATTGCCGAAATTCGCGAGCGTTTCATCGACGGGAATACAGAGAAAGCCGCTGGCCGCATTACCGCGCACCGTGACATGGGGAAGAGTCACTTCCTCGATCTTACCGACGGATCAGGACGAATTCAGATCTTCTTACACGCGAAGGAAATCGGGCCTGAGCATTACGAAATCTTCAAGCTGATCGACCTCGCAGATTTTGTCGGCGTCGAGGGAGAAACTTTCACCACTCGCACCGGAGAACCCTCGATCCGCGTGAAAAGTTTCAAGGTGCTCTCGAAGGCGCTTCGCCCCATGCCCGAAAAATGGCATGGACTGGCCGACGTCGAGCAACGTTACCGCCAACGCTATCTCGACCTCCTCTCGAACCCCGAGTCGAAAGAAGTTTTCAAGAAGCGTATCCAGATTGTGCGTGAAATCCGGCGATTTCTGGAGGATCGCGGATTCCTCGAGGTGGAAACCCCGATGATGCAGGTCGTCGCCGGCGGTGCAGCAGCACACCCTTTCAAAACACATCACAACGCGCTCAGCACGGATCTCTATTTGCGAATCGCTCCGGAGCTGTATCTGAAGCGACTGCTCGTCGGTGGATTTGACAGGATCTTCGAGCTGAATCGAAATTTCAGAAACGAAGGCATTTCGCGGCGCCATAATCCTGAGTTCACGATGCTTGAGGCCTATTGCGCCTATGCCGATTTCGAGATCATGGCGGAACTAGTCGAGGAAATGATCTGTCATCTCGCGATCACCGTGATTGGCTCACTACGGATCGAGCATAAGAATGCCGAGGGAGAAGTCGTGCGTACCATCGACCTTCAGCGCCCGTGGCGGCGTGCGACCTATCGCGAACTTGTATCGGAAGCCGCGCCCGGATGGTTTGAACTCTCCCCTGAAGTTCGCCGGGAAAAATGCGCCGAGCTGGGCGTGGAGATCCGCCCTGAAATGGCTGACTTCGAAGTAACCCACCACGTCTTTGAAAAACTGGTTGAGGAAAAATCTTTCGATCCGGTGTTTGTCATCCACTGCCCAAAGGAACTCGTTCCACTGGCAAAGCAGAATTCCGAAGACGACTCGACCGTAGATGTCTACGAACTCGTCATCAACGGCCAGGAGATTTCCCCCGGGTATTCCGAACTGAACGACCCCATTATTCAACGTGAGCGCCTGGAACATCAGGCCGGCGAAGAAACACAGAAGATAGACGAAGACTTCCTCGCGGCTATGGAGCACGGCATGCCGCCTGCCGGAGGCATCGGCATGGGAATCGACCGCCTCGTCATGATGCTAACCGGCGCCGAATCCATACGAGACGTACTCTTCTTCCCCCACATGAAACCGAAAGCGCCGTAAAGAATCAGCAGTTTTCAGCATTCAAGTTTTCTAAGTGGAAACCTGCACCGCTATCCGCAAACGGCGATGTCCCGAATTGTGATTACCGCAGACTGAAATAATCAGAGAATGACCCTCCCCTTCAGTCTGTTTCTAGCGCTGCGGTATCTAAAACCAAAGCGCACCTTTCTTTCCACCATCACCCTGCTGTCGGTGCTGGGAGTAACGCTTGGGATTACCGTATTGATCGTGGTGATCTCGGTGATGACCGGGTTCGATCGCGAACTGCGAAACAAGGTGCTCGGATTCGACGCGCATCTCCTGGTTACAAACCGGATGATCATCGACAACTGGCGAGAGATCGGTGAGCTCATCAAAAAAACCGAAGGTGTCGTCGCATGGGCGCCATTCGTGCAGGGACCGGTGCTGATTGAAATGCGCGATATAAGCGGCGCCCGTGTGTCACCCGCTAAAATGCGTGGCATCGATCCCGACATGGAGAAATTGGTAACCGACATTGCGAGCTACATCGTGGAAGGGGAATTTAATCTTGATGGTGATTATGCAATCCTCGGAAGAGCGCTCGCCCAAAGTCTTGGAGTTGGTGTCGGCGACGAAATCAGCGTCATTTCGCCGACCAACGTTGGAGACGTCCTGGCGCAACTACGAAAGATTGAAGAAAACCCGAACGACAAAGGCCTGCTGGATGAACTGAAGGAGTTTGTCATCCCTGCGAGCCTGACCGTAAGCGGAATTTTCGAGACCGGGCGGTTTCAATATGACTCCGAGTTTTTCATCGTCCCGCTCTATATCGGGCAGGAGCTTTACGTCCTTGAGGACGGTGTGCAGGGCATCACGGTGCGTACTTCGGATCCCTATCTCGCGCCGACGATCCGCGATAGGATGGAAGAGACGTTCCTCAGGCCTCCGCTCTTCGCCGAGACGTGGATCGACTTGAATTCCCAGCTCTTCGATGCGATCCGACTCGAGCGCAATGTGATGTTTATCATCCTGATGATCATCATCATCGTCGCGGCGTTCTCGATCGCCAATACCATGATTACCGTCACCGTACAGAAAACGCGCGAGATCGGCATCATGAAGGCGATGGGGGCGGATAAGTGGAAGATAGTCTGGGTATTTCTGGCACAGGGCATGATCGTCGGATTTTTTGGGAACCTTACCGGTGTGGCGCTTGGAATGACGCTGGTCACTTACCGCAATGAGTTCAAAGAGTTGCTGGCACGCACACTCGGCATCGAGATTTTCCCGGCTGATGTCTATCAGTTCAGTCAAATCCCCGCGGAGGTGATTCCAGGGGATGTCGCGAAGATCTGTATCAGCGCATTCGTGATCTGCTCGCTCGCAGCGCTGATTCCGGCTTACTTCGCTGCCCGGCTGGACCCGGTAAAGGCATTGAGACAGGAAGGGTAGCGCTAACGACGGGTAATCGTGAGACGGGAGCGCAAGGTCATCGTCGGCGGAGGCGCAGCTGGATTCTTTGCCGCGATCGCCTGCGCACGTGCAAGTCCATCGAGTAAAGTGCTGCTGCTCGAAAAAAGCGCTCATTACCTGGCCAAGGTGCGAATCTCGGGAGGCGGGCGTTGCAATGTGACACATGCGTGCTTCGATCCGAAAGCCCTCGCCTCCAGTTACCCTCGCGGAGGGCGCGCACTGATTGGCCCCCTTCACCGCTTCGGACCGCGGGATACTGTGGAATGGTTTCAAAATCGGGGCGTGCCGCTAAAGACCGAGAAGGATGGTCGCATCTTTCCAACAACGGACTCGTCGGAGACAATTTTCGACTGTCTGGTAAGCGAAGCCGCCGGCAGCGGAGTGGAGGTGAGAACGAATTGTGGACTGAAAAGCGTCCGCCTACGCCCTTCCGCCGGATTCGATCTTGAACTGGGCAACGGGGAAAGGCTCCGCTGCGATCGTCTGCTCCTCGCTACCGGTGGCTGCAGAACACCGGCCGGCGGGGCACTCGCGATCTCCCTTGGCCAAACGCTTGAGTTGCCAGTTCCGTCGCTCTTCACGTTCAGAGTCGACACTCCATGGCTGCGCCAGTTGCCGGGCCTTTCCGTGGAGTCCGCTGAAGTTTCGGTGCCGGGAACAGGTCTCAAAGAACGTGGACCTCTGCTGGTGACGCATTCAGGTCTTAGTGGCCCGGCGATTCTCCGTCTTTCCGCATTCGGCGCAAGGATTCTCCACTCCCGGAACTATCGATTCCCCCTTCATATCAATTGGCTGCCGGAGTTGAACCAGAGAGAGATCTGCCTGAAACTCGATTCCCGCCGTTCAAATCACCCGATTCAGCGCGTTCGAAACCGTCCAATCGCTCCCCTGCCCGCCCGGCTCTGGGAACAACTGTGCCGCGCCGCTCACATTGCCCCGGATGTCCAATGGACTCGCCTTCCGCGTGACTGCCGAAGCGCCCTGCTCGCAGCTTTGACCCAAACCGAATTTGCCGTAATCGGCAAGAGCACGAACAAAGAAGAATTCGTTACATGCGGCGGTATCCGTCTGAATGAAGTCGACTTCAAGACCATGGAAAGCCGCATTTGTCCCGGCCTCTACTTTGCCGGAGAATTACTGGACATCGACGGAATTACCGGAGGGTTCAACTTCCAGGCCGCCTGGACCACCGGCTGGATCGCAGGCCACGCAATGGCAGAAGCCCCGTGAGGCCTACCGCCGACCTGCTCCTCATCGTTCCAGATTTCTAGAGCGAGAAGGCGCATCCGTCTGCGACCTGAGCGACTGCAAACAGAGCACGTCTGTAGTTTGTTTCAACTGAGTTCCGATGCGGTTGTATCTGGACAGGTCTTGAAGAATAACCCGGGGAATTCGAATCAAGACTCGCCGAATCCCGTTGCCTTGAGACATCTCTCCACTATACGCTCGCCCCATGAAGCCCTCTTCCCTTCGGTTGCTCGGCGCGGCCTTCGCAGCGGTCACAATTTTTCCCGGCATTGCTTATGCCGGCCCGATCGAGGAGTTCAATAAATCGATCGTGGAACCCGAACCTCCGTCGAGCGAACCGGCAAACATTGTCAACGTCCGGTCGAGTTACGTATTTGAGAGTGACTTCAAGCGAGGCGACGGGCGATACGGAAAACAGGATGCGCTGAATTCCCTTATAAGTTACGATCACCGGTTCAACATTACCGGAAAATGGTATTTCCGTCTGGGACTCGGTTATTCCCGCTTCGACTTCGGGGCGACGAGTGCCCCCACTCCTAATCATCTCCAGGGTGCCTGGGGCACTATAGCATTCGAGTATCTCGTCAACGGCCAGACGGGATTTCTCTTCGAGAGCAGGCCGGGCGTTTACTTTGAAAACGATATCAATTCGGACGCATTCAACGCGCCCACGGTCCTGGCACTCGCGATTCCGATCGTCAAAGAAAAGTTCTACTTCGTCGTAGGCGCGCTCTACACCGGGTTTGGGGGGTATCCGGTGCTCCCCGTCGCAGGCGCGAGTTGGACGATCAGCGAGCGTTGGAAACTTAGCGCGCTTTTTCCAAATCCCCGCCTGATCTATACGGCTTCAGACTCATTGAAATTCTGGGCCGGCGGGGAACTGGTTGGCGGCGCCTATCGCACTGATAACGACCGTGTTACCCCCGGAAAACTTCGCAATGCTCTTGTGGATTATGCCGAGTATCGTGCAGGCGCGGGAGTGACGTGGGTGGTCTGCCCGGGGTTCGAGCTAGATGCGGGCGCTGGCTGGGCTTTTCGCCGCGAATTTGACTTTCATCGCGCAGGCGAGAAATATCGGCTAGAGGGTGCACCCGCCATCACGTTGCGTGGAGAGGCCACGTTTTAGGCTTCGAGACACCTTCGGCATCCCGAAACGATTCATACCGAGACCCACTCATGCTTGTACATTCTGTTTACTTCTGGCTTCCGTGCGACATCGCAACTGAAAAACGCGAGGCATTTGAGGAAGGTGTCAAAGGGCTCACGAAAATCGGACCTGTCGTGCACGGTTTTTGGGGCAAACCCGCCGCTACGAACCGGCCCGTGATCGATCGCACCTACGCCTATGCGCTGACAGTAATATTCGACGATATCAAAGGTCACGATGCCTACCAGACAGCCCCGGAACATAAGGAGTTCCTGGAGACGTTCTCCCCGCTCTGGTCCAAGGTAGTGATCTACGACTCGGAGTCCTGACCCCACTCCGCGCGACTGGCGCGGGAACTTTTCGCCCTCTGCGGGTTGATGATTTATTTTCGTCCGCAGGCTAAACCCGGAGCGGCATTACCCCGGAATGAACACCGAAGAGATTCATGACCCGCGGGATCCGATCTGGATCGCTTCGCTTAAGACTCAGCATCCGCACGATGTCGCTGAGCAGCTTCGCGATCTATCAATCGTCGAAACCCGCCAGGTACTGCGTAAACTTCCGGACGAATTCGCCGCAGCAGTGATTGCGGAGTTTTCGCTCGAATATCAGGCTCAATTATTCGAGGAGATGCGCCTGCCACGCATCTCGGGCATTGTCGGGGAAATGCCGACCGAGGATGCGGCCGACGTGCTGGGAGAGGTCTCGCCGGAACGCCGGCAGGAGATCATGGGCGCGCTTCCCACCGAGGAAGCCGAGGAGATCGCCGCCGTGCTCAAGTATCCCGCCGACTCGGCCGGTGGCATCATGCACACCGAGTTCGTGGCGATTCCGGAGGATCTCACAATCGGTGAAGCGATCCAGCACCTTCGGGATTCTGAGGAAGAACTCGACACCGAACGACTCTTTTACGTGTACGTCGTCGACGCGAAGGGCCGGCTTACGGGCGTCGTACGCATCCGCGATCTGCTCTTTCTCAAACAGGAACGCCGAATTCGCGACATCATGATCAGGGAAGTGCGGGCTGTCTCCGTATATTCCGACCAGGAAAAGATTGCGAATCTCTTTCACGACTACGGTTTTGTCGCGCTGCCCGTTGTCGATGACCTCGGGAAGCTGCGCGGCATCGTCACCAGCGAAGATGCGCTCGACGTAATGCGCGAGGAAGCAACCGAAGACATGCAACGCATGGTCGGTCTATCAGGCGAGGAAATGATCGATACCTCGTGGAAAATCTCGATCCGTCAGCGGCTACCCTGGCTCTACATCAATCTCGCCACCGCTTTTCTTGCAGGCTGGGTCGTATCGCTTTTCGAGGCGACGATCGCGCAATATGCCGTTCTCGCGATTTTTCTCCCCATCATCGCAGGTCAGGGGGGCAACGCCGGAGCGCAGACACTCACAATCCTGGTTCGTTCGCTCGCCCTCGGGGAGGTTCGTTTTGATCAGAAACGGAAGGTCCTCATCAAAGAACTGCTGCTCGGTCTACTGTCCGGATTGGCCATCGGCGTCGTCGTAGGATTCATCTCCTACGCCTGGAAGGGAAACATCGTGCTTGGCATCATCACCTGTCTCGCAATGATCCTGAACATGCTCGCAGCCGCCGTTTTCGGTGTCGTGATCCCACTGGGATTGAAGGCGTTGAAGATTGATCCCGCGCTTGCTTCTGCCATTATGCTTACGACCGTAACGGACGTGTTTGGCTTCTTCGCATTTCTTGGACTTGCCGTGCTCGGCTTTCATTATTTCCCCGCACAATGAGAAGCGCACCTTGGAGAGGCGGACCGCTACGGTCAACGACAGCCGGAATAGCGAAGGCAGGTTGAAAGACTCGGATTTGGAATCCATATGGCCAGGGCAGCTTGCATTTCCTGCGAGAGAGAGCTACACCGGTAGAGTATACCCCGGGAGGCTCGGATGAGATATTCACGAATTGCGAGTTTCGCACTCCTGTTCGCGGCGACGGTCATCGCTGCGAGCTGCGAAAAGAGGGACTCGATCATAGATGATGCCGGCGGCCGACAACCCGAAGATCTCCCGGAGATCGCCGAGGACGTGTTCGCGGAGATGGATGCTCCGCTCAAATTCAATCCGAACGATCCTGCGGATGCGAAGGCCATCAAAGGTCGCAACACATGGAACCTGTGGACGGCAGGCAACGAGCAATTCTGGGATCGCATGGCCCGTGAAAGCTACGGATTGATCGACCTGCTCAAAACGATCGATTCACGCAACCGAAGCACCCGTTTCATGCAAATGGGGCTCATCAACCAGCCCGGCATGCGGCAGGCGACGAAACCCGATTCGTTTGGACTCTGGATTGACGAGGTCATCGAACGAGAGCCCCCCGCCATTGACCCGGAAGTCTACGGGCGCCCGACTGGTGTCATGGGATTTCGTCTCTTTCCCAATCCAGCGTTCGACGAAAAAGCGCGCAAAGCCTGGGATGCGGATCGTTATTACAATGATCCCGATTACGCTGTGAACCCGGATTTAGTGCGCCCTTACCTCATCGGCATTTCGTGCGGATCCTGTCACATTTCGCATCACCCGCTCTATCCGCCGGAGGACCCGGAGAATCCAGAGTGGCGCAATCTTTCCTCGACGATCGGCAACCAATACATCCAAGAAGGCCGCAGCTTTGCACACAACGTGAAACAGGGCGGTTTCTTCTGGGAAATGATCCGCACACAGCCGCGCGGCACATCCGACACATCCCGGATTGCGACGGACAACATCAACAACCCGAATGCCATCAACCCGATCTTCCTTTTGGGCGAGCGGGAATCGATCGGGCATCAGGAATCCTCTTCTGGCGAGACCCTTCTCCTACCGGGCGAAGACCCCGATGAATCGCCGGAATTGCGCGTCCTCAAAGATGGCGCCGACAGCGTGGGCGTAGTGGGCGCGATACTGCGTGTGTATGTGAACATCGGCGAGTACAGCCAGCATTGGCTGCAGCAGCACAATCCTCTGGTCGGGCTGACCGGTCAGAAGCCCTTCAGTGTGAAAATGGCGCAGGAACACTCGGTTTACTGGCGTGCCACCGAGCAAAAGGTGCCGAATATCGCCGCGTTCTTCCGGCGGGTGAAGCCCTACAAACTGGCCGATGCGGAAGGTGGGACTGCCTTCATGCCGACAGATCAGGGAATGTTGGACCGCGGGCGCGCGCTTTTCGCCAGGAATTGCGCCACCTGCCATTCGAGCAAACAACCGCCAAAAGATGTTGCGGACACCAAAGCCTGGTTCGAGCAACAGAGCGTCGATCCAAAGTTCTGGGAGGATAATTTCCTTTCCAATGAGGAACGCTATCCCGTCACAAAGATTAAAACAAACGCCGCGCGCGCAGCTGCGACGAATGCGATGCGCGACCACATCTGGCATGTTTTTTCGTCGGACGATTACAAGAACCTGCCGTCTGTCGGCGAGATTGACGTATGGAATCCCTACACCGGGGAGGACGAACCGTTTCGGATTCAGGGCGGCGGACCCGGCTATTACCGCACGCCGTCCCTTGTGTCCGTGTGGGCCACAGCGCCCCTGCTCCACAACAACGCTCTCGGGTCATACAATAATGATCCTTCCGTTGAGGGCCGACTCCAAGCATTCGACGATGCCATTCGGAAAATGCTCTGGCCCGAGAAACGCCTGGATAAAGACTCCATCTGGCGCACCGGGCGAGAGTGCCAGATTCAACTGCAGGGCGCGGTGATTCCTGAGCCGTTGCGGACGATTCTGAAACCCCATTTCGATTCCGATGGGTATTTCCGCATCGGCTACATCCCCCAGGGAACACCGGTGAATCTGCTGGCAAACATCGATCCGGATGCCAACCCGATGGATATCGCGAAGGCAGCCATAAAAATCAAAAGGGCTCTTGCACAAATTAAACTCCAAAATCTCGACGCGGCCGCCGCCAAAGAACTGCTCAAGACCGAAGTCGCGCCGGCCCTGTTAGCGATCAGCAAATGTCCGGACCTTGTCGAGGACCGCGGACACTATTTCGGCACAGATCTTCCCGACGAAGACAAGCAGGCTTTAATTTTATTCCTCAAAACGCTGTAAGTGGCGATTCGTAATTGCCATTCATAACCCACAATCAACACTAGCAATATAGATTATGACCCTAGACGACCTACTAAATAAAACGGAACAGCAATTGGATGACCTCTTCGGAAATGCGCAACCGGGCCCAATTCCGGAAGGCGATGGCGAAGGCCGTGCGATCATCGCGCCCGGTTCGAAACTTAACGATGAGATCGCCGATTTACTGAAGCTATTTGCCTGGCAGGGAAAAGTCTTCGTGCGAGACGAGAACGACCCTGAGAAAGGGGAGCTGCGGAACAAAATTCTGCCCTTCGGCCTGAAACTGATCGTCGCCAAGGTGTACAAAGGCAATAGCTGGTTCGATGACAAGCCCTGCATCGTGCTCGATTACTCCAAGAGCTCGCTGCTTGCTCGAAAGATTCGGGATGAGATCCGCCAAATCGAACCTGGGCTCTATCTTGGCAAGGTGTTTTGGGGCGATCGTGATCCGGGCGAGAAAGCGCTGATCCATTTCGCGCTCCAGTTCTAATTACCGGGCGAACAGGCGGAAATTCCCGCCTGCAGTATTCGTAAGAGGATCCTCCCGTCTTTAGCGAGCAGGCAGAGGAATTCCTATGTCCAAGGCGTTGCTTCACAGCTGGGAGCTGATCAATATTTAAGCATATCGGAATTAATTTCGCGCCGGTGAAAATTAACGAGTTGCGGGCCGAGCTCCGGTGAATGAAACAATCGAGCTTTTAAACAGCGCTCGCTTCGTTTTTCGAAGCTTCGTGCATTTGCTGCTTTCCGCAGTCTTGACGCTTCCTGTCTCGGTCCTCCTGCTGAATCGTTACCGCGCTGCGATCAATCGTTGGATGCGGATGACGCCGTCCAGCCCGCCTCCGATCCCCGGGAGACCACCGCCTCTTCCACGAAACGAACCACCGCTGGCGGTGCGGACCGTTGATCTTCGAGAGCGGCCAAAATTACAGCCGTCGGCGCAAGCTCTTGCGGCCGCGGCAGATGCAGGGAATCGCTCTTTTGGCGCCGTATTCGCTATAGCGGGGTTACTACACGCCACGGTGACTTTGGGGATCATTGAGCTCGTTGGTCATTTCCCGTTGATACCTCACACACTCTTCGGATTCTGGGTGATTCTGGTCTGGCCGACGGCATTGATCGTCGGGCAGATCGCCATTCCGAGCCGGCGCCTTCGCTGGATGCTCCCCATTGTCCTCCTTCTGGCCGTCATTACACTTGCAGGCCGTCAGTTATCATTGCTTTTCCAACTCTGGGTACTCTATGTCCTGCCACCTTTGGTATTGATGACATTGGTGACCAATCGTCGGTACCGCACTGCGGGATTGCTGGTTTTTCCTGGCGTCTTCCTCGTTCTGACCGCGACCCGGCAGGCATGGCTTGAAGGGGGCAACTTCCGAGCAGTCGCTGCCATAGTGGCAGCCGTGCTTTCAATGGCAGCAGTGCTCGGACTGCTTTTCTGGTTGGCGTGGCGCTACGACCGTCGGCGAATTAGCGACGTCGAGCTGACCCTTGACCTTCAATGGCTGTTGCTCACGCTCTGGCAGGGTCTATGTCTGACCGTTCACACCGGAAAACTCTCCGTTCTCTTTTTAGTTCCCTTTGCAATCTATAAATTGACCGTGCTTGCTGGAAGAACCTGGTTACGGAGGCCTCCGCGGGATAATCACCGCCTCCTGTTGTTGCGCACCTTTGGCGCCCGCCATCGCAGTGAGCGGCTCCTCGATGAGATGGGCGTGAACTGGCGATGGCTCGGCAGCATCGAGCTCATCGGCGCTCCGGATGTTGCCGGCACCACGATCGACCCCCCGGAATTTTTTGCGTTCATCAAGGGCAAAGCTCGAGATCTTTTTGTGCAAGATGAAGAAAGTCTCGCCCGACGGTTGGAGCGGCTCGACGTCGAGCGCGATTCGAGCGGACGATTTCGGGTAAACGAGTGCTACTGTTTTGATCACATCTGGCGCGAGGCGGTATTGCGCCTTGCGCGCGTATCGACTGTCATTCTAATGGACCTTCGCGCTTTTTCGGCGAAACGCGGAGGCTGCGCCGATGAGCTTCAACTGCTTTTTGACCATGTGCCGCTCTCGCGCGTTGTTCTGCTGATCGACCAAACTACACAACTTGACGATCTCACTCGGGTGCTCAAAGCCGTTGACCGCCGGCGATCACCCGATTCCCTGAATGGCAACAGCGTCCGCGCGGTCGATCTCGTTCGCGCCTCGACTGTCGGTCCCGGGGCCGCCCGTAATCTCGTCGAGCGCCTTTGCGCGGCGGCCAGTCTATAAGAGGTAATAAGGGGTCACCCATTAGGGCATGGGTCAATAGAGAAAAAGAGTCCCCTCTGCGAAATTTTCTATTTCGCATGCGTTGAGGGCTACAAACGTAGATTGGGAAGATCGATTCGAATCGTGTTCTTCGTCGGGGTTTGATTGCGGATATTCAGCCCTTTCAACTGGAAGAGCGATCCGTTCAGTCACCCATCTGGTTCTAATGCCGTTCTCCCGGAGGGGAGCGCGGCGTCCGATCCACGTTGAGGCGGATCCAGAAAAACGTTTGTGCCGGGCCGCGTTCATTCAGGAGAAACTAACCTGTGGTTCCGGACAGGTGCTGCCCGGCCGCATGGCGCGGCATGGTCCTGTTCCGTCCAACCCTCTTGTGACTCGCGGCACGGTCGAATCGTCTGCGAAATTCTTCCTTTTACGTTGTCCTGAGGTTGTCAATCAAGCGGTGAGGGAGAGCACCCGCCTCCAATCAGTCCGCTGAGTTTTAAGTCTTCAACCCCTTATTCTGGCTGGTGGATGCTCTCCCAAAGTTTTCGTGGTTTGCCTGCGCAGTGCCGCGGTTTTTCTCCGGCCCGAAGAGACGCTCACCGTCATATTCGCTGCCGTGCGTGAGGATATACCAGACGGTTTTGGCTATCTTGCAGCCCAGCGCCTTCTTCGCGATGACGGGGTTGGTTTTCGCTGCCTTGCGGTCGTGCCAGCGCTGCGCCCGCGTGTCGTAACGCCGGATGAAGTTGGCCGCTTCGATGAAGGCCCATGCCAGGTAGCGGTTGCCGCACTTGCGGTTGTTCTCACTCTTCTTCTTCCCGTTGCTGGTTCGCGTGGCTTTGACCATGCGGCAGTAGCTGGCAAAGTGTTCTGGACTCGGGAAGCGGCCGATGTCGCCGATCTCCAGCACGATCGTCATGGCCAGGATCTTTCCGATGCCCGGGACGCGGCTGAGCTGCGCGAAGCGGGGCAGCGCGCGGGCGCTGGCCAGCACGTGCTTCTCGATTCGTGCGATGCTTCGCCCGAATGCGTCGATGTGCGCCTTCTGGATCTCGGCGGTCATCTTTTCGGCCGGGTCGTCGAAGAGATCGACAAGTTCCTGCGCACGCCCCTTCTGGATATGAACCGTGGAAATCGGACAGTTACCCCTGGTGCGCATCTGCAAATTGCGCAGGCTCAAGGAGAGCGCGGTCCGCCTGGCCACCAGGGAGGCGCGGCGGCGGAGAAGGTCGCGCACGGCGCGAAGTCGGCGATCGCCGACGTAACCTTGCGGCATGATGCCCAACCGCAGCACGTCGGCGAGGAAGAACGCATCGCTCTTGTCGTCGGCGTTCTTGAGACCGTCATACTGGACCAGAGCAGCCGGATTGGCGAGTACCGACCTCGTAACCGAGATCCTGGAGCCCATCAACTAGCCAGTACCAGTTGAAGGTGCTCTCGACCGCAACGGTCGCGATTCGGGAACGATAGGGTTGGAGGAACTTTTCGACTTCGTATAGCTCGCAGAAGAGCCGGGCGTCCTTGATACGTCGGCCCTGGGCATCCACGATGGCAATAACAAGGTTGTTGCTGTGTAGATCGATTGCTGCATAGTAGGAAAGTGCTTTCTTCATTATGGGGTCTTCCTTGCGGTGATGAGTTCAGTGTTAGTTAGTAACTGCAAAGACCGGCGAAGCCGGCTAACTCAACATACTGTGAGGAGGCCCCGATAGCACTTTGCCCTAGATGCTTATCAGGCGATCATTTATTACTACCCAAACCGAAATTTCGAAAACTCACGCCAGTTTTCTCCAGCCATAATCTATCGGCTCGCCCCTGGAACACGCCGGCAGCATTCCCCTCTCCAAGAACACAAGGAGCCGACGGCGAATGGCGTGTCAATCGACTGGACGGGCTGCCGTCCCGTCCAGCAATCTTGTCTTTGCATGAGAAGCTCTTCCGATCGATCGGATCTGACTATTGCGCAAGCTAGCGGACCACTGCCGCAGGCCTTAAAGGTGGGGCGCCGACGTCAGAAGACCAAAACCATAAGCATCCGGTCGAGCCTGATGCGGACCATGGTGGCATTGATCGTGGCGATATCGTTGACCATGCTCGCCGCGATCTACTACGGCACGAACAATGCCATTCGGAGTCTCTGCGGGCGGTTGATCGATCAGGCATCGGACCAGGCGGAGGATGCGATGGAGAATTTCTTTCATTCGATCGAGGGTCTCGTCGATGTTTCCCGCGCGTGGTCGGACGCCGGTCTTTTGGATTACCGGCAGCGGGAAGACGTGAAGCGACTCAATGCACTGTTTGTCCCCGTGCTCGAGCAGCACCAGATGATCACCTCGATGATGGTCGCGCACGACGAGGGTTTTGAATATCTTCTTTTCCGAGACCTCCGCGGCGGCAACGAATACGAATGGTACAATCGCATCGTGTGGACAGATCGCGGGCCGGAGGCAGGGTTTGAGATGCTCTGGACGCGCGAGCTCGAGCTGTTCCGCAACGGGCCTCTGCCGGAGGACGCCCGGACCTATGACCCCAGAAAGCGCCCATTCTACACAGAGCCGGTTCCGGGCAAGCCGCACTGGACGAACCCGTACTACTTCTTCATCACGAAGGATGCCGGGATGACCGTCGCGGGAAAGTGGACGGATCGCGTATCGGGCCAGACGCGACTGGTGGCATTCGATCTCTTGCTGATGGACCTCTCCCGATTCACGGTGGACCTCCGTCCGAGTAAGCATGGGAAGGTGTTTGTGATGCATGCAGACGGTTCGCTGCTCGGGTTGCCGGCCGACGACCGGTGGAAGAGCGCGACGGAAGTGAGAGACGTGCTGCGCAATCCTGCGGAGCGTGCCGGGGGGACGACAAAATCCGATCGGGCGGCTACGCTTCTCACGGCAAACGATCTCGGGCTCGAAAGTGTCGGGGCCGCGGTGCGGGGCTGGCGCTCGAAGGAAAAAAACAAGAGTGGACTGCTCCGCTTCACCACGAGAGACGGAGAGGGCTGGTGGGCCGGTTTTCGTCCGTTCCCGCTGGGTAATCAGCGACTCTGGATCGGCGTTGTGATTCCCGAGAGTGATTTTCTTCAGCAGGCAAGACAGCAGCGGAATATCGTGCTCGGAATCTGTGGAGCGGCCGTCCTCGCGGCAGTCGCAATTTCTTTCGTGACAGCGAGGCGGTACAGCCGCCCCCTTGAGGCGCTGGCCCTAGCCACCGAGCGCGCACGGGACCTTGACCTGATCAAAGCAAAACCGGTGCGGTCCGAAGTCTACGAAATCAATCAACTGGCCATTGCCAACGCGCAAATGATGGCGGCGCTCGATTCGTTCTCGAAATATGTTCCGCTCGAGCTCGTGCGCCAGCTCCTTCACCGCGGTGAAGTTGCGAAGATCGGAGGCAAGACGCATACGCTGACCATCCTTTTCACAGATATTAAAGGTTTTACGAATCTGGCGGAGCGAATGCCCCCGGCTGCGCTGACAGCGCATATGGCGGAATACTTCGATGCGATGCTTTCAATTCTCCATGAGGAAAGGTCTACCGTGGATAAGTTCATCGGCGATGCCATTGTGGCTTTCTGGGGCGCGCCTGAGCCGGATGATCAACATGCGATTCATGCGGTTATGGCTGTGCTGCGCTGTCGCGAACTATTACGGCAGCGCAATTCCGAGTGGCAGGAGCGCGGGCTGCCTCCGTTGCAAACACGGTTCGGTCTCAGCACCGGGGAAGCCGTTGTCGGAAATGTGGGTGCGCCCGATCGACTCAACTACACCGTGCTCGGCGACACTGTAAATCTAGCGCACCGACTTGAAGCACTGAATGCACGATACCGGACGGAGATCCTGGCAGCTGAGTCCGTAGTTGCAGTGTCTGATGACGAGTTCCTCTGGCGGCTCGTCGACAAGGTTTCAGTGAAAGGAAGAGAGAACACGATTCGCATCTCCGAGCCGCTATGCAGGTTGGCGGATGCGACCGAAGACCTGCTAAAGCTGAAGCAGGAGTATGAGGAAGCGTTCGCGCATTATTCAGAGGGCGAGTTCGCCGAGGCGGAAACGCTTCTGCGTGCGGTGCTCGAGAGCTATCCCAATGACGGACCGTCCCCCCTGCTGCTGGAACGATGCCGCAACTACCTGGCGAATCCGCCCGGAGAGAACTGGGACGGTGTGACGCGGTTTGATACGAAATAGCGGTCATCATCGCGGCCTGCGAACGAATGCACGGCAAGCGTGAGCTTGGCGGAATCACACCACCGTGCTGAAATCACTCGATGCCCCTCCGCACCCTCCTTGCAGTCGCCTCCGTTCTCGTCTGCTCGCTTCTCCGCGCCGCTGAAGAATCGCCCTCGCCAGCAACACGCACCGGAGACATCCTCGACGTCTGGATTCAGTCGACCCTCGAGCGTTACCACGTGCCCGGCGCCTCGGTCGTTGTCATCTCCGATGGCAAGCCTCTTCTGATCAAAGGATACGGCATCCTCGACGCGGCCCACCCCGACGCGAAGGTCGATGCGGACACTCTATTCCAGCTCGCCAGCGTCTCGAAAACCTTCACCGCAGCCGCCACCGCCGCCGTGGTCGATGCTGGCAAGCTCAAGTGGAATCAACCTGTCGCCGAGATCCTGCCCGACTTTCGCATGAGGCAGAAGTTTCCCACGCAGAACGTCACCCCAGTCGACCTTCTCACCCACCGGGCCGGATTCAAGGAATTCTTCGGCGATCTGTTCGACCACCTCGGCTACTCACGCGACGGAATCCTCTCCCGCATCCGGTACGTCAAGCCGGCGTATTCTTTCCGGGACCATCCCGAGTATTCAAACATTGGCTTTTTTCTCGCCGGCGAGACTGCCGCGCATGCCAACGGCTCGACCTTTGAAGCAGTTGTCCAATCTGCCCTGCTCGATCCGCTTGGCATGACGCGCACCGGTGTCGCGACTGATCTCGCCGAATCCGACGCCAACTTCGCCAAACCCCACGCCCACATTGACGGCGAACCGCAGGTTCTGCCCAACAACCTCAGCCCTGTCTTCGTCGCTGCCGGCGGCCTCGCCTCAACGGCCAACGATCTCTCCCGCTACCTCCGCATGCTCCTGGAAAAGGGATCTCTCGATGGAGAGAAAGTCCTCAGTCCCGATGCCGTTGAGGAAATGTTCACCCCCGTCATCGCCTCCGAGATCGGCTTCGCCGAATTTCCGCCCATCGACACGAAAACCGGATTTTTCTACAGTCCGGGCTGGGGCGTCTACTACTACAACGGCCACCACATCCTCGAAAAAGGTGGTGCCCTCGACGGCTACCGCACCCTCGTCGTTCTGGTGCCCGAAGCCAAACTGGGCATCGCTGTCCTCTGCAATCTCAATCTGACCGCCTTCCCTGAGGCCGTGCGGGCCTGGATCCTGCAAGAGGCATTTTCCCGCCCAGGCGAAGCCGATCTCCAGGCCGCAATTTTCAACAAGGCCGAAAAGCTGAACGATCTTGTCATGCAAAAGCCGGAACCGCCAAAGGACGCCGAACCGCTCCGGCACCCTCTTGCAGCTTTTACCGGCACCTATCAGAGCGACCTGTTCGGGAAATGGACCATTGGTCTGAACAAGGGCGCCGACGCCAAATCCTACCCCCTCGTCGCCCACGCCGGCAAAACCGGTTACCCCGGAAAAATCCGCTCATGGGACGGCAACACACTCGCCATTGAGTGGCCGATCTTCATCTCCGTCCCCACGGAGATTCCGTTCAACTTCGCCGCGGAAAACTCCCCGGCGATCGGATTCACCTTCGAGGGTTACGACTTCCTGCGCACTCCCTGATGAGCATATGCTACCCCGCCCAAATTGTTGCCAATTCCATCGTACCACTCAATTTGTGATAGTGCGACTAACCAGGTCGCTTGCCGCGACTGACCGGCACAATTACAAAGAAGATATGAACCTTAATGGAAAAATCGCACTAATCACCGGTGGCAGCCGGGGCCTTGGCCGAAACATGGCTCTGCAGCTTGCTCAAAACGGTGCAGATGTATTAATTACTTACAGGAGCAAGCAAGAGGAGGCCGAGATGGTTTGCTCTGAAATCAGGCGCATGGGGAGAAGTGCTGGTTGCCTGCAGTTTGATGCTGACAACGTTGCATCGTTCCAGAAGTTCTCTGATCTCGCTTGCACAACACTCAAAGAGTCGACAGGAGGTGAGAAGTTCGACTTCTTGATAAATAACGCTGGCGTTGATGTCTATTCGACATTCGGGCAAACCACCGAAGCTCAGTTTGACCAGTTGTTGAACGTTCACTTTAAGGGCGTCTACTTTCTCACGCAGACCATGCTGCCAAAGATTTCAGATGGAGGTCGTATCGTGTGCGTCTCCACCGGACTCACCAGGTTTTGTATCCCCGGCTATGCTGCCTATGCTTCAATGAAAGGAGCGATCGAAATCTTCGTGAAGTATCTTGCAAAAGAGCTTGGTTCAAGGGGGATCACTGCAAACGCGATTGCTCCAGGGGCAATCGAAACAGACTTCACCCGGCCGGCGTTTGAAAATAATCCGCAGTTGAAGGCACATATCGCATCGCAGACGGCGCTGGGCAGGGTTGGACTGCCCGAAGATATCGGTGGTATCGTAGCGTTCCTGTGCTCTGAAGAGGGGCGGTGGATAAATGCTCAGCGTATAGAAGCTTCCGGCGGCATGTTTCTTTGATAGACCGCCCAAAGGTAAAGAGCGGTCACGCGAAGTTCGCATTCGTGGAATCGCAAACCAGAAGCGAGCTCTCGCGCGTGAAGTCCTATTTGCGCGATTCCGCAACGCTGGTTTGAGTTGCCTCCCGCGCGATCTCAGTCAGCTGTGCCTGGCTGAAGCAAACGGGAGAAGCAGAGTGGAGCTTTGCAATTTTTTCGGTAACTCCGTAGGAATAATGTCACGGCCGAGATCGCGCTGATTAATCCCCCGTTCGATCCATCGTTCTGGGGCATGGAGCATGCAATGCCTCTTTTTGGGAAGAAGGCTAACGAAGCGTCGCTGCGCGAGACGAAGAAATTGCAGAACCTGCGCAGAGGAAAGACGCTGGTGGAACGAATCCACACAATTCAAAGAGCCGGATTGGAAGTCTGGAGTGGGATCATCCTGTGTTTTGATAGCGATGATGCTTCGATCTTTGACGCACAGCGACAGTTCTTGAGAGAAGCCGAGGATTCAGTGCGTGAGTTTTTCGCCGCAGTTGGGTCGATAGACCATCTGATCGTCACCGCCAGTTCTGTCCGCACCGGAACACTGAAGGACCTTTCTCTGGCGGACGGTGAGTTCACGTTCCGCAGCAAATTTTTCGGGCCGTATCTCTGCGCGAAATATGCCCGGATGAAGCCCACAGGCTCGATTACTTTTTTCTCCGGTATTCTATCTCGCCGCCCTGGTCACAACGATGTGGTGCTGGCGGGCGTCAACGCCGCTGTAGAGGCGATGGGGCGGGCTCTGGCACGCGACCTTGCTCCCATACGCGTCAATACAATTTCTCCGGGAATGACCCGTGGCACATCAGCTTACCTCTCCATGCCCGAAGCGGCGCGCGAAGGAATGTATTCTTCCATTGCCACACGACTGCCCCTTGGGCGCGTCGGCACACCCGAGGACATCGCCAATGCGACGCTCATGCTCATGACCAATGGCTTCATTACCGGTGTCACACTGGACGTAGATGGGGGAGGAGTCCTTGTCTGAACTAAGCGAACGTCCAGCGATACAGCGGATTGCGCAGAACGTCAAAGCACAGCAGCCATATTCAAACTCGCTTCCTGGGCAGCAAAAGAGATGCCCTCCCTGCATCACGAAATTAATTGTTTGGTTTGCCAAGGTGGGCTTTATTCCTTGGGGAGGTCATTCAGTATTATGGACATTTGCTTATCGTCTGGGTGGTTTCGAATCCTGCAAAAGGGAGGTTCGAGTTACTTAATCAACGGATACACCGGCGGCATTTCTCTTTCAGTTGCCATCTTAATGTTTCTGCTGGTCGCTATCTGTCCGGCTCAGTTCGTTTATGTGTCAAACGGTGGAGGAAGCAACAACGTCTCGGCATACCGAATCGGTGAACACGGAGATCTCGCACAGGTCCCCGGTTCGCCGTTTGCGGCAGGGAGTCTTCCATACAGTGTGGCGGTGGATACAGCGGGAAGATTTGCCTTTGTCGTCAATGAAGGCGGCAACAACATCTCAGCTTACGCGATCGGAACAAGCGGAAGTCTCACGCCCGTTCCCGGGTCGCCCTTCACAACAGGAACCAATCCGTACGGGGTAGCTTTGGATCCCAAAGGCCGGTTTGCGTACGTGGTGAACGCCATCGATAACAACCTCTCGGCGTACCACATCGATTCGGAAGGCGCTTTAACTCCAATCGCGGGCTCACCATTTCCCGCAGCCGGTTATCCACGCTCAGTGGCAATCGATCCCGAAGCCAGATTTGTTTATGTCGCCAACCAGACAAGCGACAACCTGTCGGCCTTCCGAATCGCTGAGGACGGCACGCTTTCGCCGGTCAAGGGCTCGCCTTTCCCTGCGGAAATTGGTCCGTTCTCCGTAGCTGTACACCCTCAAGGAAAGTTCCTGTACGTTGTAAACGATGGCAGCGGTAACGTTTCGGCGTACCACATCAACGATGACGGAAGTCTGCAGGCTCTCGAAGGTTCGCCTTTCGCGGCGGGAAAAGATCCTCTCGACATAACACTGCATCCTTCCGGCCATTTTGCCTATGTGGCGAACCAGGTCAGCAATGACGTTTCTGCATTCCGGATCCTTGAGGGCGGCGGTTTGGAACTCCTTCCAGGCTCGCCGACAAAGGCCGGAACTGGACCCGTTTCGGCGGGTGTAGATCCCACCGGCAAGTTTCTGTATGTGACAGGTAATGTGAGCCACGACGTCTGGGCGTTCCGGATTGATAGCGATGGTAAGTTGACTGCCATCCCGGGTTCCCCATTTCCTGCCGGAGTCGGACCGAATTCGACGGCCTTCAGTCCTCCGCCCTGAAACACCAAGGAAGCCGCTTTCGGAGTAGATTACGTCCTCCATCGCTCGCGAAAGAGCGCTCAGTTCAAAGAAATGCCGCCCTCCGATGGAGTTCCAAGATCCATACTCAAACTCGCTTCGGTTACTCCCGTGGGCATTCGACAGGCTTCAGTCCTCCCCCTGAAACTGCCCAGTTCCCACGCCAGCCGATAACGCAAAGGTGGATGGTGCGCTCCGCCGCGCCATGACAAAAATACTCACGCCGAAGGCGTCTAACTTCGGAGTAACGCGACTGTCCGCGATCTCCCCCTGCAAAAAACAAAGTCAGGCGCATATGCGCATTGGGTTAGCATGGCGCGACGGAGCGCGTCATCCACCGTGCTCGCTGCGCGGCATTCTCGCCAGAGCAAGAACATTCTTGCTTGTGGGTCAAGCGCCCCCGTTACACCTGCTCAGCGACGACGCCCGCGACCGACTTCCCGCACGGCGCCAGCCCGAACCTTACATCGATGTAACGCGCATGAAAGGGGGGCGTAAACCTGCCGCGCTAATCTGCCCCCGTAACGCCAAAGCGCTCATCCGGGTGCTGCGGCACACGACAACGCAAAAACAAACTCAAAGTCCGCATTGCATCTCATGAACACGCCATCGTTCTGGAAGAAGAACTCACCCACCTCCGGCGCCGCCCTGGCCAATTCCGATTCGGAGCCACCGCGCGTCGAGCCGGATTTCTCAACAGAAAAATACACCGTTCCCTCGGAACGCCGTCCCCGCCACAGGGATCGTTCGGGAGAAAATCCTGCCATTCGCGAGGTTCAGGATCGTGTGAACGAAGCATCCTCCTGGGTAGAACCGCTTCGGGAACAGATGGCGCGCGTGATCGTCGGGCAGGAACAGCTTGTCGACCGGCTCATAGTCGGGCTCATCAGCAATGGCCACATTCTGCTCGAAGGAGTGCCGGGCCTAGCAAAAACGCTCGCGCTGAAAACCCTCGCGGCTGCCGTCGGCATGAATTTCCATCGCATCCAATTCACGCCGGACATGCTGCCGGCGGACATCATCGGCACGATGATCTATAACCCGAGCGAAGGCACGTTCAGCACCAAGCACGGACCGGTTTTTCGAACCTGATCCTTGCGGATGAAATCAACCGCGCGCCGGCAAAGGTTCAGAGTGCACTGCTGGAATCCATGCAGGAGCGGCAGGTCACCCTTGGAGACGAGACTTACAAGCTGCCTGACCCGTTCCTGGTGCTCGCGACTCAAAACCCGCTCGAACAGGAAGGTACCTATCCGCTTCCGGAGGCGCAGGTAGATCGCTTCATGTTGAAGGTAATCGTCGACTACCCGAATCGAAACGAGGAGCGCGCGATTCTCGATTCGATGGCCGTAACCGAGCCGACGTGGAACGTGGAATGCGTTGTTAGTAGAGACGACATCATCGCAGCGCGCCGTGTCGTCAGCACGATATACGTCGACGAGAAGGTAAAGGATTACATCGTAGATCTTGTCCAGGCGACGCGCGATCCGCGGCCCTATGACATCGATCTTAATGGCTATGTGCTTTATGGCGCATCGCCGCGCGCCACAATCGGTCTCACGCTCGCAGCCCGCGCGCACGCATTTTTACAGGGCCGGGGATATATCACGCCGCAGGATGTGAAGGATGTTGCTTACGACGTTCTGCGACACCGTATCGCCGTCAGCTACGAAGCCGAAGCGGAGAACATTGCTTCGGAGAACATCATCGCCGGCATTCTCGAGCAAATGCCCGTGCCCTGAGTGCCCTTCCCTCTTAACCAGAACCCGATGTGCCCATGAACACCGAACAAACACGCGAAATCCTGAAGAAAGTACGGCAGATCGAGATCCGCACCAAGCGGCTCGTGACCGATTCCCTCGCCGGCCAATACCACAGTGTCTTCAAAGGACGCGGCATGAACTTCGACGCAGTGCGTGAATATGTGCCGGGCGACGAAGTGCGCGAGATCGACTGGAATGTGACCGCACGGACCGGCCATCCGTATGTGAAGAAGTTCGTCGAGGAACGCGAACTCACGCTCCTCCTCATGGTGGACGTAAGTGCATCGGGTGACTTTGGTTCAGGCGTGCAGAGCAAGCGCGAGCTGGCGGCGGAGATCGCCAGTGTGCTTGCGTTCTCAGCGGTCAAGAACAGCGACAAGGTTGGCCTGCTACTGTTCAGCGACCAGGTGGAACTCTTCGTGCCGCCACGCAAGGGCCGCAGACACGTGCTCCGAATCGTGCGTGAAGTGCTCGGTTTCGAGCCTGCCAGCCATGGCACGGATCTCGTGCAGGCGCTCGATTTTGTGAACGACGTCCTCAAGCGTCGCGCGATCGTCTTCCTGCTCTCGGATTTTCAGGATGGGAATCTGGACAAGGCGTGGCTCGAAGAGCTCCGGCGCCCAATCCGCCGAACGAATCTCCGCCACGATCTCGTGGCTTTGCCTGTCGAGGACCCGCGCGAACGACTGCTGCCGGACCTCGGCGTGATCGCCATCGAGGACGCCGAGACCGGCGAAATGGTGGAACTGGACACGCGCAAACCCACCGTGCGTCGACGCTTCACCGAGCTCGCGGAAAATCGCGCAGCGCAGCTCAAGCACATCTTCAGCGCCGAGGGTGTGGATTCCCTCTTTCTTGGCACCGATCGACCCTATGTGGCCGACCTCACCAGCTTCTTTAAAAACCGTACGCAACGACGCTCATGAAAACATTTTCGCGGGTCCTGTCTCATAGATCTTCTCCAGCCGCCGTCATCCTCGCTGTTGGTCTCTTTGCCCTCAGCGCGCAAGCGGCTCAGCCGCTGGCCAATCCACCGGTTCCCCCGGTTCCAGTCAAGCAAGCCGCCCCTGAGCCGGATATCCTCGACATTCGCGGCCCCATCCACATTCCGGCTCCTTTCCCATGGCTCGTGTGGAGCGCGGGGGCGGCAGCCGTCGCAGGGTTGGGTTTTGCCGCCTGGAAGTGGCTCCGTCGCACAAAACGAAAGCTACCGTACGAAATCGCACTCGAAAAGCTGGAGGCCACGCGCCCTCTCATGGAAAACAAGAGCGCGGAGCCCTTCTCTATCGCGGTGTCCGAAATTGTGCGCCTCTTCATTGAGGAATGCCTGCCGTTGCGCGCCGCGCATCGAACAACGGATGAGTTCCTGCACGATCTGGTGAAGCTGCCGGAAAGTCCGCTGGCGGCTCATCGCGAGGTGATGGCTGATTTTCTAGAGCATTGCGACCTCGCAAAGTTTGCGTGCTGGTCACTCACCAAACCGCAGATGGAAGCGATGCTTGCCAGTGCGAGGGCCTTCGTTCTCGCCATCGGCAACTCCGAACCCGCGACATCCCCATTGCACCAAACCGAACCGGCACCCGCGCCTGAGCCCATGCCAGTGGCCGGCTAACCTGTCCAATACCATGATTCGATTCCTCTATCCTCAGTTTTTCTGGCTGCTTGCCCTGCTCCCGCTACTCGCGCTTCTGCGCGGCCGGCGTGGCCCGGTGGCGGCTGTGAAATACCCAAGCGCCAATATCGCCCGGCAAGTGGCCCGCGAAACGCGGAGCCGCGCGGGCAGCTGGGTTAATGAGCTCACTCTGCTTGCACTCGGCCTGATCATTGTCGCGCTGGCCCGGCCGCAGTTTGTCAAAAGCACTTCCACCGTCGATGCGAGTGGTGTGGACATGATCCTCGCCCTCGACTGCTCCGGCTCGATGGAAGCGCTCGACTTCAAACTCGACGATCAACCCGTTAACCGGCTGGACATCGTGAAGACCGTGGTCTCGAAGTTTGTTGAGGAGCGACCGAACGATCGCATCGGGCTCGTCGGTTTCGCCGGCGCCCCCTATCTCGTCAGCCCGCTCACGCTGGATCACGACTGGCTCGAACTGAATCTCGACCGCATCCAGGTTGGCGCCGTAGAAGACGGGACCGCCATCGGCTCAGCAATTGCCACGAGCGTCGACCGCCTGCGCGATCAGCCCGGAGATTCCAAGGTCGTCGTGCTGCTCACCGACGGCCAGAACAACATGGGCAAAATCTTGCCCGAGACCGCCGCACAAGCTGCGAAAGCGCTTGGCGTCAAGGTCTACACAATCGGTGCCGGCGTGCGCGGTGAAGCACCTGTGCCCGTCACCGACGCTTTTGGCAACAAGCGTCTGGCCATGGCGAAGGTCGATGTCGACGAAGGCACGCTCAAGAGGATCGCCGAGGAAACGGGCGGCCGGTTCTTCCGCGCGACCGACACGGAATCACTCAGAAACATCTACGCGGAAATCGACCGCATGGAAAAAACCACACACCAGCTCAATCGATACGAGAACCAGAGCGAGCTTTTTTCCTGGGCCGTCCTGCCCGCACTGGGGCTCCTCGGCACCGGCCTCGCGCTCAATCACACCCGGTTTCGCCGTCTTCCGTAACCCGCACCTGAATTCTAACCACCGCCAATTATGCAATTCGCTCAACCACTCTGGCTCATCGCAGGAGCAATCGTCTGCGCCACGTTGGTCTGGCTGTATCGCCGCTTCGACCGCTCGCGACGCTCCGCACTCACGCAATTCGCCACCGAGCGGCTGCTCAGCAAGCTCACCTCATCCGTTTCCGTGCCACGTCGCCGCCTCAAGCGCGTTCTGTTTACAATCGGCGTCGGCCTGCTTTTCGTCGCGCTGGCGCGTCCACAGGCAGGTTTCGAGTGGCGGGATACCCATCGCAAGGGACTCGAACTTCTCTTTGCGGTGGACACCTCGAAGAGCATGCTCGCGCAGGACGTGAAGCCAGACCGGCTCACCCGCTCGAAACTCGCAGTCAATGATCTCATCGACAAGCTGCGCGGCGACGGCGTGGGACTCGTCGCGTTTGCAGGAAACGCCTTCCTGCAATGTCCGGTCACGCTGGATTACGACGCCTTCCGCGAATCGCTGGACGCACTCGATACCCGCACGATCCCGCATGGCGGCTCGAACATTGCAGCGGCAATTCACGAGGCCGAGGCCGTTTTTCAGAAACGCGATCCGGCGGAAAAAATTCTCATCCTCATCACGGATGGTGAAGATCTCGGCGGCGAAGGCATCAAGGCAGCGAAGGCCGCGGCGAAAAATGGGGTGAAAATTTTCACAGTGGGCGTTGGCAGAACCGCTGGCGAACTCGTTCCGATGCCGGGCCAGGATGGCGGTACTGAGTTCGCCAGGGACGAAAACGGTGAGTTCGTAAAATCGCATCTCGACGAATCGACATTGAAAACGATCGCCGAGGCCACGGGCGGGACGTATCAGCCTCTTGGCACGCACGGCGAAGGTCTCACGAAAATTTACGAGCAGGGGTTGGCGACATTCACCCGCCAGGATCTCAGTTCGCGCCGGACGAAGGTGCCATTGGAACGATTCCAATGGGCCTTGCTCGCCGCGCTCGCGTTTTTTGTAAGCGAATGGCTCATCGGCAATCGCCGCTCGCTCCCCTCACCGAAGGCCGCACCGGCGCCGGCTAAAACCAGGCGCATACCGGGGATGCGTCCTGCCGCGGCAGCGCTGGCAATTCTCGCTGTCGCAACCAGTGCGCACGCCGCCACCCCGCAGAGTGCGGAGCAAGCTTACCAGAATGGTGATTACGCAAAGGCGCAGAACGAATATGCCGCGGTCGCCGAAAAACGACCCACGAAAGCCGAGTTGCATTTCAACGCCGGTGCCGCCGCTTACAAGGCCGGCAACTACGCAAATGCAGCGACCGCCTTTCAAGAGACCCTGAAGAACGCCTCGGTGCCCGTGCAGCAGGGCGCCTTTTACAACCTGGGCAACACGCAATACCGCTCCGGCCAGAAAACGGAAAAAACCAATCCGGAGGAAACCATCAAGACCTGGGAGGAATCTGTGAAGTCATACGACGCGGCCTTGCAAATCGCGGCCAATGACACCGCCGCGAAACACAATCGCGATCTCGTACAGCGAAAGATCGACGAACTCAAAAAGCAGCAGGAGCAGAAAAAACACGACCAGAAAAAGAAGGACCAGGAGAATCAGGATCAAAAGAATCAACAGAAGGATCAAAGCCAGAAGGACCAAAATCAGCAGAATCAGCCGCAAAATCAGGAACAGCACAACCAGGGACAGCAAGATCAAAACAAGGCTCATCCGAATCCCAAGAACGATGCCACCGATCAAAAGGACGGAAACAAAGATCAACAGGCGGATTCCCGGAAACAGCAAGGGGAATCCGGAGAACAGCAGGGTGCTTCAGAAGATCAAAAACAGGCCGCAAACGATGGCCGGAGCGACGAACGCAAGCAGCAAGACGAGCCGACGGGTGGGAAGAATAGCGCCGAAAAGCAGAAGGACTCTGAGCCGAAAGCCCTGAACGCCGAAAAGAAACCCTCGCAAGGCAAAGGCAAGATTGAAGCCGCTCATGGTGAAAAGCCCGGGGACACACCGGTGTCATCCGCCGAAGAACGACGGCAACCCGGCCAGATGACCCAGGAGGAGGCAAAGGCACTTTTGGAAGCACTCAAAGCCGACGAACGCAAAGCTCCCGCGATTTCTGCGCAGGGCCTTGCTGGCAGCAACCCCAATGAAAACAAGCCTTTCAAAGACTGGTAATCCATGAAAACAAGATCATTCCATTTCACGCTCCTGGCGAGCCTCTGCCTTTTGGCATTCGCCGCGCCTGCCCGGGCCGCGCAGTCCAGCATCACCGCACAACTCGAACCGAAACAAATCGGCCTCGGTGAGTCCGCCCGGCTCGCCGTCACGGTCAACGGCTCCAAATCTGCCGAGCCAAATGTGCCGGACGTGGACGGGCTCGAGATCGCCCCCGTTGGCCAGCAAAGCTCGATTCAGGTCATCAACGGCGCTGTTTCCTCGAGCGTCTCGCGTCTCTATCGGATCACGCCGAATCGCGCCGGTAATTTCACGATCCCGGCGATCACCGCGACCGGCGTTGGCACCACCCAACCGATAGCCTTTCGCGTGAACCGAGGCACGGGTGGACAAACACAACGCGCGCCATCGTCGTTCCGACCTCGCGCAGCGAGCCCGGGCCATGAAGAAGAGGAATCTGTCGAGACAAACAATCGATCCGCCTTTCTCCGTGTGGTGCTACCGAAGCACGAACTCACCGTTGGTGAACTCGTGCCCGTGGAAGTGAATGCCTATTTCCGCGCCGATGTCTCCGCTGCCCTGAACGGTTTGCCCATGCTAAGCAGCGACGCGTTTGCATTGAACAATTTCAGCGACCGGCCCGTGCAAACCCGTGAGTCGATCGACGGAGTGCCTTATTCCGTTGTCACCTGGACTACCTCGCTCTCCGCGGTGAAAGCTGGCGAATATCCGCTGAATCTCGAATTGCCCGTGATGGTGCGCGTGCAGGCGCGCTCAAATCGCGGTCACAGCAGCAGACGTAATCCGTTCAAGGATTTCTTTGGCGACAACTCACCTTTTGGAGGCTCGATGTTCGACGATTCGTTTTTTGACGACTTCTTTGGCGGACTGGTGGAGAAACCTCTGACGCTCCATACCGATGGCGAAGTGGTAATGATCAAGCCTCTGCCCGCGCAGGGCCGTCCCGCCGGGTTCTCCGGTGCAGTCGGAAACTTTGACGTCAACAGCGAGGCCGCGGCTACGAGCGGCACGACCGGCGATCCCATGACGCTGAAAATCAAAGTAATCGGTGAGGGCAATTTCAGCCGGGTCTCAACGGATGGCCTGCTCGCAAGCGCGGAGTGGAAAAGCTACAAACCCAGCGCGAAATTCGAGCCCGTGGACAGCACCGGCACGGTCGGTGAAAAGGCGTTTGAGCAATCCATCGTACCGCTGAAAGCGGGCTCGCAGGAAATTCCTGCGGTGAGCTTCAGCTACTTCGATCCGGATGAGGGGAATTACGTGACGAAATCCACGCAACCGATCCCCGTGGAAATTGCGCAGGGCGCAGTAACGCCACCGGCTACATCGCAGCCCGAGAGCACTCCCGCCGCGGACTCGCCTGCGACCGCCGCCGATGGTCTTGCCGCCGACAAAGTTGTCCCCGCGAACGCGAGTTCGAGTCTGCAACCGCTCATGCTTAGGCCATGGTTCATTGCGGTAAATGCCGCCACGCTCATTGCACTGGCAACGGGCGCCTTTGTTCGCGTTCTACGTGCTCGCCGTGCGAACAACCCGGAGCGCCTCCGGCGCGAAGCCGCACAAAAAGCAGTGAAGGAATCGCTGACCGAGATGGATACCGCGATTAAGGCGAACGACGCGCCGCGCTTCTTCGGTGCCGCCCGCCACGCTTTGCAGGAGCGTCTCGCCACTCGTTGGAACCTACCCCTCAGTCGCGTTACGATCTCAGAAATCCACACGCGCATGAACGGCGACGGCGAAGCGGTGAGCGCCCTTTTTCAAACCGCAGACGAAGTCGTCTACTCCGGTAGACGTTTCAGCACTCCCGATCTTCAGCAGTGGCGCGACCTCGTCACAAAGCAACTCCAACAACTCACCTGACCATGAAAAAGCCCAAGTCAAAAAAGCCCGAGTCCGTGACCAGAGATCTCTCTCCTTTGGAAGCGAAGTTCTACCTCATGGCTCGGCGTCATCACGAGGCACACGAACGACAAATGAAACGTCTGAAGAAACTCGGAACGGGCGGAAAGCAACTTGTCCTGATCATAGCCTGCGCGGTTGGACTATTGTGCAACGCGGCAATCGTGAACAACGCTGATGCCTCATCCGGATTTTCGGCGCCAGCGCTGTTCAACGAAGGCAACGCAGCCCAGCGCGCCGGTCGTGCGGGGCAAGCGATTCTTCACTACGAACGAGCCCGACTCCTCGCTCCGGGCGATGCGGCCATCGCGCAGAATCTTCGTATCGCGAGGGAAAAAGCCGGCGTGTCCGCGCCTACCGTCTCGGCATGGCAACGCCCCGCGCAATGGCTCAGTCTCAATGCGCTCGCCGGACTCGCCAGCATTTCGCTGCTCTTCTTTAGCCTGCTCTTCTTCGGCGGACCCCGCATCCCTCAAAACCGCCGCGGCCTCGCAAGGGGTGTGGCGGCCACGCTCGGTGCTATCATGCTCCTTGCCTCTGCAGCGATCGCTCTGCGGTGGCCGGAACTGGATCGCGCCGTCATTATCGGCCCGCAGCCGGTCGCCCACATCGCTCCCGCTACCGACGCTGCAACCTCCGTCGAACTCAAACCGGGTGAGATCGTGTCCGCAAAGTATCGCTACGGGGACTTCATTCGCATCCGCACCGCGGATGGTCGCACCGGCTGGGTAACCCCGGCCGATGTGGAAAGGATTATTCCAGCTGCTTCGTGACTTCCACCACAGCGTCTGTAGCGGTGGTCTATGACCGTCGACGTTTCGAAAGATTCTTTTGAAAAGTAGCTATCAAGGCGAAACTCGCCGCTGTCTCTTCGGTTTGGATCTTCCCGCCATGGAAAACTCTCAAAGGACGTTTCCGGTACGGCGCTCTGTGACCGCCGACATTTCTTCTAATTCTCCGTTCCACAATCCATTCACCGCAATGAAATCTTTCGTTCGCACGATCGCCACCTTCACCGCTGTCGGAGTAACGCTTTTCGCATCTGCAGCCCTGTCGGCTCTGCGACCCGCGATCGCTTCCACCGAAGATGCCCGAATCACGCAAATCACCGCGCAATTGCTCGAGCAGACGCAGGTTGCGCGTCACAGCCTCGACGACGCCACAGCAACCAGGTTCCTCGACCGCTACCTCGACGCTCTGGACGGAGCGCACGAACTCTTCCTGCAAAGCGATGTCGCGGAATTTCGCAGATATCTTCCGCATCTGGCGGAAGCTACCCGAATCGAGGGAGATACACGCCCAGCACGGATAGTCTTCAACCGCTACCTCCAACGGGTCGAAGAGCGGGCTGCATTCATGACTAAGGCGCTCGCGGAAGAGAAATTCGATTTCACCGCACAAGACCGTTTCCGCTTTGATCGTGAAAATGCGCCTCATCCACGGGACATGAACGAGGCCCACACGCTGTGGCGGCAGCGATTGCGCGCCGACATTCTACAGGAAAAACTCACCGGGGCGAATCCGGAACACTTCGCCCGGACTCTGACGCACCGGTACGACCGGCAGGTGCAGATCATGAAAAATCTCAGCGCGGATACCGTCCTCGAAATCTACTTGAACGCGCTCGCCCACGTCTACGATCCGCACTCGGACTATCTTGATCATGAGGACCTGGAGAACTTCAACATCGAGATGAATCTCTCGCTTGCAGGGGTCGGGGCAACCCTCCAGTCGTCTGACGATGGTATTTGCAATATCAGCGAACTTGTTCCTGGCGGACCGGCGGCCGCCAGCGGAAAACTCAAAGTGGGAGACCGCATCGTGGCCGTGAGTCAGGGCAGCGGCAAAGACGTTGTGGATCTCGTCGACCTGCCGCTCCTGCAAGTCGTTGAAATGATTCGCGGGCCGAAGGGCACCGACGTGACCCTCACAATCATTCCCGCCGGCGCAGGTGAAGACGTCCGGAAAACGGTAACCATTCGACGCGATGAAATCCATCTCTCGCAACAAGAGGCAAAGGCGCGCATTGTCGATCTCCCGCAAAAGGGCGGAATCCTGCGCCTCGGCATCATCGATCTTCCGACATTTTACGCCGGCGAAGACGGAAGCGCGTCGGCCACTGTCGACGTCGCGCAACTCATTGACAAGCTCGAAAAGGAGGACGTGACCGGTATTATTCTCGACCTCCGGCGCAACGGCGGAGGCTCGCTTGAAGAAGCGATCCAACTCACCGGTCTTTTCATCCCGTCCGGGCCTGTTGTGCAAACACGCGATCGCACAGGGCACATCGGAGTCGACTTCGACGAAGATGGCCAGACGCTTTACGCCGGGCCACTCATCGTGCTCACCAGCCGTTTCAGTGCGTCCGCCTCAGAGATCGTCGCAGGCGCGCTTCAGGACTACGGGAGAGCTGTGATCGTCGGTGATTCGTCGACGTTCGGCAAAGGCACCGTGCAGACGATGCTCTCTCTCGACTCGATTATGCGGGCCAATGGCATCATTCCCACGACCGATCCCGGCGCCCTGAAAGTCACGATCAGCACGTTCTACCGCCCCGGCGGCAGTTCCACGCAACTGCGGGGCGTGCGACCGGACATCGTCCTGCCCTCGATGACGGACATGCCGGAAATCAGCGAGGCGGGTCTGCAAAATCCCCTGTCCTGGGATGCAGTGCCCGCCGCGCTGTATCCACGCTTTCATCTCGTCGAACCCTATATCGCAAAGCTCAGGGAAAACTCCTCCGCACGCATCGCCGCGGATCAGGATTTCCAATGGTTGGAGGAAGACCTCTCGCTCATGGCAAGAAACCGCGCCAGCAAATCCGTTTCACTCAACGAAGCCGAGCGCCGCAAACAGCTTGATGAGGCCAAAGAACGCGTCACAGCCCGTGAGGCCGAACGGCGCGCGCTCCGGGAGGAAGTCGCGACAACGTATGAGATCACCGTGGAGAATGCCGCCCAGGACGGTCTCCCCACACCACTCGATCCAACGAAACTCGAGGCTGAATATGCCGCCGCAAATGATGGGGAAAGGGAAACGGACGACGCACTATCCTCCACGCCCGCAGAAGATCTGCAGTTGCGCGAAACCGAGCGCATCCTTGCCGATTACGTAGAGCTTTTCTCCGCATCAGGTTCGCACGCCATTGCAACGACCGGACAGGGGTATTCCGGTTGATGCTTTATAGCCTATGTCGAGACTCGAGGCATCTGTTTAGCGCCGAAGGCGCGGTTAGCATTTAGAGCCTGGGGCAACGCCCCAGGGAAGGTCGAACAAGACGCTCCAGCGCTGAAAGCGCGATTCATCCGGGCACGAATTTGGTGCATTATCAAGTCTATGCCGCAGTCGCTCAGCAAGGTCATTGTTCATCTTATCTTCAGCACCAGGGACCGTGAATCGTGGCTGGACCGCAAAGTCCGCCAGCGTATTCACGCGTATCTGGCAACCATTTGCCGCGACCTAGGTGCACAAGCCCACCGTGTCGGCGGCGTAGCGGATCATGTTCACATCATCACGACTCTGCCGCGCACACTTTCACAAGCGCAGATGGTCGAGCAGGTGAAGAAGACCTCATCAAAATGGATCAAGAGCCTCGGGCCCGAATATCGCGGGTTTTTCTGGCAACGTGGTTATGGCGCGTTTTCGGTCAGCCCCAGCCAACTCGATGCGGCCCTCGCTTACGTCGACAATCAGGAAGAGCATCACCGGGTTCGAAGCTTTCAGGAGGAATACCCGGATTTTCTGAAGAAGCACCGCGTTGAGTTTGACGAGCGCTACGTATGGGATTGAAAAGTTATTTACCTGATTACGAACCAACTGAATCGCGCTTTCAGCGCTGAGGGCTTTCTGGGCTTGGATTCCTGGGGCGTTGCCCCAGGCTAACATGAAAGACGCCTTTGGCGCCTGGGGTTTGGCCATTCGTAGGCAGGTATTACGCTGCGGCCCGAAAGGTAGCAGCAGCGGTGACCTCTGAGCGGCAGGCGAAATTCAGCAGCTTGTCGGGTCGCAGTTCCATTTCGCGCCTCAATTGGCTGACGATATCCAGGCATGAAGGTCGCAGGGCGCCTTTTCGCCACCGAGGCAATGGGACGTAGGGGTCGCCACGTGCACCGCCATAGGCTCGTTGGGCAGCCAGCAACATCAACGCATAGACTGCTACGACAAAAGCGGGCTGTCGGGGCACGCTCAAAGCATTGCGCACCTGGGCGTCGCCGACTCCAAACTGGCTCTTCTCCTCGCGGTGATTGACCTCGATCTGCCAGCGGTCCAGATAGCATTGGATGAGCACTTCTGCCGGACGATCGAGATCGGTTGTCAGCATATAGGCCGGTGCGCGATAATTCGTAGGGCCATGGGGAGAGTTGCGATAGGGTGTGGGCGCCAGCACGATCAGACGCAGCGGACGACGACGCGCTCCCTGTCTCCAGAAGACTGCGCCGACTTCCTTGTAGCGCATCTGCCGCCAGCGGCCTCCGTGGAAAAACCGCCCGCTCTTCCAGACCCGGCTTTCATCGGTGCGCACCGACTCGGGCGTAAAACTCTCCGGGGAGTAAAAGCGCCTGCTGCCCGGTGGCGCCGCAAAACACAGCCTCGCGTCCTTGCGACATCGCACAATGAGTTGCACCCGTTCAGGCGTCTGGCCAAAGAACACCCGGTTGCAGAAACTCCCGTCCAGAACCGCCAGCACCTCCTTGTCTGCTGCTCCTGCGGCGTCGAGATCCTCACGCAAGTTTCGCAAAGACTCCAGCGCCTGCCGGCTCATGGGCCGCTCCCGTTGCCGGGCTTTGTAGTCGGCGATTTCCCTCGCACTGGCTTTGCGTCCCGGCTTTTTGAGCAGCGGCACCTCCTGGAAACACACCGGCACCGAGCGCGGCGGTAAAGAGGATTCTTCGCTGCCGACAACCTCATAGAGGGGCAGCAGCATCGTATACTGGATGAAGCGCAACCCGTAGATCAGGTTGACATGGAAAGGCGGCGACATCGGATCGCGCATGCAGTGCACACCCGGGATGTGTTTGCCGCTTTTTTGCAGGTGCGTGAAATCGCCCGCGATCGCGATATGGTCGCGTTTGGAAAAATAGCAAAGCGCTTCCCTGATCGGTGAGCTGAAGAGATGGCGCTGCTGCCAGGGACTGCGCGAGAATACCCGGTAATCGGCGCTCCAATCCTGTTGATCGAGACCACAGGCCGCGATGATGCGACTGATTGTGCGGCAGCCCGGTGCAAGCACCTGAGCCAGAGCCAGGCGCACCGCGCGGGAGAAAGTGCGTCGCTGAGAGAACACTTCTTGCCACGAACAAAGCAGCGCGAGCAGAGCGTCGAGCAGCGGCGTCCTCATGACGGAGGCCGCAGCGCGAACGTGTTTTTGGCTGTGCGCACAAAGCGGTCGCCGCGGGCGACCCGCTTGGAGAGAGCGGAAACCAGCGACTCGCGATCCACCTCAACGTCGAAGCGCTCTTTGATGGCAGCCAGCAGATCATTGATATGAAGGGGCGCTCCGGAAGAAAGTATGTCATGTGTCATATCTAATTGCGACATACTTTTCTTTGGACGACGAGGCCTCCCCGAGGAAGCCTTTGTCGCAGTGCGCAGCTTACGAACAGCCCGGAGCTGAGCATCTAGAGAAGACTCGATTACATCGAGAAGAATTTCGCGCAGATCGGGCTCAGCCATGCGCGAAGAATGCTCAAATTAACGTAGGTCTGTCAAAACAAAATTCACAAACCTACCTGTCTGACGACGCTGAGACGCGTCGCTGGATTAGTCAAAATGGCCAAACCCCAGACGCCTTTGGCGCTAAACACATACGACTCGAGAGTGGTTTCTGTTTTGGCGTCTGTAGCCGCGGTTCATGACCGTCGACATATCTGAAGATTCTTTTGGAACCGATCGTATGGCGGTCGATGACCAAAGCTATTTCGAAAGATCCATTTATTTGAAAGATCCTCTAACAAATTCACTGTTGCAGGGGAAGCTCGACGCTCCGAAGGGGCAACACATTGAAGCCCTGGGCAATGCCCCGGGAATCCTTTGATTCAAGACGAGAAGCCCTGAAAGGTCGGCGCAGGCCTAGAGATAAAGGTCTTAACAGGCAATGCGGTTGTTCTGCAAAAACCCCGGTATTTCTCATCTGCCCCAGGGCCATCGTGTCGACCTTTTTTCGGAAATTTCCTTTGAGAATCATTCTGGTCGCGAAATGATTGTAACTTCCTCTGTCATGCGCGTCCTTGTCGTAGAAGACGACCCCAAGATCGCCGATCACCTGAGCAAGGGTCTGCGCGAGGCTTCCTATGCCGTGGACAAGGTCTACGACGGCGAAGAGGGACTCTACTTCGGCCTGCACAACAACTACGATGCCGCCATTCTGGACCTCATGCTTCCCTCATGCGACGGATTGAGCATCCTCGAACGGTGGCGCGCCGAGGGAGTCAAAACACCGGTTCTCATCTTGAGCGCGAAGCGGTCTGTAGATGATCGAGTGCGCGGCCTCCAGGCGGGGGGCGATGATTATCTGACCAAACCGTTCGCGTTCTCCGAATTGCTCGCCCGCGTCCAGGCGCTCATCCGGCGCTCCAGCCAGACCAGCGAACCCACGACGCTGAGCTATGGAGGATTGAAGATTGATCTGCTGTCGCGCGAAGTCATGCGCGACGGCGAGAAAATCGAGCTGCAGGCCCGCGAATTTTCTCTGCTCGAATATCTCCTGCGAAACGCCGGACGCGTTGTGTCGAAAACGATGATCCTCGAACACATCTGGGACTATGCGTTCGATCCGCAGACCAATGTCGTGGACGTGCTCGTCTGCCGGCTGCGTAACAAGGTGGACCGCGATTTCGATCAGAAACTCATCCACACCCTCCGTGGCGCCGGCTATGTCCTTCGCGCGGAGTAAACGCCCCGGATCCTTTGCTTTCCGGCTGAATCTCTGGTTTGCGGCCACCGTCACCGCGCTCTCCCTGGCACTCTTTTTCGCCGCCTATTTTCTGCTTTCCAGATCCATTGCGCAAAAGGATCGCGAGGTCATCCGGGCGCAGCTCGATCTCTATCGGTCCTGGTATGAATCCGGTGGAATCCGCGGTTTGAGCCGGCATTTTGCCGGAGGATTGGAATCCGGGCAGGAGTCATTTTTCGTCCGCGTATCCGGACCGACTGGCGCGGGGATTTTCATCCGGCAGCCGGCGGGCTCGCCACCCCTGGATCCGTCTGCGCTCGACACACTTGGCGCAGAACCTTGGACTCAACTTCCTGCGGGCGTGCGCGGCGGACCGTGGCTGATCGCCACGGCGCAGCTAGGCGATGGACACTGGCTGCAGGTGGGCAAGACGACGGTAGCCCGTGCAGCCCTGCTCGATCATTTCCGCATTGTCGCCGGGTGGGTGCTCCTATTGAGCCTGGCTCTGGGCCTGCTTGCCGGCACGTTGCTCGCAAACCGCGCCCTTCGTCCCATTCGCCGGCTCATCAACGCGGTGCATCGCGTGCTTTCCACGGGACAAATGGACGCGCGCGTCCCCGTTCGCGAGGGCTCCGGCGACGAACTGGACGAACTGACCCGCCTTTTCAACACCATGCTGGAGAAAAACGGCGCCCTGCTTCGCGGCATGCGCGAGGCGCTCGACAACGTGGCGCACGATCTCCGCACCCCCCTCACCCGCCTGCGCGGCACCGCAGAACGCGCCCTCGCCGGCCCGCCCGGGCCAGCCGACCGCGAAGCCATCTCCGATGCTCTCGAGGAGACAGACCGCGTAATCCTCCTGCTCGACACCCTCACGGATATCTCCGAAGCCGAGACCGGTCTGATGCGCCTCGACAAGGTCGATGTCCAGTTGGCAAACATCGTCGCGGAAGCCGCCACCCTTTACGAGATGGTAGCAGAAGACCGCGAGATCACCGTCCGAAACGAAGTGCCCGCCGAAGCCCATGCGGTTGCCGATCCACAGCGCCTACGCCAGGCGCTCGTGAACCTGCTGGACAACGCCTTGAAATACACCCCCCGCGGCGGAACCGTCACCATGTTCGCCGAGAACCGCCCCGACGCCACCGTGCTCGGCGTCCGCGACACAGGACCGGGCATCCCTCCTCACGAAATCCCCCGTATCTGGAAACGTCTCTACCGTGGCGACAAAAGCCGCTCAGAACGCGGCCTCGGCCTCGGCCTTTCCCTCGTCAAAGCCATCGCCCATGCCCACGGCGGAAAGGCCGAAGTCGAAAACGAACCCGGCGCCGGCGCCGTTTTCCGCCTTATCCTGCCAAAGGCGCCTTTGTAGATGGTCTCGCAGGACGATTCGAGTGGAATTTTCCTGACAACGCTATTCTTCGCTGATTGAAATCGGCAGCCAGAGGCGATCCGCAGCTTCTCGTTGGTCCGTGAACTGCCAACCTTGTGCGGTCTGGCGCCGCTTCCACTGCCAGACAGGCCAGCGTCGAGGGCATGTGTATGAACTTTACGATCTGCACAGACGTGCCTCCACTTTTTTGCAAAATAGTAGCTCGCGTCGCATCAAGTATATATGTTCTTACGAACATCTCTTTTATCCATCTACCGCCCCCGGCGCCCACGAGCATCGCCCCTCTGGCAGATCGTTCATCATGCATGGACCGAATTCGTCACTCATTACGAAATGCGCCACCAACCAACATACGGTCTTTCACCTCATGCCAGTCGAGACCGTCGAGCCGCTGGCAGAACTGTTTCGCCACCGCTTTTTGGAGACACTGTGCCGGGAAAAACTCATCAGCGAGAAGAATCTCCGCCGCCTTCTCGGCTGGAAACACAGCGGATTCAACCTCGACGCCGAAGACAAACCGGTCGCGGCCAACAACGTCGAAGGCCGCCGCTGCCTGGCCGAGTACTTCCTCCGCGCCCCGTTCTCGCTCGAAAAGATCACATGGAACCAATCCACCTGCTGTGTCATCTACCGTTCCAGCCGGAGCTGGCGTACCAAGCGCAATTTCCAAATCTTCACCGCCACCGGTTTCCACGCCGCCACCGTCGAGCACATCCCGCCCAAACACCAGCGCATCACCATGGCCAAAAAGAGCATCCGCACTCGCAAGAAAAAATCCGTCCCGTCCTGCAGGAAGACCAACCCCAACGCCGCCGGCATCGACCTCGGTTCCACCGTCCATTACGCGGCGGTGTCCGCAGAGCGGGACCCACAACCGGTGCGCCACTTCGGCACCCTCACCGAGGATCTCGAGGCCCTGGCCGACTGGCTGAAGTCCTGTGCCATCACCACCGTGGCGATGGAGGCTGTACAGCGGCAGTTATAATTCCCCATCAACGACAGTTATTTTTCCCCGGTTGAGGGGTGGGCTTGCGGGACGGTGGTCGCGGGAGCGACCACTTGCGGGGCATGATCAGTCCGCAGCAATAGCGAAAGTTGATGAAGAACTATCAAATAACAGGGAAGATTGGGCAGAGCGCGGACAAGGGCGGGGTGGACGCAAAGACAGCGCGCAAATACATCGGCGGAGCACCGGGGCCGTTAGAGCCGCGGTCAGCGCGAACGTGGAAGACGCACGACGATGGGTTTGCGCCGATCTGGGCGGAGGTCGAGGAGATGCTGCGGCGCGAGCCGGGCTTGCAGGCGAAGGTGGTGTTTGAAGAAGTGCTCAGGCGTTATCCGGGACGTTACTGCGAGGGGCAACGTCGGACCTTCGAGCGGCGGGTGCGGGCGTGGAAGCTGCGGCACGGGCCGGAACCGGAGCTGATTTTTTCGCAGGAGCACCGGCCCGGCGAGCGCCTTCAGATCGACTGGTTCCACGCCGGGGAGCTGGAAGTGAAGATCGGCGCAGAGCGCTTTGATCACCGGTTTGTGCACGTGGTGCTTCCGTTTTCGAACTGGGAGTGGGCGCGGGTGTGCAGGAGCGAGTCGTTTCTTTCGCTGAAAATCGGGCTGCAGAGCGCGCTTTTCGAGCTGGGCGGGGTGCCATCCATCTGCCAGAGCGACCAGAGTTCCACGGCGACGCATCCGAAGGGAAAAGGAGCGCAGGGCCGCGAGTTCAACGAACGTTATCTTGGGCTGCTGGCCCATTACGGGATGCGGGCCGGAGTGATCGGAGTCGGCGAACCGCAGCAGAACGGGGACGTGGAGAGTGCGCATCATCATCTGCGCACGGCGATGGATCAGGCGCTGAAGCTGCGGGGCAGTCGGGAGTTTGTCAGCGTGGAGGATTACGAGAGGTTTGTGTACGGAGTGTTAAACACGCGGAATGCGTCCCGTACGGTGAAGCTGCAGATGGAAGGCTCGTGTCTGCACGCATTGCCGCAAACACGTCTGCCCGAATACGAGGAGATCGAGTGCGTGGTCAACCGCGAGGGGATCGCCCGGGTGGGCCGCCAGGGCTATTCGGTGCCGGCGCGCTGGATTGGCCGGCGTCTGCGGGCGCGGCTGAGCGAGACAGAGATCGGCTTCTATTTTGCCGGCGAAAAGGTGGCGGAAGTAGAGCGGCGCAGCGGCAGCAGTCAGGGGGTATATGTGGACTGGCGTCATGTGCTGCCACAGTTGCTGCGCAAGCCCGGAGCCTTCGCGCGATGGCGGCACCGGGAGAGTCTGTTTCCATCGGTTCCCTGGAAGAAGCTGTATGAAACGCTGAGCGGACATTTTTCCGCCGGGCGGGCCGAGCGGGAGTATCTGGGCATGCTGGCTTTGGCCCTGGAGCACGGGCTCGAAAACGTGGAAGCCGCAATCGAGCAGGAAGGCCAACTGCCGACACTTGATGACGTGCGGGCGCGGTTGGGGATCCGGTGCAGGATCATCGAGGTCGATTTCGCGGCCGATCTTTCCGGTTACGATGCCCTGATCGGCACGGGGGCACAGGAAGCCGAGGAGGTAGCGCAATGAGAGCGGAAAAAGACGCACTGGGATTGCTCTTCGCGCAGTTCGGCCTCACGACGATGGGGCGTGCATTCGAGGAAGTCGAAACGCGCGCGATCCGGGAGGGCTGGAGTCTGCGTCAGGCGTTTCGCGAACTGCTGGAAATGGAAGCGTGCACGCGCCGGGAAAGACGGCTGATCCGGCTGCTCAAAGATTCAAAGTTGCCCGAAGGCAAGACGCTGGCGGCGCTGGAAAGCTCCCGGCTCTCGGCAGCCAACCGCCGGCATCTGGCTGAACTTTGTGAGGGGCATTTCACCGAAGCGGCGGTCAACGTGCTTGCATTCGGGCTGCCGGGCCGCGGCAAGACGCATTTTTTGAGCGCGGTGGGCAATGAACTGATCCAGCGCCACGGGAAGCGTGTGCTCTTTGTGCCGACCTACAAGCTCATCCAGCGGCTTCTGGAAGCCAAACGCGAATTGAAGATCGAAGCCGCACTGAAAAAGCTCGATCAGTATGAAGTCGTGATCCTCGACGACCTCGGCTACGTGCAGCAGAGCAGAGAAGAGATGGAAGTGCTTTTCACGTTTTTCGCCGAGCGCTACGAGAGGCGTAGTGAAATGATCAGTTCCAACGTCGTCTTCAGTCGGTGGGAGCGGATCTTTCACGATCCCATGACGGCAATGGCCGCTGTAGACCGCTTGGTACATCACAGCGTGATTCTGGAGTTTGGTGGCGAAAGCCACCGAAACAACAACGGCGCGACAAAACAGGAGAAGAGCCCACGCTGACCATCTCCCCCTTCGCGCGAGCAATTTGCCGGCCTCCGGCGCGACTCTGCGGCTACGCCACAGCCGCTCCTCCGGAGCGGACGTCTCGCCTCCGACCGGCAAATTGCGGATGAGGGCCAAACCGGGTCAGCACAAGAAACCAACAAAAACCAAAGGACTGCATGTTCCAGAGAATGGGGAATTATAACTGTCGCCAAATGGGGAGGAATAATTGTCGTTGACCAGGAGGCCACCGGGGTCTACTGGATCCCGCTCTTCCAGATCCTGGAGGACCACGGCTTTGAGGTCTGCCTCGTCAACGCCCGCCACGTCAAGAACGTGCCCGGACGCAAGAGCGATGTGCAGGACTGCCAGTGGCTGCAATACCTGCACAGCGTGGGCCTGCTCAACGCATCCTTCCGGCCGCCCGCCGCGATCTGCGCGGTGCGCTCGCTCATGCGCCACCGCGAGAGCCTGATGCGCGCCGGCTGCCAGCACCTGCTGCGCGTGCAGAAGGCGCTCGACCAGATGAACGTGCAGCTGCATCACGCGGTTACCGACATCACCGGGCTCACCGGTATGGCCATCCTCGACGCCATCGTGGCGGGCGAGCGCGACCCCGAGGTGCTCGCCGGCCATCGCGACTATCGTTGCAAGAAGAGCGAAGCTCAGATCGCCAAAGCCCTCAATGGCGACTGGCGCGAGGAACATCTCTTTACCCTGCGCCAATCCCTCGAAGCCTGGCGCTTCCACCAAAAGCTCATGGCCGACCGCGACAAGCAGATCGCCGGGCACATAAGTACCCTCGAAGACCAGGGAGAGGCCCCCCCACCTCCGTCGAACAAGAAGGCTAACAAGGTCCCCGACGAACCGATGCGCCAGCACCTCTTTGCCAAGTTCGGAGTCGATCTCACCGTCGTCGAAGGAGTGAGCATCCAGACCGTCCTGGCGTTCCTGAGCGAAGTCGGCACCGACGTGAGCAAGTTCGCAAGCGCCGAACACTTTGCTTCGTGGCTGGGTCTGTGCCCGGACAACCGCATCACCGGCGGGCGCACCCACGCCGCGCACACCCGCAAGGTCAACAACCGCCTCGCCACGGCTCTGCGCATGGCCGCTCAGTCCTTGTTCCGTTCCCAGTCCGCGCTGGGCGACTGGTTCCGGCGTCTGCGCGCCAAACTAGGGGCCAAAGCCGCCATCACAGCCGCGGCTCATAAACTGTCCCGCGTCCTTTGGGCCATGATCAAACACCGCCGACCCTACGACCCTGAGCGCCTCGGCAACCCCGAACTCCGCCGAGCCCGCAAGGAACACTCCCTGCGCCGTCAGGCCAGGGCTTTTGGTTTTGATTCATAGTTTTGCGCGAAGGAGGGCAAGAGCGGAGGCTGGATCGGCGGCGAGACGTTCTTTTTTGGCCGGTAGCCAGTCGTCGCTATTCTCGCCCGAAAGCAGTCGCAGGTTCACGCTGCGAAGCAGGGCGAGGTTCATCAGGGCGTTGCCGTGATGCAGACGCGTGCTGTCTTCTCCGAGCGAGGCGTCGCGCCGCCAGTGATTGCGGTTTTCCACGCCCGCCCAGTGCGATCGACTCAAATTGATCCAGCCCTCCGCCGTACGCTCCCCCGGTTGTTCCTGGCTGCTGAGGTAATAGCGATCTTCCACGCTGGCCTTCCCGCTCTTTTTATCAGTACGCGTGCTGTGAATGCGTACCAGCGCCCGGCTGCTGCAGAAGCCGGTGGCCATCGGTGTGGTTTCGCAAAGGCTTACAGCGCGCTCTTCGATTCGTCCGTGCCCGCAAGTGGTCTGAACAAAAGGGGGGAGCAGTTCGTTGCACTGCGGGCGTATTGAAACAGTGTGGGCTGGTTGGCTTTGATCTGCAGAAAGTAGTCACCCCCTTTGTCTACGATAATTCGCGCCGTCTCTTTCTGGCAGTGCAGCGGATCGGTGGTGATGGTCCTGCCATCGAGCGAGGGCATGTCGGAGAGGAGTTTCTGCGCAACCTTCTGTTCACAGCGTTGCGTGTTTTCCTTCTGATCCATTACGGCCATCGCCACCGGCGAGCCGTCCTCGACATCGACCAGACTGACCATGCCGATGATGTCACGGATCATCTTGCCATCGAGGGCCAGCGCGCCCGGCAGACTGCCTGCCTGCTCGCAGAGCCAGTCGCTCAGAAGCGCGGCGAAAGGTTCGGGGTCCATGCGGGTAAGCACGTCGTAGAAGACGTCATAGCTGGGCACTTCGTAAAAGCGTCGCGTGCCCTTCCTGATCGGCAGCCGCAGTTCGGCGCGCTGATTGGGTTTAAGACGGTTGGCAAAGCGGGCAATTTCGGAGATCTGCCGCGCTCCGCACAAGAGCGCCATGGCGGTGATGGTCAGCACCGGGCCGATGCGGAAGCGGGTGTTTTTCGCCCTCGGATCTGGGGCCTGTCGCAACAACTCGAGCAGACTGCGGCGTTGCTTTTGATCGACGGGCAGCACCCCGTGGGCGGCAGCCACCATCGCGCCCGCGTGTTCGGGGGCCAGCGGCACCGCGCACGCCTTCTTCCGGGCGCCGGCTTCGAGCTCTTTGAGCCAGAGCCGCTTCGGGCGACCATTGGGAACAAAATAATCGGCCCGGTGCCGGCTGTTTCCATCGCTCATTCCCACCGGTTGCCATCCCCCGGCCTTGTAGCACGTGCCGGCGTAGGCTTCCGGATCGGTAAAACTTTCTGCCAGAAGCGGCCGATAGCCAAAGCGCTCCTGCCACTGTGCCGGCAGGGCCCGGCAGGCCGCGGCCAGCGCCTGGCTGGCCAGATTCGGTTCCCGGCCCTTATCGTGGGGCAGCAGATAGCGACGGTTCTGCACTACTGTTCCGAGAAAGGCTCTGAGCGGAAACGGAGATGAGATTAAATGCGGAAGTGGTGAAAGAGTTTCCGCTTGAAGTTTGAAAGGGTTTTCAGGGAGACGGATTGCACCGGAACGATTTTCCGCGCATGGCTGGCGGGTGCAAATTATCGTCGAGGTGGGGGTTGATCCGCTGGTTTACAGGGACGGGGAGTATCAGCGCCTGGTGCGCGCTCCTTCGGTGTGCCCCAATTGCGGGAGAGCGCAAGTTCTGGAAGCGCACGGGTATTACTGGCGATGGGTGGCGGGCGTGTGCGGCTTGGTGGTGCTGATCGCGGTCAGGCGGTTCGAGTGCCGGCATTGCCCGGTGACGGTGAGTTGTCTGCCGCAGTTCGCGCAGCCCTATCGGCTGGTGTGCAATGAAACGATCGAAGCGTTCTTTGCCGGGGAAAAGGACCGGCCCGATGTGGAGCGTCAGCGCGAGTTGCTGGGAGCATACCGGCGGCGTTACGAAGGCTTTCTGCCAAAGCTGCGCGCGGCGTGCGGGGCGCTCTTTGGCCGCTCGCCTCCGCAGGAGCAGGCGTCGGGATTCTGGCGCCGGATCATGAACGCCTGCGGCGGCCTGGCCGCCGCCACAGGCAGACTGGTTCATGCGTTGGGAGTCACGCTTTTCGGGCGTTATCGCGCTCACCAGCGGCGGGATATATCGCGATTTCAGACGGAGTCAAAAACACGCTGAAGTCCTGATCGGGCATCCCCACACAACCTGTTTATGGCACAGGCTGCGGCTTCGGGCAAATACTCGGCGGTGTCATGGAAAACGACCCGAATATCTCTTTGCAGGAGCCGGCGCTGGTCCGGCACAACGCCGTCAGTTGGATTCAACAGGCTTTAAACCAGGGGCACACCCTCGGTCGCGCTCTTGCTCTGGCTTCGCAGCTCGACTGGGGCGGGCGCCATTATTCGCCGCGCTCGTTGGAAGGCTGGTTCTATGAGTATCGAGCTGCCGGTTTTGCGGCACTGGTGCGCCAGACTCGCCGCGACAAGGGCAAGGTCCGTGCGTTTTCTCCCGAGGCGGTGCAGGCGATTATCAAGCTGCGGCTTGCGCAGCCAGCCCTGCCGATTACCGCCCTCATTCGAGAGTTGCTGACACGCGGCGTGCTCGAGCCGGGCACTTTCAGTATGCCGAGCGTTTACCGGGTGTTGCGGCGCGAGGGCCTGGATCGCCCGCGCCTACTGGCCGAAACGCACGGCCCGGCCAAGGCGTTCGAGTGCGAGCTGCCCAATATGCTCTGGATGACCGACATCATGGACGGCCCGGCCCTGCGCCAGGGCTCGCGCGGGCTGCGCACGTTCCTTTTTGCGACCCTCGATGACTGTTCGCGCCTGGTTCCTCACGCCGGGTATTACCCGAGTGAGAAGCTGCGCTGCCTGCTTGATTGCCTGCGCCAGGCTTTCGCCTGCCGCGGCCTGCCCGAAAAGCTCTACACCGATCAGGGCAAGATCTTCACCGGTTCCCACCTGCGCCTGGTGTGCGCCAATTTGCAGATCCGGCTCCTCCACGCCCGCCCGTATGCCGCATGGAGCAAAGGCAAGATCGAGCGCTTTTTTCAGACCGTCCAGGCCGACTTTCAGGCGCGGTTGCGGCTCGATCCCGTGGAGGATATCGAGGCGTTGAACAACCGTTTCTGGCAGTGGCTGGAAGTCGAATACCATCGCCGCACCCACAGCGCACTCGGGGGACAGTCCCCCTCGGAAGTCTTCGCCCGCAAAGCCGCCGGCCTGCGCCAGCTCCCCGATGACTGGCAACGGCTCTTCCTCGCCCGCGCTACCCGCCGGGTGCGCCTCGACGCCACCATCTCGCTCGAAGGCAGGCTCTGGGAAGTCCCCGTGCATCTGCGCGGACGTCCCGTCGAGCTGCGCTACGAGCCCTTCGACTGGTCACGCGTCGAAGTCTGGCATCGTGACACCTTCGCCGCTCTCGCCCGCCCCTGCGACAAACATCTCAACGCGAAAACCTACACCGCTTCCGACTATGAACACTGAAAACCCCGCGCTTTGCCTCACGCTCAAAACCCTCTGGGGCGCCGCCGGGATGCCCTTCGGCGCCGAATGCTCTCAGCCCTTCCTCCATCCCGGGTTCGAGGAACTCACCCGCCGGCTCGGCCAGCTCGCCGAGATCGGCGCCAGCGGCATCCTTCACGGTCCAAACGGTGTGGGCAAAAGTTATCTCTGCGGCGTTTTGCTCCAGAGTCTGCCCGAAAAACAATACAAAATCCTCTGTCTGGCCCATTCCTCGCTCACCGGCAGTGACCTGCTCCGGGCTCTGTGCCGGCAGTTGGGAATCGAACCGCAGATGCGCCGCAGCGACAACGTCGCCGCCATCCACACCGCCTTCGGCCAGCTCGGCAGTCGCTGGCCCGTCCTCGTGCTCGAGGAATCGCAAAACTTCTCGGCTTCCGCGCTCGAGGAAATCCGGCTCCTGACCTGCGCCCGCGCCGACACCCGCCCACCTTTTTCCCTGCTGCTTGTCGGCGACGACTCGCTCCTTCCCCGCCTGCAGATGGGCATCCACCGGGCGCTTCTCTCCAGACTCGGCTTCTGTCTGTGCCTGCGTCCCCTCGATCCCGTTCAGTCGCGCGATTACATCACCGCACGGCTGCATCTCGTTGGCGTGCGCGCCAACCCCTTCGAGGACAACGCGCTCGAACTCCTCGTTCAGGCCGCCGGCGGCCTCCCCCGTGCCATCAACCATCTCGCGCAACGCAGCCTCGAAGCCGCCGCGGATGCTCCAAGCACTACTATCCACGCCAGCCATGTCCAGAACGCCCTCGACCGGCTCCCCTGGCTTGCCGCTCTCACCACCTGAAAAAAACGCGAAACCTTCAGTCTCTCATGCTCAACGAGAATACCGTCGCCGCCGTCGAGGACCTCCATCGCCTCTACTGCCAGCTCACCGGACAGCACCTCTCCCTGCGCTACGACCGCCAACGGCTCTGGTTCGAGTTCCTGCGCGCCGGATTTGACGCCGACGCCCTCCAGCGTGTCGTGCGCTACCTCCAAAAACAAATCCGTGCCGGTCGTCGCAACGTCGGTGCACTCAAACTCTCCAACCTCCTTCAACTCGACCGCTTCGAAGAAGACCTCAATCTCATCCACATCAAGCTCCAGCCACCGGCTTCCCGCCCCGCGAAGAAAAGCGATCCGCTCCCGCTTTCCCCCTCCGAAGAACAACGCCTGCGTCAAGAGGCTACAGCCGCCCTCCGGCGCTTCCGCGAACAACTCCGCCGATCCTGAAACAACTTACCTCAACATCGATACCCCGTTTTCGCCCTCACACTTCCGTCGCTTTTACCGTGAAAAACTTTCCGCAAATAGCGCGATACGGAACAGCACTACCAACTTGAGGCGTTCGGCTGCCAGAGCCGGGTTCCAGCCGATCCACTTCTCACGGTCCTTGAGCTTGAGGGCGGCCGGCCCCCAGACCAGAAGGGCGACCCATTGCTTGTCACGCACGACCACCTGGCGCAGGAAATCGCCCACAGAAAGCGCCCGTCCGAGGTAATGCTTCGCCGCCAGCAATTCGTCGAAGCGTTCCCGCTCCAACGCTGTAACGACCTCGACTTTCAGTGATTGATCGGCCCGTAAAAGGCCGCTCCCGGCTTCTAAATCATCGACAAGAGATTTCATCCCAAGCCCACCACAACCCAAAACCACCAAATTGTCTAGTCCCGATTTCCGATCCTCAGGTTCAACCAACTACAAAATCACTATCAAGAGCCCTGGCCGTCAGGCCGAGTAACTCGGATTCACCTTGACCCCGCTCGAAGGGGAAGTTTCATAAGAGTTGGACTATCCCCTTATCTGGAGATTCAACACTCCGATCAGCAGCAACACCCGCTGCCGCCTTTTCACCTTCGTTGCAGAGTTGCAGGCCCTCGGGTTTCACACCAATCGGTAGGATGCAATCAACATTTCTTCTAGATTCCTTTTTTGGGGGACAAAATGACCAATAGAAAGACCTTTCACGATAGCGTCCTGGAATTGCCCGAAGCCCCCGAGGTCGCACCTAAGGGGTTTCGTCTGGCCCAGGTAGAGGCCGAGCACGCCCGCGAAGAAATGAGGGTAAAATTCGGGCTGGCCATCGACGTTGAACGGGCCGAGGAACTGGAACGGCGCGTTGCCTGTGGCGAGATACTCGATCCGGACGAACTCAACTCGACCTACGCGGTTCCGCAGGACGATTGTGACTGCCTTGTGGAGTGGCTGACGTCCGAAGGCTTTACTATTGAGCATGTTTCTGACGACCGCGCACGCATCTTCACGTCGGCCCCGGTCTCGCAAATCGAAAAGAGCCTCTGCGTAGAGATGGTACGCGTCGAAACCGATTCGGGCGCGTGCACATCGGCGCGGAATGCGCCCAGCTTGCCGAAGGAGATCGCCGGCCGCGTCAACCATATTGGCGGGCTGCAACCCTTCCGCCGAGTGAAGAAATATGGCCGCCGAATTAACCTCTCCGACAAGCTCGGTGGGAAGATTACACTTTCACTCGAGGATATACGGTACACATATGGAGCCAATAATACTGTCATCAACGGTCAAGGTCAGACGATTGGGATCCTGATCGACAGATTTCCGAACGACCATGACCTGGAGACTTTCTGGAATCTGAACAAACTGTCGACGAGCATCAATCAGGTCACGAAAATCAATGTCACCTCCACGAAACTAGAGGCCGCGGACGTCGAATCAACACTTGATGTCGAATGGGCAAGCGGCATCGCCCCGAAGTCGGAAATCCGTATCTACGCCAGCGGCACTCTGAGAAAGTTGGATTTGGAACGCGCTTTGGACAAGATCCTCAAGGATTTCTCTACTGTTCCCTCAATGCGGCAGGTATCGATTAGCTTTGGCCTCGCAGAATCCTTATGGACGCCGGACGAACTGAAAAGTATGCACGACCTCTTTTCTCGCTTGTCAGCCGTTGGGATCAGCGTGTTTGTCGCGAGCGGGGATACTGGTTCCAAGCCCACCACCTATGGCCCAAAAGTGCCTGATATAGGGGTCGATTATCCCGCCTCGGATCCGAATGTCGTCGCTGTGGGTGGCTCGACGCTCACTGTGCAACCTGGCCCTTCGGGGTTCATAGAGACCAAGTCTGAAACGGGCTGGGCGGGAAGCGGCGGTGGCAAGAGTAGTATCTTCAAACGCCCTCCCTGGCAGGCGGGCGCCGGATTTCTGGACGCTACGGACGAACGCCAGGTGCCGGACATCGCCGCGCCGGCAGATCCCGAACACGGCGGTCTGGTGATCTTTAACGGAAGTGCATACGTGGCTAACGGGACCAGCTGGGCCGCGCCAATTTGTGCCGGTTTCTGTGCTTTGCTGGCGACATACCTGCAGATTTGGGGTCAAGGCGTTCTGCCATTCCTGAGTCCAGTCCTTTATGGACTGGCGGGCACAAGGGGCCTGCGGTCTATCGATAAGGGCAGCAATGGTGCCTATTTCGACGAACATGGTCACGACATGGTCACGGGCCTTGGATCACTCTACGTAACAGTTTAGCTCTCCCGGGCCGGGTCGCCGCGGGCGGCGAAAATGATGTCGTGGGCGGGGGTCGGGGAGGATCGGAATAGAGCGCGGAACATTTCAATCATTCTGGCGCCCTGAAGGGCTGCGGTCTGAGCGAGAGAGGCGAAAATGGCGACATTGTCCGAACCCTTGGGACTTCGAGTACCCATGCAGACCTTTCTGAAGATGACCAGAGGACGCAGCGAGCGTTCCGCGTGATTGTTGGTCGGTGGCCCGCCGTGTGCGATAAAGGCGAAGACTTCCGTGTATTCCCTTGCGCCCGGAACGAGGCGTTTGCGAAGAGTTTCGGCCTTTGCGAAGGCCAGCGGCTTGCGGCAGATCGTATCAAGTCGGCTGCGAAGCCTTTCCTCCAGCGCAATGCGGTCCTCGGCACGCGGGATTTTCGCCTTGCAGGCGTCCTTGAAGAGCTTCGCAAGCCTGGCGCAGAAGCGCACCGATGGGACATCGGCGCCCTCGATCGCGGCAAGTTCCTCGCTGATTTCTTTGCTTTTGCGCAGAAGGTGGGCCAGACAGCTTTGGCGCCCGCCCGCGCATTGGACTGCGTTGTAGGCGGCATAGGCATCGGTGACCAGCAATCCATCGAGCTTCTTTCCAAGCAGGGTGGTGGCAGCCTCACCGCTGCGGTGGGGATCGATCCGGAAGACGGCGAGCGATTCGCTGCCGGCATACCAGAGCCAGAAGTTCTGGCCGTCCTCGCGCCAGTGGGTTTCATCCGCGTGGACGATTGGCTCCAGGCGTACTTTCTCAAGCAGCTCGCAATGGATGGCCGCTGCATTGCCCGAGGCGCGATTCTCGAAGCCCAGCGTGCTGGCCGCTACGAAATCGAGTCCGAAGAGCGTCTTCATTGCGGCGTTGATCTTGCGGTAGGGTAGCTTCAGGCCGTGGCGCAGATAGAGCGCGGTGGCCTTCGCGTTGGGACCGATCGGGGCGAAGGGCAGTTCGCCCTCCACGGGCGCGATGACCTGGCGGTTGCACTTCGGACAGTGGGCGGTGTCGTGCACGTAGGAACTCACGACCGTGCGAGGCACCATGGCGATATCCTCCTGCACATAGGAGGTCTGTCCGCCGGCACTCAAATCGGTCGCGCTCTGGCAATGGGGGCAGATCAGCGGGGCCTCGATGTGGAAGTGCCTGTCGATGCGCTCGGGGATCTTCCTGTTCCAGGCCGGATGCCCCTTGGGCGCACCCCGGGGCCTGGAGCCGGTCGGGGAGGACTCCGGTCCGGCGGCGGCTCTTGGGGGTACCGAGGGCTTGAACCCGCGCCGGTGCAGCCGCTGGTTCTCCGCCCGGAGCCGGTCGTTCTCGGCCTGCACCTCGCAAAGTCTGCGCTCAAGATCCCCGATCTCCGCAGCCATCCGATCACGGATCACCCAGTGATCGTTCTCCTCTATTGCGGATCGCATGTGGCGTCGAAAGAGCCAGTCCGCCGAGAGTCCCTCGAGATGGGGGCAGCAGTCTACGTACGGGCACCGGAAGCCATCGGGAGCGCTCCGGTGGCCTCCCATCAGAAACGGCCTTTCGCCTTGAGCAGCTCCCAGTTGACCTCGGCGAGCTCCTTGAGCAGTGCTTTGAGTCTCCGGTGCCGCGCGGTCATCCTGCGGACCTCCGAAACCAGGGCACTTCGGATGTACCTGGTGCGGGTCCTGCCATCCCGGGCGCTGGTTAGACTGAAACCACCCCGGGGCCCCTGAGAGGTCACCGAGCCGACGAGGAAATCGAGGTTGCCAGCAATCTCCAGGTGGAGACGCTCCTTGCGCTTTTCGATGGCCGATAGGCTTTGCGGCATTGGTAGATTGGACTTGACAGGCGCATAACTGCGCCTGTTATAGACAAAAAGCAATCCCAAATTTCCTGGAAACCCGAAAATACTCCCACGCGACTGCCTCATTCCTCCCCAAAAACGGCTAAACTGTTACCACTCTACCTCGGCATCAATGGGGTCAGGCGATCATTCTTGACAGCTACCGTTTCCCTGAACACGCCCTGCGCTGCTGAACAGTCACTCTTTTCGCCGAAAACCGACTCGATGTGGCGTTGCTCGGCGCCCGCGACACAGGCGCGGGCATCCCTCCCCACGAAATCCCGCGCATCTGAAAACGTCTGTACCGCGGCGACAAAAGCCGCTCAGAACGCGGCCTCGGCCTCGGCCTTTCCCTCGTCAAAGCCATCGCCCATGCCCACGGCGGAAAGGCCGAAGGCGAAAACGAACCCGGCGCCGGCGCCGTTTTCCGTCTTATCCTGCCAAAGGCACCTTTGTAAATAGTCTCGCAGGACGATTCGAGTGGAATTTTCCTGACAACGCTATTCTTCGCTGATTGAAATCGGCAGCCAGAGGCAATCCGCAGCTTCTCGTTGGTCCGTGAACTGCCAACCTTGTGCGGTCTGGCGCCGCTTCCACTGCCAGCCAGGCCAGCGTCGAGGGCATGTGTATGAACTTTACGATCTGCACAGACGTGCCTCCACTTTTTTGCAAAATAGTAGCTCGCCTCGCATCAAGCATATATGTTCTTATGAACAGTATATGTTTGGTGAAAACCCACGGCCACCACCCAGCTCCACCGACCCACCAGCTGGTTTGCCGGCGCCCTCCGGCGCCGCCCTTCGGGCAAAGGCTCCGCCCTTTGGCGATCTCACTACCGCTCGGTTCATCGCTGTGGACAACTTGCGCGTGACGCAGTTGCAATGCGAGACCTTCATATCGGGGTTGCAGTTTGCCGGCTATCCGTGTCAGGGCCTGAGAGAGTCCTCCGGCGCTCAAATGCAGACCGAAGCAATCGGCGAGCACCGCGCAGGTCTTGCGCATCGAGAGGCCTTTGGCCTTGTTCAGATCGGTGGCAATGGCCAGGGCGTGCGGACCCAGCTGCACGCCGGCCGCGCCGGTGGCCAGCGACATTTGCAGAGGATGATTGGATCGGACCTCCTCGCCGCAAGACACGCAGGTAGCCGCATAAGTGCGCAGACGCGTGATCTTGGGCGCGATGGGCGGAATGTCTTCGATCATCTGCTCGATTTCGCTTTGATCCGTGAACTGGGTGCCTCCACAGTGCGGACACAGAGAAAGTTCCACGCTGATTTCTTCGTCCACGCGCTCGGGCTTCGGACGGAAGCAGCCGGGGTGCCCCTTTTTACGTCCGGGCCGTTTGGGAGCGCCCATCCGCTTTTGTTCCCGGATGCGGAAAGGCGCTGCCTGGCGATGCGCCGCACGCATGGCTTCTTCGAGCGCGCTTTCCAACTCGCCAATGCGCTTGTTTTTGGCTTCGAGCTGCTCACGCAGAAAGGCATTTTCGGCGCGCAATTCGTCGATCCGCCGGCCCTGTTGCAACGCGCTTTGCAGGAGTCGCGGCGGATCCTCGCGAGCCCATTGCCGCAGGAGACTCTCAGCGAGCTTCTTGTTCATTCACGCGCAAAGTTGCTTGCGGAAGTTCGCCGCCAGCGGGTAGAGGAACACCTCCTTGATCGGCACGCACAGGGTGTGATCGCGATCGGCACGACTGCGCCCACAGCTGTGGCCTGCCAAAATCCAGTTGGCCGCCCGGTAACAGACCCTGGCGAAGCGCTCGCGCTCGACGAAACTCTCCGCCAGAACCGGAGCCATCGCGTATTTGCGCTGCCAGTCTGCACGCAGGCGGCGCAGGATGAGCCCCAGAATGTGGCTGGCCAGATGGGGCACGCGCACGTGGGGCAGAATCAGAAAGCGGGTGTTATTGACGAGCAAACCCAGGCGGCGCTCTCGCTGGATCTTGTTCCAGCCGATGAAAGCATCGCGCGCCTTGAGCTGCCAAGCCGCGCCGGCAAAGAGCACGCAGGCCAGATCGCGTCCGTGCCGGTCGCGAATAAGATAACGCAGATTGGCCCCGGCACTGTCACCCCAGCCCAGATAATGATGGCGGGCCAGATGGCGCACGAAGTCCTCTGCCTCACTCGAACACGGTTCGCTCAGGATGACTTCCAGTGGACGCAATGTTGCCAGCGCCTCGGTGATGGGCTCGGGCGCCAGGCCTTCGAAGAGGTCCGGTTGCGCCAATACAAGCGGAGCCTCTGGCGATCGCCATTGGACGCGCTCGCAGAAGCCGATCGAGAGCTGGCGCCGACTCCACTGCGGATGCCCGGCAATCAGCCCCCGGATGAAGGCGAGTTCTTCGGCGCCGATCCGACGCCCCTGGATAATACGCGGCGTGAACACGCCCGATTTCGTAGCTCCCGCCCAACTCGGAAGCCAGCAAAATCTACTCCGTGATCAAAAAAAACAACCGATCCTAATCTCCAATCTTCTGCGCTAAACACATACGAAACTCCGTTTCGGCACGCGCTGGCGCCGGAAACTCTGTTTCAGCCTGACCCCACTCCCCGGTGTCGGCGCTGCTGTCGATTGTCAATAGTAAGAACTGATAAGCATCTAGGCCCAAAATAAGCGAAAAAAAAGCTTGAAGCCCGGCGACCGCGATTCGGTCGGCATTTCAGGACGCTATATCAGCTTATTTATTAGAACAGCTAATCGATGGCGCATTGTTACTAAATAATCACACTTCTCGGCCTGCTCGTTGTTGGCTTCATTGTGCTATCGCGTGGATTGGTGAGCGACCTGTACATAGTACGCCTGCGTGAAGTGCATGATCAGGGCTATTCCTTCCTTGCCAGGTTTTCTTTCAGGTAATACGAAGCCCTCGCAGGTGCTCCCATGCAGCAAAGAGTTCCTTTAACCAGACGTTGTAGTTCATGATGCGGTAGATGATCCGCCGACCCGTGCGAACGATCTGCGTGGGTAGCAGAATGATGGAGTGCAAAAACCGCCGGAACTCCATCTTGACCAAATCCATCCCCCGTTCCTTGTTGGGCATCAGCAACCCAAACCATGCCTTCAGATTCCATGCCAGGGAAGTCATGACCATATAGGCCCAATTGCTAAGCAAATCGTCCACCGGCATACGCATAGCGTTAACTCCGTTCTTTAACTGCTCGATCACGTTCTCCTGATTGCAGCGTCCGTTGGCCAGACTCACGATTTCCGGCGGGGTGTAGTCGACGCGGTTGGTGATATAGAAAAAGTAACGTTCATCGTCGAAGAGCACTTCCTCGCCTTTCTTCACGCTGATGTTCTTACGTACGATGATCAGGCGGTAAGACCGCGAGCATTTATTCGGCTGATAGTCTATTTCGGCCACGCTCTCCCCCGTGAGCACCTTGTTCTCATACCCCTTGAAACGTACGATGCTCTCCTTGACCCGTTCACTCTTGCGTCGCGGGCGCGTGGCAATCTCATAGCGCGGCAGTCGCTCCAACGGCGTCCATGCCTCTTGCGGCAAGGCTTCGGCCAGTCCGACCACCTTCGGGTGCGCGTCCATACCGAAGAGGAACTGGACGCCTTCTTTATCCCATCGATCCAGCTCGCCAGTCAGTGTGAAGTCCGTGTCGCCGCGCAATGTGATCTTTCCGGCATGAGGGCGCACCAACTCGATGGCCCGATCGATCCACGGCACGCACCCCTCATGACTGACGACATTCCCGGGGCGGTTGACCAGATATAGCACTTCATTGGTATTAGCCAGTGAGACTGTCAACGGCGCATACCCCCAAATGCCTTTGTAGGAAAGAGACATCCCGCCTTTGCATTCGCCGAGCGTCGGCGCGATGGTGCCGTCGGTATCTATAAAAGCCTCTGCCATGAACTGCCCGGGCTGCTGCTCCCACACCCGCCGGCGCACCGTGTTGGTTATCTCCATGAGATTGACGATGTCCTCCTCAGCAAAGCGGCGCGTAAAGTCACCGCTCGTTGTCGGGTCGGGAATGCGCTGGGCACCCAGGCCGTCAAGGAAGGCTTCATCATTGCGACGAAGCTCGATGTCTTCGAGCCGCACGCCCTCGAGCAGCGCGTTGTAAGTCAGGTTGAGCACATGATCGCTCTCGTGGTAGGGAAGGTGTTTCTTAAGAAGATGCAGTCGCGAGTCAATCTCCTCGCGGAGGCCCAGCTTGTTAACCATCAGATGAATCGCTCCGATTCCTCCGCAGTTGATCGCCCGGCTCTTCTCGGCCATCTCATAGTGGATGTTGCGGGCGGTTATGATAGGCTCCGCCTGATTGCTCCACCCACGCTTCGCGTCGAGACGGCGTTGAATTCGGCGCTTGCGATTACGCAGGATCTTCGGATATGTTCTTTTCACTCGAAATGACCTTTCTCTTTGGATGGTTTTGGTTTTAGCACCGCCATCAAACCAAGGATTCAAGGGCATTTCGAGTTTTTTATGGCAATGAATTTATCCCCATCACGCTTGTTCAGGGTCTAGGGCAAAGTGCTATCGGGGCCTCCTCACAGTATGTTGAGTTAGCCGGCTTCGCCGGTCTTTGCAGTTACTAACTAACACTGAACTCATCACCGCAAGGAAGACCCCATAATGAAGAAAGCACTTTCCTACTATGCAGCAATCGATCTACACAGCAACAACCTTGTTATTGCCATCGTGGATGCCCAGGGCCGACGTATCAAGGACGCCCGGCTCTTCTGCGAGCTATACGAAGTCGAAAAGTTCCGGCGCGGTGCAGTTGAACATTGAAGGGGGCCTTTCTGTCAGCGCACTCGGCTTGATCGCGACCCGACTTCCGAATCGCTCGAAGGGATTCTCGCTGTTGGTTTTTATCACGCCTGGCCATGACGATCGTGCTGGAGATCGGCGACATCGGCCGCTTCCCGGTCCAGAACACTTTGCCAGCTACCAGGATCTCGGTTACGAGGTCGTACTCGCCAATCCGGCTGCTCTGGTCCAGTATGACGGTCTCAAGAACGCCGACGACAAGAGCGATGCGTTCTTCCTCGCCGACGTGCTGCGGTTGGGCATCATGCCGCAAGGTTACGTCGGCGATCGCCGACTTCGCGCCGTGCGCGACCTTCTCCGCCGCCGCGCCTCCCTGGTGGCCAGGCGGACCGCGCTCTCCTTGAGCCTGCGCAATTTGCAGATGCGCACCAGGGGTAACTGTCCGATTTCCACGGTTCATATGAAGAAGGCGCTGGGCTGCAAGATAGCCAAAACCGTCTGGTATATCCTCACGCACGGCAGCGAATATGACGGTGAGCGTCTCTTCGGGCCGGAGAAAAACCGCGGCACTGCGCAGGCAAACCACGAAAACTTTGGGAGAGCATCCACCAGCCAGAATAAGGGGTTGAAGACTTAAAACTCAGCGGACTGATTGGAGGCGGGTGCTCTCCCTCACCGCTTGATTGACAACCTCAGGACAACGTAAAAGGAAGAATTTCGCAGACGATTCGACCGTGCCGCGAGTCACAAGAGGGTTGGACGGAACAGGACCATGCCGCGCCATGCGGCCGGGCAGCACCTGTCCGGAACCACAGGTTAGTTTCTCCTGAATGAACGCGGCCCGGCACAAACGTTTTTCTGGATCCGCCTCAACGTGGATCGGACGCCGCCCCGCGCCTCGACCGGATTGCGATCAATCTGAGCGCGGGCGACAATCCGCGGATCATCTGCGAAGCCTACTTCGCAGTCACCTCGAATACCGTGCAATTCGGTGCGCGGGCGAACCTCTATGCCTCCGCGCACGGTTTCAGCATCGAGGGGGATATCGGTTTTGACGTGCTCATCCAGCTCGAGCCGTTTCATTTCCTGGCTGAATTCCACGCCTCGGTGCAGCTCAAACGAGGCTCGCGCAATTTGTTCAAAGTCAAAGTCGCGGGAGCTTTGGAAGGTCCGCGGCCATTGCGCGCGCGGGGAAAGGCGACCTTCGAAATCCTCTGGTGGGACGTATCGGTCAGCTTCGACAGGACAATGGTCCAAGGCGAACCGCCGCCACCGCCGCCTGCAATCAATGTGCTGAACCTGTTGACGGCTGCGCTGGCCGATCCTCGCAACTGGCAGGAGGTCCTGCCAGGCGGCGAGCGGAGGGTGGGGTCCATACGAGAACTGCCAATCCCCGGCGAGGCACGAATTCATCCGCTGGGCCGCTTCGGCGTGAAACAAACGATCGTGCCGCTGAACCTCTCGCGCGACATCGACAAATTCGGCAGCGCGACGCCGAGCGGTCCGCGGCGATTCAGCGTTGCTCTCGCGGAGGCGACGGACGCAACCCCGTTGCTGGACTTTTTCGCACCGTCGCAATTCTTCGAGATGACCGACGAGGAGAAGATCGCCAGCCCCTCGTTCGACGCAATGCAGGCGGGAATCATGGTCGGCGTGGAGGACTTCGCCCTGGATCTGGCGGTGAGTCTCGCCCAAGACCTCACATACGAAACGATCCTCGTGGACAAGGAATCGGAGACGCCTCCACCCCGCAAGCCCGGCTACGTCCTCAAGTTCGAGAACTTGCACCAACAGGCGCGCTTCGGCGCCGCAGCTCGCAGCGAGATCCGGCGCACCGGGAGTGCCAAATTCCAAGACCGCATCCGGGAGCCTGAAGTGGCTGTGAGCAAACCCCGCTGGACGATCGCTTCGAATGAAGACCTTTCGCCGCTTTCGGTCCCGGGCATCGCAGCCGGCCAGACGATGAGCTTCATCGACGCCCAGGAGGCGCTGCGAAAACTGCACCAGCAGGATCCGGTCGAAGCGAAGAGGCGTCAGGTCGTCCGGACTTACGAAATCGTCCGCTCATGAATCGCAAAATCAATCGCCATGTCTGACTCCGAAATCCTCTCAAGCTCGGTTTTCCTGCCCTGGGTGCGCCGGGGCACGGCGGGAACGATTCAGAAAGCGGACGACCTCTCGCCCGATCTCGCTGCACGCATTTCGGTGCCGGTGAAATTACTGATCAACGATACGCAAAGCGTGAACGTGTCAGTCGGGCTGTTGGGACCGGCTGAAGCAACCGGCCTGGATCGGCAGCAGATTGTTCGCACCGACCCGAAGCCGGGGACCACGACGTTTGAGCCGAACTATCTGGCGGCGATCGAATTCGACCGCCCAGATCTTCCCTGGCTTTTCACTCCGGCCAAACCGGGCGTGAATGGAAAGCTGCGTCCGTGGCTTTGCCTGATCGTCGTAAAGAAGCAACCGGGCGTGACGCTGCGTTCGGATCGCTCGGTGCCTCTGCCGGTCTTGGAGATCGCCGCGCCGGCGATTCCGGCCGATGAACTGCCCGATCTCGCTGAGTCGTGGGCATGGGCACATGCGCAAATCTCCGCGGCGAAAGGTGCCTCGGCGGATGAACTGAAGCGGATTCTGGCGGCCGAACCCGCGCACTCCGTCTCGCGAATTCTCTGCCCGCGTCTGTTGCAGCCGTTGACAGATTATCTGGCCTGTCTGGTCCCCGCGTTCGAGGTCGGACGCAAGGCGACCTTGAATCTACCGATTCCGCTGTAGGGCACGCCACTCCAACCGATCGACAAGCTGGCTCCGGCATGGCAGCAATCGGCGACGCAGGTCACGCTGCCCGTCTTCCATCTCTGGGAGTTTCACACCGCCTCGGCGGGCGATTTCGAATCCCTGGTGCGGCTGCTCGAAGCCCGCACAATACCGCAAGAAGTCGGCAAGCGTCCAATGGTTGTCAGCACACCCGGTTTACAACTGCCGTCCAGTCCACCTCCTCAAAATACCCTCGAATTGGAGGGCGCGCTACGTGCGCCGCAGTCGGCGCAAACGGCATGGTCTGAGGATTCGCGCAAGGCATTCCAGCAAGAGTTGAAAAAGCTGCTCAACAATGCACCTGATCCCGCGGCGCCATTGCTGACGCCGCCGATCTACGGCCAGCTCTACGTCGGCGGCAGCCATCAAGTGGACAATGCTTTTTGGCCGCCGTCGCACTGGATCGATGAATTGAACCTCGATCCACGCGAGCGTGTCGTGGCCGCGTTCGGCACCTCCGTTGTCCAAAGGGAGCAGGAGGCGCTGATGGCCTCGGCGTGGGAGCAGGCCGGCGAGCTTGACCGCGCCAACCAGCGGCTTCGGCAGGAGCAGCTATGCTTCGCGATAAACGCCGTCCTGCACGTAAAACATTTCGCCCGTCTCAACCAGGAAGCACTGCTGCAAGTTGCCGCGCGTGCGCAGACACGCCTCGTCTGGGCAGACGCGCCCTCGGATGGTGAACTAGTGCAAATGCGCTCGCTCAATCAGCGCATCGCCAGCGCGATCCTGCCCTCGGCTGCCGTTGGCTCCGCGGCGCGCCGCCTGACGCGTTCGCGTGGAGCGATCCACCGCCGCGCAAGAATGCAAGGTTTGCCTGGGGGGCCTGCACATTGGCAGCAGTTTCATCAGCAGGCTGAACCGGCCAAACGATCGGTTCACTTTGCGAATTGGGGGCGCGATAACGCTGAACCGAGTCTCCGATACCATCACCGAGCTCGCACAGTTTGTTCGCTCTGAAAGGGCTACTGCTCAAAGGATCTCAAACGCCGACGGTTCGGCGCCGCCGGCGAAAGACTTCAGAGTCATTCCGGAGGGTGAACCAATGCCGTCTCGGAGATCGAGCCAATTCCAGGACTTGGACAACGCAGCGGCGCGGAATTTCCGAAAAGCCGCGGTGGCACAGCAGACGAAGATCAATCGCCTCCGCACTCCCGAGCCGCCCAAGTCCGCGCTGCAACTGCCTTTTCTCAAAGCTTCCCTGATCTCTCGTCTCGATCCGACTGTGACCGCTCCGGTGCGCGTGCGGGCAACGATCACTCGCGAGCCATCGCAAGCGGTGCGAGCTCCGCTCCCATCCGATCCGCTGCGCCCGATCTTGGTCGCGCCCACATTCCCCCAGCCGATGTACGAAGTGTTGCGCGATCTTTCGCAGGAGCTGTTGCTGCCGGGGCTCGAGCAAGTGCCACCGAACACAGTTACGCTGCTCGAGACTAACGCGCGATTTGTCGAATCGTTCATGGTCGGGCTGAACACGGAAATGGGCCGGGAGCTGCTCTGGCGCGGATTTCCGAGCGATCAGCGCAGCACCTATTTCCAACGGTTCTGGGACGGAAACAAGCCCGACATCAAACCAATCCACGAATGGGGCACGAGACCGCTCGGCACGAATCTACGCCAATCAACCGGAGGCGAAAACCTCGTGCTCCTGATCCGAGGCGAGTTGTTGCGACGGATCCGAACGCGGTCATCTACGCCGCGAAGGCGACCGGAGATCCGCGCGAGCCAGGTCCGGAAGAGAGGCCACCTATGTTTCGCGGCACGCTGCAGCCCGACATCACCTTTGTCGGCTTTGAGCTCACGAAGAGGCAGGCGCAAGGTAATGCCACCGACCCGGGCTGGTATTTCATTATCCAGGAGCAACCGACCGAGCCGCGCTTCGGGTTCGACGAGCCGGAAGACTTTGGCACGCAGACGCACGTTTCGGCGATCCAGGCGCCTCCGGCTTCGGTTGATCTGCAAGGAGCGCGGTGGGGAGAAAACTCGGCGCATATGGCCATCATTACGCGCCAGCAGCCCGTACGTATCGCAATTCACGCGACACAAATGATTCCCTGAAATTCTCGCCATGCCTGACCATTGGTTTGTCCCGCCGCCGGAAATGGCGGACCCCGCTCCGCCGGAGATGGCGGAGGAGCTCATCGCGACTGACAGGCCGCTGGCGCTGTTTCCTGTGCGCCTGGAGACGCGCTTCTTCACGCTGCCAGATGGTTCGTCCGAGCTGCGCGTGCGGGTTTACCCGGACCAGATCCATCTCGATTCCCACGAACCCGGGCTGACCGAAGATGAGAACGCCTGGGGCCGAAACTACTGGGAGCAAACTGGCGCGCCGGCGACGACGAGGATGCCCGGAAAAGGGCGTGGCAGCAGTTGGCGGATCGCTTTGACTCGCAACGGGCACCGTGGATCGCTCGCACCCTCAGGCCCCTGAATCCGCAGGATCGACCGGCAACGCCGGTCCCCGCCGAACAACCGCTGCCAAAGCAAATTCAATTTCCGACGCCGGAGAACAGAGCCGATAGCTGGTCGCGCGCGCCGCTGGCACGCGTGCTGCCCGACCGCTGGGTCGCAATTGCCTATTCGCGCGGGACGCCGGTGGCAACAGTCACCGGCAAGAATATTCCCGAACTCTTGCCGGTCGGCCCGGACCCGGGGGCGACGGTCACCGCCACGGACGAGGAACTGGCGATCGATCCCGCGATGAGATGGATGGTGGATTTCGACGCCGCCGAAGCAGCCGGCATGGGTCTGCGCATCAAGCTCACAAAGAATGTCGCGCAAGCGGGGCTGGACGTCTTGCTCGTGCTCGGGGCGAAGGCCTCGCTGAGCGCGATCGATTCTGCGAAGCGCATTGAAGCATTGCTCGATGCGCATCACTTCACCGACGGTCTCGGCTTTCTGCTCCAGGGAACGCCATCGAACAATACATCCGATGCACCATCAGCCTTCAGTTCACGTGACGTCGGCCAGATGGAAAGTTATTCCGCCGAGCAGGCGACGAACGACTTCAAACCCGGCGACGGATCGAATGGCGACACGCTCACCCGCGCGTTGGGACTTTTTCCCGACGGCTCCAGGCCGCTCACCAATTTGCTAAATAACACCGCCAGGGAGCAGCTCGATGCGCGGTGTATGAATGCCGCGCTCTGGGCTGTGACGTGGGGCTACTTCCTCTCGAACACGTTTGGCCGCGAGGAAAACAACCTGACCGAGGACGACCTGAACTGGGCGCGCGCGCATTTCATCAACTACGTCCGGCGCAGCCGGCCCGCTACCCACGCTGCGCATCGGCAAACAGCCGTATGGGGTGCTACCCGTTACCTCGCTCGACCACTGGGCACCAAAAGCCGGAGAGGAAACACAGCACGCACGCGATCTTCTTCCTGAAGGATGTGCTCATACGGCTTCGCGACAAAGTATGGCGCGCTAATCTCGCCGGCGCCGGCCGCGTCGGACGCAGCGGTGATCCCGATGCGGACGTGGCT